>JAUXRY010000030.1 GCA_030679915.1 Thiobacillus sp.
AACGCTCCCGCGCCAATGATAGTAGGCACTGCGCCTGTGAAAGTAGGTCATCGTCAGACTCCTTATTCGTACTCCAGCTAACGCTTGGAGTACTCTAAAACCCCCTCCCGCATAGAGGGGGTTTTTTATTGTGCTGAATAAACACTGATGTTCGTTGTAGCCAACAGGTAAAATTTGGGGGTGACGAATCAAACTCAAAAAGCCTTGTTTCCCTTATTGCGCAGGTTGTCTGATGGCCGGTTTCATTCTGGACAGGATCTGGCACACGAGTTTCAGCTTTCCCGCGCCAGCATTTTTAATATCATCAACCAGGCCGAGGCCATGGGACTTAAAGTCCATGCTGTGCGTGGACGGGGCTACAAGCTGCCTGTTCCAGTGGATTGGCTCGATGAGACTGCAATTGTTGAACTTCTTGGTGATGTGGCTCACGACTATGAAGTCCGTATCCTGGATAGTGCTGCCTCGACCAATATCGTACTGATGGAGGCTGCATTACAAGGTGCGGTTGATGGTACGGTGTTGTGTGCGGAACACCAGTTTGCAGGCAAGGGGCGGCGTGGAAGATATTGGCATGCCGTATTGGGCGGTAGTCTGACTTTTTCAGTGCTGTGGCGATTTGAGAATGGCCTGCAGTCGCTGGCGGGCTTGAGTCTGGCAGTGGGCTTGGCCATTGCTCGGGCTATTAATCGTCACACGCGGCATGCGGTACGTTTGAAATGGCCCAATGATGTGCTGGTGGATTACCGCAAGTTGGCCGGGATACTGGTTGAAGTGCAAGGAGACCTGCATGGCGCTGCTTTTGCGGTTGTTGGGATAGGGCTGAATGTACGCATGAGCCCCGATCAACGTGACGCAGTGGATCAGGCTGTGGTGGATTTATATGAAATGGGAATCACCGTGAGCCGCAATCAATTGCTTGCGGATTGTTTGCAGGAGCTGCATCTCTTGTTGACGCTTTTCCGTGCGCAAGGGTTTCCCGCCTTGCGCGCAGACTGGATGGCCCTTGATGCCTATGCGGATAAAGCGGTTACCCTGAAGTTGCCTGACTCGAAAGGGGTGGTGGGAGTGGCAGCCGGTGTAGATGAAACAGGGGCGTTTTTATTACGAAATCCGCAGTCAGGCATTCATGCCTACAGCGGGGGGGAAATCAGCTTGCGACTCGATACGTGTGCGTGATGAATAGCCGGCGATTGTTGCTTGACGCGGGTAACACACGGCTGAAATGGGCTGTGGTTGAAGACGGCAGCTGGCTGGAGCAGGGTAGTACGCTTTATTGTGATTTGCTCGCATTCACCCGAATTCTGGATCCGCATACCACCTGCTACATTGCCAGTGTGGTGCGTACGCAGCATGAGGCGCAGCTTACTGTGCTGCTGGAGTCTTATTCGATATCCCCCATCTGGTTGACGACCGAGTCGACGTTTTCCGATGTAAGCAATACATACCTCAATCCTCGTCAACTGGGCGTGGATCGCTGGATGGGGCTACTTGCATCGCGTCAGCGCAGTCAGGTCGCTACGCTGGTCGTCTCGGTGGGTACCGCGATGACAGTGGATGCGTTGTCAAATGAAGGTGAGTTTCTTGGCGGCTTGATTGTGCCGGGGATGGTGATGATGCAGCGAGCTCTTCAGCAAGGCACATCCAATGTGGCCGAGGTAAATGGCACACTTCAGGCTTTTCCACGAACAACGGCGGATGCCGTGCAAAGCGGCATCATTGCAGCATTATGTGGCGCGGTTCAACGGCAATTTGTGCATTTGACTGAAGTGGCTGGGAAACCGCCACGCGTCATTCTGACGGGGGGCGATGCTGAAGCGTTGTTGCCTTTTCTTGATCTGCAAGTTGAATTGGTGCCTTTACTGGTGCTGGAAGGAATGGAACGCGTGACCCGAGAAGGTGAATTGCAATGAAATGGATGACATGGAGCCTATTGGCAGCCAACTTGCTGGTAGCGAGCTTTTTTATCGGCCGTGAGTACTTGCCGCAAACCGGGTCGAACGAGACTGCGCCCATGAATGTGGATAGACTGAGCTTGAGGAGTCAGGCCGGGTTGTCTTCAAGTGACGCGCCACCGAAAGGTGTTGTGGTACCCAAGGCATTTTGTATTGAATGGCGGGGTTTGAATCAGGGCGAGTTCACGCAGGTGCGTGAGCAATTCAAGACCTTGGCCAATGAACGGGTCATGTCCTTCACCGAAGTGCCGGTGAATACGCGAAACTGGGTTATTTTCCCGCCTTTGCCCAGTGCCGAGTCGGCAGCAGCCAAACTGAGTGAACTGATGGCTGTGGGGATACTGGATGCTTTCGTGGTCAAGGATGCGCCCTGGCGCAACGCCATTTCACTTGGCCTGTATGCGAATAACGAGTCGGCACAGCGGCGCGTAAGTGAAGTCGAGGACAAAGGCGTGCTGGGTACCCGTGTCGAAGTCCAGCCAAAACAAGGGACGGAATATTACTTCATGGTACGCAGTGAAGATCCGGACGCGTTGAAAAGCCTGGGTGACATCAAGCAGGCCTACCCCAACAGCCGCCAGTCTCGCGTTGCCTGCCCGCGTTAAGGCACGTCATACATAGTTCAGCGCAATGCCGACAAATATGGCACCACCGAACCAGGTGTTGTGCAGGAAGGCACGAAAGCATCGCTTGGGGTCACGCGACCGGATCAGGCTCATGTGATAGACGGCAATCGCCGCGGCGGTAATCAAGCCGCCATAAAAAGCGATCCCCATATTGCGTTGAAAACCCACCCAGGCAAGGAGTGCCAGCGTCAGGCCATAACATACGGCGATGGCAACCAGGTCAAAACGGCCGAAGGTGATCGCCGAGGTTTTGATCCCGATTTTGAGATCGTCTTCGCGATCAACCATGGCGTATTGCGTGTCGTAGGCAATGGCCCAGAAGGTGTTGGCCGCCAGCAGGATCCAGGCTTCCATGGGAACCTCACCCCACAGGGCGGCGTAACTCATCGGGATGCCAAAGCCGAACGCGATGCCGAGGTAGGCTTGGGGGAGGGCAAAAAAGCGTTTGGTGAACGGGTAGCTCGCCGCCAGAAATAAGGCGATGACGGACAAGCTCAGCACCAGCGTATTAAGAGGCAGAATCAGCAGAAAAGCCAGCAAGGACAGGCCCGCTGCCAGCAGCAGCGCTTCTTTGGTGGACACCTTGCCAGCGGCCAGGGGACGGTTGCGGGTGCGCGCCACAAGCGGGTCGATTTTGCGGTCCGCATAGTCGTTGATGACGCAGCCGGCCGAACGCATCAGTACCACGCCCATGATGAATATCCACAGAATCATCCAGTTTGGGTGCCCGTTACTGGCTAGCCATTGGCACCAAAGCGTGGGCCACAGCAGCAGCAGAATGCCCACCGGTTTGTCCAGCCGCATCAACTTTTCATAAAGAGACAAGCGTTCGGTCAGGGTCATAAGCTATCAATCGCAGGGAGAAAAACTTCGGTGACCAGCAACGGATGCTGGTTAAGGCAAAACACTGAACGTCGGCCCCACAGATTGTTGACGGTCAGGACCAGATGCCGGGCGATGGTCCGAAACAAGGGATGCTCGCGCTGCAGGTGTCGGAAGGCCAGTGGCTGGCGGTGTATGCGATGGTTGCTGAACAGGGCTTCACCAAGCGGCCGGTTGCCTAACCGGCTGACGCTGTTCCAGCCGCCGCGCAGGCTGGGGTAGGGCAGCACGCTGTGGGCGAACACTACTGGGAGGTCATTACACACCAACAGGACTTCGCGCACATAAACACGCGTGCCTGCTGCCACGCCCAGCAGCGCATATTCATCCGGATTGGGGCGGGCGAGACCGGTGGTCAACGGCACCACGCGAAACGTTTCGCACCGCGACTTCAAGCGCTGGGTCAGTGAACCGTGGTCACTGAGCCAGGCGCGAAGCGACAATGGATGGGTATGCGGGTGAGCAAGCCAGCTTGATTGGGCGAGGGGCAATGAAGGAATCCACCTTACGGGAAGTTCGCATTATGCCAAGCCTGATCCCGTTTCGGACAGTAGTGGGCCTTGATATCGTCAACTCGTCCAGTGGAAATATGGGGAGGCCAATTCTCCGGTGCTTCCTC
Source organism: Thiobacillus sp. (assembly GCA_030679915.1). Lineage (GTDB taxonomy): Bacteria > Pseudomonadota > Gammaproteobacteria > Burkholderiales > Thiobacillaceae > Thiobacillus. Next base: position 4,080 of record JAUXRY010000030.1, read on the forward strand.
TGCAGTGCTAGCATGTGATCCGTATTTCATTCCATCCACTTAGAGGATCCCGATGCGATTGTCCGTTTTCCCATATCGCAGTGGCGCTGTTCTACTGGTGGCCTGCATCCCACTCGGCGGGTGTTCAACGGGCCAACTGATCGCGCGTGGCGCCTCTCCGTTGATTGATAACGGTCTGATTGCGATGAACCGTGAAACTGATCTTGAAATTGCGCGAGCCAGTATTCCGCCCAACCTCAAGATGATCGAAGCGCTGCTGCTTGCGGACCCCGATAACGCCGCCTATGAGCTGCAAGCGGCAATGGGTTTTTATGGGTATGCAATGGGCTTTGTCGAAGACGACGACCCCGATCGCGCAACCGGTTTGTATCGCCGCGCTTTTGATCATGCGAGTGTTGTGCTCTCGGCTCAGGGGATGTCGGCGGAGCTGCTGGCCGGGGATTCCATTCAATTTGATGCTGCACTTTTGAAGCTGAATTCGCGTGCTGTTCCTGCCTTGTTCTGGACAGCCTCATCCTGGGGCAAGTGGATTGAGCATCAACTTGACGAACCCGCACGACTGGCTGAATTGCCGCGTGTCGAAGCGCTGATGCGCCGGGTATTGGCACTCGATGAAACCTATTACCATGGCGGCACGCATCTGTTCTTCGGCGCATATTATGGTGGCCGGGCGGCCATGTTCGGCGGCGATTTCAGCCGTGCGGCCCAGCATTTCGATCAGGCTGCCCGGATCAGTCATAACCGCTTGTTGCTGGTCGATGTTTACCGCGCACAATATCTATACAGGCAGATGGGTGATCGCACCGCATTTCACGCGGCATTGACCCGGGTGATTGACGCACCCGCCAGTACCGATCCCGATTTGAATCTCGCGAATGCCATTGCCAAACAGAAAGCAGGCAAGCTGCTCGCTCAGGAGGACACACTATTTTGAACGCCGTATTTACCTTATTACTTGCAGCCCTGATGCTGGGGACAGGCGGTGCCCGTGCCGCAGATACGTATGTGCTTAAATTTGCCACACTTGCCCCGCAGGGGTCGACCTGGATGAAAGCCTTTGACGCCTGGAGCAGAGAGGTCGCAACCCAAAGCCAGGGGCGGCTTATGATCAAGTTCTACCCCGGCGGCATCTCCGGTGACGAGCCGGACATGCTGCGTAAAATTCGCTTCGGGCAGTTGCAAGGTGCGGCGCTCTCGGGTCACGGTGTCGGAGAGATTTTCCCGCCCGCGCGCGTGCTTGAAACACCATTCCTGTTTCGTGATCACGCCGAGATTGACGCCGTGCGCGCCAAAATACAGCCCGTGATCGACGCCGGATTTCGTACCAATCAGTACGAGCTTGTCGCCTGGATGGAAGTTGGCAATATCCATTTTTTTTCGACCAAGCCGCTCGCGACTCTGGATGAACTCGCAAGCCGCCGCATCTGGCAATGGCAAGGAGACCGATTCATTGATGCGTTTTTTAATGCGAATGGTTGGTCCCCCGTGGCGTTGCCGATCACGGAGGTGTATACCGGCCTCTCCACCGGACTGGTTGATACCGTGGTGAGTACGCCGCTTGCCAGCATCGCCATGCAGTGGGCGGGCAAAACGCCGTACATGAGCAGCCAACCCATGGCGACGGGGATCGGTGCGGTGGTCGTGTCGAGCAAGTTCTATCTTGCGCTGCCCGCTGATCTGCAAGCGCTGCTGAAAAGTACGGGCGCTCCGCTTTCGAAAAGACTGATTTCCGACACCCGGCGCGATGATTTGAAATCGCTCGCCGTGCTGGCAAAGCGCACTCAGCCAATGGTGGGCTTGCAAAAAATCGATCTCGCCGAGCAGACCGCACTTTCTCGCAAAGCCGTCAATGTGCTGGAGGCCAAGGGGTATTTGTCCGCTGATCTCGACCGGCAGGTAGACGCCGAACTGGCCAGATATCGCAGCGGAAAAAATTAAGGTGGGCGTGCTGCGCGCTTGTCGGTGGCTGGAACAAGCGCTGACCCGGATCGAACTCGGCGCTGCGCTATTCGCTTTCACTGCCATGCTGGCGCTGTCGGCGGCTGACATCATCGGACGCAACCTGTTCCATGCGACTTTGCCCGGAGGCGACCTGTTGTTGCGCCAACTGGTGCTGTGGGTGGCCTTGCCCGGTGCCGCGCTCGCCGTCGCCGCACAACGTCATTTGCACCTGGATCCCGCCAACCTGGCGATGCGCCCGCGCTGGAAAAAGTGGACTGCGATCCCCTTCAACCTTGCCGCCGCTCTCGTTTGCATGCTGCTCACGCATGCAGCATGGGCTTACTGGCTGGATGAAAGGCAGTACCAGTCGGCTGATGCCATCTGGCTGGTTTGGCTGGGCTTGATCCTGCCGACCGCATTTGGGCTGCTGGCCCTCCATTTTGTTCTGCGTGCCGTGCTGTCGGTCCAGGTAGAAGCGACGTGACTACGCTGCTTCTTATTGTGCTGGCTTTGGTTGGCATGCCGCTCTTTATCGTGATGGGCGCAGCAGCGCTCACCGCGACCCATCAGGCCCAGCTCGACCCAGCATTGCTGATGGTTGAATTTGCACGGCTTGCAGCATCGCCGAATCTGGTGGCCATACCGCTCTTCGTGCTGGCTGGCGCGACGCTGGGACAAGGGGGTGCGCCGCAGCGACTGGTGCGATTTTTTAACGCACTGATGGGCTGGATGCCAGCCGGGATTGCCTGGGTCACGACGGTCACGTGCATGGTTTTTACCGCATTTTCCGGCGCATCCGGGGTCACCATCCTGGCGCTTGGCGGTTTGTTGTATCCGATGCTGAAACACGAGCATTACTCGGACAAATTCGCGCTTGGTCTGGTCACCTCTGGCGGCTCGATGGGGCTGCTGTTGCCGCCCAGTCTCGCGGTGCTGCTATATGGCGTGGTGGCGCAGGTGAATATTGGTGATCTGTTCGTGGCCGGCCTGTTGCCCACTTTGTTGCTGTTTGTCATGGTGGGCGGTTATGCCCTGTTTCGCGGTGCACGGGGTGCGTCGCGCCACCCCTTTCAATGGCGTGAGTTGGCCGCTGCAGCGCGGGCGGGCTGGGCCGATCTGCTGCTGCCTGTGGGCGTGATCGGGGGGCTGGCAGCTGGGTGGCTGACCATTGCCGAACTCGCCGCGTGCACTGCCATCTACGCACTCGTGCTCGAAACGCTGATCCACGGAACCCTGCGCGTGAAAGCGCTGGTCTGGGTTGCCTACGAAGCCGCAACGTTGGTGGGGAGTCTCTTTATCATTCTTGGCTTAAGCATGGGCCTGACCAACCTGCTGGTCGATGCGCAGGTGCCCATGCACTTGCTCGACTGGGTCTCGACGCAAATCACAAGCCCGCTTGAGTTCCTGATGTGGATGAATATCGCGCTGCTGGCGGTCGGATGCATGATGGATATTTTTTCTGCCATCGTCATCGTTACCCCTCTGCTGCTTCCGCTCGCGACCCATTTTGGGGTGAATCCGGTGCATTTGGGGATCGTCATCCTGGCCAACCTGGAAATTGGCTACCTCACGCCACCGGTGGGGATTAATCTCTTTCTGGCCAGTCAGCGCTTTAACAAGCCCGTGCTCGCCGTGTTCCGCGCCACCATCCCGTTTCTCGTCCTGATGATGGTCTGGCTGCTGTTGCTGACCTATCTTCCGGTGCTAAGTTTGTGGCATCAGAGCGGCTGAAGCGCAACGATCAACTCCCCGCAAGGGCCTGGCGGCTGCCAAGCCAGCGCTCTACGTGACGTGCAGTGATGTCGGGATGGTGGGAAAGACAGCGTTGCGCCAGATCGCGCGCGGATTCGAGTAGCGCAACATCGCGTTCGAGATCGGCAAAGCGCAGCATCGGCAGGCCGCTCTGACGATGCCCGATGAGTTCACCCGGGCCACGCAGCAGCAAATCCTGACGCGCGATTTCAAAGCCGTCGGTGAGCTCGAAAATGACTTTAAGACGCGCCCGGGCCAGTTCGGAAACCGGCGTTTGATACAGCAACACACACACCGATTCGCGGCTGCCGCGCCCAACCCGGCCACGTAATTGGTGCAATTGGGCCAGACCCATGCGTTCAGCGTGCTCGATGATCATCAATGCCGCATTGGGGACATCAACGCCGACTTCGATCACGGTGGTGGCGACCAGCAAGTCGATTTGATGGGCCTGAAACGCCGCCATCACGGCTTGTTTTTCAGCCGACTTCAAGCGTCCGTGGACCAGGCCGATGCGCAACTCCGGCAGTTGCGCCACCAATGCAGCGTAGGTGTCTTGCGCGGTTTGCAACTGCAGTTTTTCGGACTCTTCAATCAAGGGGCACACCCAGTAGGTCTGGCCACCCGCAAGGCAGGCCTCGCGCACGCGTTCCAGCACATCGTCGCGGCGGGCAGCGCTCACAAGTTTGGTCATGATAGGCGTGCGTCCGGGGGGTAGCGAGTCGATCGTGGACACATCGAGGTCGGCAAAAAAGCTCATGGCAAGCGTACGGGGGATCGGTGTCGCGCTCATCATCAACTGATGCGGCTCGGTGCCTTTGTGCATCAGCGCCAGCCGTTGGCCGACGCCAAAACGATGCTGCTCGTCAACCACGACCAGACCCAGACGATCGAAACTTCCGGCTTCCTGAAACAAGGCGTGGGTACCAAAAGCCAGATCAATTTCGCCTGCGGATATGGCCTGCCAGGCGGCAGTGCGCTCGGATTTTTTCTGGCTGCCGGAAACCCAGGCGCAGCGCACGCCGAGCGCGGACAGCTGGGGCGCCAACTTGCGAAAATGCTGTTCGGCGAGAATTTCAGTGGGTGCCATGAACGCCGCTTGCTGGCCGTTTTCAATTGCCTGCAAACAGGTAAGTGCGGCCACCACGGTTTTGCCGCTGCCGACATCGCCTTGCAGCAGGCGGCGCATCGGGTGAGGACGGTTCAGGTCGGAACTGATCTCCTGCCAGGCGTGAGTCTGGGCTGGGGTCAAATCAAATGGCAACTGTCGGGTAAATGCTGTTGTCAGTTGCTGCTTCGCGGGCAAAGGCGTGGTGCGCAGGCTTTGCCGCTGGCGTCGCGACGTAGCCAGGGACAATTGCTGCGCCAGCAGTTCGTCGAACGCCAGTCGTTGCCAGGCAGGGTGGCGGCGGGATTCGAGCTCTGAAAGCGCGCAGTCGAGCGGCGGTTGATGTAGCAGCCGAATGCTGGATTCCAGATCCGGCAGTTTCAATTTGGCCAGCCAGTCGGCGGGCAGCGTGTCGCTGATCGGCGCTTCCAGCGACCGTGCGACCAGTTTTCGCAACGTGGCTTGCCCCAAGCCTGCGGTGGTCGGGTATACCGGCGTGAGCTGGGCTGGAAGGGGCGTCGATTCGTCGGCTTTTGCGAAACGCGGGTGAACCATTTCCAGCCCGAGAAAGCCCCCGCGTACTTCGCCCATGCAGCGGAAACTTTCGCCAGGCTGAAACAGCTTGAGATGGCTGGGATAAAAATTCAGGAAGCGCAGACCGAGCACGCCACTGGCGTCCTCCATGGTCACCGTCAACATGCGGCGCGGCCGGTAGGCGACCTTGGCATCGCGCACCACCGCCTGTACCTGTGCCGATTGCCCGGGCAGCAGATCACGGATCGGCGTGATGTGTGTTTCGTCTTCCCACCGTAGGGGCAGGTGCAACACCAGGTCGGCGTCGCGAGTGAGGCCGAGTTTGGCGAGCTTGGCGGCTGTTGCCGGGCTGACCGGAAAGGAAAACGGCGAAGCCGCTTTCAACTTGGAAATTTAACCGGTCACCATCACGGCGTCAGCCTCGACCAGCGCGCCGCGCGGTAACGCGGCCACGCCGACTGCTGCACGTGCCGGGTACGGCGTTACAAAATACTGCGCCATGATTTCGCTGACCTTGGGGAAGTGACCGAGATCCGTCAAAAACACATTCAGTTTGACCACGTCGGACAGCGAGCCGTCAGCCGCAGCCGCCACAGCCGCCAAGTTTTTGAACACCTGGTGGATCTGCGCTTCGATGCCATCGACCATTTCCATGGTGGCGGGATCGAGGCCGATTTGCCCGGAGAGGTACACCGTGTGATCTACCCGCACGGCTTGTGAATAGGTGCCGATCGCGGCAGGGGCGTTGGCAGTCTGAATGATGGTTTTGTTCATGCGAAAGATTCCTGTAGCGGGACTTATTGGATAGGGGCGGCGCGGCCGTCTTTTTTGCCCTTGATGCGGTAAATCCGCACCACATCAGGCTGCGTGCGCAAGCCGCGCATGACGCGGGCAAGATGCATGCGGTTCTCCACTTCCACCGTGAAGAAGAGGATGGTGTAAGGGCTGCCGTCTTCTTCTTCCATCGAAACATTACCGATGTTGGAGCCGTGTTCAGCGATGGCAGAAGCCACTTTGGCCAGCACGCCGCGCTGGTTGCCCACGACAACCTTGATCAGGACGTCGAACATGTGGCCAGGTTCGGCCTCCCATTCGACGTCCAGCCACTTGTCGGGATCGGTGCGGAAAGCACGGATCGACGGGCAGTCATGGGTGTGAATAATCAGGCCGCGATCCTTGTGGATGAAGCCGAGAATGGGATCGCCGGGTATCGGGTGGCAACATTGCGCCAGCTCGACCGCGATGCCTTCGGTGCCACGAATGCTGATGGCATGCGGGTGGGCGGGCTCGCCGGTTTTCTCGCCCAGCACATGAAGCAACTGGTGCGCGACCACCAGCGGCAATTTTCGTCCCAGACCGATGCCAGCGAATAATTCCTGACGGGACTGCACCCCGTACTCCTTGACCAGTCGCTCCCATACGGATTCGTCGGGTTCGACCGCATCGGGGTGAAGGGCAGCAATGGCGCGATTGAGCAGGCGCTCGCCCAGTGCCGCGGCTTCTTCCACGCCGGTGTTGCGCAGGTAATTACGGATGTGCGAGCGCGCCTTGCCGGTTACGACGAAGTTCAGCCAGGCCGCATTGGGGCTGGCGTTTGAGGCTGTGACCACTTCGACATGATCGCCATTGCGTAACTGGGTGCGCAGCGGCATCAATTCATAGTTGATCTTGACTGCGATGCAGCGATGGCCGACATCGGTGTGGACGGCAAAGGCAAAGTCGACGGCCGTGGCGCCGCGTGGCAGCGCCATGATTTTGCCTTTAGGGGTGAACACATAGACTTCGTCGGGGAACAGATCGACTTTGATGTGTTCCAGAAACTCGGTCGAATCGCCATGGTCGGCCTGAATGTCGAGCAGCGACTGCAGCCAGCGATGGGTGCGTGTCTGCACATCATTCAATACGGCATCAGACGACTTGTACATCCAGTGCGAGGCGATGCCGGATTCAGCCAGCCGGTTCATGTCGGTGGTGCGGATCTGCACCTCGATCGGGGTACCGCTGGGACCGAACAGGATGGAATGCAGCGACTGGTAGCCGTTGGCTTTGGGGATGGCGATGTAGTCCTTGAACTTGCCGGGTATCGGCTTGTACAAGGCGTGCAGCACCCCCAGCGCAACATAGCAGGCCTGCAGGTCATGCACCACGACGCGAAAGCCGTAGATGTCGAAGACTTCGGAAAAGGCGAGGTTTTTTTCCTGCATCTTGCGGTAGATGCTGAACAAGTGTTTTTCGCGACCGGTGATGGTGGCATCGACTTTCGCCTGTTCCAGTTTTTCCTGCATCACCACCTTGACCTTGTCGACCAGTTCACGGCGGTTGCCTCGTGCGGCCTTCACCGCTTTGGCCAGCACCTGATAGCGGTTGGGGTGGCTGTAGCGGAAGCCGAGGTCTTCCAGTTCCTGGTAGACCGTGTGCAGGCCCAGGCGGTTTGCGATAGGAGCGTAGATTTCCAGTGTTTCGGCTGCAATGCGGCGGCGTTTTTCGGCCGGCATGGCATCCAGGGTGTGCATATTGTGCGTGCGATCGGCCAGCTTGATCAGGATGACCCGCACATCCTGCGCCATCGCCAGCAGCATTTTTCGGAAGTTCTCTGCCTGCGCATGCTGCTCGGACGCAAACGTTAGCTTGTCGAGCTTGGATACGCCTTCGACCAGCATCGCCACCGACTTGCCGAACCGAACTTCGATTTCGCCTGCGGTGGCCGGCGTGTCTTCGACCACGTCGTGCAGCAGTGCAGCGCTCAGGGTCTGGGCGTCAAGATGCCAGCCGGCGAGAATGCCGGCAACCGCCAGTGGATGGGAAATATAAGGTTCGCCGCTTTTTCGGAACTGGCCTTCGTGGGCGCTGCGGCTGAATTCGTAGGCACTTTCGATGACGTCGATTTCATCTGCTGACAAATAAGCCAGTGCCGGCCGCAGTGAATCAAATGCGTGCATCATCACCGGCGCGTGGCAGGCGCGCGCCGGATGAGGGGCAGGCGAGTGCTCAGGCACGGCCCCGGTTGAGGATTTCACGGCCGACCTTGCCAGCGGCAATTTCGCGCAGTGCGGTCACAACGGATTTGTCTTTCGTCTCGACCATGGGCTGCGAGCCTTGTGCCAGCTGGCGCGCGCGATAGGTGACGGCGAGGGTCAGTTCGAAACGGTTGGGGAACATGTGGATACAGTCATCAACGGTGATACGTGCCATGGAAATACTCCTGCTTCGGGTGGTGCGGTTTAGATGCGGCGGAATTCGTCGAACAGCATGGCGTGCCTGTCCAACTGGCGTGCAGTTTCGAGACGAACGCTGCGGGTAATCGCAACCAGATCCAGTATGGCCTGATCGAAATCATCGTTGACCATTATATAGTCGAACGCATCGGCGTGAGCGACATCGTGGGCGGCAGCGGCGAGCCGACGTTCAATCACCTCATCGCTGTCCTGTTCCCGACCCTTGAGACGGGTTCTCAGAGCGTTGAATGATGGTGGCAGAATAAAGATGGAAGTGGATCCGGGAAAATGGTGTTTGACTTGGGCTGCGCCCTGCCAGTCTATTTCAAGCAGGATGTCATGCCCCGCGTTGAGGTCGCGCGAGATACTGCCTTTCGAGGTGCCGTAAAAGTTGCCATATACCTCTGCATGCTCGAGAAACTCGCCTTCGGCCAGCATGTGTTCGAAGCGCTGCCGGTCCACAAAATGGTAATCGCGACCCTCGGTTTCGCCAGGCCTTGGCGCACGTGTCGTGTAGGACACCGACAGGCGTATGGCGGTATCGGTTTTCAACAGTGCCTTGACCAGGCTGGTCTTGCCGGCGCCGGAGGGCGCGCTGACGATGTAAAGCACACCTTTGCTGGGATTGGGCGTCATGATTGTTCCGGTTTTCTTGAATTAAATAGTTTGTTATTCGATATTCTGCACTTGCTCGCGCATTTGCTCGATCAGCACTTTGAGCTCGAGCGAGACGCGTGAGGTTTCGACGGCGACCGATTTGGCGCCCAGTGTATTGGCTTCGCGGTGCAGCTCCTGCATCAGGAAATCGAGGCGCTTGCCTACCGCACCCGGCTGATCCAGCACTCGGCGGACTTCAGAGAAATGGGCGCTCAGACGGGAAAGCTCTTCATCAATATCGGCTTTTTGCGCCGCCAGTGCGACCTCCTGCGCCAGCCGTTCATGGCCGGCTTCACCCAGCGCATCACGCAGGCGTTCCGCCAGTTTGTCGCGCTGGGCGGCAACCAGCGCAGGCAGCAGCGGTTGCAGGCCGGCCACCTGTGCTTCGGCGGCGCCCAGACGATCGAGAATATGTTGTTTGAGTTTGCCCCCTTCGCGCTGGCGGCTTGCCACCAGTTCATCCAATGTGGCGCGCACGCCATCAAGGGCCGCCTGGTTGAGTGCGTCCTGGGTCAGGGTTGCAGTGGGGACGGCACCAGGCCAGCGCAGAATTTCATTGACGCTGAGCGGTGTGCAGTTGGGCACACGCTGCATGACATCGGCCTGCCAATGCACGAGCTGCTCAAGAATGGCCGGGTTCAAGCCGTTATCCAGCGTGGCAGCGGGTAATGCAATCAGATTGATGCGGCATTCGACCTTGCCGCGGGCGAGGCGTTGCTGAATCAGTTCGCGGAGTTGCGGTTCCAGGGCGCGGAATTCTTCAGCCAGGCGGAAATGCAGCTCGAGATAGCGCTGATTGACGCTGCGCAAGTCGATGTTGACGCTGGCATGGTCGAGGTTGAGGCTGTGGGCGGCGAACCCGGTCATGCTCGTGGTCATAGATGGGTTGCAAATAAGCAGTTAGGATTACAGTGTGGGTGTGGAGCCGGTGCATGCCTTTTTCAGCAGAACCGGTTCGTTAGGCAAAGATAATAGACGTTCAACTATGGCGACTCAACCCAATCAGGCGCTTCCCAACGGATACCGGCTCAACGAATACACCATCGTCCGAAAAATCGGCGGTGGCGGATTCAGCATGGTGTATCTGGCGCGTGACAGCAACAACCAGTCAGTCGCGATCAAGGAATACCTTCCAGGGCAGTTGGTGCTGCGCACCGAAGGCTCGGTCATCGTGCAGGCTAGTTCGGCCGAAAACAGCAATATCTTTCGTCATGGCCTGAAGTGTTTTTTTGAAGAAGGCCGGGCACTGGCACGTATCGATCACCCCAATGTGATCCGGGTGACCAACTTTTTCCGCGCCAACGACACCGTTTACATGGTGATGCGTTTCGAGCGCGGCAAAACGCTGCAGCAGCATATTCAGGCCAATCGCGGCACCATCAGTGAAAGCTTTATCCGGCGGGTGTTTGCCCATTTGCTGAACGGTCTGCGCGAAGTCCATACCCACAAGCTGCTTCACCTCGACATCAAACCCTCGAATCTCTATATCCGGCTGGATGGCTCGCCGGTGCTGATTGACTTTGGCGCCGCCCGGCAAACGCTCACACTGGAAGAAAGCAAGCTGCAGCCGATGTATACGCCGGGGTTTGCCTCGCCCGAGCAATACCACAACCGCGAGCGTCTGGGTCCGTGGTCGGATGTCTATAGTGTGGGCGCCAGCCTGTATGCCTGTCTGGCCGGCTATCCGCCGCAGTCGGCGGATGCCCGTCTGCTGAGCGACAAACTGGTGCCGGCAACGGTCAACTGGCGCGGTGCTTATTCGGATCAGCTGCTGGAGATCATCGACCAATGTCTCAAGCTTAACTACATGGAGCGCCCGCAAAGTGTGTTCAGCCTGCAGAAAGTGTTGATGGACAGCACGGCCATGCGGCCGCCGCGTACCTCAATTTTGTCCAGTATCAAGCGGTCATTGAGCAAGGAATTGTTTTAAAGTACTGAAATGAAATTCACCATCTTCCAGGCGTCCCGTCAGGGCGGCCGAAAAAATAACCAGGATCGTGTTGCTTACTCCTACAGTCGCGATGCATTGTTGATGGTGGTAGCCGATGGCATGGGCGGCCATATGCACGGCGAAATAGCCGCGCAGATTGCGGTGCAGGTGATGACCGATCAGTTCCAGAAAATGGCCAAGCCGCGCCTGGACGATCCGATGAAGTTTCTGGATGAGGCAACGACGCTCGCGCATTACACGATCAATGATTACGCCGTTGACCAGGATTTGCTGGAAATTCCCCACACCACCCTCGTAGCTGCCGTCATTCAGGATGATTTGGCGTACTGGGCGCATGTGGGCGATTCGCGCTTGTATCTGTTCAGTGATAGCAGCCTGATCGCGCGCACCGAAGATCACACCGCCGTTGCCCAGATGGTGCGCAACGGCCTGATCACTGAAGAAGAGGCAGGTACGCACCCGGAGCGCAACAAGGTGTCCAATTGCCTCGGCGGCTATGTGACCCCTCAGGTGGAATGCAATGCCCCGATCCCGCTGCACGATGCCGACACCATGTTGCTCTGTACCGATGGCATCTGGGGCATGGTCAATGCGCATGAACTGTCCGCGTTGCTCCATGCCTACACGCTGGAAGACGCGGTGCGCCATTTGATGGACCACGCTGAGTTCCGGGGGGGCGAGCATGGCGACAACCTCAGCCTCATCGCCATGACCTGGGGTGAGGCACGCATGCCCAGCAAGGATTCCATCTCTACCCTGGCTCTGCCGGACGGGGGCGTCACTACGCAAATCAATGCGCTGCGCCCGCTGCCGGGTGCCCCGGATGTGTCTGACGACGAAATCGAACGCGCGATTGCCGAAATCCAGCAGGCAATCCAGAAAATCTCCCACAAATAGGCGGTAGCAAGTCCAGGCCATGCGTGTGGGCAACTGCCCACGCGCATGGTCGGCGCGGTAAACTCGCGCTTTCCACTATTTGTCTGCTGCCATGTCCCCCCTTACCCGCCCTAGCGGTCGCACCTTCGATGCGTTGCGCCCCTTGTCGTTTACCCGCGGCTTTACCAAACACGCCGAAGGCTCGGTTCTGGTCGTTATGGGTGATACCCGCGTGCTGTGCACCGCCAGCGTGCTCGACAAGATTCCGCCGCACAAAAAAGGCAGCGGCGAAGGCTGGGTCACCGCAGAATATGGCATGTTGCCGCGCTCCACCCACACGCGCAGTGATCGCGAAGCCGCACGCGGCAAGCAAAGTGGTCGCACGCAGGAAATCCAGCGTTTGATCGGGCGTTCCCTGCGCGCCGTGGTCGACCTCAAAAAACTCGGCGAACGCACCCTGCACATCGACTGCGACGTGCTGCAGGCCGACGGCGGCACCCGTTGCGCCAGTATCTGTGGTGCCTATGTCGCGGTGGCTGACGCGGTTGCAGGCTTGCTGCGCGATGGCAAGCTCACCGAGACTCCACTCACAGACAGCATCGCCGCCGTCTCGGTTGGGGTATATCAGGGTCAGCCGGTGCTCGATCTGGATTACGCAGAAGACTCGGATTGCGACACCGATATGAACGTGGTGATCACGGGCAGCGGCGGCATGGTTGAAGTGCAGGGTACGGCAGAAGGCGTGCCGTTTTCGCGCGCGACCCTCGATGCCCTGATCGATCTGGCGGCTGCTGGCATCCAGCAGATTGCCGGGGCGCAGCAAACGGCGTTGAAAGCCGATTGATTTGCGACGTGCACAGAAAAAAACAATGAGGAGGATCCTATGAGCAAACTGGTCATTGCTTCCGGCAATGCAGGCAAGCTGCGCGAAATCGCCCGCATCCTCGGTCCGTTTGGAATCGAGGCGGTCCCGCAATCGCAGTTCAACGTGCCCGACTGCCCCGAGCCACACGTCACCTTCGTCGAAAATTGTCTGGCCAAGGCACGGCACGCCAGTTTGCACAGCGGCTTGCCCGCACTGGCCGACGACTCCGGCATTTGTGTTGACGCGCTGGGCGGCGCACCCGGCGTGCAGTCGGCACGCTATGCGGGCGAGCCTAAATCGGACGCCAGCAACAACGACAAGCTCATCGCCGATCTGGCCAACGCATCCAACCGCCGCGCGCACTACACCTGTGTCATGGTCTATGTACGCCACCCCGACGACCCCGAGCCGGTGATTGCAGAAGGCCGCTGGTTCGGAGAAATCATCGACGTGCCACGCGGTGAAAACGGCTTTGGCTACGACCCGTATTTTCTGGTGCCCGAGTTTGATAAAACCGGTGCCGAGCTGGATGAAGACACCAAGAACACCATCAGTCATCGCGGTCAGGCATTGCGTGATCTGGTAGCCAAACTCAAACAGCTGAACCGACTTGGCTGATTCCGTTGTGCAATTCGCGCGCGGCGGCCTCAAGGTCTCACCGCCACTGTCGCTCTACATCCACCTGCCGTGGTGTGTAAAAAAATGCCCGTATTGCGACTTCAATTCGCATGCGGCGCAGGGCATTCCTGAAGTCGCTTACATCGATGCGCTGATGCTGGATCTGGAACAGGCGCTGCCCGATATCTGGGGCCGAAAAATCCACACCGTGTTTTTTGGCGGTGGCACCCCCAGCCTGTTTTCAGCGGCAGGCATTGATCGCATCCTCACCGGCGTTCGCACGCTCACGCCCTTGGCACCCAACGCAGAAATCACGCTGGAAGCCAACCCCGGCACGGTGGAAGCCGCCAAGTTTGCCGGCTTTCGCGAAGCCGGGGTGACCCGTGTATCGCTCGGCATCCAGAGCTTTAACCCGCAGCATCTCAAGGCGCTCGGGCGCATCCACGACGATAACGAAGCGCGTCGCGCGGCCGCGCTTGCCGCCACGCATTTCGATACCTTCAATCTTGATTTGATGTTTGCCTTGCCAGGGCAATCGCTGGAGCATGCGCTGGCCGACGTCGATACCGCGTTGAGTTTTCAGCCACCGCACGTGTCGGCCTACCACCTCACGCTCGAACCCAATACGCCGTTTGGCCACACCGCGCCGCCGAACCTGCCGGACGAGGATGTGGCGGCCGACATGCACCTGGCCATCGAGGCGCGGCTGATCGAAGCGGGCATGCAGCATTACGAAACCTCGGCCTATGCGCGGCCGCAGCATGCCAGCCGGCACAACCTCAACTACTGGCAGTTTGGCGATTACCTTGGCATAGGCGCAGGCGCGCATTCCAAGCTCAGTTTCCACGATCGCATCATCCGGCAGATGCGCACCAAGCATCCGCAGCAATACATGGATGCAGTGAAGCAGGGTACGCACTTGGCCGACATCCGCACGCTGACCCGTAACGACCTGCCGTTCGAGTTCATGATGAATGCGCTGCGATTGAATGAAGGGGTGCCGAGCACCATGTTTGAAGAACGGTCCGGCTATCCCCTGCACATTTGCACAGATGCACTGGAGAAGGCGCGGGCGAAAGGCTTGCTCGAACGCGATGCGACTCAGCTCAAGCCAACGCTATTGGGGCAGCGTTACCTCAACGATTTACTGGAATTGTTTCTGCCCTGACGTCGTCAGCGCGGCTTGAATCAGGCTGGGCTCACGGTACGAAATCCGGCAAACGGATCGCGCCGATGCGGCAGATAAAAATTGCGGAAACCCGGGCGCTTGAGCAAGGGATCGGTAAACGGCCCGCCACCGCGCAACTCGGTGTGGCTGTGAAACCAGGGCTGGGAATAATCCTGATACGGGTCGGCAGAAAAGCCCGGATAAGGCGCAAAGGCGTTGCGCATCCATTCCCAGCCCGCACCCCAATCAAAATTTGCGTGCTGCGTCGAACGCAGCCACTGTTCAGCCGTGGGCAAATGGCGTCCCATCCAGGCCGCACAGGCCTCGGCCTCAAAGCGATTGACGTGCAGCATGGGCGTGTGTGAACTCAGCGGCGCCCAGTTTGCAAAGCGCCGCACCTGCCACACGCCATTGGCCAAACGCCAGTAGACCGGATGCGTCGCGTTGTTGTCCGCCCGCCATGCCCAGCCCGCCTCCGTCCACTCCGCGCTGCGCAGGTATCCCCCCGCATCGACAAAGGCTGCAAAGTCGGTCTCGGAGATCATCCGCGCATCAATATCGAAAGCCGGCACCGTTACACCATGCCGCCATTTTTCATTGTCGAAAATAAAGCCTTCGTCCGGCCCGCTGCCGAGTGTCACTTCGCATTCGGAAAACATCAATCGATCTGCGGGCAGGGGCAGCTCAGCGGCCCGGGGGTCGGGATGCGCATAGGCCAAATGCTGAAAAGCCATCCGCCAGGCTTCGATATGCATCAGTTCGTGAACCAGGCACAGCTCAGCGTAATAGGCCAGTTCCGGGTTGGGTGCGCCGCGGAGCCGCGCGGACACAGCAGCGGTCACCCGCGCGGCGTAATCGTCGACCGCGGCCGGTTCCAGCAAAGGCAGATTCCAACGGCTGTCATGCGGAACGGTTGAGGAGTCATACAACCCATCGGCCCCAGCCAGCAGGCTGGGCGCAACACTGCCGTCGGGCTGGGCGCGCAGGCTCCAGCATTCCTGAAACCAGACAATGTGCCCAGCCTCCCACAGCGGTGGGTTCAGATGCTCGGCGTGCGGCCCCAGCCAGCCGTCCGCGGGCAGCCCTTTGATCAGTGCGCGGAACTGCGCACGCGCCTGCGCAAGTTTGTCGATCAGTTGGTCTGCGGTGAAGCCGCTGATGGGCCGGGCAATGTTCATGCTATACAGTTGAGGTAAATTCAATTGAATTCCAATCCTGCACTCTAAACCAAAGGTGAATCTGGAACATGACCGACTCCATTATCGATGCCCCCATTCGACTCACCCAGTTCTCGCATGGCGGCGGCTGCGGCTGCAAAATCTCACCTTCCGTGTTGCGCGAAATCTTGTCCGACACCCCATTTGTATCGAACCTGGCGGAAGCCTATCCCAACCTGATGGTGGGCATCGAGCATGGCGACGATGCCGCGGTCTATCGGCTCAATGACGAGCAGGCCATTGTGGCAACCACCGATTTTTTCATGCCCATTGTCGACGACCCTTTTGAGTTTGGTCGCATCGCTGCCACCAACGCCTTGTCCGACGTGTATGCCATGGGCGGCCGCCCTTTGTTTGCACTGGCCATCGTCGGCATGCCCATCGGAAAACTGCCCAACGACATCATCCGAAAAATTCTCGCCGGCGGCGAGTCAGTGTGCAAGCGAGCCGGCATCCCGATTGCCGGCGGACATTCCATCGATGCCCCCGAGCCAATTTATGGACTGGTTGGAATCGGCGTGGTCGATCCGCGCAAGGTCAAGACAAACTCAGGCGGCCAGGCAGGCGACATTCTCATCCTCGGCAAACCACTCGGCGTAGGCATCTTCAGCGCAGCGCTCAAAAAAGATGCGCTGAGCGATGAACAATATCGCGCCATGATCGCCGCCACCACCCAGCTCAACACCCCGGGTGCCGATCTTTCGGATACCGCAGGCGTGCATGCGCTGACAGACATCACCGGCTTTGGTCTGCTCGGCCATTTGCTCGAAATCAGCCGCGCCTCGAAGCTGGCCGCGCGTGTCGAACTCAGCCGCTTGCCGCTGCTGCCAGGCGCAAGCGAGCTGGCACAGGCCGGCCATATCACCGGCGCCAGCCTGCGCAACTGGGAAAGCTACGGCGCCGAAGTCGAACTCGGCGCAGGCATCGCCGACTGGCAGCGCGCCCTGCTGACCGACCCGCAAACCAGCGGCGGCCTGCTGGTGAGCTGCACCCCGGAATCCCGTGACGCCGTATTGGCCATATTCAGTAAGCACGGCTTTGCCGCCGCCGCAGAAATCGGCCAGCTTCACGCCGGGTCCAACGTCTCGGTCGTCGCCTGAGTGGCCTTCCGTTTTCTGGATTTGCCCGCTGCGCGCGACGACCTGCGCGCCGACGTGCTGGCCGGCCTGGCCGCGCAGCCCAAATCCATCCCGCCCAAATATTTTTACGACGCGCTTGGCTGCCGCTTGTTCGACGCCATTTGCAAACAGCCCGAATACGCCGTCACCCGCACCGAACACGCACTCATGGCATCACGCCTGCCCGAAATCGCACAAGCGATTGGCCAAGTGGATTGCATCATCGAACCCGGCGCGGGCGACTGCAGCAAAGTGCGTGCATTGCTGGACGTACTGCACCCCAGCCAGCTGATCGTGCTCGATATTGCCGGCGATGCGCTGGCGCAGGCAGCCGAACCGCTCGCGCATGACTATCCCCAGCTCGATATCACCGCCATCGGCATGGATTTCATCCACGAGCTCAATGCAGCGTCACCCCATCTCGCACCGGGGCGGCGACTAATTTATTACCCCGGCTCCAGCATCGGCAACTTCTCACCCGCCGAAGCGGAAACCTTGCTGAAACGCTATCGCGTCCTCGCAGGTGAAGCCGGCCAACTGCTGATCGGCTTCGATCTCAAAAAAAATCCGCTGCAATTGCACCAGGCTTACAACGATGCTGTCGGCATCACCGCAGCCTTCAATCTCAACCTGCTCGAACGCCTTAACCGCGAACTCGGCGCCAACTTTGATCTCGTCGATTTCTGCCACTATGCGTTTTACAACCCGCAGGCTGGCCGTATCGAAATGCATCTGGTCAGCCTCGCCGAGCAGACCGTTACCATTTCAGGACAGACATTCCATTTCGACCTGGGTGAATCCTTGCACACCGAAAACTCCTACAAATACCGGGGCGATGAATTCAGTGGAATAGCGAACAGTGCAGGTTGGAAACAGAAGGGCGAGTGGGTGCTAGACGGGTTTGCTGTTCAGCTTTACGGGTAGGCATTAGCGTTTGGTGTAGGTGCACAAAAATAGGCGGGCCAAATGCGGAAGTTCATGGTGAACATGACGATCTTTTCTTTATCAGTAACAGTAGCCACTCTAGGGATTAAGATCGCATAACCATCGCTGATTTAATTTAGGCTCTGCGTATATTTGTCTTTCTTGGGCAGGGGAAAATCAGTATGGTGCGTTCGAATGTGTTCATCAGTTATGCGCATGGTGACAACGAAAATAGTGACCCAGCCAAACGTTGGCTCGACCGGCTTGTGCAACAACTTAAACCATTAGAGTTTCAAGACATTTTTTCCATCGAAACTGATCTAGACATTGATCTCGGCAACGATTGGCATACGAAAATCCAAGAAAGATTGAACCGAGCTAGTGCTGCAGTTTTACTGGTAAGCCCAGACTTTCTAGCCTCCACCTATATCCGTAACAACGAGTTGCCTGTGCTTTTGCATGGCGCCAAAGAAAAGGGGCTAAATATCATCCCTATCATCCTTCGGCCATGCTCATTCACAGAAGCGCGGTTCAGATATCCTGACCCAAAAGAGGGGCCAGACGAATTCAAACTTTCATCCCTGCAAGCAGCAGGATCACCCAGCAAGGCTCTCAACGAGATGACCGAGGGAGAACAAGATCGAGCACTTCTCCATGTTGCTCAAACGCTGTTGAAGTATGTCGAGGAACATGAAACGAAAATCGGCTCCACCAAAGAGAAATCTGCGCATGATATTTATGAGTCTATTCCCGGTGTCACAGCACAAATCGGAAACAGAGTGCGGCTATTCGGACGCGATTCACTATTAGCAACAGTTAGCATCGCATTGACAGAGCATGACGCCTTGCTGGTCTATGGTATGCGCGGAAATGGAAAAACAGATTTCATACAAGCTTTGGGTAAGCTTGATCCTCTTTGTGGCAAAGAGTTGATACGTCTCAGAGCAAGTAATCACACAACACCGGAAGAGTTGTTCCGCCAGATTGCGCCATTACTTGGAGATTCAACTGAACACCCCAGAATTCCTGAACAGTTGATGCATGCAAAGGCGGACGATCTATCACTCTTCCCCAACGCTAGACCCGCATGGGTTTGGATCGATGGGGCGCATCAACTACTTTCTTCAAATACATGGCAGAACCATGAGCTAGAGCGTCTTATTTGTTCTTTGCGCAGAGTTCTTGGTCAGAAATGGCATTGGATTCTGGAGCTTCGGGAACGTCCACCTGAGGGGCTAATGGGCAACGGGTGTTTGGAGTGTGAAATCCCCGGGCTTGATAAAACCAGTCTCTCGGCGTGTATTGCAGCTTCGGCACCACAAGGTCAAACCGAGGCATGGACCTATCAGGGCGACAACTTGAGACGACTGTACCAATGGCTAGGCGGAGGTCATGGGGAACAAGCCCACCCATTGACCACGCATCTGCTGATAGAAGTTGCACGTGGATTGAACCAAACCCCTTTGCAAGTTCGAGAACGCCACATAAATTTCGTGGTGAAAAAGGTTGAGGACTCGCTTTTGAATGACTTGTTCGAGACCGTGTTGAGTCCTCCCGAACAGAAGCTGTTGCTAGCCTTAGCACTTTACCGAGACTCAATCCCTCACGATCATGCTGACTATCTGGAACAGCAACTTGATACACCAGGGGCATGGACCGGGTTGGATCATCGTTGTCTATTAGCTAGCGACGCGCGGCATGAAAGGTATTTCTTACATGGTTTTATTGCTGGCTGGCTGCGTGCAAGGCTAGGCTACGCTGGGGATTCTGAAAATGATGAGGCGGACTTTGATTGTGATACGCCAGGTAGCCAACGCAAACTTACTCTTAAACTTCATTCAGTTATCGCTGATTGTTGGCTGAACCAATTGGCTGGAAGCCATCGAATTACCAATGTGAATATAGGGAGAGCACTCGAGTCTTTTCACCACTTGCTCTGCGCTGGTGATGGTGACAAAGTCACAAGTATCGCAGTTGCTATGCTGGGAGGCCATGAACAGTGGGCTCGACAGCGGCTTTGGGTTCTTTGTAACCAATTGCATCGCTCCAAAGCACCAGCAAAAACCCTACGCCATGTCCTTGAATTCATCGTTCAGCTTGATCCGTCTGACCACAAAGCCTATCGCTTTCTTGGAGAGAGCTTTGTGCATGAAGAAGGGCGCACGAGCATACGGGCTTTAGAGTGTTTTAAGAATGCGTGCGAGTTGCGAAGTGACTTTCCCCCATATTGGGCAGATCTTGGAAATGCTGCCGCTGAACTTGGCGGCGATGAAGCAAAAGTATTTCTTGAACGTTTGGATGTGGCAGTAAAAACTAATCCAAACGCTGAAAATGAAGTGGTGACTTTTGCAAGATCACAATGCCTTGCCACACTCGGTCAGCACGATGATGCTTCGCTGGTTAGGATGAATCAGATACGAGCAGGAAGCAGACATCCACAGACGTTTGCTGCAGAAGTAGGGCATTGCAGACACCGCAAAGAGTTTGAAAAAGCGCTTGAGCTTATTACATTGTTTAAGAAGCGCGGGTGCCGCGACGTAGAGATCCGCTCTCTGCACGCTGAACTCTTGCGCGATTCAGGGGATGACGAAGCAGCATCCAAGATCAGAAAAGAATGCATTACAGAGGGCACTCGGTATTCAGCTACCTACGTGAATGAAGCAATGTTCTTGTTGTCAAGAAAGTTGCCTAATGATGCTATAGGGGTTTTGGAACGGGCGCAAACGCTTGGCTTGAGGGATGACCACATCACCGTTGTCCTTGCCAAAGCCTACCAAGTAATAGGCAAAGGTGATGATGCTTCATCCCTGCGAATGCAACAGATTACTAACGGAAACAGCAATCCTGTTTTGTTCAGTGATGAAATAAAGTGGCTTCGGGACAACAAGAAAACCACTGAGGCCATTGATTTATATCTTCTGGCAGTAGAGCGGGATGCTGTGAATTCCCATGTAATTGCCAACCACGCAAAAACTCTTCAAATAATTGGGCGAGGAGAAGAAGCATCGCGTATCCGAATGGAACAGATTGTTCAGGGGACACATGACCCCGCGTTCTATAATGACGAGGCATTTTGGCGTCTTGAACAAAGTCTCCCCGAACAGGCCCGTGATTTGATGAAGCTTGCCAAAGAACGTGGTGCCTATGATGCTTATTCGGATAGTGTGATGAGCGTGGTTCGAAAAAGATTGGGGTAATCCTCAAATGATCGCCGTGCTTATGCATTGACCACTTAGTCCGATGAAGCGACAGCTTGCCACTAGCTCTGGGCGTCAGCTCCTCGTATTTTTGCAGATGCAAATCGAATCCTGGAATCATTAACTGCTATTGTTAACTGCTATTGAACTTACACAATTGGGGGTGATGAGAAATCGCTTTTCGAAATATCATGAGCGTCTATTGTTGTTCTTCCACACACCCGGTCATTCCAATTGAACCCCTCCAAAATACGTCACCCTGAGTTGCTGGCGCCCGCCGGTTCGCAAACCATGCTGGAAACGGCGCTCGCTTTTGGCGCTGATGCGGTTTATGCCGGTCAGCCGCGTTACAGCCTGCGCGTTCGCAATAACAGTTTTCGTGATGAGGTGGCGCTGGGGGTGGGCATTGACTATGCGCACAGCCGGGGCAAGCTGTTTTATGTGGTCAGCAATATTTCGCCGCACAACAGCAAGGTCAAAACCTATCTGGCTGACATGGCGCCGGTCATCGCGCTCAAGCCGGATGCGCTGATCATGGCCGACCCGGGGTTGATCGACATGATTCGCGAAACCTGGCCGGAGATGCCGATCCATCTGTCGGTGCAGGCCAATACCGTCAACTACGCGGCGGTGCGGTTCTGGAAGAAGCTCGGCATCAAGCGCGTGATTCTTTCGCGCGAACTCTCGCTCGATCAGGTTGCCGAGATACGTCAGGAATGCCCGGACATGGAACTGGAAGTCTTCGTGCATGGCGCGCTGTGCATCGCTTATTCCGGCCGCTGTTTGCTCTCGGGCTATATGAGCCACCGCGATCCTAACCAGGGCGCCTGCACCAATTCTTGCCGTTGGGAATACGACGTCAAGCCCGCCACCGTGGCGCCGGATGGCGACGTGTATTTGCTGGAAGAAAAAAAGCGTCCGGGCAGCTACATGCCGGTCGAAGAAGACGAGCACGGCACCTATATTCTCAATTCCAAAGACCTGCGCGCGATTGAACACGTGCAGCGGCTGACGGAAATGGGCATCGATTCACTCAAGATCGAAGGCCGCACCAAGTCGCCCTACTATGTGGCGCGAACCTGCCAAACCTATCGCCAGGCCATCGACGATGCTGTTGCCGGGCGCCCACTCGATCCGACTTTGCTGCGCGAGCTCGATGGTCTGGCCAACCGGGGCTATACCGGCGGTTTCTTCGAACGTCACCCGGATCGCGAATACCAGAGCTATCTGCAGGGCCATTCCGATTCAGACCGCAGTCTGTATGTCGGCGATGTCCTGGCGTATAACGCAACGGGCCTGGCTGAAATTGACGTAAAGAACAGGTTTTCAGTGGGCGACCGCATCGAGCTCATCCACCCCAAGGGCAATCTGGAGCTGACGATCCCCAGCATGCAGAGCAAGGACAATGCGCCGGTCAACGTTGCACCGGGCAGCGGCCATCGTGTCAGCATTCCGTTGCCGGCAGGTTATGAAGGGGCGTTTGTGGCGCGGTTTGTTGCGGAACCTGGCTAACGAGGCTGTAGAAAAAGCCCCAAAAATATCAATCCCCGCATCTTGCCCCAGCCACCCGCCTGCATCAACATCGCGTCATTGATTTTGTGATGGAACACACCGCATGGCCCGCTACAAGCACATCGACACCAGCCCGCGTTTCCTTGCCGTCGACCTGCAACGGCAACTGCTCCCCGGTACTTTCGAGCACGCGCTCAACCACCTCATCGACCACGAGCTGGATCTGTCCGGCTTCGATGCCCGCTTCAACAACGACGCAACCGGCGCTGCCGCCTATCCGCCCGCCATGCTGCTCAAGGTCGTCCTGTTCGCCTACAGCCAGGGCATCGTTTCCAGCCGTGGCATCGAAGCCGTCTGCCGCGACCACGTCACCTTCATCGCCCTGTCAGGCGACACCCAGCCCCACTTCACCACCATTGCCGCATTTGTTTCCAGCCTCGCCGACGACATCACCCGCGTCTTCACCCAGGTGCTCTACCTGTGCGACCGGCAAGGGCTGATCGGGCGCGAGATGTTTGCCATCGACGGCGTCAAGCTGCCCAGCAACGCCAGCAAGCAAAAGAGCGGCACCCGCGCCGACTTTGAACACCAGGCCACCAAGCTTGAATCCGCCGCCCGCGTCATGCTCGAACGCCATCGCGAAGCAGACCAGAAGCCCATTGAAGCCGATCTCAAAGCGAAGGAAGTCCTGCGCATCACCCGTCTGCAAACCGATGCGACGCAGCTTCGTCAGTGGCTGGCCGCGCACCCAGAAGATCGTAAAGGCAGCAAAGGCACGATCAGGAAGAGCAATCGAACCGATAACGAATCCGCCAAGATGGCGACCAGCAAAGGCGTCATTCAGGGCTACACCGGCGTCGCAGCAGTGGACGCCAAACATCAGATCATCGTCGATGCGCAGGCGCATGGCACGGGCAGCGAACAGGAACTGCTGGTGCCGGCGGTCAAGGCCATCCAGGGCGCATTGAGCGACGCGCAGGCGCTCATCACCCCGACCAGCCTTATCACGGCGGACGCGGGCTACCATTCAGAGGCCAACCTCAAGCAGCTCGCTGAGCTGGAAGTGGACGCGCTGATTGCCGACAACGGCATGCGGCAACGCGATCCACGCTTCAAGGATCAGGACAAACACAAGCAGGCCCCCGATCCGCTCCACGATAAGTCAGTCAACAAGAAATCGAAGCAACAGGCAGCCGTCTATCGCCCCGATGATTTTAACTACGATCCAGAAAGCCAGACCTGCGTCTGCCCTGCGGGCACATTGCGCGAGGTCGCCACATCCAAGACGCTCTACGGCAACGGCAGCCACTGCGTCATCAATGGCTATGTCGCAGTCAAATTCCAGGGCGCGCAGCAAGACTGCATGCCGTGCGCACAACGGGACAAATGTTTACGCACGCCGGCCAAGACCAAGACTCGGCAGGTGAGCTTCTTTCAGGGCAAGGCCGATGGAACGGAGTCCTTCACCGACAGGATGAAAGCCCGCATCGACAGCCCCGAAGGCCAGGCGAAATACGGCCGGCGCTTTGCCACAGTGGAACCGGTATTTGGCAACATTCGCCACAACAAGCAGCTCAACCGCTTCACGCTCAGAGGGCAGAAGAAAGTGGATGCGCAGTGGAAGCTCTACTGTCTGGTACATAACATCGAGAAGCTGGCGCATACGATCTTTCGCGAGCCTTGGCTCGCTGAAAGTCGGAGTCCCCTTGTGGGGCATCATGGGTATGCACAGTAGGAAGCGGGGCAGTTAGCCCGCAACACGGCCATCAAACGACACACCTGATCGGATCAGAGAATTAAGTCGAATCGGTGAAGCGAATTGCACAGCAGAAATTAAAAACGGCGTGGAGAAATCCACGCCATTTTTTTGGGTCGATGATTTGGTTGGAAAGGGGTTTTTCTACAGCGTCAACGCAGTCTTTCAGGCGGGCTCACCAGGAACGGATCAGTTCGAGGTGAGCCCGCTCACAACCATCAAAACCGCTCGTCTTCGCGCATGTAACGCCATTGTCCGGCGGGCAGTTTACCCATGGAAATGCCGCCGAGGCGGATGCGTTTCATCGAGACCACTTCAAGGCCTACGGCTTCGCACAGGTGGGCGATCTGCCCGATTTGTGTACCCTTGAGCGCAACCCGCAGGCGGGTCTCGTTTTGCCAGCTGACCTTGAGCGTGGGCGGGGTGCGGCCGTTGTAGGGGATGCCTTTGTTCAGGCGTTTGAGGCCGTTTGGAATGAGCTCGCCGGTGACTTCGACGATGACTTCGTGTTCCAGCGTGGCGGCGTCTTCGGTGAGCTTGCGCACGACTCGCCAGTCTTGCGTAAATACGACCAGGCCGGCGGCATCGGTTTCCAGCGGCACGCAGGCGGTGAGTTGGGCGAAGTGTTTTTTCAGCGGACGGATGCTGGAGCTTTCATCCGCCCACAAGGTGGCGTCGCTGAGCAAGTTGGTTGCGGCCTGGTCAATCTCTTTCATCGGCACCCCTGCCGGCTTGTGCAACAGTAGCGTGACCGGCTCGGCCTGGGTGAGGTCGGCCTTGGGGTCGATTTCGATGCGTTGATCGGTGACGCGAAACTGTGGCTCTTCGACCACCACGCCATCCACCCGCACCCAGCCGCCGGTGATGGTCAGCTCGGCGTCGCGGCGTGAACAGGCACTGAGTTCGGCAACGCGTTTGGAAAGTCGGATCGAATCGGTCATGGCAAGCTTGGGTGTGCGGGGGGTAAGAGTTTACCGCCGCAAGGACGATTCGCCTGTTTGATTGTGTGATCTGGGGCGGAAGTGGCCGGGTTCAACCCATCAAGGAGGGGGGTTGTGGCTTGTTTTCATTTGTCGCATGACCATCCAGGCAACGCCAGCCAAAACCAGCACGCCGCCAATCAATACGGCCCAAAGCACCAGTGAGCGAGCGGAGGGTGCGCCCAGTGCCTGGCTGAGTTGGGTCAGTTGGCTGGGGGGGCGGGTGGTAGCTGAGGCCACGTCGACGATGGCTACGGGGAGCTTCAGTTCAGCGTCTGCGGTGTAGCCGGGAATCAGGCTAAGCAATGGCAGTTGAGTGGATGAGGCACCGGCGCGGCCGACAGCCAGGATGAAGGGCGGGGGGCCGCTGGCCACAAAGACCCATTCCGATGGATCGAGCAATGCGCTGACCCGGGGCGCGGAGGAAAACCCGATGCTGTTTGCCGTGGGCTCGATACGCAACTCGCGCAGGGATACGCCATTCAACTCGATGGGTGGGCTGCGTGATTCAGTCCCCGCTGTGTTGATGCGGTAGACCACACCCGTGGTGAGCGCGCGCCATTTGTCGCCGTGGCTGCCGCGGCCGGACAACTGAATCGGGACGAGCTGGTCGGACTCAACAGGTCGAATATCGATTGCCTGCAAGGGTGTGGCAAACGGAATTGAAACAACGTAGGCCATGCCGTCGCGCTGGGCTACTAAAGGCACCCCATGCCGCTGGGGTGCCACGCTGCTGGCTGCGGGTGTGATGCGCACGCCACGCAAGTTGAATGCCGCCCCCGGCGGCCAGCTGATGCGTAGATACTCATTGTCCACACGCATCCCATTAAGCGGCACGTTCATGCTGCCGGGCGCGTTGGCCGCAGGGCCGAAATGGAAGACGGGCACGTCTTGTGCCAGGGTGCGCCAGGTTTTTAAATCCGTGCTGGCGGTGACCGTCAGCAAGACAGGTTCTCCCGGCGGCATCACCGCGTCCACCGTCAGTATCGCCAGTGGCGTTTTGAGCGGCCGGGTGTCCACCAGGGTGGCAATGTGTTGTGTGGCGGGGGGTCTTATATGGGGGTTTGTGTCTTCGATCACCCGTACGATACTGCGGCCGGCCGTTTTTTCTATCCGCAAACTCAGGTTGCCCAGATTCTGTTGCTGATTCGTGGAGGCCATCACCGGGTAAATCGGCCAATTCTTCGGTTGTGCGGCGATGGTTACGTTGCGGAGGGGGATTTTCGCGAGGGGTACGGCATGACCGTCGCCATTGAAAATGCGCACATCCGCAACGCTTGCAGATTGCACGGCGGCCAGGGCTTCCTTGGGCAAGGCAAGGCGCTGCAGGCTCGCGCCTTGCGCCGTTTGCACGGTGAAATGAACGGCGAAATCATCCTCTGCAGCGTTGGCAAAGACCGGGATGATGAACAGAACCGCACTGGCGATGTGCAGAAAAGTTTTCATGCTTCCGCTCCCAACGTAAGTGTTTGTTGCCTGGATGCGTTGGGGGGGAGGGGTGCCAGATACCCCACCACCAGCATCAAAACCCCCACCGCAATAAACACGACTATGCGTTCGGTGCCACCCGCATTGGATAGATCAATCAGGAAGAGTTTGGCGAGCGTCAACCCGAGCAGCCCGGCACCCAGCATCCACAACGAGCGCTGCACGCGACGATGTGCCAGCACCATCAAGCCCAGAGCGAGCAGAGTCCACAAGATGGCGTAGCCGGTTTGCACCAGAAACGAGTTAAACAAGGGCGCTGCATCCCACGCCACGCCCGCGTAGTGGTGTGCCACCCGCAGCCAAACGGTATTGATCCCGATGAATGCAGCAAAGAACAATGCGCCCTTGGGCATTTGGCTGCGCATGATGTCGGGCATGTGCAGACCGGCGCGACGCAGACGAAGCAGCCACAGCGTCAGTGCGCCAAGTGCGAGTGCCACCGCCAGATCAGTGGGATTAAGCAAGGGAATATAAGGCAAGGGGTCGGCGTTGCCGCGCGAAGATAACGCGACCAGCAGGCTGCCCAACAACACGCCTGCGGCCAGGGGTGCTGCGGCACGCCACGCATAGCTACGGGCGAAAAATTCAAATGGCCAGCGTGATGCCAGACGTTGTGATGTCGGCAAAACAGCCAGACACAGCAGCACCATGATGCCGGAAATCAATACCACCACGGCGCCCCAGGCAGTGTGCCAGAGACCGCCGCGATCAATCGCATCAAGCAGCGTGTCGGCCAGCAGGATCACGAGGATCCACGCACCCAGTGTGTGAATCCACGAGAACCAGATTTGCGGCGCCAGTCGATCAACCCGCCGCAGCACGACGAGATGGGTGGCGATGGCCAGCAACCATAGCAGCGAGCTGAAGCTTCCCAGCAGCCGATTGCCATCGAGAACACTGATTACTGCCGCACACAGCAGAATCGGTGCAGTGAAATACGCAGGCCACGCAGCGACGGCCCAGTTTTTGTGATGAGCCATGCGCTCGGCCACCAAAGCACTCATCACATAAGCGAGCATGCCGAGGTTGATGTGCCATATCTGCGTCCATGCGTAGAGGGGTGCGCTATCGCGAGTGGGCAGTACGCGCGTGATCTCCAGCCAGAAGGCCATCACCCACCAGAAAAAGCCGAACAGAAAAGCCGGCTTTCCCAGAGCGGTTTCGAAGGGTGCATAGTGATTGGCAAATGTGCTGCCGCTATGCGCCAGCGGTTGACGCATCCACCACGCCACGGCAAACGCCGGCAGCGCCAGCAGCATGGCGCCGATGAAGGCGGGGTTGGCAAACGGCAGGGCAGAATGCAGGCCGCGATCAATGGTGCCGACAAACGCCAAGGTGGCGATGCCTTGCAACAGCAGGCCGAAGGCACGCGGCATCCAGCGGGCTTGACGCATGCCCACCCAAAACACCGCTGCGCCTTCCACCGCCCAGATGGCCGCCGTCCAGCGCGCGTCTAGCGCCAGTGGCACCGCCAGAGTGGCAAAGCCCACGCCCAGCGCGAGATAGCATTCGGTCAACAGATGCAATGTGTCCTGTTTGCGCTTGAGCATGACAGCAGCCAACAGTAGATAAAACGCGCCGAGTGCGAGTGCTGAAAAGGCTGTTGCAAACTCGAACTCATGCACCAGGCTCGCCTGTAATCCAAACGCGATCAAGGGCGTGCCAAACACCAGCGTGCCGTCCACCGCACCGTTCAGGCTGGCCTTGAGTTCTGTCGATTGGCGTAGCGCATACAACACCGCGGTCAGCACATAGATCAGGAAAAACACAATCAGAAACGGCTGGGTGCTGGCATAGAGTTCTGGCGAGTAGCGCAGCGCGCCCCAGGCTGTGGCAATGCCGAATGTCATGACAAACCCCAGCAGGTTGAGTAGCCGCCATGAACGTCTGAATGCAATGACCAGAATGGCCACGTTCAGCAACGTGTAAAAAGAGAACAGCACCACATGACTGCCCTGACCGGTGGAGGCCAATATCGGGGCCAGAAAACCGCCGGCAAACCCGATCACCGCCAGCGCGCGAGAGTTTTGCAGCAGCGCGATCGCGGTCGACAGTGCGCATACCGACACCATGACGGCCAGCGCCAGCCCGGGCGGCACCAGCTGATACAGTCGGAATGATGCGAACACGGTCAAATACAGGACCGCCACGCCTGCACCTTGTAGCGTCAACGCATAGCCGGGCCGCTTGTCGCGCAAGCGAAAGCCGATGAGCAGTAGCATCATGCCGGTTGCGCCGACCAGAGCGAGCCGCAGCTCCACCGGGAGAAGTGAATTTTCTGCCGCATATTTCGCCAAAAACGACAGGCCGATAAACAGCACGACCACCCCAATCCGGACCACGGTATTGCCGCCAGTGAGCCAGGCGATGGCCGCAGCCCGTGCCTTGTCGACAACGTTGGGTTCGGAAGGCGCTGTGGCGGTTTGTGAAGGCGGGGTGGGTCGCACCGATGCTGCGGGCTGTGCAAGGGGCGCTGACCGTGTCGAAATCGCTAGGGGTTCAGAGGGTGAGGTGGCGGGTTCATCGGTTTGAGGCCACGCGTCGTTGAGTGCGGCAGGGGTCTGGAGGGGGGAAGGTCGGGTTAAGGGTGCGCTTGCAGAATGGGGCGTTTCCCGCTTCGCCGACTGCATTCGCGTCATCTCGCTACGCATCGCGTTTCGCATGGTCAGGCCAGCCAGCGCACCTAATAGCACACCCAGAATGACGCCGCCTCCATCCCCTTTGCTCAGAATAAAACCAAGCAAGCCACCCCAAATTACGCCCCAAAGAATCACAGGCACCTCAACATAAATCCACGATGGCAGCCATCATGGCACAGCCTTGCAGCATCGAGAATAGACAGGGTGTGTGTTCGGATAGGCTGCATGTGGCATGGTCCATGGTTGTTATGGCGCGTTCGGGCGCGGTATGCTCTGCCATTCCCCCAACCTGGAGACGCCCATGAAAACCGCACTCGCTTTGTCATTGTTGTTTTTTACTTCATCTGCCCTGGCTGCCGTGGTGGGCAAGGATGTCAGCTACAAGGCAGGCGATACCGTCATGAAAGGGTTTCTGGCGTTTGACGATGCCGTCAAGGGCAAGCGTGCCGGGGTCCTGGTGGTGCCCGAATGGTGGGGCGCAAACGATTACGCAAGGAAGCGCGCGCGCATGCTGGCCAGCGAAGGCTATGTCGCGCTGGTGGTCGACATGTATGGCAATGGTCAGGTTGCGACGAACCCGCAAGAGGCCGGCGCGCTGGCGGGCAGCATTAACAAGAATCCGCCGCTGGCCTTGAGCCGCTTCCAGGCAGCTTCCCATTTTCTCGACAGCCAGCCCAATGTGAAAAAAGGCGAAATCGCTGCACTGGGTTATTGCTTCGGCGGCGGTGTGGTGCTCAACATGGCGCGCGCGGGTTTGTCGCTCAAATCCGTGGTGAGTTTTCACGGGGTGCTGGCCACCGACGTGGCGGTGAAGCCGGGCGACATCAAGGCGAAGATCCGTGTTTTCCATGGCGAGGCTGACCCTGTCGTGCCACCGGTGCAGGTCGAGGCGTTCAAAACCGAAATGGACAATGCCAAGGCTGATTACATGTTCGTGGCCTATCCCGGCGTGAAGCACACCTTCACCAACCGTGAGGCAGACAGCTACGCCACGCAGTTCAACTTGCCACTCAAATACGACAACGAAGCCGACACCGATTCGTGGGCGCGCACGCTGGAGTTCCTCAAGGCGACGCTGAACTGATGGGAGATTCCTGCGACCACGACGGCCATCCACCGCACGGCAACGGCAGTCCTGGCATTCCGCAAACCAGTGCGTTCGATCCGGTGGCGTTCGAGGCTGCGGTCAATGCCATGCTCACCGCTTGCGGCGTGGCGCCGGATTCGGTGCATACCGGGCGCACGGCACTGCGGGTGCGCGAACTGTGGCAAAAGCGTTTGCTCGGCGGTTATGCCATCTCACCTAAAGAGGCGTTGGGAGAAGGCTTTGCTGATGAACGCGACGACATGGTGGTGGTGCGCGGCATCGCGGTGCATGGTGTGTGTCCGCATCATCTGGTGCCATTTCGCGGCGTAGCGCATGTCGCCTATATTCCGGGCGGACGTTTGCACGGCTTCGGCCGCATTGGTCGCATGGTCGATGCCATCGGCCACCGCTTCACCTATCAGGAATGGATGACGCGCGATATTGCCGAGGCGCTGGTGACCCATGGCATGGCGAAAGGCGCGGCGTGCATTGTCGAGGCCGAACAGTTGTGCCTGCTGTTGGGCGAAGACCGTCGCGGTGACGAGCGCGTGGTGACGCAGGCTTTCACCGGTTGTTTCAAAGACAGCGATCAGATGCGAAATGAGTTTTTGCGAGCCACTGCACAACGCGAAATCCGCTAGTCGCACGACGCACTGAGCCGAACAAAGCTGACCGGCTCAGTGTGAGCGGGCTATCCACTCCACACATCCATCGAGTGCGTTTAGCGCGCCATTCTGAAAAAATATTAAATAGCGCCTTGACACATACCAACCGGTATGTATGATGAAACGCATGAACGCAACCACCAAAACCTCCGACCTCACCCGGCAAAAAATGCTGGAAGCGGCTTTTGCTGAAATCCACCGAAATGGATTCCAGGCCGCATCGGTTTCACAGATTCTGCTCGATACCGGTCTGACCAAAGGCGCGCTGTACCACCATTTTCCGGACAAGAAAACGCTTGGCCTGGCCGTGATTGATGAAGTGATCCGGCCCTTCATGACGGCCATGATGTTCGCCCCCCTGCTTGAAACCGAGCAGCCACTATCCACCTTGCAAGCGTTGCTGCAATCCAAATCGATGTTCAACGACCCCGCTGAGGTGATGCTGGGCTGCCCGCTGAATAATCTGATGCAGGAGATGAGTCCGGTGGACGAGACGTTTCGCGTCAAATTGAATGCGCTATTCCAGGACTGGGTTGATGTCGTGGCAGCAGCACTCAAGCGCGGCCAACAAGCCAGCGAAGTTCGACAAGACGTGTTGGCCAATGACACTGCTTTTTTTATCGTGTCAGCCCTCGAGGGTTGTATTGGAATGAGCAAGAACACGCAATCCGTTGCTGCATTTAATGGTTGCCTGATGCAATTGAGCCATTACCTGGAAACGCTAAAGGCCACCAAAACCGCGGCTTGAATGGAGAAAACATGGAACCCAATCTGGACGCCGCTAAGGGCCGCCCACGCACCTTGATTTTGCCGCCGGCACCGTATGCGGCTGCGATGTTGGGCGGTTGGTGGCTGGATCGAAATCCGTTTCCACTGCTGCTTGATCTGGGCGGGCTGACCCGTCCGCTAGGGTGGCTTGCAGTAATCATCGGATTGGGCCTGATGTTCTGGGCGATGTGGACGTTTGCACGGCACCGCACCACGGTCAACCCATATGGCGGCGCGTCAACGTTATGTACGGGCGGGCCTTTCCAGTTCAGCCGCAATCCGATTTACCTCGGTGACTGGTTTGTTTTGGCCGGGGTATCGATGCTGCTCCACACATTTTGGCCACTGGTTTTTGCCCCATTGATTTGGATCATGCTCCGCTTCGGTGTGATCCGGCATGAAGAAGCACACCTCGAAGCGAAGTTCGGTGACGCCTATCGGCACTACAAAACCCGGGTCCGGCGTTGGATTTAACCCTAAGTCAGGAGAGTGTCATGAGTATTCTACAAACTGTTACACCCGAAAATGCAACCGGCGAAGTCGCCGCCATTTATGCGCGAATTCAGGAAGCCTGGGGCCAGGTCCCAACCGCGATCCAGATTTTTAGCAGCAATCCTTTTTTGCTGAAACAGCAATGGGAGTATTACGGCAGCATCATGCAGCACCCCACGCTGTCAATCCCGCTCACGACGAGCATCCGCATGCTGGTTTCGCAAGCAGGAAACTGTGGCTATTGCATCGACATGAATGCCGGCATGCTGATCAACATGGCAGGCTGGACGCCGGATCAAGTCGCTGCAACCCGGTTGGACTACAAAAAGAGTCCGCTCAGCGACAAGGAAAGAACGCTGCTGGGCCTGGTGCTGAAAGCCACCAGTAACTCGAATAACCTAACCGCTGAGGATATGCAGGCCACTCGCAACGCGGGTTGGTCAGACAGCGAAATTCTCGATGCGGTGAACCACGGTGCGCGCATGGTGGCGAGCG
This sequence comes from Thiobacillus sp., assembly GCA_030679915.1. GTDB lineage: Bacteria > Pseudomonadota > Gammaproteobacteria > Burkholderiales > Thiobacillaceae > Thiobacillus. Next base: position 37,103 of record JAUXRY010000030.1, read on the forward strand.
ATATTCTGATCAATGGCTTCAAGGTAGAGCGCGACTTTTAAGGGTGTGTCGAGCCGTTTTGTGTGAGTGATCGGCAAGGCTTTACACTCTTGGTTTGGGCTCGGCGTGCGCGGTCAACCTGCACCACGCACGCTGAGTCTGGAGGAGAGGGTGAAGGAGTTTTGCCAGGAGGGTCTCAAGGAGGCAAGATGAAATATTTTCAATCCAGCCCGGCGGCCCGTTTTTTCTTCTTTTTTGTAAGCGCCAATATATGGTTCGGTATCTGGCTCACCGGCATGAGTGTGGTGCATTGGTGGCTCTATATTCCAGCCGCGTTTCTATTGCTTGCGGCAGTGACAGGGTTTTGTCCCGGCATGATGATCTCGCGATGGATGTTCAGGGATAAGTGAGGTTGTTGCGGTGACCGCGTGGCGGTTTCCCTTAACCGGCCTGAACTTCAGTCAGGTTTGGAGATGGCCGATAACGGGGTAACAACCCTTGTCCAGTCTGGAGCCGCCTGATGAACGTCACCCTACACGATAAAACGCTGGATATTCGTCTCACTGCAGCAGCGGAACGGGCGTTGTCCCGGCGAACCACGCCTCTCATTGCCGAAATGGAATTGCTGTTTTCCTGCTTGCTTCGCAAACGGGTGCTGTTTAGCGAAGGCGGGGATCCGGCTACGCCAGTCAATGATTTCCTGGCAGTCAGGTTTCGTCCCATCATGACGCGCCGTTGCAAAGTTTCGGATTCGGCGGGCTCGCCACCTTCGGATAATTTTGTGCTCGAGAACCCGCGCCCATATGTGCCAGGATGGCTGTCGATTGATTATCGACGGGGCGAGTGGGTGGGAAAGTTCGGTTACGCTGAATAGCACGCAATCCTTCCACACAGGTTGCGGCGATCTAGTTCGTGATCGGTCCCAGTATTTCCAGTGCGTTGCGTGTTGTCGCTTCGCGAATATCGGCCACATTCATTCCCCGTAATTGAGCCAGCGTTTGCGCAATGCGCGGTAATTCGCCCGGTGCGTTTCGTCCGTGCCCGATCCATACCGGCGGTATGTCGGGGCTGTCAGTTTCCAGCACGATCGCATCTAGTGGCAAGCTGACCGCCAACCGACGCAGATTGTTGGCCCGCGGCCAGGTAAAGGCGCCGCCGAAGCCCAGCTTGAATCCCAGTTTGATGAATTCATTCGCCTGCTGCGGACTGCCGTTGAAGGCGTGCGCAATCCCGCCGCGGACCTTGATCTTGCGCAGCTGCTTGAGGATTTCATCATTGGCTTTTCGGCAGTGCAGCAGCACTGGCAAATCGTATTCCTTCGCGATCTTCAATTGCTCGACGTAAAAGAATTCCTGCGTGGCGGCATCGAGGTTTTTCACAAACAGGTCAAGCCCGATTTCGCCTATGGCCACCGGGCGCTGCTGCTCGATTTGTGCGCGCAGATCGGCCAGATGCTCGGGCCGGTGGACGTCGATAAACATGGGGTGCATCCCCCAGGCCGGCAGGCTGCCTGAGTAGCGTTCACACGTGGCAGCCACGGCAGCAAAGTTGTCGCGGCTGATGGCTGGAACGATCTGGATGGCGACGTCCGCATCGACCGCCCGCGCATAGACGGCGTCGCGGTCAGCGTCGAACTCCGCCGCGTCGAGATGGCAGTGGGTATCGATAAAAAATGCGCCCGCCGCTTTAATCGGTGCGTCGCGCAAAAACGACGCCGCTGTATCCGATGGGGTGGCGCGCAAAAACGGCGCCACAGGGGACGCCGCTTTGTTTGCTGCAGCCATCAACGATCAGTCGTTGCTGGCAAAGCCCAGCAGATGCAGCAGGCTGGTGAACAGGTTGAAGATCGCCACGAACAGGGTGACCGTCGCCATGATGTAGTTGGTTTCGCCACCATTGATGATCTCGCTGGTCTGGTACAGGATCAGGCCGGACATCAACAGCACGAACATGGCTGACACGGCCAGCGACAGGCCGGGCATCTCGAAGAAGATCGCGCCGAGGCCCGCGAGGAAGGCCACCAGAATGCCCACCATCAGGAAGCCGCCCATGAAGCTGAAGTCCTTGCGGGTGGTCATCACGTAGGCTGACAAGCTGAGGAAGATCGCGGCGGTTCCGCCCATTGCCATCATCACCACCTGGCCGCCGTTGGGCAAAGACAGGTAAGCGTTGATGATGGGGCCGAGCGTGTAGCCCATGAAGCCGGTGAGGGCGAACACAAAGGCGATGCCGAGGCCGCTTTCACGGAACTTGGTAGTCAGGAACAGCAGGCCGAAGTAACCGACCAGGGTGATGATCATGCCCGGGTGCGGCAGGTTCAGGGACATCGAGATGCCCGCGACAAGCGCCGAAAATGCCAGCGTCATCGACAGCAGCATGTAAGTGTTGCGAACGACCTTGTTGGTCGAAGCGACCGCAGACTGGCTGCGGTTAATCGTGGTGACTTGCGGGTTCATGTGGTTTTCCTCACGTGAAATGGTCATAACAAAGCCCATACGGGCATTAACGCGAGTATAGAGTGTTTTTCCCGTTCAGGGTTCCCGAAACCGTGTCGCTATTAGGGCTTTTCCTGGCGCTCAATCGGCTTTTTTCGTGGGCCGCATCATCAGGTTCATCAGTTCACCCGGCATCGGGAAGACAATGGTGTTGGTCTTGTCACCAGCGATGTTGGAGAGCGTCTGCAGATAGCGCAGTTGCATGGCCTCTGGCCTGATGGCGAGAATTTCGGCAGCGGCCAGCAGCTTTTCCGAAGCCTGCAGTTCGCCTTCGGCATGGATGATCTTGGCGCGCCGTTCGCGCTCGGCCTCGGCCTGCTTGGCGATGGCGCGCACCATGGTTTCATCGATGTCGACGTGTTTGATCTCGACGTTGGAGACCTTGATGCCCCAGGCGTCGGTTTGAGCGTCCAGTAGTTGCTGGATGTCCTGGTTCAGGCGTTCGCGTTCGGCCAGCATGTCGTCGAGTTCATGCTTACCCAGTACGGCACGCAATGTGGTTTGCGCCAGCTGGCTGGTCGCGACCAGGAACTCCTCGACCTGCAAAATAGCCTTGGCCGGATCGATCACGCGGAAATACAGCACCGCGTTGACCTTGACCGAGACGTTGTCGCGTGAAATAACGTCCTGGCTCGGCACGTCGAGGACCACGGTGCGCAGGTCCACCCGCACCATTTGCTGGATGCCGGGGATGACGAGGATCAGCCCCGGCCCCTTCACCTTCCAGAAGCGACCGAGCATGAACACCACGCCGCGCTCGTATTCGCGCAGGATTCGCAGGCTGGCGACCACAAGCACGAGGATAAAGAACACGAGGGTCAAGCCACCGAATTCAAACATGGTCATTCTCCTTATATGAACGGTCAGGGTTGGGTTCAACTTCGAGTATCAGGTCATGCCGGGCGCGGACCCGAACACGGTCACCCCGCTTGAGCGGCACACTGCTGCGTACACGCCAATGTTCGCTGTGGACGCGCGCCCAGCCTTCGTAGTCCAGGTCTTCAAGCACTTCTCCGGGGGCGCCGATCATTTCCTCGGCGCCGGTGACCACCGGCCGTGCACGCGCCTTGATCGCCATGCCGGCAACAAAGAAGCTGAACAGTCCGCTGGTGAGCGCCACTGGAACAATCAGCAGCCATGGGATGCCGTAGCCGGGCACGTCGGTGTTGATCAGCATCACCGAGCCGATAACGAAGGCGACCAGGCCGCCCAGTCCCAATGCACCAAAGCTCGGCACAAAGGCCTCCGCCGTCATCAGCGCAATGCCGAGGATCATCAGCGCCAGACCAGCGTAGCTGATTGGCATGACCTGCAGAGCGAACATCGCCAGCAGCAGGCAGATGCCGCCCACCACGCCGGGAAACAGCATGCCGGGATTGGAGAATTCGTAGATCAGCCCGTAGATGCCCAGCAGCATCAGGATGTAGGCAATGCTGGGGTCGCCGATGACCGAGAGCAGGCGACTGCGCCAGTCGGGTATGACGTGTTCGATGACGGCATTGCTCGTGTCGAGGATGACGGTCTGGCCGTTCATCTTGATGCTGCGGCCGTTAACCTGCTTCAACAGATTGTCGAGATCGGCCGCCACCAGATCGATCACTTTCAGTTCCAGCGCCTCGGATGCCTGCAGGCTGACCGCCTCGCGCACCGCACGTTCGGCCCATTCGGAATTGCGTCCGCGCAGTTCGGCGAGGCCACGGATGTAGGCGGCCGCATCGTGCACCACCTTGCGCATTTTGGTGTCGCTCGAGGGCTGCGGGCTGGGTGCAGGCTTGGAAGCATCGGGTTGGGATGACGTTGGGGCGGTTGCAGGTTTGGATTCTTCGTTGCCGCTGGGCATCAGATCGACAGGGGTCGCTGCGCCCAGATTGGTGGCCGGTGCCATCGCCGCGATGTGGCTGGCGTACAGAATATAGGTGCCGGCACTGGCTGCGCGGGCACCCTTGGGCGAGACATAGGTGGCGACCGGAACCGGTGAGGCGAGAATGGCCTTGATGATGTCGCGCATCGAAGAATCCAGTCCGCCTGGTGTGTCCATCTCGATCACGACCAGATGCGCCTTGTCCTTGATTGCGTTATCGAGGCCACGTAGCAGGTAATCGGCGCTGGCCGGGCTGATCGCGCCCTGGACCGTCAGCACGCGTACGATCTCCGCACTGGCAGGCGCAGCGCATCCCAACCCCAGCCCGGCCAGCAGAATCAGGCGCAAAAAAAAGTGAAGCAGATGATCCATGCTTCACTTTAGACCTTAATGCGAACCCTGCCCTGTCAGCGTGTCCAGGTAGGGTGTCAGGTTCCCGAATGGCCGGTCGGGTTTGAACGATCAGGGATGTTTGGGGGGCGTGTCGCCTTTTTGCGTAGGGAGGGTGGCAAGCGATTTGACCCTGAGATGCAGCGCCGCCTTTGCGAGCAAGTGTGCGCTCACCGGCGAGGTGATGAAAAGAAACAGCGAGACCAGCACTTCGTGCAGGCTGACGCCGCCATCCCGAATGCTGAAATAGAGGGCCGAGGCAATCAGCAGGCAGCCGACGCCGAGCGTAGTGGCCTTGGTCGGGCCGTGCAGGCGAGTGTAAAAATCCTGCAGTCGGGCTAGACCCAGCGAGCCGATGAAGGTGAAGATCGCGCCGGTGAGGATCAGGACGGAAAGCAGAAAGTCGTTCATGATTTCGTGCTCATTCGATGATGTCGCCGCGCAGCAGGTATTTGCACAGTGCCACGGTGCCGACGAAACCCATCATGGCGATCAAGAGCGCCGCTTCGAAATAAATGGCGCTGCCGAGATGAATGCCGAGCAAAATCAGCAGGGCGAGGGTGTTGATGTAGAGCGTGTCGAGGGCGAGGATGCGATCGGGTGCATCCGGGCCCTTGATCAGGCGCCAGAAGCTCAGCAAAAAAGCCAGACTGACCAGCGTATAGGCGATCGGGATGACAGTCATCAGCATCATTCGCTCCCTTCAAAAATCCGTTTCAACGGCGCTTCGTAGCGCTGCTTGATATCCGCGACCAGCGCCTCGGCATCGCCCGTATCCAGCGTATGGACGATCAGCGTGCGGCGGTCTTCGCTTAGCCACGCCGACACCGTGCCCGGCGTCAGCGAAATCGTGTTGGCCAGCAGGCTGATGGCGAGATCGGTTTTCAGCACCAGTGGAATCCGGATAAACGCTGGGCGCAAATGTGAAGGGCCGCGCAATATCATGTAGGCAACCTGAAAACTGCCGAGCACGATGTCGTACATGAACACGACAAAATAACGCATCAGGGCGAGAGGTTGATGGATGCGAATGGGGTCGGGCCAGAAGCGCGTGGTCGAAAATGGAATCAGCCAACCGAGCAGCGCACCCAGAATGACTTGGCCGGCGGAAAACTGGTTGACCAGCAGCAGCCACAGGATGGTCAGCGTGACGGTTAACACGGGGTGGGGGAGCAGGCGTTTCATTGCGCGATTCCCAGTACGGCGTCGATATACCGCTGCGGCGCCAGAAGTTGCTCCGCAGTGTCAGTGGCATAGGTGGAAAGTGGACCTGCCCAGATCACCAGGCCGACGATCAGCGCCAGCAATCCGACAATGGGCGCCAACGCGGCGGATGTCGGTGGCGTTTGCGACGCGGAATCGTGCGACCCGTGGGTGCGATAAAACAGCAGGCTGCCGCTGCGTGCCAGCGCAATCATGCTGGCCAGGCCGGTGGCGAGCACGACACTCCATACCCAAACCATCAACGGAGATTCAATGGCGGCTTTGAGCAGCATGAATTTTCCGAGAAATCCCGACAGCGGCGGTAATCCGGCATTGGCGACGGCGACAATAAAGAAAAGGCCGCCCAGTACGCGCGCGTTCTGCATGATGGGCCCGGACTCAAGGTGATCGGACAACGAACCGCGTGCGCGGCTGATCGCATCGGCCAGCAGGAACAATGCGGCGGCGGCAAAAGTGGAGTGCGGCAGGTAATACAGACCCGCAGCAACCGAGTCGACCGTGCCAAGGCCAAAGGCCAGCAGCAGCATACCGATCGACGCCACCACCAGATAGGCGGCCTGTTGCTTAAGCGTAGAGCTGGCCAGCACGCCGAGCATGCCCAGCACCAGTGTGATGAGCGCCAAGGGTGCCAGCCAGGCATCGAGCAGGTTGGCCACGGGTCCTGCAGCATCGCCGAACATCAGGCTGTACACGCGCAGGATGCTGTAGGCGCCGCCCTTGGTCATGATGGCGAACAGCGCGGCCACCGGTGCACTGGTGTGGGCATAGGCGGCGGGCAGCCAAAGATAGAGTGGCAGCAGCGCCGCTTTCAATGCAAACACGGCAAACAACAGCAATCCGGCGGATTGCACCAGCGGCAGGTTTTCCGGTGAGGTCTGTGCGAGTTTTACCGCCAGGTCGGCCATGTTGAGCGTGCCGGTTACGCCATAGAGCGTGCCGACGGCGAACAGGAACAGGGTTGAGCCAATCAGGTTGATGACGACAAAATGCAGCCCGGCCTTGACCCGGTTACGGCCGCCGCCATGCAGCAACAGGCCGTAGGACGCGAGTAGCAGGATTTCGAAAAAGACGAACAGGTTGAACAGGTCGCCGGTGAGGAAGGCACCGTTGAGGCCGAACAGTTGCAGCTGGAACAGGACGTGGAAATGACGGCCTTCGGTGTCGCCACCGCGAATCGCGTAGAGCAGCGCAAACACGGCCAGCAATGAAGTGGTTAACAGCATCCACGCGGCAAGCCGGTCGACCACCAGCACAATGCCAAAGGGCGCGACCCAGTTGCCGAGCGCATACACCAGATGCGTGCCATCGCTGGCGGTTTGGGTCAGCGTGATGGCGAGCGGGATCAGCGCCATTGCGGCGAGCAGGCTGACACTGCGTTGAAGCGTCAGCGACTGGTTGCGCAGCGCAAGTAAAACAATCCCGCTGAGCAACGGCAACAGCACCGGCAGGATGGGCAGATGCGCGAAGCTGGTCATCGGTGGCTGTCCTCGCCATGGTGCAAGCCGTCGACGTGATCATTGCCCAGTTCGGAGCGTGCTTTCAGCGCCAGCACGATGACAAAGGCGGTCATGCCGAAACTGATGACGATGGCGGTAAGCACCAGTGCCTGGGGCAGCGGGTCGGTATAGCTTTCGGCGGCAGCGTTGATCACGGGCGGCACGCCTATGGCCAGCCGACCCATGATGAAGAGGAACAAATTGACGGCGTAGGACAACAGGGTGAGGCCCAGCACCACCGGAAAAGTCGTACCGCGCAGGGAGAGAAACACCCCGCCTGTGGTGAGTACGCCGATGACCAGTGCGATCATCGCTTCCATTAGTTGGGGCTCCTGTGTTTGGGCGGCGTGTGATGAAGGCCGCCGAGGTTGAGCAGGATCATGAGTGTGGCGCCGACGACGACGAGGAAGACACCGAGGTCGAACGCCATTGCCGAGGCCAGTTCGAATTCACCCACGATGGGCCAGTTCAGGTGGCCGTAGGTCGAAGTCAGGAAGGGCGCGCCAAACCACCAACTGCCTAGGCCGGTGACAGTGGCAACAGCCAGGCCCCAGGCGATCAGCGGATGGCTATCGGACGGCAAGCGCTGATGGGTCCAGTGCGCGCCGTTGGCAAGGTATTGTACGATCAGCGCCACCGCGGTGATGAGGCCGGCAATGAAACCACCGCCGGGTTGGTTGTGGCCGCGCAGCAGGATAAACACGGCGACCAGCAGCGCCAGCGGCAACAATATTTGCGTGAGCGTGGCCATGATGGTGGGGTGCATGTCGGTATTCCAGAGTCGGCCGCTGCCGTCGCGAATCGGCGCGGGCAAATGCAGGTTTTGCATCATCGCCACAATGCCGAGTCCGGCCAGCGCCAGTACGGTGATTTCGCCCAGCGTGTCGTAGCCACGGAAGTCAACCAGGATGACATTGACCACATTGCCGCCGCCGCCGCCCGGGACGCTATTGGCAAGGTAATAGCCGGCGATGGTGTCATAAGGCCGGGTGAGCACGGCCCAGGCCAGCGCAGCCGTGCCGGCACCGGCCACCAGCGCAATGACGCCATCGCGCCAGACCCGCCCGAGGTCTTTCTCTGGCAGACTGTTTTGCGGCAAAAAGTACAACGCCAGCAACAGTAAGATGATGGTGACAATCTCAACTGACAGTTGGGTGAGTGCAAGGTCTGGCGCGGAAAACTTCACAAAGGCGAGCGCTACCACCAGCCCCACCACGCCGATGGTGATGAGTGCGGTGAAACGCTGCTTGTGTAGCCAGACCGTCGCCACAGTGGCGATGATCAACGTGCTGGCGGCGAGCAGACTGACGGCGTCGAGCGGTAGACCGATACGGCTGCCGGTTAGCGGCGCATCGCTTGCCAGCCAAGGCGAAACACCCAGCACCACTGCTGCAATCATCAGGAAAAACACCTGGCGTTGTAGCGAACCGGTGTCGATCAGGCGAGTGATCCATCCTGCCAGCGCGATTAAACTATCCAGCAGGGCGTTGTAGACGACGCGTGAGTCGAGCCGACCAAGACTGCTGTCGTGCCAGACAAACAGCGACTGACGCAGCGCAAAGATCAGTGCGCCGCCGATCAGTGCGATCAGGCTCATGATCAGGGCCGGGTTGATGCCGTGCCACAGGGCAAGATGATATTCAGGCAGTGCAGTTTGCAGCGTGCCTTGTGCCGCGACCGCGAGCAGGGGAGCAATAGTGAGCGCCGGGGCGATGCCGACCACCAGACAGATCACCACCAGGATTTCCACCGGCACTTTCATCCAGCGCGGTGGCTCATGGGGCGTGCGCGGCAGATCCACCGGATCGCCGTTGAAGAATACGTCGTGAATGAAGCGGATCGAATAGGCAACACCCAGGGCGCCAGCCAACGTGACCAATGCGGAGAATAACCAGCCGCCAATCATGTGGGTTGAAATGTGCATCGCCTCGGCGAAGAACATTTCTTTCGACAAAAAGCCGTTCAACAGGGGTACACCGGCCATCGCTGCTGCCCCCACCATGGCCAGCGTGGCGGTGTAGGGCATGAACTTCCACAGACCGTGGAGTCGCCGCAAGTCGCGGGTGCCGGTCTCGTGGTCGATGATGCCTGCCGCCATGAACATCGAAGCCTTGAAGGTGGCGTGGTTGATGATGTGAAACACGCCCGCCACCGCGGCAAGCGGAGTCGACAGGCCGAACAGCAGGGTGATGAGGCCGAGATGGCTGAGCGTGGAGTAGGCGAGGAGCCCCTTTAGATCGTGCTTGAACAGCGCGACGTAGGCGCCGATCAGCAAGGTGGCCAGGCCCGCGCCGCTGACCAGCCAGAACCATTCGGGTGTGCCGGACAGCGCCGGGAACAGCCGCGCCAGCAGGAATACACCGGCCTTCACCATGGTGGCCGAATGCAGGTAAGCCGATACCGGCGTGGGCGCAGCCATCGCATGCGGCAGCCAGAAATGGAACGGGAATTGCGCTGACTTGGTGAAAACGCCGAGCAGGATCAGCACCAGGGTGGGCACGTAGAGGGGATGTGCGCGAATGAGGTCGCCGGAGGCGAGTACGACGCTGAGATCGTAGCTTCCAACAATATGGCCGAGCAGCAAAAACCCGCCCAGCATGGCGAAGCCGCCCAGGCCGGTTACCGTCAGCGCCATGCGCGCGCCCTGCCGCGCTTCTTCGCGGTGCTGCCAGTAGCTGATCAGCAGGAAGGACGACAGGCTGGTCAGCTCCCAGAAGATCAACAGCTGGATCAGGTTTTCCGACAGCACGATGCCGAGCATCGAGCCCATGAACAGCATCAGGTAGCTGTAGAAGCGCCCCATGCTGTCACGCTCGGACAGATAGTAGCGCGCGTACAAGATGATCAGCAGGCCGATGCCCAGAATCAATCCGGCGAACATCAGGGCCAGCCCATCGAGGCGGAACGCCAGGTTGAGTCCGAGCGCAGGCATCCAGTCGTGTTGCTGGATCAGCGTGGTGCCGGCGAACGGCAGACTAAAGGAAGGCGCCAACCAGAGTATCGACGCCAGCGTGACGACGCCTGCCGCCCAAGCGGAATGCGAGCGGCCGTAGCGGGACGCCAGGGCAACCAGAGCAGCACCGAAAAAAGGCGTGAGAACAGCAAGAAAAAGCGTCATTGAACGGGAATCGGGGGCCGGGCCTGGGAGGCCCGGATTATGGCCGGTAGACGCGGCCATTCTATCGTGAATGGCACGGTGCGGGCGCCACAAGGGCAGCGTGGCGACCTGTGCAAAAATACGGGGTTCCGTGTGTGCACCAGCCGGCCGTTTCTCTGGCTGACCTGCCTCCTGTTGTGATTGCCTCGCTTTGCCTGATCCCGTTAATTGGGTGTCTCCCAAAACGTTGTTATTTAAAGTGTTGTCGATGAATTTTCCTGCCTGCCCCAATTATTCCCTGTCACGCGTCAAGCTGTGTGTGCTGAGCGGCTTGACTGTTGCGCTGGCGCTGGTGCCCGAAGCCATTGCTTTTGCTTTTGTCGCGCAGGTGCATCCGCTGGTGGGGCTGTATGCCGCCTTCATCATGGGCCTGATCACTGCGGCCTTCGGCGGTCGTCCCGGCATGATCTCGGGCGCGACAGGTGCACTGGCGGTGGTGATGGTGGCGCTGGTGGTCACCCATGGCGTCGAATACCTGTTTGCCACCGTGGTGCTGATGGGCTTGCTGCAGATTTCATTCGGTCTGTTCAAGCTAGGCAAGTTCATTCGCATGGTGCCGTTCCCGGTGATGATCGGATTTGTTAACGGGCTGGCCATCGTGATTTTTCTGGCGCAGATGGGGCATTTCAAACTGCCGGACGCAGCAGGAAATCCCGCGTGGATGACCGGCATGTCACTGGCCACCATGCTCGGCCTGATCGCGCTGACAATGGCGATCATCTATCTGCTACCGCGCGTGACCAAGGTCGTTCCCTCGGCGCTGGCGGGCATCGTGGCGGTTTCCGCCCTGGTTATTTTTTCCGGCATCGACACCAAGACCGTTGGCGACATGGCATCCAGCGAGGGCGGCTTGCCGCAGTTCCACCTGCCGCTGGTACCGTTTACCTGGGAAACACTGCAAATCATCTTCCCCTATAGCCTGATTCTGGCGGCGATCGGTTTGATCGAATCGCTGCTGACATTGAACCTGATCGACGAAATGACCGATACCCGCGGCCAGCCCAATCGCGAATGCGTGGCGCAGGGCTCGGCCAACGTGGTGACCGGTTTCTTCGGCGGCATGGGTGGCTGCGCGATGATCGGGCAAAGCATGATCAACGTGAACAACGGCGCAACCCAGCGTCTGTCCGGCATTGCCGCGGCGCTGTTCCTGCTGTCGTTCATCCTGTTCCTGTCGAGCTGGATCGAACTGATTCCGATTGCTGCGCTGGTCGGCCTGATGTTTGTGGTGTCGCAAAAGACTTTTGCCTGGGGCAGCTTCAATGCGCTGCGCCGGGTGCCGCGCAGCGATGCGCTGGTGGTGATAGCAGTAACCGTGATCACGGTTTTCACCGATCTGGCCATTGCGGTCATCACCGGGGTGATCATTTCGGCGCTGGTGTTTGCCTGGCAGCATGCCAAGCACATTCGGGTCCGGGTGGGGGTCGAAAGCCACGGCTGGAAGGTGTATGAACTCGAAGGCACGTTGTTTTTTGCCTCCGCTGCAGACTTTTTGTCCCAATTCACCCCGACCGAGGACAGCGACGAAGTCGTGATCGATTTTGCTCGAGCCAAGGTGATGGACCACTCAGCCGTTGAAGCGATCGATAGTCTGGCCGAGCGTTATCGAAAAGCGGGTAAGCGATTGCACCTGCGCCACCTCACGCCCGATTGCCTGGAACTGTTGACCAAGGCCAAGGACATGGTGGAAATCGATGTGCGGAGTGACCCGCATTACCACATTGCGGACAACAAGCTGGGTTAATACGCTGAGATTCAGGCAGGAGACTGTGTGAAGGGGGAAGCACGCTATGCGCTGCCTGGCAATAGTTTTGATTATGGGTATCAAGTCTGGCGAATAACTGTCGTTATACCCTGACCACCCGCATTCCAGAACAATACCAACTTGTGCGATTGATCCCCCCATTCCTGTCGTCCTTTACAAATTTGCTGCCCAGATGGCTGGTTGTTGGCTTTGGCTTTCTGTGCCTGCTCGTCACGCTGGTGGTGGGATCCAGTATTTATTATCTGAACACGCTGAGAAACGAACTGGGGAGCGTGGTCAATATCCAGATGCAACGCATTAGTCAGGCGCACGAAATGCGCATGACGATCCGTGAACGCATGCTGAGTCTCGACCGGATTTTTCTTGAGCACGATCCCTTTGTGCAGGATGAGCTGTATTTGCAATTCCTGAATTTGGGTGGCCGGGTGATCCAGTTGCGCCGCGAACTGGAGCCACAGGCTGAAGATGCAGATGAGCAGCGCATTTTGTCCAGTTTCAAGCGTGAAATCCTTCACACCGCAGACAAAACGGATGCCGTCGTTGCCCTTTATCTTGATGGGCGGATGGAAGAGGGGCGCAGCCTGCTTCTGAGTGAGGCGATCCCTTCTCAAGCCAGAGTGACTGAAGCCAGTGACGCGCTACAGGCGTTCTACCGCGAGCAGGGCCAACAAACCGTAGCCCATGCCCGCCAGGTTTACGAATCGGCTTTTCAGATGGTGATTGGCTTGGGCGTGGGCGCGATTCTACTCACCCTGCTGACAGCCGCACTGGTTATTCGCCGCATTCTGAAAGATCGTCAATCCCTGCTTGCCGAGATTGAAATTCGCCGCGAAGCCGAAGCGGAGTTGCTCGTTCTGAGCGGTGATCTGGAAGAGATCGTGGCGATGCGAACCGCGCGCCTGCAAGAAGCAACCGACTTGCTCAAGGAAGCACAGCGAATCGGCCAGATGGGCCATTGGGAATGGGACGTGCGGGATGGCAGCATCAAATGGTCCGACGAGGTTTATCGACTGTTTGGTATGAACAAGATTGCCTCGGTTACGTCTTACGATGAATTCTTGCAGACCGCCCACCCAGACGACCGAGACAAGGTCGTCACCGCCATGGAAAAGGCCTTGATACAGGGATGTTATCGAGGCAGTCACCGTATTCTCTGGCCGGATGGCAGCATCCGTTACATCGAGGGAATGGGTCGTGTGACGTATGGTGAGGGAGATCGGCCTTTGCGCATGGTTGGCACGCTGCAGGACATCACCGAAGAACAGCGCTTACAGCAGCAGCTATGGGATTTGGCGCATCACGATGGTCTCACCGGGTTGCCTAACCGCGGCTTGCTGATCGATCGCCTGCAACAGGCCATCGCAATCGCCCATCGCCAGGGCACCACGCTGGCTGTGGCCCTGTTTGACCTGGATCGGTTTAAATTGGCGAATGACAGCCTCGGACATGCCGCCGGAGACCGCTTGCTGGTGGAAGTGGCCAGCCGTTTGCGCGGCGCTGTTCGGCAAAGCGATATTGTGGCGCGCTTTGCCGGCGATGAGTTTGTTGCGGTTTTTCCCGCGCTGGTTGCCTCCGAAGAGACAGCGCAGCTACTGGATAAAATCCTCGCCAGCTTTAATGCGCCTTGTCAGCTGCATGGCACCGAATGGCTCATTTCCGCCAGTATTGGTGTGGCCTTTTATCCGAGCGATGCCCGGGATGCCCAAGGCTTGCTGCAAGCTGCTGACGAAGCGATGTATGCCATGAAGCAAGCCGGACGCAACGGTTACAGAATGTATCAGGCAGGCTTCACTTCGTAATGAAGTGAGCGGGTGCTTGTGGGTTTTTGGTGGTCGCTCTGATCGTTCTGATATTCCTCAGCGTGCAATAAAACCTTGCGTGGGGTAGCCCCCACATTTATGCCTTGTATTTTGTGCTGTGAAATGACGCTCTGGTGTTGGCGGTCACCTTGGGTAAGGTGTTTGCTATCTTGCTATTGTGGGTGTGCCCAGTCACGTGTCCGGCACCTCGGCCACATAGTCAATTGCAGTTGAAATGGCTGGATTCGTAAGTTCCTGACAAGCCTTGGTGACCGATTTGCATTGCATGCCATACTTGGGCTGGTTATGCCTGCTCAGAAAATAGGCGGCATAATTAAAAAATGTCTGTCCGGTTTGCTGCGGGCAACAAGCGCGTAACCAGGAGAGCAATATGAAAGCCGTTTCATGCATCCGCGCCGCCATGATTGCAGCCCGTTCGGCGCCATACTGCATGTGTTGCACGTTGTTGTGCCCTGGGCCTTTATCCAGAGCACAACAACGATGCAGCTGTGCTCATTAATATGGCGCTGAAGGTGGCTGGAGAGCCGCTTGATTTTTTCTTGACAAGCCTGGCCGAAGCGTTTGGCATCCGTACACATGTGGCCTGTTGTCCCGGACGTGCCCATGCCTATATCGCTGACTATGCACGGGAAGTGTCCTCCGATGTGCTGGTGGCCGCAACGGCGCAGGAAGATCGCGCATGATTGTCTGGCTACAACTCGCCATTTGCCTGATCGTGATCGGTATCGCTGGCTGGCGGCTGTCCCGCTACGGCGACATCCTGGCCGAAAAAACCGGGCTGTCCGCTTCGTGGATTGGTTTGATCCTGCTCGCCACCGCCACTTCGCTGCCTGAACTGGCCACGGGCGTTTCTGCGGTGACGGCAGCTCAAGCACCCGACATTGCTGCCGGTGACGTGCTTGGCAGCACGGTATTCAACTTGCTCATTCTGGTGGTTCTGGATGCGTTTTATCGCCGCGAGTCGCTCTACACGCGCGCCGCGCAGGGACACATCCTATCCGCCGCGTTGGGCGCGCTCTTGATCGGCATCAGCGGGTTCAGCCTGTTGCTGGATCAGGCCGGATTCAGCCCGTCGCTGGGTCATGTCGGCGTGTATAGCCCGCTGATCGTGATCATCTACGTAGCGGCCATGCGCGCGGTGTTCCAGTATGAGCGGCGCACGATGGCCGAATTTACCGAGGCGGCGGTGGCACGCTATCCCGACATTACCCAGCGCCAGGCCTGGATTGGCTACGCGGTGGTGGCGTCGGCGATTGTCGCGGCGGGCTCGTGGCTGCCGTTCGTCGCCAAGACGCTGGCAGTGCAGATGGGCTGGGAGCAGAGCTTCGTCGGCACCCTGTTGGTGGCGGCGATCACCTCTGCGCCGGAAGCCGCCGTCACAATCTCCGCGCTGCGTATTGGCGCGGTGGACATGGCGATTGCCAACCTGTTGGGCAGCAATCTGTTCAACATCGCCATCCTGGCCATTGACGATCTGTTCTATGCACCAGGTCCCTTACTCGCGGCGATTAATCCCAGTCACGCCATCACGGCGCTGACCGCCGTGATGATGAGTGCGCTGGTGATCGTGGGGCTGATCTATCGACCGCAGGGACGCGACGTAGCGGGGCTGTCCTGGATCAGTGTCGGCCTCTTCGCGCTATATTTGCTCAACACCTGGTTGTTATTTCAGTATGAACACTAAACCCCAAACCTGGCACACCCTGACGCGTGAGGCCGCGACGCAGGCGTTGACGGTGGTTCCGGTACAAGGCCTGAGCGGATCCGATGTCGCCGAGCGGCTTGCGCGGGTGGGCGAAAATCGGCTGCTTGAAGCCGCACCGCGACCGCTGTGGTTGAAGTTTGTCGACCAGTTCAAAAATTTCCTGGTCATCGTGCTGTTGTTTGCCGCCGGGCTGGCCTGGGCCATCGGCGACCTCAAGGATGCGGTGGTCATCCTCATCGTCGTCGTGTTCAACGCTGGGCTGGGGTTTTATCAAGAGCACCGGGCGGAAAAAACGCTGGCGGCCTTGAAGGACATGCTGGCGGCAACGGCGCGGGTGCGTCGCAACGGCAGGGTCGTCGACCTGGATGCCACGCTGCTTGTTCCTGGCGATATCGTGTTGCTGGAAGCCGGCGATCGTATCCCCGCCGACGGCCGCCTGCTGGTTGCCCATGCACTAGAGGTCGATGAGGCGGCGCTGACCGGTGAGTCACACGCGGTGGGCAAGTCGACCGGGGTGTTGGAGACGGTCGATTTACCGCTGGGCGATCGCGTCAATCTGCTTTACATGAACACCGTCGTCACCCGCGGACGTGCCGAGTTGCTGATCACCGCCACCGGCATGGCGACCGAAATGGGCAAGCTGGCAGACATGATCGCCGCCGCCCCCGATTCGGGTACGCCGCTGCAACGGCAGCTCGATACATTGGGTAAAAAGCTTGCCGCTTTTGCCGGCGTGATTGTCACACTGATTTTCATCCTCGACTTTGCGCGCGGTCTGCCATGGACCGACGCCGCGATGACCGCCGTGGCGCTGGCTGTGGCCGCCATCCCCGAAGGCTTGCCGGCCGTGGTGACGGTGACGCTGGCCATCGGCATGTGGCGCATGGCAAAGAATCGGGCGATTGTGAAAAAACTGTCGGCGGTGGAAACGCTGGGCTCGACCACAGTGATCTGCTCCGACAAGACCGGCACGCTGACGCTGAACCAGATGACGGCGCGTGCCGGATGGAGTGCGGGCAGCCGCTTCACGGTGAGCGGTGAAGGCTACACGCCGCAGGGTGAAATCCAATACGAACAGCCCTTGAATGAGCCGCGTGCCTACTTTTTGCCCATGGTGCTGTGTACTGAATCGCGGGTGCGCGACGGCGAGTTGATCGGCGATCCCACCGAAGGTGCGTTGTGGGTGCTGGCGCAAAAACACGGCATCGACCCGGAATACGAGCAGGACGAACGGCCGCGAATCGCCGAAATTCCTTTTGATTCCGCCCACAAGTTCATGGCGACCTTTCACCATGGTGGTGACGTCGTTGAGATGTTCATCAAGGGTGCGCCTGACGTGCTGCTGGCGCGCTCAAACGCCTGGCTGGATACGGCAGGGGATGCCCCACTGACGGCCGAGATCAAAGACGCAATCGAGGCCGAGAACGCCCATTTGGCAGGTCAGGCCCTGCGCGTGCTGGCCGTCGCGCGGCGAATCATCCCGGCACACGATTTTGACCCGGCCGGCGACCTGATGGTCTGGGGTGGTGACTGGACATTTCTGGGCTTGGCGGGCCTGATGGACCCGCCGCGCGCCGAGGCGAAACAGGCCATCGCCCACTGCAAGCACGCTGGCATCCGGGTCAAGATGATCACCGGCGACCACAAGCTGACAGCTGCGGCCATCGGCCACGAACTCGGGCTCACCGGCGAGGTGGTGAGCGGCGCCGAACTCGATGCCATGGACGATGCGGAACTGGCGCGGCGCATTAACGCCATCAGCGTTTTCGCCCGCGTTTCGCCCGCACACAAGGTCCAGATCGTCCAGGCCTTGCGCACCGATGGCCACGTCGTCGCCATGACCGGTGACGGCGTCAACGACGCGCCGGCGCTGAAAGCCGCCGACATCGGCGTGGCCATGGGTATCACCGGTACCGCGGTGACCCGGGAGGCGGCCACCATGGTGCTGACCGACGACAATTTCGCCACCATCGTCATGGCCGTCAAGGAAGGCCGCGTGGTCTACGACAACATCGTCAAGTTCGTGCGCTTCCAGTTGTCCACCAACATCGGCGCGATCCTCACCGTGCTGGTGGCCACGCTGATGAGCATGCCCACCCCCTTCACCGCCATTCAGTTGCTGTGGGTCAACATCATCATGGATGGCCCGCCCGCGATGACGCTGGGTATCGAGCCCCCCCGCCCCGGCATCATGCGCGACAAGCCGCGCCGCCAGTCGGCGCAGATTCTTACCGTCAACCGTCTGGCGCGGTTGATCCTGTATGGCGCCACCATGATGGTCGGCACGCTGGCGTTATTTCAATATGGGTTGACCACGCAAACGCCTGCCTATGCGCTGACGCTGGCGTTTACCACCTTTGTGCTGTTTCAGTTTTTCAACGTGTTCAACGCGCGGATGGAATTCGGCAGCGCGTTCAACGCCAATTTCCTCAAGAATGGCAAGCTGTGGCTGGCGCTGGCCAGTGTCCTCGCCTTGCAAGTGGTGGCCGTGCATTGGTCGCCCGCGCAGGTGCTGTTCGGCACCACGGATCTGCAGCTGAATGACTGGCTGCTGGCGACTTTGGTCGCATCCAGCGTGCTGTTGCTGGACGAGGCACGCAAGGTCTTGATGCACATTGGACGCCGCCTGGTTTCAAGGTAAGTCACTTTGGCCCAGTTTGCAGGGCTTAATACTTTTGTGTAAAAATAAAAACGTCTCAAAATGAGCATTAACGTGATTGCGCCGAGCCACGGTAAGCGGGTGCGGTGGTCACAGGCATCACCTCATTTGACGCCCCGGCCTGCTACGCGTCGTCCGAAAACCTTCTACAGATACCGCATTGATCTTCAAACTCGATTACATCTTTTGATTAAAGGCCATCCCCGGCTGGCTAAGTTTCCGGCTGGGCCTATCGGCAGATTTTATGTATGGGGTTACAGCATGAACACTTCGATCAGCGCGTCTGCAATATTTTCACCTGAGGGAGCGGTTCACCCTGTTGTGGAAACCGTGGTGGCGTTTGGTGAAACACTGGTGGATCAGTTTCTCGATCGCAACGTGTTGGGCGGGGCGCCTTTCAATGTGGCGTGTCATCTTGCCGCGATGGGCTCGCATCCTGTACTGGTGACTCGCGCCGGGAAGGAAGAACTGGGTGAGCAGTTGATGCAGACGATGATCGAGCGCGGCCTGGATATGCGCGGTGTGCAAAGCGACCCGTCACGGCCGACCGGGCGTGTTCTCGTGACGGAGCATGCGTCCGGGCACGTGTTCGACATCCTGCCCGATCAAGCCTACGACCCTATTCACGCCAGCATGGCGCGCATGGCGGCGATGTCGGCGCATCCCAACCTGGTGTACTTCGGCACGCTGGCGCAGCGCGGAGAGTCGCGACGTGCATTGCGTGAAATGCTGGCCGCAGTGGAAACCTGTGCCTTTCTCGACGTCAATTTGCGCGATCCCTGGGTCGACGCCGACGTGATGCTGTGGTCGTTGCAGCAGGCTGCGGTGGTGAAGATGAACGAGGAAGAGCTCACGCGTATCTGTGCGCTGTTTTCGCTGGGGGGCAGTACGCCTGAAACCCGTGCGGCCGCATTGCTGTCCAGTTTTGATCTGCAACGTATCGTGATCACCCAGGGACCGGCTGGATCGTGGACACTGGACCGGACGGGTCGCATCGAGCAAGCAGGGGGGCATCCTTTGGTTGACCTGGTGGACACGGTTGGCGCCGGAGATGGTTTCGTTGCCATTTTCATGCTGGGCATGCTGCGCGGTTGGCCGGTCGAACTTCAGCTGGCGCGAGCAGATGTCTTTGCTCGTGCCATTTGCGGCATCCGTGGTGCTGTACCGGCTACGCCGGATTTCTTCACGCCTTTTCTCCGCGACTGGCATATCGGATCGGGGGCGTCACGTACGTAAACTCCAATCCCAGACGTCAAGTCGTGTGCCTAAATTGAAAGCGAACTAAATAATGGATTACCTCACCACCCTGCAAACATTTCTGGGCGAATGGCGCGATCTGGCCGTAACGGTTCTGCATGTGTTGATTATTCTGGCCATGTCATGGATAGCGCTCCACCTGTCACGCAAGGCACTGGTGCGGATGCGCATGCACATGCAGCAGGACCAAAGTGATCTGGAGCGGATCAAGCGGCTGAAAACGCTCGAGCAGGTGTTTCGCTATGTGGCCACTGTGCTGATTATCCTGATCACAACGATGCTGGTGTTGAGCGAAATGGGTATTGCGATTGCGCCCATACTGGCCGCCGCCGGGGTGCTGGGCATCGCCATTGGGTTTGGCGCGCAGAGCCTGGTCAAGGATTACTTCGTCGGCCTGTTCCTGCTGCTGGAAAACCAGGTGCGGCAGGGTGATGTGGTCGAGATTGCTGGCAAAAGCGGGCTGGTCGAGGAGATGACGCTTCGCTATATCCGACTGCGTGATTACGAGGGCAGTGTGCATTACGTACCCAATGGCGCGATTGACACGGTCACCAACCGCAGCCGCACGTTTGCCCATGCGGTGATCGATGTGGGTGTGGCCTATCGTGAGGACATCGATGAAGTCTATGCGGTGATGCGTACCGTGGCCGCCGAGTTGCGTGCCGACCCGGAGATGGCTGACAAGATCGATGACGACCTGGACATTGCCGGCGTCGACCAATGGGGTGATTCAGCCGTGGTGATCCGCTGCCGCTTCAAGGTCAAGCCGCTGGAGCAATGGGGCGTGCGGCGCGCCTATTTGTATCGGCTGAAGAAAGCCTTCGACGCAGCTGGCATCGAGATTCCTTATCCGCACCTGACCGTCTATGCCGGGCAGCCCAAGACGGGTCAAGCGGCACCCTTGCCGCTGGCGTTGCAACGCGAGTCAGATTTATCCATCGGCCATGACGTGCTGCCACAAGGTCCGTACCGCTTCGCGCACGCTTTCCATTGCGGTCGGCGGCACCCGGGCGTATTCGGCGCCACTCAATTTGATCGCATGCTGCTGGCGGCGCAGTTCACGGTAGGCATCAGCTGCGGCCGTAGCCATGTCGACCGGGATCAGGCCGGCTGCACCTGCGCGATGCAATAGCTTGATGTTGCCAAGGTTTTGCGTCATCTCGGGATGCGACCGGCTATCCCGCAGCACCAGATATTGCACGCAGAACTCGACGTCGACGATGCCGCCACGGTCGTGCTTGAGATCAAATAGCGGGGTGTTATTGACGTGGCCCGCATGCATTTTTTCGCGCATCGCCAGCACGTCCTCGCGCAACTTGGCGGCGTCACGCGGCTGGTGGAGCACTTCGCAACGCAGGGCTTCGAACGTCTCGCCTATCCGGGCATCGCCACACACAAAGCGCGCGCGTGACAGCGCCTGGTGTTCCCATACCCAGGCATGACTCAACTGGTAATCGCGGAAAGCGTCGGTCGAACTCACCAGCAGGCCTGAGGCCCCGTCAGGACGCAGACGCAAGTCGGTTTCATAGACAATGCCAGCCGGGGTCAGCGTCCCCAGCCAGGTGTTGATGCGCTGTGCCAGCCGTGCGTAGGTGGCTTGCGCGTGCTCATTGTCGTCATCGTAGAGAAACACGATGTCGATATCGGAGACATACCCCAGTTCCTTGCCGCCGAGTTTTCCATAGCCAATAATCGCAAAGCGAGGCGTGTCGCGGTGGCGCGTTTTCAGTCCGGCCCAGCAACGTTCGAGGGTCTCGGCGAGCAGAAGGTCAGCCAAGTGGGACAAGTGGTCGGACAGGATTTCCACCGTCAATTGTCCCGCGACATCCTGTGCCAGCAGACGCAGCGTTTGCACCTGCTTGAATCGGCGTAGCGCGTCCATCTGGGCTTCGGTGTCGCCGGAGTGGGCGTCGAGTTCATCGTGCAACTGTGCGGCGCGCCGTGTCCAGTCGGGTACGCGCAGCAGGTGTTGCGGCGCGATCAGTTCGTCCATCAATTGCGGCTGGCGCGTCAGCATCTCCGCTGCCCAAGGGCTTGCCGCCAGCAGGCGCACCAGTTGCTGCAGCGCGGCCGGATATTCGGTCAGCAGCGCCAGGTAGGTGGCGCGCCGCGCAACGGCCTGAATCAGCGCCGCAAAGCGTTCCAGCGTGGCAGCCGGGTCAGCCTGGCTGCCGATGATTTCGAGTGCGGGTGGCAGCAGCGCATGCAGCCGCAGTTGCGTCGACTCGGGCAGGCGCGCCGCGTTATCACGCAGGGCATCAAGCGTCGCCAGCACCCGGGCCGGATCGGCGTAACCCGTTTCTTCCAGCAACGCATGGAGCGTGTCGGTGTCTTCCGTTCCCGAAAAAATGACAGTGAGCGGGTGGCTGTCCTGATCGGTTTGCGGCGCGGAAAACATCTGGTCGAAATGGCGTGTGACTTTGTTTCGGTGCACGTCGAGTTCAGCGATCAGTGTGGCGTAGTCGGGCAGGTTCATTGCGTCGGCCAGCATCGCCTGTGATTCGGCATCGTCCGGCAACAACTGGGTTTGCGCATCGTCCAGATACTGGATGCGATGTTCCAGACGACGCAGAAAGTCATAGGCGGCGGCCAGCTCCTGCTGCGCTTCGGCCATCATCAATCCGCTGTCCACCAGTTCACCCAGCACGGTAAGCGTGGGGCGTTGCTGCAGGGCGGGGATCTGGCCGCCGCGGATGAGCTGGAACACTTGTGCAGTGAATTCGATCTCGCGGATGCCGCCCGGCCCTAGCTTGATGTTGTGCGCCATCTCGCGGCGCGCAACTTCGCGCCGGATTTGCACATGCAGATCGCGAATTGCGGCGAACGCGCCGAAATCGAGATATTTACGGAATACGAACGGTCGCACGATGGCCGTCAACTCATCGTGGTGATTGCCAGTGAGCGGGCGCGCCTTGATCCAGGCGTAGCGTTCCCACGGCCGGCCTTGTGCCATCAGATAATCCTCCAGCATCGCAAAGCCCATTGCGAACGGCCCGGACTCACCCCACGGACGCAACCGCAGGTCGACCCGGAAGACGTAGCCGTCGGCGGTGTTCTCAGAAATGGACGCGGCCAGTTTTCGTCCCACGCGGATGAAAAACTCGTGGTTGCTGAGCGAGCGAATTTTCGTTTCCGTGTCGTCGCTGGCGGTGTCGCCTTCCTCCGGGTAGAGGTAGATCAGATCAATGTCGGACGACACGTTCAGTTCGCCGCCACCCAGCTTGCCCATGCCGACGACGACCATCTGCTGCGGCGTGCCGTGTTCGTCGCGCGGTTCGCCATGGCGTTCGGCGAGCGCAGCGTGATGAAAATCCAGCGCCGCAGCGATGCACACTTCGGCCAGATTGCTGTAGGTGGCCGTCACCTCGGTGAGATCGGCGGTGCCAGCCAGGTCACGCGCGGTGGTAATCAGCCAGACGCGCTGGCGTAGTTGCCGTAAACGCTTATTCAGCGCGGTTTCATCAGCGCACGGCGGTTCGGCCAGAAAATTCTGCATCGCTTCGCGGGTGTAAGCATGGTCGAGCTTGGCTTCCACCGCTTCGGCAAGCTGCGGCTGCGCGGCCAGCAGGCGCTGACCAAAGCGGGAGCAACGGGCAACATGTTCAAGGGCAGGATGGGTCATGGCTTGAAGTGGGGCGCTTGGGTTAGGATGGCTTGGATTAAAATCAATCGTTGATGCAACGTGCTAACAGTGAGGAGATTGTATGGCAGCCATTGAGTCGATACTGACTGAAACCCGTGTTTTTCCGCCCGACGAAGCCTTCGTCAAGCAAGCCAATGTGTCCGGAATGGCCGCGTATCAAGCCTTGTGCCAGCAGGCCGAAACCGATTACGAAGGATTCTGGGCCAATCAGGCGCGCCGGACGATCGACTGGAAAAAGCCGTTTACCCGCACGCTCGATGAATCCAAAGCGCCGTTTTACACCTGGTTCGACGATGGCGAACTCAACGTCTCCTACAACTGCCTGGACCGCCATCTGGCGACCAAGGGCGACAAGACCGCGCTGATTTTCGAGGCCGACGATGGCGCGGTAACGAAGGTCACCTACAAACAACTCCATGCCCGCGTCTGCCAGTTTGCCAATGGCCTGACCTCGCTTGGCGTCGTGGCGGGTGATCGCGTGATCGTCTACATGCCGATGAGCATTGAAGCGGTGGTCGCGATGCAGGCCTGCGCGCGCATCGGCGCGATTCATTCGGTGGTGTTCGGCGGCTTCTCATCGAAGAGCCTGTTCGAGCGCATCGAAGATGCCAAAGCCAAAATCATCATTACCGCCGACGAGTCACTGCGCGGCGGCAAGGCCGTGCAGCTGAAGCGTGCAGTCGACGATGCGCTGATTATGGGCGACACCTCCTGCGTCGAGCGCGTGATCGTCTATCGCCGCTCCGGGGGTGCAGTGAATTGGAGCCCGCGTGACCTGTGGTGGCATGAACTCACCCAGACCCAGGCTGACACCAGCGAGCCGGTGTGGGTGAATGCCGAGCATCCGCTGTTTATTCTTTACACCTCGGGTTCAACCGGCAAGCCCAAGGGCGTGCAGCATTCCAGTGGCGGCTATCTGTTGGGTGCCATTCTGTCGATGCAATGGGTGTTCGATGCCAAACCCGAAACCGATGTGTATTGGTGTACTGCCGATGTCGGCTGGATCACTGGTCACACCTATGTAACCTATGGTCCGCTGGCACTCGGCATGACCGAAGTGATTTTCGAGGGCGTGCCGACCTATCCGCACCCCGGCCGCTTTTGGGAAATCATTCAAAAGCACAAGATCACTACCTTCTACACGGCGCCGACGGCGATCCGCAGCCTGATCAAACTCGGCTCGCAGGAGCCGGCCAAGTTCGACCTGTCCTCGTTGCGCCTGCTGGGCACGGTGGGTGAGCCGATCAACCCGGAAGCCTGGATGTGGTACCACGAGGTCATCGGCGGCGGCCGTTGCCCCATCGTCGACACCTGGTGGCAGACCGAAACCGGTGCCAACATGATTGCGCCGCTGCCCGGTGCGGTGCCGACCAAACCCGGCTCCTGCACCTTGCCGCTGCCCGGCATCATGGCCACGATTACCGACGAGCTGGGTCATCCGATTGAAAAAGGCCAGGGCGGCTTTCTGGTCATCACGCGGCCTTTCCCCTCGCAACTGCGCACGCTGTGGGGCGACCCCGAGCGCTTTCTCAAGACCTATTTCCCCGAAGAACTCGGCGGCAAGACCTACCTGGCCGGTGATTCGGCGCACCGCGACAAGGACGGTTATTTCTGGATCATGGGCCGTATCGACGACGTGTTGAACGTGTCCGGGCATCGCTTGGGCACCATGGAAATCGAATCGGCGCTGGTGTCCAACCCGCTGGTGGCCGAAGCCGCCGTAGTCGGTCGACCGCACGACATCAAGGGTGAAGCGGTGGTGGCCTATGTGGTGCTGAAAGGCGCACGCGCCACCGGCGAAGAGGCCAAAAAAATCGTGGCCGACTTGCGCAACTGGGTCGCCAAGGAGATTGGCCCGATCGCCAAGCCCGACGAAATCCGCTTTGGCGACAACCTGCCCAAAACCCGCTCCGGCAAGATCATGCGTCGCTTGTTGCGGGCGATTGCCAAGGGCGAAGAAATTACCCAGGACATCTCCACCCTGGAGAACCCGGCGATTCTGGCTCAACTGAAAGAAGCGGTGAAGTAGCGTATTCAGAGGTGGACGAGACACCGCCCTTGAATACGACTGTGGGCGCCCTAAGCTGAGAAGCGGAAGACCTTACTTAACGAAAGGGAAATCATGTCTCACTACCATGCAGTTGTCTGGCTCGATCACAACGAAGCCCACGTCATCCACATCAGCCCCGACGATGTCGAAAAATCAGTGGTGAGCCCGGCTGAGCCACATCGCAATCTCCACCGCAAGCGCGGCTCGGTCAGCGGTAGCCGCCAGCCTGAGGACCAGCATTACTTTCATGAAGTCGTGGAAGCCATGAAAGGCGCCACCGAGGTGCTGATCGTCGGGCCCGGCCAAGCCAAGCTCGAACTGATCAAGCATATTCACGCCCATGACCATGACGTTGCCAAACAGGTGATTGGGGTGGAAACCGTCGACCACCCGAGCGATGCTCAACTTGTGGCCTATGCTCGAAAGTATTTTGTGACCAAGGATCAAATGTTGTCGTAACGGGGTGGCATTCTGCCGGCTACCGGCCTGTCAGCTCATTTTTCGAAATAGGTTTGGGCTCAACAGTACGGGATTGCCTTCGATACCAGCAGCGCCCTTTGGGGCGCTTTTTTGTTGCCCGGTCAAGTGCGTGCGGTGGCGGATCATGATGGTTGGCACGCTGTGTGGAACAGACGCAATGACCTAAGCCATTGAAGTGGTTTGGTATTGAAATTTTGTTCGGGGCAAAAAAGTGCTCAAGTATGTCGAAATATCGTCGTTACAGTTGGTAACCTGTATAAGGGCAAACCCATCGTGAGATGGCGACGCAAAGCGTCCGGTCTTGGTAAAAGACAGCGAGGCTGCCATGGAGTGAATTCATATATGGTTGCTGCGTTGTGGCCCGGGTTCAGGCAAATGATTGATCCAAGGAGCCGCCATGTCCCACAACTGCCTATTCCCTGTTCGTTCAACAGATAGCCGTCATTGCTACCGTACCGGTAGTGGTCTGGGCTTTACGCTCAGCCTGACATTGGTTGCCATCCTTGCCGGATATGCCGGGCTTAGCCCTGCGGCATCAGTCAACAACCCTGACAGGACAATTGAAACTCCGGCCAGCACTGGCACCGTAGTCAGTTGGGATAAAGCCCGCTTGCTGGTGGCGTCGCGTGCAGGCTTGCCCGACGCTGAATTCGAAAAACGCTGAAGACGCATAACCTGGCCCCCGAGGGCCATTGCCATCCTGGATACCGGGTTAGTCGGGACTTAACCTGATTGGGCTGCCAACAGGGTTCCGGGACGGAATGTCTACAACAACAATGCGGTGACCTGCGTGCACGGGAACGGCGTCGCTGTCTCAGGCACGGAGGCAATGCCTCCAGCAAGAGTGTGACGATTTATCTTTACGTAAGATTCGCCTGCCGCTGCAGGCTCCAAGCGCCTTTTGGGCGTTTTTTTATGCCCGTTGTTTCAGCAGTGCAAGCGTTTCAATCAACTGCAACACCAGACTGTGCATCCGGTCGGGTGATTTCAGCGCACCCGTTTCCGCAACAAAGGCGGTGTCGGCATCCGCCAGTGAAAACTGTCCGGGCAATACCAGCACGCCGAGGGCATTCAGAATCTGGCGGAGGTGCGGCAACATCCGCATGCCACCCAGTGAGCCGGGGGAGGCCGCCATGATGGCGGCGACTTTGTTCTGATAAGGCACCAGTCCCGATTCGCCTTGCCACTCACGTGACACCCAATCGATGGTGTTCTTCAGCAGCGGCGGAATCGAGCTGTTGTACTCGGGGCTGGCGATCAGCAAGGCGTCATGGTCCTTGAACAGGGCTTTCAGGCGAAGTGCATTGTCAGGCAGACCGTCCTTGTCTTCGAGATCGCCGTTATAAAGCGGAAGCGGATAATCGGCCAGGTCGATCAGGGTGACATCCCCTCCTGCAGCCTGCGTAGCCTCCACAGCGGTCTGGATCAGTTTGCGGTTCCAGGAGTCGCGACGGATACTGCCGGACAAAGCGAGAATCTTGGGCATGGAATTTCCTCTTGGTAAAAATCGATCATTGTACCGGCCACGCAGTGCCTGAGCCGAATGGGTGCGCCTGCCACCGATGTCTACCAGACAACCGAAGCTTGTACGCTGTGCTTTAGCATCCCGGGTGCAGGCAGCCACCCGCATTTCCCATTGCCGAACAGATTCATATGTTGGCCATTACGGAGCGTATCCATGTCCACCGAAACAACACCCTTCGAAAAAATGCGGCTCGATAAATGGCTGTGGGCCGCTCGGTTTTTCAAGACCCGCAGTCTTGCTACCCAGGCGATCGAGCAGGGTCGAGTGAAGCTCAATGGAGATCGTGTCAAGCCGGCGCGTGAAATCAGGCCGCAGGATCAGCTGGAAATTCAGTTGGGCGATTGCATCTGGATACTGACAGTGCGTGCGTTGTCGATGCAGCGTGGCCCGGCACCTGTTGCGCAGCAGTTGTATGCAGAAACGCCCGAAAGCATTGCGCGTCGCCAGCAACAGGCCAGCGAGCACAAGTTGTCTGTTAATCCGGCAGCAGCAATCAAGGGCCGCCCCACCAAACGCGACCGTCGACTAATCCACCGTTTTACAGATACGTGAAGCGCAGAATTTACAGCGCATTTACCCCGCAAAGCGTGTGTTAACGCATAGAATCAAGGCATCCGAGATTCCTGATTTATGACCGTTTCCGCTGTATTTTCTTTAGGGTTGCGCCGTGTAGGGCGTGGCTTGGGTGTGCTGGCCGCACTGGCGACGTTGGTTTTTGCGACCGCGGCAGGCTTGATGTATTTTTGGGTGCTTCCCAATATCGCCGATCACCGCGACACCGTGGCGAACGTGATGTCACGCGCGCTAGGCCAGCGAGTCACACTCGAAGCCGTGTCCGGAGTGTGGCAGCAGGCACGGCCAGAATTCCGCCTGCAGGGTGTTCGCCTGTACGATCAGCAGGATCGTTCAGCGTTGTACTTGCCTGAACTCAACGCAACCTTTTCCTGGCGTTCTCTGCTTTTTCTGGAGCCGCGATTCAGCCATATCGAATTGCAGGGATTGACGCTGGGGGTGCGGCGCGCGCAAGACGGACATTTTTATGTGGGAGGGATTCCGATCAACCCGGCTGCGCCCGACAGCGGATTTGTTAATTGGCTGTTGCGTCAGGGTCGGGTGCATGTGAGCAAGGCCACGCTGACCTGGCTGGATGAAGTGCGTCAAGCCCCGCCAGTGACACTCAACGTGGCCGATTTCAACTTGACCAACACACTCCGCAGCCATCAACTGCATTTATCAGCCACGCCGCCTGCCAGTTTGGCGCGGCCACTGGTGGTTCATGCGAAGTGGACAGCCCGCAAGCCGGATGACATTAAAACCTGGAGCGGGCGCATCGAGACTCGTGTCGCGGGGGTGTCGTTCCTCAATCTGGCGCCCTGGCTGGATGTGCCTTATCAGCCCAGGCAGGCTACAGGCGCATTGCATGTCACTTTGGATTTTGAACGGGGTTCGCTGACACAAGTAAACGCGGGGTTCAATCTGCGGGGGGTTGAAACGGTGCTCGCCGAGAACCTTCCGGCGTTGCGACTGGCGCAACTGCTGGGGCAGGTGACTTGGGAGCAGAGTGCGGAAGGCCATCGTGTGGCTTTTGAAAACCTGCGTATTGCGCGCCCGGGGTCTGCGTTGAGTGCTCCGTTCAGTGTGGGGGTGGCCTGGAACAACAAGTCGCACGAAATTTCAGCCAAGGCGTTTGAATTGAGCGACTGGGAATCCGTGTTGCCAAGTTTGCCGATGGATGCAGCGTTACGCACGCGCTTGCAGGCCCTGCAAGCACGAGGAAAGCTGGATACGCTTCAATTTCGCTGGAATGGAACAGAACCGGGGTTGGACAATTTCAGTGTTGTCACTCGATTTACCGGGTTGGGTGTCGCGGCCAGAAATGATCAACCGGGGATCGAAAACCTGTCAGGCCAAATCGAGGGCGATGCGCAAGCCGGGACATTCTCAATAGATTCCAGGCAGTTAGCCGTTAATTTGCCCAATCTGTTCCGTGATCCAATCTTGGGGCTCGACGCATTACAGGCACAGGGTCGCTGGAAAAAATCGGCGCGTGGCCGGACGTTAACGCTGGATTCAGCTGTCTTTTCCAACCCGGACGCAACGGGTACGGCCAAAGGACGGTATGAATTGATTGGCGACCAGCCCGGAATAGTTGATCTGGACGTTCATTTGACCCACGCTGAAGGTAAGGCCGTTTATCGTTACCTCCCCAAGAAGATTGGTGATCGAACGGTTAATTGGCTCAAGGATGGAATCACGGCCGGCTATTCCGACGATGTGCGACTGACCTTGCAGGGTGATGTGAGGAAATTCCCCTTTGAAGCGGGCAAAGGCGTGTTTCGTATCGAGGCGCAGGTCAAGGATGTCGTGCTGAATTATGTTCAGGGGTGGCCGCGCATCGACGGTATTCATGCGCGCGTGTTGTTCCAGGGTAAAACGATGGAAGTGACATCCAGTCAGGCACGCATTTATGGCGTCACCTTGTCTCCGGTTAAAGCCACCATCCCGGATTTAATCCATCATGAAGAACAGTTGCATATTGACGGAATGGCCAACGGCCCGCTGACTGACTTCATCCGGTTTTCGAATTCCAGTCCGGTCGGGGCAATTCTGCGGGGCTTTACGGACAAGTTGTCGGGCAGTGGCCAAGCGCGGCTGGCGTTGAAGATGCAAGTACCCCTGCGCCATAGTCATGACACCACGTTGACTGGACGACTTTCGTTTTTGAACGACAGCCTTTTCTCAGCCGGTCTGCCTCGGGTGGACCAGCTTCGCGGTGATATCGACTTTACCGGCAACAGCTTGACTGCAAAAAACATGACTGCCCAGTTTCTGGGAGGGCCGCTCAGTATCGATACGGTAACGAGCAATAACCAGGTGAAAGTTCTGGCACAAGGCCGAGCGACTGCTGCTGGCATGGCACCCTGGCTGGGTGCCAGCTTGAACAAGGGCCTGTCGGGGCAGGTAGCCTGGCGTGGACAAGTTGATCTGGATCCGGGTGGCGCACGGATACGAGCCGAGTCAGACCTGGTCGGACTGACTTCCACGCTGCCGGCACCATTGGCCAAGCCAGCTGAACGCCCCTTGGCGCTGACCGTTACCAGACAACCGCAGGTTGATGGCCAACAATATGGAATCCAGTTTGGAAGCGTCCTGGGCGCTGCGTGGCGAAGCGCCCAGGACGGACGTTTTGCCCGTGGCGAAGTTCGCTTTGGCGGCGCTGCCGCAATTCCGAATGAACCGGGTTTGCGTTTGGCGGGCAACGGGCAGGGGCTTGATTTTTCGGGGTGGTTGGCACTGCTGCCCGATAGCACGGGTGCAGCCCCTTTGTCGCTGAGTTCAATAGACCTGAGTTTTGATGATTTTGATTTGATGGGACGGCGTTATCAGGATGTACGTCTTCAGGGCCGAGTTCGTAATGGCCTGTTTCGTGCACAGGTTAATGGCACCAATCTCAATGGGGTGCTGACCTACCGTCCCGCCGGAACATATGATTCCACAGGGGCTTCAGCCCGTAGTGGATCGGAGCTTTTAAGGGCGCAACCGGCACGTGCGTCGGCGCACTTTAAATTGCTGACCATCCCGGATGCCGTCCCCAACGCGGGTGTGGCCAGTGCCATCAACCTGAAAGGTGCGGAGTTCCCGGTTTTCGATCTGACGGTTGAAGACTTTCGCCTTCAGTCGCGGTTGATGGGCCGGCTGGAGGCGGTGGCGCATGGCTCGCCACAAGGCCTGGTCATCGACAGTTTGCGAATGACGCATCCCGATAGTGTGTTCCAGATGAGTGGTCTTTGGCGGGCTGGCGGGGCGAGTGAAACCCGTGCGGATATGACTTTGAGTGTATTGGATGCGGGCAAGTTTCTGGCCCGGTTTGGCTATCCCGGTACCCTCAAGCGGGGCAGTGTTGATATTCAAGGTAACGCGACATGGACCGGTTCGCCCGCTGATTTCTCATTCGAGACCCTGGCCGGGCAACTCGACTTCAAGGCACGGGATGGCCAATTTTCAAAGCTTGAGCCGGGTGTGGGCAAACTGCTGGGGGTGTTGAGCCTGCAGTCGTTGCCGCGTCGGCTTAATTTCGATTTCCGTGATATCTTCAACGAAGGCTATGCCTTTGATGAAATCGGTGCCACTTTGCGCATCGCGCGGGGTGTGGTGTACAGCGATGACTTCAAGATGCGCGGGCCGTCAGCCAAGGTCAATATGTCGGGTTTGGCCGATATCAATCAGGAATCCGTTCAGCTGCGGGTGAAAGTGATCCCGAAGTTGTCCGAGGGCATCGCGGTGGCGGGTGCCTTGATCGGCGGTCCGCTTGCCGGCGTAGGCGTGTTGGCAGCGCAGAAGTTGCTGCGCGATCCGTTTGAGGAAGCTATCAGCAAGGAATACATGGTGATCGGACCGTGGCTGGCTCCCGATGTGAAAAAACTGTCAAAAAAGAAGGGCAACACTGAATCTCAGGCGACAGAGCCCTGATTGTGGAACAACGACATGACAACCAAGAAAATAACCAAATCTACTGTGGCGCGACCTAAAACTGCACAGGTCAAGAAAACGGCAGCGCAGGCGGGCACCGTCCGGGTGGCGGCGATCCAGATGGCGTCCGGCCCCAATGTGTCGGCGAATCTGGCCGAAGCGGAGCAATTGATCGACCTCGCGGTTGACGCGGGCGCGCAGCTGATTGCGCTCCCCGAGTTCTTCTGCATCATGGGGATGAAAGATGCCGATGTAGTGAAAGTGCGCGAGGCGGAAGGTCAGGGACCGATCCAGAATTTCCTGTCCCGGATGGCAAAAAAGCACCAGATATGGCTGATTGGTGGATCAATTCCACTTGAGGCGGGTGCCGCAAATAAAGTTCGGAACAGCTGTCTGGTGTATGACGAGCGGGGCAAGCTGGTTGCGCGCTACGACAAGATTCATTTATTTGGTCTGGATCTCGGTAACGAGCAATATCAGGAGTCCAGGTTGATCGAGCCGGGGAACAAGGCCGTCGTCATCAACAGCCCGTTCGGCCGTATCGGCTTGTCCATTTGTTATGACCTGCGCTTTCCCGAGTTGTATCGTGCCATGCCCGATGTCGACATCATCGTGGTGCCGTCGGCCTTTACCGCCACCACCGGGCGGGCGCATTTCGAGACGCTGATCCGCGCGCGCGCGATTGAAAACCTGGCCTTCGTGATTGCGCCCGCGCAAGGGGGTTATCATTTGTCAGGGCGAGAAACCCATGGCGACAGCATGATTGTCGACCCTTGGGGCGTCGTCCTCGACCGGTTGTCGCGAGGCTCCGGCGTTGCCATTGCCAATATCAACCCAGCCTATCAGGCCAGCTTGCGCAAGAGCCTTCCCGTGCTCAAGCACCGTTTCATCACGTGCAAACAGATCGAAGTCGAGGTGGTTGAACGCCGCGCCATAGCCAAGCGCGAGACGACCGCCAAGTAAATCTGCACCCCATTTTTCAGGACACTGCCATGAACCCCACCGATGCTTTCGTTCCCATTCAAACCGCCGAGCAGCTGTTTCGCTCTGCCGAAGCCACGCTGCTGACGCCAAACGGACTGGACGCCGACATGCTCGCGCCGGTTTTTGGCCGTTTGCTCACGCATGACGTCGATTATGCCGATCTGTATTTCCAGTATTCGCGTTCCGAAGGCTGGAGCCTGGAAGAAGGTCAGGTTAAATCCGGCAGCTTCAATATCGATCAGGGCGTCGGCGTGCGCGCGATCTCGGGCGAAAAAACGGCGTTTGCCTATTCCGACGACATCAGCCTCGACGCGCTGGGCGCAGCCGCCGACGCCACCCGCGCCATCGCGCGCGCGGGTCAGGAACGCCAAACTGCCGTCGCGCGTCGCGCCGACGGTCGCCAGCTGTATCACGCGGTCGATCCGCTAGTGAGCCTGGACGATGCGGCCAAGGTCACGTTGTTGGAGCGACTCGAGAAAAAAGCCCGTGCCATGGACCCGCGCGTGATCCAGGTCATGGCCAGCCTCGCCTCTGAATACGAAGTGATTTACGTCGCGCGTTCCGACGGCCATATGGCCGCTGATGTGCGCCCGCTGGTGCGTTTGTCCCTGCAGGTGATTTCCGAGCAGGACGGGCGTCGCGAGCAGGGCAGTGGCGGCGGCGGCGGCCGCTTTGACTACAGCTATTTCACCGACGACATCCTCGAAAAATATGCGCGCCAAGCGGTGAATCAGGCCAGCGTCAACCTCGACGCGCGCCCGGCGCCTGCGGGCACCATGACCGTCGTCCTCGGCGCGGGCTGGCCCGGCATCCTGCTGCACGAAGCGATTGGCCACGGCCTCGAAGGCGACTTCAACCGCAAAGGCAGTTCGGCGTTTGCCGGCCGAATCGGCGAACGCGTTGCCGCCCCCGGCGTGACCGTCGTCGACGACGGCACCATTCCCCTGCGTCGCGGTTCGCTCAACATCGATGACGAAGGCAATCCCACTCAGTGCACCACGCTGATCGAAGACGGCATTCTCACCGGCTATATGCAGGACATGATGAACGCCCGCCTGATGGGCATGCCCATCACCGGTAACGCGCGGCGCGAATCGTATGCGCATCTCACCATGCCGCGCATGACCAACACCCTCATGCTCGGTGGCGATAAAGATCCCCAGGAAATTATCGCCTCGGTGAAAAATGGCCTCTACGCCGTCAACTTCGGTGGCGGACAGGTTGACATCACCAGCGGAAAATTCGTCTTCTCCGCCGCCGAGGCCTACATGATCGAAGACGGCAAAATCACCTACCCCGTCAAAGGCGCCACCCTCATCGGCAATGGTCCCGAAGTGCTGACGCGCGTCTCCATGATCGGTAACGATATGGAAATGGATTCGGGTGTGGGGACATGCGGCAAGGAAGGCCAGAGCGTGCCGGTAGGCGTGGGCCAGCCGACGTTGCGGATTGATGGCTTGACAGTGGGCGGGACGGCGTAAGGGCTGAAGGGCGATGATTGCCATGATGCATATTGATACGATTGACGGCGCCGTGCGACACGATACGCTTGCTTGAAGATCAACGGAATCGCATAGCCGAGGGCAATATGGATACTGTACTTGGCTAGGGAAACGCCCTATGCTGTTCTCTGCTGAGGGCGGATTGAGCTAGCACTTGTATTCCACCCACGTCGTTGATATCGAACGACCATCGAGTTTTTGCTTATGCAAGCCAGTGATGTGCTGCGGCACCAGGTAGTTGAAAATCTTATGGCGTCGCACCCTGAAAAGGGTGCGGATGCTGCGATTGGCTTATGGGAGCAGATGGCGACCCAGATCATTTCGCTTGTCGGTGAAGGGGGCTTCAATTCACTTTACGCGCGAAGCGTATTCCTCACCCAGCCGACCTTTCCCTGGCTCACGGCCAGCGCACTATCACTCCAGGCCGACCACCGGTTTGTGCAATTAAAAACAAGCTTTGAAGGACAAACGCCTGCCGAAGTTTACGCAGCAAACCGTCTGCTGCTGATCACGTTCACCGACATCCTGGCCGCATTGATAGGCGAACAGTTAACGACCAGTATTTTACGTTTGGCCTGGGGCGTTGACGCTTCGGACAAGGCCGGCGAGGAGTTAGAAAATGAGTAACAAGGTCCGCATACGTCGTCTGCCAACGGGCGTGCCCGGTCTGGACAATCTGTTGGGCGGTGGCCTGCCGGAATTCTCATTCAACCTGATCGCAGGCACGCCGGGAAGCGGAAAAACCACGCTCGCGCACCAGATCATGTTCTCGCTGGCCAAGCCGGATAATCGGGCACTGTTCTTCACGGTACTCGGCGAGCCCGCGTTGAAGATGCTGCGTTATCAGCAGCAATTCCCGTTTTTCGACATCGATAAGGTTAATGACTCGATCCGCTTCGTCAACCTGTCCTCGGACCTCTTGGACGGAAATTTTGACCGTGTTTTATCGCGTATTGCCGAAGAAGTGAAAGCCTATTCGCCCAGCCTGGTGTTTGTGGATTCGTTTCGATCCGTCGCGCAGTCGGCGAAGTCGATGGAACAGGGCGCGTCCGGGCTGCAGCGCTTCGTGCAGCAACTGGGCATGCAAATGACGAGTTGGCAGGCCACCACCTTTTTGATCGGTGAATATTTGCTGCCCGAAGCCGAATCCAGCCCGGTCTTTACCGTGGCGGATGGCATCCTCTGGATGTCGCAAAATTTGCACCGCAATTCCATGGTGCGCAAAATGCAGGTGGTCAAAATGCGGGGGCAGGCCCAGGCGCCGGGTTTGCATACCTTCCGCATCAGCGACGCAGGCATTCAGGTTTTCCCGCGCGCGATTGTCCAGCCGGGCGCAGCGGTTGAGGCGGCAATCAAGCTCGTCACGGGAGACAAGCGTACGCTCATGGGGGTGCCTGGCCTGGATGACATGCTGGGCGGCGGCTTGCCGGTGGGCTATTCGCTGCTCGTGGTCGGGCCCTCCGGCTCCGGGAAAACCATATTGGCGACGGAGTTTCTTGCCGAAGGGGTGCGCAGAGGCGAACCTGGCGTGATTGCGGCGTTTGAGAAAAGCCCGAGCCAACTGCTGAACAACAAGCTGCAAGCGCTGGTCGAGACCGGAAAAGTGGGGGTGATCGACACCCGTTCGCTGGATTTGTCGATCGATGAAACCTTGCATGATTTGATCGAAATGATTAATCGCATGCAGGCCAAGCGCGTTGTCATCGACTCCTTGTCGGGGTTCGAGCTGGCGCTGGCGCCCGAGTTTCAGGAAGATTTTCGCGGCTCGCTGTACCGGATGATTGCCGAACTGACGAGCATGGGTGTGACCATCCTGATGACCTCGGAACTGGAAGACCGTTATACCGATTTGCGCTTTAGTCCCTTTGGCAGTGCATTTCTTGCCGACTCCATTATCGTGCAGCGCTATATCGAAATCGCGGGCCAGTTCAAACGCGTTCTGTCGGTCGTCAAGGTCCGCGGCAGCGAGCACAGCAAGGACATTCGCCTGTTCGACATTATCGACGACGGCATCGTGATTGGCGAAACCTTGTCCGAGTATGGCGGAATCATGTCAGGCCGGCCGACGGTCGGCGTGTAGACAGAATGACCAGGCGACAGGGGCGGAAATGAACACAACGAAAATGACGGCATGCCTGAAATCGATCACCCTCGGCAAGCGGTTGTGATGGGTCGTGATCCCGGGACGCCGCCTTTTGCATGGGGTGCTACCGACAGACGGCGCAAGGAAAGCGCTGTCATTGACGATGAGGCGACGGTTCTTGCGCGCGAGGATGTGGTCGATGCACGCGAAGAGGCCGCGCATGTGCGTGAAGATGCGGTTCATCTGCGCGAAGGGGTAGCGACCTCGCGCGAGCGGGAAATTTGCGCGTCAGAGGCCACCCAGGCAGCGTCGGACGATCACATGCTGATGTTGCAGCAAGCGAATGCGTTCCTGGTCGTCGCGACCATCGAGGCACAAAAACTGACTGAACAAGTCGAAATAGCCAAAGTTCAGTTGGAGCAAACCAAGTTAGAAGCGGAAAAAGCCAACCTCGCCAAATCGAATTTCCTTTCCGGCATGAGCCATGAGCTGCGCACCCCGCTCAATGCCATTCTCGGCTTCGCCCAGTTATTGGAGGCCGGGTCGCCGCCGCTGACAGATACCCAGAACACAAGGCTCCAGCAGATCATTAAATCGGGATGGTATTTGCTGGACCTGATCAACGAAGTCCTCGATCTCGCGGTGATCGAGTCCGGCAAACTGTCGCTGTCGCAAGAACCGGTGTTGCTGATCGATGTCATGAACGAATGCCGGGCCATGATCGAACCGCAGGCGCAGCAACGCGGCATCCAATTCGACTTTCTCCTCTGCGACAATACCTGGTTTGCCTATGCCGACCGAACGCGGGTCAAACAGGTGCTGATCAATCTGCTGAGCAATGCGATCAAATACAACCGCGAGCATGGCACGGTGAGTGTGGCGTGCACCGCGCCGACCCCGGAATTCATTCGCATCAGCATCAAGGACAGCGGTGCGGGTTTGCCTGCGGAAAAGCTGGCGCAGCTGTTTCAGCCCTTCAATCGTCTCGGGCAAGAGGCGGGTAACGAGGAAGGGACGGGCATCGGCCTGGTGGTCACCAAGCAGCTGGTCGAGCTGATGGGCGGGAGCATCGGGGTGGAAAGCACCGTTGGTGTGGGCAGTGAATTCTGGATCGACCTGATCCGGGACGGTGCGCCACGACTTGCCACTGGACATACCCTGCCCGCAGACCCTGCGTCGAAAGCGCGGGAAAACACGGCGCTGCGCACCCTGCTCTATGTGGAAGACAATCCGGCCAACCTGATGCTGGTCGAGCAAATCATCGAGGGCCACCCGCATATACGCATGCTGAGCGCGCGCGACGGCCATCTCGGCACTGCGATTGCGCGTGCCCAGCTCCCGGATGTGATCCTGATGGATATCAATCTGCCCGGCATCAGCGGCATTCAGGCGCTGGAAATCTTGCGCAAAGATCCCGTCACGGCGCATATCCCGGTGCTGGCCATCAGCGCCAATGCCATGCAAAGCGACATCCAGAAAGGCCTGGAAGCAGGGTTTTTCGGCTACCTCACCAAGCCGATCAAGGTCAGCGAATTCATGGAAGCGCTGAACCTGGCGCTGGATGTTTCGGAAAGCGGCTAAGGTGGCGCAAATCACCCCGTTCCGGTGATGGGGCTTCGACCCTGGGAAGGTTATGCAGACAGTTTTAACGGCCCGCGATTCCCGCCCGGATGATCAGTGGCTGTTTCAGTTCCCTATCATGAAGATCGACCCGTCACCTGAACCCGCAGTCCGGGCCGGCGCCACATCGACTAAGTTGCAAGCTGTGTGTGTCACCGTACCGACTGGTGTGAGCAACGTACCTATAGTTCCTAGATACACTTGCATCAGGCATGTCCGAATTCTGTCGGATCTGTCAACGCGCATCGGGTAGTTGGCACGACCTGAATTGGAGGATGGGATGGGCAGTAAGGACAGTAACAATGCGTCTGCGACCGGCGATCCGGGTCAACCGGGCCTACTTGAAGACACGTTGACAGAGGCCCTTGAAAAAGGGATTAAACGCAGGGAAAGCGCCGTCGTTGACGATGAAAAGACCATCCTGAGCCGCGAGAAATCGGCCGCTGCACGAGAAGATGCCGCTGACATGCGTGAAGATGCTGCTGACTTGCGCGAAGATGCCGTCCATCTACGCGAGGGCGCGGCGCAGCTACGGGAAGGCGAAGCCCAGGAACGCGAAGGGGCCGCCACCTTGCGCGAGCAAGAGATTCGCGTGGCAGAACCGCAGGCGATATCCGACGAACATATCGTCAAGTTGCAGCAGGCCAACGCACACCTGGTCACCGCCAGCATTGAAGCGCACATACTGACCGAACAGGTCCAGATCGCTAAAGATAACCTGGAGCATCTGGTCCATTACGACACCCTCACCGATTTGCCGAATCGAACGCTGCTGCAGGACCGGCTGGGTCAGGCCATCGAACTGGCCCACCGCCAAGGTCGGCAGTTGGCGGTGATGTTCATGGATCTGGATCGATTCAAGCACATCAACGACTCTCTGGGGCACGCGGTAGG
This sequence comes from Thiobacillus sp., assembly GCA_030679915.1. GTDB lineage: Bacteria > Pseudomonadota > Gammaproteobacteria > Burkholderiales > Thiobacillaceae > Thiobacillus. Next base: position 76,162 of record JAUXRY010000030.1, read on the forward strand.
CGACCTGCTGCTGCAGTCGGTTGCGCAACGCCTGGTGGGGTGCGTGCGCCACTCGGACACCATCAGCCGTCAGGGAGGCGATGAATTCGTGGTGCTACTGCCCTATATCGAGCACGCAGAAGACGCGGCGCTCTCTGCGCAAAAGCTGCTGGCGGCGCTGGAATTACCACACTGCGTTGACGAACACACGATTTACATCGGCGCGAGTATCGGTATCAGCATCTACCCCGATGATGGTCAGGATTTGGAAACCCTGCTCAAATGCGCGGACAGTGCGATGTACCATTCCAAGGCAAACGGCCGCAACAATTACAAGTTTTTCGAGCAGAGCATGAATGTTCGGGCCATCGAGCGGCAATCCATCGAAGGCGGGCTGCGCCGCGCGCTGGAACGGCAGGAATTCGTGTTGCACTACCAGCCGAAAATCAATCTTCAGAGTGGCGCGATTGTCGGCGTCGAGGCGCTCATTCGCTGGCAGCATCCGCAACGCGGGCTGATTTTACCCGAGCAGTTCGTGCCCATCGCCGAGGATTGCGGTTTGACCCAGCCGATTGGACGCTGGGTGTTGCGCGAGGCCTGCAAGCAGGCCCAAGCCTGGTTGCAGGCGGGGTTGCCGCCGATCGTCGTCGCTATCAACGCCTCTGCGCCCGAGTTCCACACCAAGGATTATTTCAAAAATATACGCGCGACCCTCGAGGAGGCGCATCTGGAACCGCGCTATCTGGAAATCGAACTGACCGAAAGCGTCCTCATGCGCGATGCCGCGGCGACCGATACCGTGCTGCATGCGCTCGCAGACCTGGGTGTCCAGCTCGCGGTCGATGACTTCGGCACCGGCTATTCCAGCCTGAGTTATCTGAAGAAGTTTCCGATTAATACCCTGAAGATCGATCAGTCGTTCGTGAATCAGATGATCGACAACCCGGACGATGCCGCCATCGTCAGTGCCGTGATCAGCATGGCAAAAAGCCTCAGGCTCCGAGTCATCGCTGAGGGGGTGGAAACACCCGAGCAGGCTGCATTTCTTCGGGACAGGCAGTGCGACGAAGGCCAGGGCTATCATTTCTGCCGCCCGATGGCGGCAGAGGCGTTAGCTGCCTTGCTACAAACGGGTCTGTCTTCCACGCTGCTTCATTGATGCCCATCAGCGTTACATGCCGACCAGACTCCGGCGTGTAGTGCTCCGGCAACCCTAAGACCCCGTAGATACAATGAATGGAATGAAGCCCAAATGCAAACGCTAAACGGGTTGGGCTTTGCAGCCCAATACGGGATTCTGCGCTGCGCCTCGTGCAATGAGCGGCGGTAGCTTCAGGCCAAACTCTCCAATTCAACCGGCTCCCCGATCAAATACCCTTGCATGCAATCCACCCCCATCTCGCGCAGCTTGATGAGTGTTTCGTCGTCTTCGATATACCCTGCCACTGTCTTGATTCCCAGGAAGCTGCCGGTTTCTACAATCGACCGTACCAGGGCTTCGTCGATCATGCTGCTGGTGACTTCGCGCACCAGCGTGCGGTCGATTTTCAGGTAATCGAGTTTCATGCTTTTCATGCGGGTGAATGAACTGGAGCCTGCGCCAAACTCGTCGAGCGTGAAACGACAGCCGTGGCGTTGAAGCTGTCGCATGAAGAGCTGGGTTTGCGCATGGCCGTCGATGGCATCGATTTCACTGATTTCGAAAATGATTTTTGCGCCGGGAATGTCGCCGCTTGCAAATTCGCCGAGGATGAATTTCAGGAAAAGTGGATTCGTGATCGACTGACCAGACAAGTTGATTGAAAAACCGCCCATTGTGGCAACCTTGTCGGCATGATCGCGAATCCACTGAAAAACCTTGCGCACGACCCAGCGATCAATTTCGGCGATGCGCTGCAACCGCTCTGCAATGTTGATCAAATCACGTGTAGCGATCTTTTCATCGGTTGAACTGGGATGCAGCAGAATTTCGTGATAAATCGGGGTGCGTGTTGCATCGGCCGCGCCCACCACGGGTTGGCAATTGAGGCTGAGCTGGTTGTTGACGAGTATGGCTGTCAACACATGTGCCCATTGCGCCAATGCCAGCACGCCACTGTCATGGGCTTCACTGTCGTAAAGCATGGCGGCGGAGTGGGATTCGCGCGCGCGGGTACAGGCGGCGTTGGCGTTGTCGTAATAGGCCTCTGGACTGAGGCAATCATTGGCCCACATCAGACCGATGGCGGCCTTGACCTGATAGCGTGTGCCTTCTATTTCCTGAGGGTGCTGGGTGATGAACTGTTGCAGCGCATGGGCATGGGCAACCGCAGATTCACTATCAACAGACTGGAGCCAATAAGAGAGACCGGATTCTCCCGCACGCGCAAGCAATGCATGGGTGCCCAGTTGTGCCGGCAATAGTTGGGCGAGGTCGCGCAGAATGGGGGTGCGAACTTCTGCGCCGATGGTCTCTCCCGCCGGATTGCTGATATCGAGCTGGATCACCCCAATGGTATAACCACTGCCGTTTGCCCGGCTGCGTACCCAATTACGACGAATCGCACGGAAAAAGCTCTTGCGGTTGGCCAGGCCGGTTGCCGGATCATGCGCGGACTGCCACAGCAAGTCGCGTTGCATTTTCTGGATCATCGCGCTGTAGGAACGATCCATCAGCGGGAGTTCCATGTCTTCCGTCCATTCTGCGTCGCCGTTTTCTAGCGTTTGCAGGAAATCCGGACGCTTGAGATCGAGTTTTTTGATCCCGCGATAGTTGGCAAAGACGTAAACGGGTGGTTGGTCGCCTATCCAGATCAAGTTGAGCGGGGCGTTCATCGATTTGAACTGTAGCCAGTCACCTACGCGCAAACGTTCAACCAGCGTGTCCTGCGATTCGCTGAGGGGTTCGCTTGCGGTATCGATAAGCCGCGCTGCAACAGAGGTGTGCTGATGTTGCGATTTGTTTTCATCAAACAATGCGGTTGCCAGGTTGTCGACAATTCGATCCTGGGCAAATTTATCCGCGCACACTTGTGTCAATGACTGGTCAATGCGCTGCAACAAACCCTGAATTTCAGCGGTGACAGGGAACTCGATCAGCTCGGGATCGAGCCATGTACATAATTGCTGCAGCACCGCCCATGCTTCGGTTGCTTCTTGGCTATCAACGCCATGGCGTAATTCGGCAATCAGCAACACGTTACGCCAGCCGCCGTTAAGCAGCTCGATTACCGCATTGGGGACCTTACGCTCTTCCAACCGCGCCAGCAGGTCATTCAGAATACGCAGTTTGGCGACTTCTGCACGCTGCCGACCTTCGCACATTTCCTGCAGGCGAAAAACCCGGGCAGCCCGTTCGTTCAGCAGGGGTTTAACCACGCGTTCCAATTGAGTGCGTGCTTCTTCGAATACGCCCGGATTTTTGTCCACTTCAGCATTGATGCGGTCGGTCCAGCGGTTCATCAGACGCAACAGGCGCGCATCGGCGATCTTCCCGTCGTCCCCTGCGGCCATGCTGATGCGGTCGAGCGTGTTCAATACCTTGTGCGCCGGGTGTGCCGGGGAGGACAGAAATTGTGGATCTTCCATCGCCAGCTTGAGGAGGCTCGATTCCATCTGCTGGAACATGGGCCGGGTGCCCTCGATGATTGAGTTCTCGGCTTGCATGGTGTCGAACAGGGCACCAAACATGTCCACCGAACGCTGCATCTCCGGGGTGGCATTGATCGGAAGCGCGCCGGCAGCAGAGAGACGCTGCAACACGGGCGAATGTGCCACGCCGGGCGGCGTCATCATGGGCCGTGTGGTGGTCCCGACGGGGCGTTGAGCAGCATTCCCGGGTTGTGACGGTGAGGATGAGGGCATGCCAGGGGAAGCCGTTTCCTGCGAAGGAGACGAACCAGCATGGACTGAACTCTGAGCTTGGGGCATGGCACTGCGGAAGAAATCCATCAACGAGCCCGTTAAACGACTCAGGGTTCCTTTCGTCGGCGGTGCTGTGGTAGGTGAGGCTATTGAGGATCCCGATGCAGCGGCCGTCTCAGCATGCGTATTACTTCCAGATCCGGGAGCGGTCGAGGCGGCTTCCTGTTCCGGCGTAGAGTGGTTGCTTTGCTGCTGGACGATTTCGGCTTGTGACACGGGCAGTAAAACGAGAAGCTCGGCATACAGTGGCGCAAGCTCAAGTGACAGTACTTCGCGCAACGTTGTGTAAGCCACTTGACGCGCGCGGTTTGAAATCTCGATATTTTCTATAACGCTGCGATAAGCGTGGGTGATGACAGCGGGGCCAAATGGATTGTTGCTGCGGTCGCAACTGAAATTGAATAGTTGCCCGATGCGGGGTTCGATATCGTTCAGTTGCTCACGAAACAGCTCTTCCAGTTTGAGCACTTCGGCTGAAGCGGCAAGCCAGTTTTCAAAGTGCGCCTCGTCAATCAGCGCAAGACCGTCGTTTTTGGTGTCGTCAAGGGCGGTGGTTTGTTCGGATCGGGAATTTTTCAGCGCATCCAGTACGACTTGCACAAAGCGGGTTTGTACGGTTGCAGCGCGGTGGGTGAATTCATGTGTGGCGCTGAGTAGACCGTTATGCTCAGCAATACCAGAAGCCGTGGCCGCTGCAGTATTCAGCTTGTCATTCAAAAGGCCGGTTAGATGGTCGTGTGCTTGCAGCAGCGTGTCATTTAGCAGGGAGGTGCAAGCTTCGTTCAACTGATGCGCTCCGGAAGCCGGTAGGGCTGTAATGCGCTTTCGATGTTCGGCCATGCGCAGCTTTTGTAGTGCGCGCAATGCGTCTATGGGCTGGCGGTCAAACACAACGCCCACTCCGGGAGAACTCATGCGTTTGATTTTTGCGGGAATACGAAAGGGCTGGGCGCTCTGGTTATGGCTGGGTGTGAACACGATCTCCACCGCCGAATCCGTGCGTTGACTCAGTGTGGTGATCGCCGCTTCCGAGTCAGTGAATTGCAGGTACAAACCGCCTTGACAGAAGTCACGAATTTCACACGCTACGTCAGGGTGTCCTGGCTGCGAGATAAGGGCTGCTTGTGAAACCTGAAAACGCTTGTCGCGCCGCAAGTCCTGACCTGAATTCTGTGGGTTTGCGCCGTTAGCCATCATTTTTCTTGGTACCCTTGACTTCAACTATTGATAAGAAAGACTCCGCAGCGACATTTACGGTATAAAACCACTATTCTTTAATGTGGTTGGCGCAGCTGCGTGGGTTTTGATAAACTGATACGAATGAATACGGCCACTTGGTTCTTGTTTAGCTGCTTTTATCCCACGCCCATGGCGGTCGGGAGGCGCTGAGACAAACAGCACAGTGCCTTGACGAAACCGCCAGCCTGCTGGCGGTTTTTTGTTTAAGTCGCTGTGGGTCAAGCGAACATACGGAGTCCGAAGATGACAGCAACCCGAACCGACGATACCCGCATCGAGCAAAGCGGTGAATTGCTTGCTCCGATGCAGATTATGCGCGAGCTGCGCGCTAATGACGCCGTGCATGAACATGTGGCGCACGCGCGCAGCGCCATTCACGACGTGCTGCGCGGAGCAGACGACCGCCTGTTCATTATCGTGGGCCCATGTTCCATCCATGACCCGAAAGCGGCGCTGGAATACGCGCAAAAGCTCAAGCCGCTGGCCGACGAGTTGGCACACGACCTCATCATCGTGATGCGCGTTTACTTTGAAAAGCCGCGCACCACCGTGGGCTGGAAAGGACTGATCAACGATCCCCATCTGGACGAGAGTTTCGATATCAACGAAGGCCTGCGCCTGGCGCGCAAGCTGTTGCTGGACATCAACGAAATCGGCTTGCCCTGTGCCACCGAGTTCCTCGATTTGATCTCGCCGCAATACATCGCCGACCTGGTGAGCTGGGGCGCCATCGGCGCGCGTACCACCGAATCACAGTCGCATCGTCAGTTGGCTTCTGGCCTGTCGTGCCCGGTGGGGTTCAAGAACGGTACCGACGGCAGTCTCAGAATTGCGGTTGATGCGATCAAGGCAGCTTCGGCGCGCCACCATTTCATTTCCATTACCAAATCCGGCCATGTCGGTGTGTTCAGCACCTCAGGCAATGAAGATACGCACGTCATCCTGCGGGGTGGCAAGGCGCCCAACTACGATGCACCCAGTGTGAATCTGGCGTGTGGCGAACTGGCAGCCGTTGGCTTGCGCCAGCAGTTGATGATCGACTTTTCGCATGCCAACTCGAGCAAGCAGTACCAGCGCCAAATTGATGTCGGCGCTGACATCGCCGCGCAGGTCGCGGGGGGGGATGTGCGCATCATCGGCGCGATGATCGAAAGTCATTTGAATGCAGGGCGACAGGATCTGATTGAAGGCCAGCCACTGGAATATGCCAAATCGATCACCGATGCCTGCATCGGCTGGGACGACACGATACCGTTATTGCGTACCCTGGCCGACGCAGTGAAAAAACGTCGGTTGACCGTGACGGTGGATGAGGAATGAAAGCGCTTCCGGGTTAAAATACGCGTGGCGGGCCTCCCCGCATGGTGAAGTTGTGAATCGGGTCAGGTCCGGAAGGAAGCAGCCACAGCGACGGATACCAGTGCCGGGGTTCTGGCTCGCCATTCCTGGCTGCACTTGGGCGGATACTGCGTTGTGGCGTCTTGCCGTACTTTAGTACTGTCTGCGACGCCACGCCTTGTCTCCACCCAAGTGCAGCCAGGAATGGTTCCCGCCTCTTGAATAACCCATGACTGATCTTTTCGGCGATTCCGCAGCACCCGCTCTTGCACTCGCGCGCAAGTGGCGGCCGCGCGTGTTTGCCGACCTCAAGGGTCAGGATCACGTAGTTCAGGCGCTGTCGAATGCGTTGACGCAGGGCCGGCTGCATCATGCCTATCTGCTCACCGGCACGCGTGGGGTGGGCAAAACCACACTGGCGCGAATTCTTGCCAAGTGCCTTAACTGCGAAACCGGCGTCACCAACACTCCGTGCGGCGTGTGTTCGGCGTGTACCCAGATCGATGCGGGACGGTTTGTCGACTTGCTGGAGCTGGACGCCGCATCGAATACCGGCGTCGACAACATGCGCGAGGTGCTCGACAACGCGCAATACGCGCCTACGGTGGGCCGCTACAAGGTCTACATCATCGACGAAGTCCACATGCTGTCAAAACCGGCGTTCAACTCCATGTTGAAAACGCTGGAAGAACCGCCCGCGCATGTGAAATTTATTCTCGCCACCACCGATCCGCAAAAAATCCCGGTGACGGTTTTGAGCCGCTGTCTGCAATTCAATCTGAAGCCGATGCCCCCCGCACTGGTGGCGCAGCATCTGGGCGAAGTGCTGGCGCAGGAAACTGTTGACGCCGAACCCGCTGCGCTGAACCTGCTGGCGCGCGCCGCAGCCGGCAGCATGCGCGATGCCCTTTCACTCACCGACCAGGCCATTGCCTACGGCGGTGGAAAAGTGGAAGCGGCTGCAGTCGAGGCCATGCTCGGCACCGTGCGACGCGATTACCTGTTCGACCTGCTGGATGCGCTGGCGGCACAAGATGGCGATGCCCTGCTGGGTCACGCACGGCAACTGGCCGAGCGCGGCATTGCCTTCGATGCTGCGTTGCAGGACCTGGGTAATCTTCTGACCCAGCTCGCATTAATGCTGCACGCGCCCAATGCGGTGGAAACCACAGCAGACACCGAACGCATGCAGTCCTCGGTGGCGCAACTGGATGTTGAAACCGTGCAGCTGTATTACCAGATCGCGCTGAATGGTCGCCGCGACCTGCCCTATGCGCCGGACGAATTTTCCGGATTTTGCATGACACTGCTGCGCATGCTGGCTTTTGCACCAGGTGCGGCGCCCGCAGACCGTCCCGCGCCGGTGCGTGCGGCGCCTGCCACGCGTACCGAGCCGGCGCAGCGTGTCGCTGCGCCGGCGTCGCCGCTTGCCGCGCCTCAGGCATCCCCCGTCCACGTCCCTGCTGCGGCCCCGGCTGCCGAGGTCGCCGCACCGGAGCCAGTCGCGCCTGCTGCCTCTGTGCTGGTTGCGGGCGAACCTGTGCCACAGTCAGCCTGGGACTGGCTCGCCATCGTGGCCGAGTTGCGCCTCGGTGGCATGGCAAAAATGCTCGCCGACCACAGCGAACTGATCGCGCAGACAGGCGATGCGGTGACGCTACGCGTGGGCGAGGGACATAAACATTTACTCGATCGTGCCTATCAGGACAAATTGATAGCCGCGCTGCGTGATAAGCATGGCGCAGGCCTGAACGTAACGTTCGAGATCGGCGCTGCTGCCGATAAAACACCGCAACAGGTGCGCACGCGCATCAAGGATGCGCGCCAGGCCGAGGCCGTGGCCGCAATTGAGTCGGATCCATTTGTGCGTGAACTGGTTGACCAATTTGGCGGCCAGATCGATGCGAATTCCATACAACCATTAGGAGAATCAACATGATGAAGGGCGGCATTGGCAACATGATGAAGCAGGTCCAGCAGGTACAGGAAAACATGGCCAAGATGCAGGCCTCGCTGGCTGATATCGAAATCGAAGGGCAAAGCGGCGCCGGCATGGTCAAGGTGGTCATGACCTGCAAATACGATGTGCGCCGCATCACAATCGACCCGAGCCTGGTGGGTGATGACAAGGAAATGCTGGAAGACCTGGTGGCCGCAGCAGTGAATGATGCCGTGCGCAAGGTTGAGTCCACCGTGACGGAAAAAATGGGCAGCGTGACCGCCGGCCTGCCGATCCCGCCGGGGATGAAACTGCCGTTCTAAGGCAGGAGGCTTGCGGTGCAACCTGACGCGCTGGAAAATCTGATTGGCGCTTTGCGTGTGTTGCCGGGCGTGGGCCCGAAGTCGGCGGCGCGAATGGCTTATCACTTGCTGCAACGTGACCGGCGGGGTGCCGAAGCGTTGGCTGGCGCACTCAATCATGCGCTGACGCATCTGCACCACTGCCGCTTGTGCAACAATTTCTCCGAAGCCGAAGTGTGCGAAGTCTGTCTCAGCCCGCGCCGTGACAAGCGGCAACTGGCGGTGGTTGAAATGCCGACCGACTTCAACATGATGGAAGCCACGCAGAGCTACACGGGTTTGTATTTCGTGCTGATGGGGCGGCTAAGCCCACTCGACGGTATCGGCCCACGCGAGATCCATCTCGACCGCCTGATCAACCGGGCACTCGACGGCGTGGTTGAAGAAGTGCTGCTGGCAACCAACTTTACGCCGGAAGGCGAGGCGACCGCACACACCATCGGCGAACTGCTGAAGGCGCGCGGCCTCAAGGTCAGCCGCCTGGCACGCGGCGTGCCGGTAGGAGGCGAACTGGAGTACGTGGACAGCGGCACGCTGGCGCAAGCCGTGCGTGACAGGCGTACCGTTTAATGTCGTTCGCCATTGCGTCGCTCGAAGTGGCACAGTGCAAGCACCACACGAATCAACAAACTGAATAACCGATACAACGGAGACACGATGGAACTCAATGCACTCACTGCGCTTTCGCCACTTGATGGCCGCTATGGCAGCAAGACTGCTGTATTACGCGATTTTTTCAGTGAGTATGCCCTGATCAAATACCGGGTCATCGTTGAAATCGAATGGCTGAAGGCGCTGGCAAACGAGCCCGCCATCGCCGAAGTTCCGGCATTTTCGGCCGATGCCATCGCGTTGCTCGACAGCATTGCCGATCATTTTTCGGTGGTGGATGCCGAACGCGTCAAGGCCATCGAGGCGACTACCAATCACGACGTGAAAGCGGTCGAGTATTTCCTCAAGGAAAAAACCAGTACCCACGCCGAAATTGCAGCGGTGTCTGAATTCATCCATTTTGCCTGCACCTCGGAAGACATCAACAACCTGTCGCATGGCCTGATGCTGAAGGGCGCACGCGACGGTGTGCTGCTGCCGACACTGGAAAAGCTGATCGAGCGTCTGACCGAGCTCGCGCACGCACTGGCCGATTTGCCGATGCTGTCGCGTACGCATGGTCAGCCTGCCTCGCCAACGACAGTCGGCAAGGAATTGGCCAACGTTGTCTATCGTTTGCGTCGCTGTTATATCGCCATCGGCGACATCGAGTTGCTGGGCAAGGTCAACGGTGCTGTGGGCAACTACAACGCCCATCTGTCGGCCTATCCCGAGATTGACTGGGAAAATTTTGCCCGCAGTTTCGTGATGGAACTGGGTCTGACCTTCAATCCCTACACCATCCAGATCGAGCCGCACGATGCCATGGCAGAGCTGTATGACGCCATCGCGCGCACCAATACCATCCTCATCGATTTCAACCGCGATGTCTGGGGGTATGTCTCGGTGGGTTACTTCAAGCAGAAAGTTAAAGCGGGGGAGGTGGGCTCATCCACCATGCCGCACAAGGTCAACCCGATCGACTTTGAAAACAGCGAAGGCAATCTGGGTCTGGCCAACGCCATGTTGCGTCATATGGCTGAGAAATTACCCGTCTCGCGTTGGCAGCGTGATCTGACCGATTCCACCGTGCTGCGCAACATGGGTGTCGGCTTCGGCTACAGCCTGCTTGCGTACGAATCCTGCCTGCGCGGCCTCTCCAAACTCGAAGCCAACCCGGCCGCATTGGCGGCGGACCTCGACGGCAACTGGGAGGTGCTGGCCGAACCCATCCAGACCGTGATGCGCCGCTATGGCATCGCCAACCCCTACGAGCAATTGAAAGAACTGACACGCGGCAAGGCCGGCATGACACGCGACACGCTGCATGCGTTTATCGACGGTCTGGCGATTCCTGCGGCCGAAAAAATACGCTTGAAAGCGATGACCCCTGGCTCCTACACCGGCATCGCCGCCGAACTGGCGCGTCAGATTTAGGCCCGAAGACATGGGCGGAGTTGCCATGACCGAAAATGACCTTGATGTCGGCATCGCCGACTTTGAGCACGCTGTTCTTGAAGAATCGAACACCCGTCCTGTGGTGGTCGATTTCTGGGCGCCGTGGTGTGGGCCCTGCAAATCACTGAAGCCCATACTGGAAAAGCTCGCTGCCGAATATGGTGGCAAATTCCGGCTGGCCAAAATCAATTCTGACGACAATCAGGAACTCGCCACACGCTATGGCGTACGCGGTATTCCCAGCGTCAAGGCGTTCATTAACGGCGAGCCCGTCGATGAGTTTTCTGGCGCCTTGCCGGAGGCTGAGGTACGCGCCTTTCTTGATCGTCTGCTGCCTGGACCGGCCGATGAAATGCGTGCGCAGGCAGCCGGGCTGCGCGATGCCGGCGATGTTTCTGGAGCGTTGCAGAAACTGGCTGAAGCCTCCAGGCTGGATCCTGACCATGTCGGCATCCGGCTCGACGCCACAGAGATCATGCTGGACTTGGGGGAGGCTGACGAAGCCCGCCGGTTGATCGGTAACCTGCCGGACGATGCTGATCCGCGCGTGCCAAAAGTGCGGGCGCGTTTGCAGTTCATGGGCGAGGCAGGCGAAGACCCGGCCGCGCTGGATGCGCGTGTGGCAGCAAACGAAAATGATCTTGAAGCACGACTCAAGCTCGCCAACTTGCATGTGGCAGCCGGGCAATACGAAGCGGGGATGGATCAGTTACTGGAAATCATTCGTCGCGATCGCGGCTTTGAAGACGACATGGGCCGTAAAACACTGCTGGCTGTATTCGACCTGCTGGGCGGCAGCGAACTGGTGAGCCTATACCGGCGCAAGCTGGCCAGCGCGCTGCACTAGCCAAGTCATTCTCGCTGTAGGTGTAACGCATCGAATGCCCGTGACCGAACCGGGTTTTTATTCCCCTGCGTACACTGAGACCGAAGCAATTTCAGCATCACTCAGGTCAGTTTTTCCAGCGGCCTTTCCGGCCCGGTAATCGAGCAGTTTCTGTTGCATGGCCGTGGGCGACAAGCCTTTAAGTGCAGGGTTGTTGCCTACGCCTTGTCCCAAGTTGCCATGGCAACTGACGCATTTAACTGTGTAGACATCCAGCCCGTAAGGCTGGTCTTCGGGCGGCAGTGCGGCGAGGGTGTCCCAGGGGCCGGGCTCAGAGGATGTTGCTGATCCAGTCTGCGCTTCGCTGCTGGGTGAGGTGGCGTCGCCGCAGGCGGCAACCACGGTAAAAGCGAGAAGACTCAAGCTGAGGCGGATGAATTGCATGGGATTCCCTCATGGAGATCAGGTCGAAAACAGGTTCGTGAACCCATTGGACAGTTCGGAAGAGGGTCACGATGGCTTTATTTTGTCACACTAATTAAATCGATGGGCTCAATCGATGGCCTGATAACGCACGTCGACGATTTCCACCTCGCGCCGCCCCTCTGGGGTTTGTACGTTGACGGTGTCGCCTTCACGGGCTTTCAGGAGCGCACGCGCCATCGGTGAAATCCAGGCAATACGGCCGCGCCCCGCGTCGGCTTCGTCGAGGCCGACGATGGCATAGGTCGATTCCGTACCATCGTTATCCGCCACCGTTACGGTGGCGCCGAAGAACACCTGATCGGTTTTCTCGCGTGTGGCCGGATTGACGACTTCGGCGTGCTCCAGACGTTTGGATAAAAATCGAATGCGCCGATCGACTTCGCGCAGCCGTTTCTTGCCGTAGATGTAATCACCATTTTCCGAACGGTCACCATTGCTGGCTGCCCACGAAATGGTCTCGACCAAAGTAGGTCGCTCGACCTTCCACAATTGATTGAACTCGGCGTCGAGTTGCGCATAGCCGGCGGGGGTCATGTAATTTTTGGTCCCGGCAGGCAACGTCGGTGCGACGATCGCCTCATCGTCGTCATCTGGCGCATCGGTTTCTTTAACAAAGGCTTTATTCATCGACCCAGCAGGTAAGCAAGTAGTGAGAGCACCAGCGACATTAAAATGACGCTGGTGAAAGGGAAGTAAAATAGTCCCCGTTTATGTTTGATACGCATGTCTCCAGGCAAACGCCCCAGGCCCATCCGGTTAAACCAGGGCGTGAACAAGCCCAATATCAATAATGCCAGAACGAGTGTCACCAGCCATTTCATCATGAAGGGATTTTAGCCGATGGACGCAGACCTGCCGCCGCAATTTGAACGCACCCGAATTTTGCTCGATGACCAGGAGCAATCCCGGCTCACGCGCGCGCACGTGCTGGTGGCGGGATTGGGGGGGGTGGGATCGTATTGCGCTGAAGCATTGGCGCGCGCAGGGGTGGGGCGTTTGACGATCATCGATCACGACGTGGTCGGCGCGTCGAACATCAATCGCCAGTTGCCCGCCTTGCTGTCCACGGTGGGCCAATCCAAAGCCGAACTGATGGCTGAGCGGATCCGCGACATTAATCCGGCATGTGAACTCACCGTGATCCGTGAATTTCTGATTCCCGAGACGGTGGCTGACATCGTTCCAGGTGATGTCGATTTCGTCATCGATTGCATCGATTCGCTTAACTGCAAGGTTGCGCTGGTGGCCACTAGTTTTGAGCGTGGCTTGCGCGTCGCATCGAGCATGGGGGCAGGCAACAAGCTCGATCCCGGTCGCATCAAGCTTGCGGATATTTCAAAAACCAGTATGTGTCCGCTTGCTTCCGTCATGCGCAAACGGCTCAGAAAACGCGGTATTCCCAAGGGCATCCTCACCGTGTTTTCCGACGAGCAGGGACGGGCGCCGCTGCCGCCGCAACCGGTTGAGGGGCGCGGCCGCGATCGTGCGGTCAACGGCACGATCAGCTATATGCCCCCGCTATTTGGCTTGATGCTGGCGGGTGCGGTGGTGCAGCGATTGATCGCCGATTAGGTCCGCGTTTATTGCGTTGCTGCTTCCATTTGCTTACGCTGCGCCTCGGTTGCATCGTTCATTTGACCTTCCACCGCATGGGCTTTTTCCATTGCCTTGATTTGCGTTTCAAAAATTGGATCAGGGGTGCGTACGGTTTCGGGTTGGGGCGGTGGGGTCGGGTCGCAGGCCGTTAGAATCAGTGCAAGCGGAATCAAGGTCCATTTCATGATGCGTCCTCCAGTAAGTTCGTGGCCAGGCCATCGATGCTGACCTGGTTTTTATCGCGCCAATAGTCCAGCAGGCCAACCGGCCCTTTTTTTTCAGCCCAGCGTGCCAGCGTGTCGCGCTCGCCATGATAGGTATACATCGGCACCGCATAACCGCATGAGGTTTGCACCGATTCGATATCAAGCACGATAATCTGGCGCTCGCCGGGAAGCGCTGCGAAGTATTGATGCAGATCGGCCCATGCTGCATCCTGTCTTCGCACGACCAGCCCGCGGCCATAGAGCCGAAGAATCAGCGGGCTGGCGTCAAAGCTGCACCACATCATTGTCATGCGGCCGTCATGCTTCACGTGCGCCGCCGTTTCATTTCCGCTGCCTGTTAGGTCGATATAGGCGACGCGGTTGTCCGACAGTATTCGAAGGCTGTCCATGCCTTTGGGGGACAAGTTCAAGCGACTGCGGTCTGTTCCTGAGGCAGTAAAAAACAGTTTCTGCGCAGCAATGAATTCGCGGTGTTTTGTTTCGAGCGCAGAATAAAAGCGCGCCATCAGTTGATCTGCTTTTTCAGGAAATCGGTGAGGATGCGAAGGCGCATCACGCTGTCGTTCATTTCCAGCAGATTTTGCTGGATGCTCAGCGTAAGGGGCAGCACTTCAGACAGCCGGTATCCCACCCATACGGCATTATCCAATTCGTGCGGCTCAGGAAAATGCGCATCGCCATATTCTCCAATGATGTGGCGCAGAATTTCGACGGGCAGTTCGAGATCATCAGGAATGGGTGCAGCGGATTCGACGCTGACATCCTCTACCGTGCCGATCAGCAGACCACTGGGTTCGGTATGGGTGCTGCGAATGACGAATCGCTCCAGCGCTATCGTCTCGATGTGAAGGATGCCGGTTTGAGGCATATCCCAGTCAGTGATGCGCATGCAGGTGCCTACGTCATAAGGCACGGCAGGGTTGCCCGTTTCGGCACCTTCACGGATGGCGCAGATACCGAAGGGCGTGTCGTTGGCGATGGCCTGTTTGATCATTTCCAGATAACGCTGTTCGAAGATGCGCAGCGGTAGCCGTCCGCCGGGAAAAACGACGGTATTGAGCGGGAAGAGCGGTAGGGTCTTTTGTTTGGGCAAACCGATCATCGGTCGTCTCCCCAGCGAGCCATCAAGGCGTGCTGGATGCCCAGTTGATCGAGTATGCGCGCGACGACGAAGTCGATAATGTCCTCAACGCTTTGCGGCCGATGATAAAAGCCAGGATTGGCGGGCAGGATGACCACATTCATCTTTGAAAGTTTTAGCATATTTTCCAGATGGAGCGTGGAGAAGGGCGCTTCGCGCGGAACCAGGACGAGTTTGCGCTGTTCTTTCAGCATCACGTCGGCGGCGCGTTCGATGAGGTTGTCCGATATGCCATGGGCGATGGCAGCAAGCGTACCCATCGAGCAGGGACACACCACCATCGCATCGGCCGGATTGGAACCGGAGGCAACAGGGGCATTCCAGTCTTCGCGACCAAATACGCGGAGCTGGCCCTCACGTGCATGGAGACTTTCGATGAGTTGTTTCTCAAGGTCGAGCGGTCGGGCGGGCAGCGCTATACCCAATTCCTGTTTGGCGACGATGTGCGCAGCCTGGGAAACCAGCAGGTAGACCTGGCGGTCTGCCGTCAGCAAGCACTCGAGCAGACGCAGGCCATAAGCCATGCCGGAGGCGCCCGACAGCGCAAGCGTGATTGTATTTGGGGATGAAGTCATAGATCGAATTGTCGCGCGGATGCCCTCAATAATCTACCCGGCGCTGCCCAATACCGGTATTCAATATGGGATTACGTTTTTTGTTGAATGGTTTTTTCGAGCCCGGAAGACACGAGAAAGCGCGCGACGATCACGCCATTGACCGCACCGAAAACAAGCGCGGCAGCGGCAAAAACCGGCATCAATTTGATGAGTGCGATGCCAGGTAACAGCCATGCACCCGCCAGCGCCAGCTGCCCGCCAATATGGCCAAATGCCGCGAGAACCGACAGGCTGATCGGGCCAAAATAGTGACTGGGTAAATGTCGCGCCAGTGCCAGCACGCCCAGGCTAGTGACCGCGCCAGCAGCGGATAACCAGAATCCTGGTGCAAACAGGCTGCCCAGCAAAAGCCCACTCGCAAGTACACGTAAGCCTGACACCCATGCCGCGGCGCGCCAACCATATTGCAATAGCACCAGCAGCACGACGATGTTGGCGAGCCCCGGCTTGATTCCGGGCACCGGGCTCGGCAGCGCCGCCTCGGCGAGCGTGAGGCCAATTGCCAATGCTGCAAGCCGCGCAATGCGGCGGTCGTCTGCGTGGACCGGCAATTCAATAACCGAGTGTGTCATAGGCGGTGGTGCGGCCGCGGATTTCAACGCTGACCTGATTGGGCAGGCACAATGCTGCCTGGCCGGATTGCGTGAGCCAACCCTGTTTGACACACAACTGGCGCGGTGAGGGGTCGCGTGCAACGCGCGCGCGGCCGGGCTCAATCTCGACCTGGGTGGTGCCGAGTGGCCCGTTGATAGCAAAGCGTTGCACGTGGGTGAGTGATGCGGTTTCCACGATCTGCCCTGCGGAACGGATAATGGCTGTATCGCCCCGATCGCCACTCCAGGCATACAGTGCCAGTGTGATGACCAGGCCGGTGCCAGCGAACAGGACACCAGCATCGCCCGCGCGCAACAGCATCAGGACAGCTCGCGGTGCCGCACCAAAACCTGTTCGCGTTCGCGGAAGGCCGTGGCGAGCGTTTCTGCAAAATATACGCTGCGGTGCTGGCCGCCGGTGCAGCCAATAGCCACGGTCAGATAGGCGCGGTGATCGCGGATGAAACACGGCAGCCAGTTTTCGACAAACCCGCGGATGTCGGCCAGGAGCGCCATGGCATTGGGGCTGGATTCGAGGTATGCCTTGACTGGCTGGTCGCGCCCGGTGAGCGGGCGCAGTTCAGCAACGTAATGCGGGTTGGGCAGGCAGCGCACGTCAAACACCAGATCCGCATCGAGCGGAATGCCGTGCTTGAAGCCGAAGGATTCAAACAACAGTGTGATGCGGGAACGATCCTGGCCGATCAGGTCCTTGATCCACAGCCGCAATGCCGAGGCAGACAGGTCGCTGGTATCAATGCGGTGCGCGAGCGGTGTAATATCCTCGAGTTTTTCGCGTTCGAGCTGAATAGCTTCCTGTAACGAAACGGTGTCGCTTGAGAGTGGGTGGCGTCGGCGTGTTTCGGAAAAACGCTGAACCAGCGTAAGCGTTTTCGCCTCAAGAAAAACCACTCTCAGATCAGCACCCTGGCCGCGCAGTGCCTCGGCAATCTGGGGCAGCTGGGTAAAGCTCGCGCTGCTGCGGGCATCGATGGCAATAGCGATGCGGGTGTGGCCTTCCTGGCGTAAAAAATCCACCAGCGGTTGCAGCATGGGCAGCGGTAAATTGTCGACGCAGTAATAGCCAATGTCTTCCAGCACCGCGATGGCGATGCTCTTGCCAGAACCCGATAATCCGGAGACCAGAACGATTTGCATTCAAGTGTTCCTGTCGATGGCCGCCTGCTGGCGCTTGATAAACTGTTCGACCGGATTGATCCCGCGGCTTTTGAGAATGTGATTACGCACTGCGACCTCGACCAGCACAGCCAGGTTGCGGCCTGCAGCAACAGGAATGCGTACCTTGGGTATGCCTACACTGAGGATGGTTTCGGTTGATGCCACCATGTCGAGCCGATTGAGGCCGACTTCGCCGACTTCTTCTGATTGCATCAGTTCGACAATGAGTTTGAGATTTTTTTGCATCTTGACGGCCGTTTCTCCAAACAGAAAACGGATATTGAGTATGCCCAGGCCACGCACTTCCAGAAAATCACGAATCATGGGCGGGCAGTTACCTTCCAGCGTGTCTGGCGCAACATGCTTCAGCTCGACAACATCATCAGCAATCAGGCGGTGGCCGCGTGTGATGAGTTCCAGTGCCAGTTCGCTTTTCCCCACGCCGGCGTCGCCCTTGATAAGCACACCCGTGCCGAGTACTTCCAGAAACACGCCGTGGATCGAGGTGGCCTCGGCCAAACGCTGTGTCAGGTAATGGCCCAGATAGGACATCAATATTGGGCTGGCCAGATTCGAAGCAAACAAGGGTGTTTCGGTTCGGTTGGCGCTTTCGGCCAACATGGCGGGCACCACTTCGCCGTTGGAAATAACGATGGCCGCCAGCTCGGTTGAAAACAGGTGATCGATTGCGTCCTGCAGGGCAGCATCAGTCAATCCGCGCAGATAGTCCATTTCGGCGCAGCCCAGCACCTGAACCCGATTGGGGTGCACAAAGTTCAGGTGGCCGATGAGTGCCAAGGTGGGTTTTTGGATGGTTTCGGAAGACAGGGTGCGCTTGCCACCCGTTTGCCCAGCCACCCATTGCAGCCCAAGTTGTTCCGCCATGTCGCGGAACAGGGTGTCGACGGTAACGTGGGTTAGATCGTCCATGCGCGGAGCATCGCGCCTAGCTTGACCAAGCACTAAGCAGCGCGATCAACTCGGAGGCATCGGCAATGTTCAGCATTTTGTCGCGCATGACATCGTCGCCGAACAATTGAGCCAGTTCACCCAGAATTTGCAGATGCCGTTCGTTGGCGTCCTTGGGGACCAGCAATACAAAACACAGGTTGACCGGCTGATCGTCAGGTGCTTCGAATTCCAGCGGTGTTTTCAGCCGATAAAACGCGCCACAGGCATCGTTGAGGCCTTTGATGCGGCCATGTGGAATGGCAATGCCACAGCCGAGTGCGGTTGAACCCAGGCGTTCGCGTTCGAAAAGGCTGGTAAAAATATCGGAGGACTTGAGATCGTAGGTCTGCGCAAACAGACCGGCTGCGTGTTCAAACAGCTTCTTCTTGCTGGAAAAACTCAGGTCCAGCAAGGTGGTATCGGGGGTGATCAGGGGGGCGATTAGGTTCATGCCGGTTGTAGAACTGATTATGGAATCCGGCGCTTGCGGATTATTCGACCGGAGGCGTTGAGTTGCCCCCGGTAACATGGCGTCTTTACAGGGGTTCTAACCTTCAACTACGCTTTCGATCGGCTGATGTTTCAGGCCGCCGTCGCCCTGATGGACGTCCGAGGTTTTTTCCTTGTGCTTGACGATCTGCCGATCCAGTTTGTCGGCCAGAAGGTCAATGGCAGCATACATATTGCCATCTTCACTGTGGGCGTGAAAGTCATGGCCCTTGACGTGCAGGGTAGCCTCAACTTTGTGCACCAGTTTTTCCACTTGCATGATGACGGTCACGTTGATGACGTGATCGAAGTGTCGTTTAACGCGGTCGAGCTTTTCGGAAACATAGTCGCGGATGGCTGGGGTCACTTCCAGATGATGACCGGAAATCGTCAAATTCATAGAGCCTCCTTAAATTGCGGATAAGAACTGAAAATTGGGCACTGCCCCATCGTCAGGAGCGATATTGAGCGCTCACTGTCATTGTGGGACGAAAGCGGGGGACATTCAAGCACAGCGCAATATATCTGACAGATTGCGCCTGGGAAGTTCTTACCATCACAGCGCACGACGCATGTTCGCAGGGGGGATTTGCATGGATTCGCGATACTTGGCGACCGTGCGACGCGCCACGACGATGCCCTGCTGACTCAGTACGTCGGCCAGTTGACCATCGGAAAGCGGCTTTTTCCCGACTTCGGCTGCAATCAGTTGCTTGATCAATGCGCGAATAGCGGTTGATGAACAAGCCCCGCCATTGTCGGTCGACACATGGCTGCCGAAAAAATATTTCAGTTCGTACAAGCCGCGTGGCGTCATCATGAATTTTTGGGTGGTGACGCGCGAAATGGTCGATTCGTGCAGTTCCACCGTGTCGGCAATTTCGCGCAGCACCAGGGGCCGCATCGCCACTTCACCGTGCTCGAAGAAGTGTTTCTGGCGATCCACAATCGCTTGTGAGACACGCAGGATGGTGTCAAACCGTTGTTGTACGTTTTTAATCAGCCAGCGGGCCTCCTGCAACTGGCTGGCAAGTTGTCCGCCGCCACCTTCGCGGTGACGCGACAGGATGTCGGCGTAGACGCGATTGACTCGCAGCTTGGGCATGGCATCCGCGTTCAGGCTGGCGATCCACATGCCCTTGACCTTGCGCACATGAACGTCCGGAATGACATAGTGCGTGTCATCGACACCGAAAGCCGCGCCCGGGCGCGGATTGAGCGAGAGGATCAGGGCACGCGCAGCCCGTAGCGTGGGGTCGTCGATGCCGAGCACTTTTTTGAGTTTTCCCACGTCGCGCGCGGCCAGGAGATCGAGGTATTGCGTCGTCAACCGCATGGCCTCATCGCGTACCGGGGTATCGGGCGGCAGGGCGCGCAACTGCAAGGTCAGGCATTCCGCCAGGTTGCGAGCGCCTACACCCGTTGGGTCCATGTTTTGCAGGTGTTTGAGTGCCGTTTCCACCTCTTCGGGCTCAAGCTCTTCCAGTTCGGTCTGCAAGCTTGCCGTAATGTCCGCAAGCGGTTGGGTAAGCAGGCCAGCGTCATCCAGATCATCAATGAGCGCGGCGACCAGGGTTCTGTCGCGTAAGGTTAGCGGGCTGACAATCAACTGATTCAGCAAATGTTCGCGAAGCGTAGAGCCCGCTATAGACCCCTCTGCATAGTCGCCCTCATCGTCGTCTCCGCTCCCTGATGGACTGTAATCGTTCCAGTCTGAATCATCTTGTGCGGTTACCGGTTCAGTGTCGGCAGTGTCTCGCGGGGCCACTTCGGTGTTCTGGGATTCCGCTTCAGCGGTGTGTGTCGGGGGGTCGGAAGCTTCCTGTCGTGCTTCGTCCTCTTCTTCACGTTCGAGCAGGGGGTTGTCCTGGAGGATCTGCTCCAGTTCCTGGTTTAATTCGAGCGTAGACAGCTGCAACAGCCGGATCGACTGCTGCAGTTGAGGTGTCAGGGTAAGGTGCTGACCGAGCTTGAGTTGGAGGCTGTGCTTCATCTGTCTTGACTACGGCAATAATCGTGCCGGCTTGAGTCAAGTTTAACGGTATTCGTTGGAATCGGCGTTATAAACGGAAATTTTCACCCAGGTAAACCTTGCGCGCATTGTCGTCCTGAATGATGAGATCGGGCGTACCGTCAACAAGCAGGCGGCCTTCGTTGATGATATAGGCGCGATCGCAGATGCCGAGTGTTTCGCGGACGTTGTGATCGGTGATCAGGACCCCGATGTCACGTTCAATCAGGAAATGCACCAGTTTCTGGATGTCGAGCACCGCAATGGGGTCGACGCCTGCAAACGGTTCGTCTAGCAGGATGAAGCCGGGATTGATTGCCAGTGCACGGGCAATTTCCACTCGCCGACGTTCGCCCCCGGATAGGCTGACTGCAGAGGCATCGCGCAGGTGGGCAATATGCAGGTCTTCGAGCAGGTTGTTGAGATGCTCCTCGCGTTCATCCTTGTCGTAGGCCTTGAGCTCCAGGATGGCGCGTATGTTTTCTTCCACCGTCATTTTCCGGAAGATGGAAGGCTCTTGTGGCAGGTAGGACAACCCCAACCGTGCACGCTGGTGGATCGCCATGTGAGTCAGGTCGTGCGAGTCCATTGTCACCGTGCCGCCATCGGCCGCCACCAGCCCCACCACCATATAAAAGCAGGTGGTCTTACCAGCGCCGTTCGGACCGAGCAGGCCGACCACCTCACCACTGTTAACCACAAATGAAACATCGTGCACCACAGTGCGCTTACCGTAGGTCTTGCGCAGGTGCTGGGCGGAAATTTGACTCATGGTTTGGCAGCAGGTTGTTCGGTGTTTGCTTTGGGGCGGATGACAGCGCGAACGCGGCCACTCGGCGTTTTGGCATCAGCAGGCTGCCCCACGACTTTGTAGAATTCGGTGTTGCTGTTATACGAAATCTGGGCGCCGCGCAGTTCATCGCCGCCGCGCTTTAAT
The DNA here is from genome assembly GCA_030679915.1 of Thiobacillus sp. Classification (GTDB taxonomy): domain Bacteria; phylum Pseudomonadota; class Gammaproteobacteria; order Burkholderiales; family Thiobacillaceae; genus Thiobacillus. The sequence continues at coordinate 98,024 of JAUXRY010000030.1, forward strand.
TGGGCCTGGCCAATCAGTTCGAGCTGGCTGCTGGCGTTATCGAATTCGATGCGATCGGAAAACCCTTCGATATATTCTTCACGGCCATCGACTTTCTGGCGGAACGCTGCGGGCCGTCCGGAGGCGCTGATTTTGTCGATCCCGTTCGCGTTCTGGGTCACTTGAACGCGGTCCGCGCGCAATGTCAACGTACCCTGGCTCAAGATTACATTGCCTTGATATACGCTGACTTTCTTGATGTCGTCGAGGGTGACGGTGTCAGCCTCGAGGTTGACCGGTTTGCTGCGGTCGGCCTTTTCAGCATGGGCTGGCAGGGCCAACAGTACGGCGCACAACCCGGCATACAATCCTAATTTACATGTTTTCATGGCGCTAACTTTTTCCGGAAATATAACGGGCTTGAACCCGTCCTGTCAGTTTGATGAGGCGTTGCACAGCGTTGTACTCCATGGCCCCTGCGCGTAAATTCAAGGTGGCGTCCTGAATGTTGACAGGCCCAGGTGAGCGGAGCAGCTTGCGCTCAGGGAAAACGATCAATCGTGCAGTCTGCATCGTCAGGGCCGTCTGTCCAGCTCCCGCAGCGCGCAGGATTTTCACATCGCCATGCAAGTCGACTTCGTTACCATCGGATGAGACGGTTGCCTGCTGGGATACCACGCTGACTTCACTGGTATTGGGGTCCAGCAGCACAAAATGGGGTGATTCCAGTTCGGTGCGCTTGCTGCCGGTGTAATGCTTGAGCTTTTTTGCGGATAAGCGATATTGCGGGCGCCCCGTTTGATCAGTCCGTAACGCATCGAAATTTTCCATGATGCCCTCAGGATCGGTTTCTCCCGTCGCGTTGCCGCTGGCTATCGTTTGTACCGAACGTTCGATCCAGAAACTGAGCGCAGCCAGCAGCAGCAAAACCAGCAGGGGCAGCCATAAAGACCCGCGTGCGATCATGCAGCACCCAATCTGATTTTACGCAACATGCTTTGGCCTCGTCCGATCATCTCAGATAAGGCGCTAAAGCCGCGTCCAATGTGCCTTGCGCGCGCATCAAGAATTCACAGGCTTCGCGCACCGCACCGTGGCCGGCGTTTCGTGTGGTGATCAAATGGCTGTGGGCTTTCACCAGGTCAGAGGCGGCGGGTACGGTAATCGCCAACCCGGCGCGCCGCATGACTGGCAGGTCCACCACGTCATCACCCATATACGCTGTGTGCTCACAGTCAATATTGAGTTCCTTGCAGAGCGCCTCATACACCTCCAGCTTGTCGTGCGCACCCTGATGGATGATTTCGATGCCCAGGCTTTTCGCGCGATGCTCCACCACGCGCGAGCTGCGGCCGGTGATGATGGCCAGCTCAATACCGCTGCCCTTCAGCATTTTCAGTCCATGGCCGTCGAGCGAGTTAAAGCCCTTGTATTCCTGCCCGTCATCTGCCAGAAACAGCGTTCCATCCGTCATTACACCATCAACATCAAATGCGATGAGTCGGATTTTTTGCGCGCGGGCGATCAGGGTAGTCTGGGTTTCTTCGGTCGTCATTACACTACTCCCGCTTTCAAAAGATCGTGCATGTTCAGTGCGCCCACCAGGACATTGTTTTCATCAACAACCAGCAAGCCATTGATTTTAAGGGTTTCCATTTTTTCGACTGCCGCTACGGCGAGTTCGTCTGCATGGATGGTTTTGGGGTGATGCGTCATCAGGTCGGTCACGCGCGCTTGTTGCAAATCAAGTGCGTGTTCCAGCGCGCGCCGTAGATCGCCGTCAGTAAATACGCCCGCCACTTTGCCGGCAGTGTCGACCACGGCCGTCATGCCCAGGCCTTTCTCGGTCATTTCGAGCAGAGCGGTCTTGAGCGAGGCGTCGTGACCAATTTGTGGAAGTGCATTGCCTGTATGCATGACATCACGCACATGGATCAACAAACGTCGGCCCAGACTGCCACCGGGATGAGTGCGGGCAAAATCGTCGGCCGAAAATCCACGCGCATCAAGCAAGGCCACTGCCAACGCATCACCCAACGCAAGCGCCGCGGTGGTGCTGGCGGTGGGCGCGAGATTAAGCGGGCAGGCTTCTTTGTCGACCGCCGCATTGAGATGGACATCGGCCACACGTGCCATGGTCGAACTGGGGTTGCCCGTCATCGCAATGAATTTTGCGCCGCGGCGCTTGATCAGCGGAATGATGCTGACAATTTCGTTGCTTTCACCTGAGTTCGACAAGGCTAGCACTACATCGTCGTGCGCGATCATGCCGAGGTCTCCATGGCTGGCTTCGCCCGGATGCATGAAAAAAGAAGGGGTCCCTGTCGAGGCAAGCGTCGCGGCAATTTTGCAGCCGATATGGCCGGATTTGCCCATGCCAGACACGACCACGCGACCGGTGCACGCCAGGATCAGATGCACCGCATCGGCGAACTGCAGGTCGAGGCGCAAAGAAACTGCGCGCAGGGCTTCGACTTCGATGTCGAGCACCTGACGCGCAAGCGCAAGTAAATGTTCGGGGGAGTTTGATTGGGGGTGCATGGTCGGCAAGTATACTAAAGCCTGCTTATCCATCCACGATTTCCCTGATGCCGTTAAACAAAAGGACTCCAAAACCACGCATTGTCGAGGCCTTGACGGCTTTCGATTGCCGATGCGCTGACGTCATGCAGGGCGGAGTGGGATCTTTTACCCATGGGCGTTGCCATGCATAGCGGATTGGAACTTGTATTGATCTTGCTCGCTGCCGCGGTCCTGGTGGCAGCCATAGCGCGCGCCTTGCGTCTGCCGACCATGCTGGGCTATCTGGTAACCGGCATTGCGATTGGGCCGTTCGCGCTGGGCTGGATTCCGGATAGCGAGGAAGCGCGCTACCTGGCCGAGTTTGGCGTGGTGTTCCTGATGTTTTCCATCGGCCTGGAATTCAGCCTGCCGCGCCTGATGACGATGCGCATGACCGTGTTTGGTTTCGGCGGGGCGCAGGTGGTGCTGACGATTGCACTGACGGCGCTGATTGCCTGGATGCTCGATTTGCCATTACTGGCGGCCATCGCGCTCGGTGGCATCATGTCGATGTCGTCGACGGCAATCGTGTCGAAGATGATGGCCGAGCGGCTGGAAATTCAGACACCTCATGGACGACAGATCTTTGGCGGTTTGTTGTTCCAGGATCTGGCCGTGGTACCTCTGCTGATATTGATTCCGGCGTTTGCCCAGGAATCGGATGCCATGGCCATGACCTTGGGGCTGGCCATGCTCAAGGCTGTGGTGGTGCTGGGCTTTTTGCTGTTCGTGGGTCAGCGCATCATGCGCCCGTGGTTCCAGTGGGTGGCCAGCCACAAATCGCCCGAACTTTTCACCCTTAACCTGCTGCTGTTTACGCTAGGGTTGGCGTTTTTTACCGAAAGCGCTGGACTGTCGCTGGCACTGGGCGCTTTTCTGGCGGGCATGCTGGTGTCTGAAACTGAATATCGCTACCAGGTGGAAGACGATATCAAGCCTTTCCGCGATGTCTTGCTGGGTCTGTTCTTCGTCACCATCGGCATGCGGCTCGACCTGATGCAGGTGATGCTGAACTGGGGCGACGTGTTGCTGCTGGTGGCAGCCATTGTCATTGGCAAGGCTGCGCTGGTAACCGGTCTCGCCATGGCCTTTGGCAGCCCCCGGCCCACTGCCGTACGGACTGCGCTCGGGCTGGCACAGGCGGGCGAGTTTGGTTTCGTCTTGCTGGCGCAGTCGGCTGATCTCAACTTGTTGGGCGCCGAAATTACTCAGCCAGTGTTGGCGGCGATGGTGCTGTCGATGCTGATTGCGCCGTTGATGATCAACCGCATGGACACCCTTACCCGGCTACTCGCCGGCAGCGAGTGGGCCGGCCGCGCCAAGGAAGTGCACGACATTGCCGTCAAGACCTTTGGTAAATCCAAGCATGTGATCGTCTGTGGCTACGGCCGTAGCGGGCAAAACCTGGCACGCCTGCTGGAAGCCGAAGGCATCAGTCTGGTTGCGCTGGACGCCGACCCCGAGCGTATTCGCGCGGTGTCGGCGTCCGGCGTCAACGTGGTGTACGGCGATGCCAGCCGGCGTGAAGTGCTGGTCGCGGCAGGGCTGAGCCGTGCCAAAGCCATCGTCGTGACCTATTCCGACCTGCATTCGAGCATGGCGATCCTGCGGCATGTGCGTGAACTGCACCCCGAGTTGCCCGTGGTGGTGCGCACCATTGATGACACGCATATTGATGCGCTGAAATCTGCGGGCGCCTCCGAAGTGGTGTCCGAAGTGATGGAAGGTTCGCTGATGCTGGCTTCGCATGCGCTGATGTTGCTCGGTGTGCCGCTTTCTCAGGTGCTGAAGCGCATCCGCGAGGTACGCGAATCCCGCTACGCCATGATGCGCGGCTTTTTTCGCGGCGCCAGTGACGTCGACGACGAACTCGACCAGCAATCCCAGCCGCGCCTGCATACTGTGCTGGTGACCCAGGGTGCCGCTGCGGCAGGACAGCAATTGGAAAGCCTGGCGCTGGACGATTTGCTGGTTGAAGTGGTGGCGATTCGTCGGCAGGGCATCAAGGGCGTCGACCCGCAGCCAGAAACCGAAATTCAGGTGGGTGACGTGCTGATGCTGCGCGGTGCGGCAGATGGGCTGGCGGCGGCGGAGTTCAGGGTGTTGCAGGGTTAGCCCTGCAACAGAGATTCATCAAGGCGCTTTGCAGACAACGTAGAAATTAGCACCGTCGTCAATATAGTTGGCTGTTGGGACGGTCGTGGTTGCTGCTGTCCCAGGGGTGCCTCGCATTGTGCCAGTGACGGCGTTTCCGTCATCGAACTGCGAGTCAATCGCCTGTGCAATCTTGGCTGGAAGATTGTTTGAACAAACGACGAGACCGATAATGCCAAATGCGCTATTTTGCACGCCGGTTACACCCGAGGCAGCGTTAGGCGGGTTGGCGGTGCCGACCGCACCCGTGGTTGTCGGTCCGCCAATGAGACCCGCGAGGCGCAGGTGCTGCCAGAATAAACGGGACTCATCCGTGGCTGTGGTTGAGTTGTAGGCTGGTGTAGCAGCAGTGCCGGTGCCGATGGTACCGTCACCAGTTCCGCTGGTCGTCGTGCTACCTGTTGCTGTCCAGCGTGTCGCCGCACTAGGGTCATCCCCCGGCAACGCCCGATACCGATCTTGGTACAAATTGACCGCAGCCGTCACTGCCTGGAAATCATTGCCCACGTTGCGGATGCGGCCCTGGGTGATAAGCTCCTGCCCCTTTAGAATACCGCCAAGCAACAGTCCGATAATGACCAGCACAATGGCGATCTCGATCAGGGTGAAACCCGATTGGTGTTTCGGGAGGGTGGGATGAGGCATGTAAGGTTCTCCATTATATTTTCGCCTGCCATAAATCCTGCAAAATGCGTGCCAGGCAGGGTGACGTTCTAACTTGTTGATATAAAAAATTAAATTATCGATTTCCGCCTTTGAATGAAGGGCGTTTTGTCGAAAATACGACACTCCTGCCAGAATTCCGGCAGAGGTTGGGGGGAGGGATAGATGGACACGGGTTTTATAAAGTGGATACCGGGGGCGATGTTTCGTCGAAACATGGTTTGCATGAGTCATTTTCCGGGATGACCGAACACGCCAACACCGCGCCGCATGTGAGCTGGCTGACGTCACTGGCCAACCGGCTTTCGCAGGTGGGGCCTGGACGCTGGCTGGCCTTGATGCTATTGGCGTTGCATGCGGCGGTGGTCCTTGATGCCGAATCGGCAGTCACCCGCGCATTTTTGCTGGCGCATTACGGACTGTTTTTGATGTGGCAGCCGGTGGTGCGCAGTGAATCGCGGATCGAGCCGCGCCTTGCGTTGCCCGTGTTCGCCATGGCCGCGTTGCTGGTGCTGGTGGACAGCACCTGGGTGATGGCATTGTGGCTGGCGGTTTTGGCCGGCCTCATGGGCGCGGTGGGCACGTCGCAAAACGATCGGTTTTCCCGGTGGGCATATTTGCTCGCTCTGGCGTATTTGCTTGCCTTGCTATTGGCTTGGGTGTTGCCCCAGAGTCTGGGCGACACGGCCCTCCCTGATGAACTGAGATCGGTGGTGAATTACGGGTTACCGTTATTCCCGTTGGTGATCCTGTTTTTGCCTGCAACCCGCCAGAAAACCGCATCCTCGACCCTCGACTTCGTCTATGGCTTGATGCTGTCATTGCTCATTATGGTGGTGGCGCTGGGTGCCTTTGCCGTGGTGGCGGTGGCCAAGGTGAGCTACGCCTGGGCGCTGGTGCAGACCATGTTGGGGATGGCGTTATTGCTGCTGTCGCTATCGTTACTGTGGAACCCACGCGCAGGATTTTCCGGACTGGGTCAGGTGACTTCACGTTATTTGCTGTCAGTGGGGCTGCCTTTCGAAGGCTGGGCGCAGCGTCTGGCGACGTTGGCCGAGCGCGAGCGCGATCCGGAATCCTTTGTGCGCGATGGCCTGGCCGACCTGCACGAGCTGACCTGGATACGGGGCGGCCACTGGCAGGCCGCGCGCGGCGAAGGCGTATTTGGCGAACCGGCCGAGCATAGCGTGAGCCATGTATTTCATGGACTCAGCGTGACCTGGCAATCGCCGCGTCCACTCACGCCTGCGCTGGCGTTGCATGTCCGTCTGCTGTCGCAGTTGCTAGGATTTTTTTATGCGGCCAAGGTGCGCGAACAGACGCTCCGCGAGCAAGCCTACAGTCAGGCGATTCATGATACAGGCGCACGCCTGACCCACGACGTGAAGAACATCCTGCAGTCGATGAAAACCCTGATCGCTGCCGCGGATACGTCGACGCCTGAAGACGGCGAGCGTTTGCAGGCGCTGATGAAGCGCCAGCTGCCGCAATTGGCCGCGCGGCTGTCACAAACCGTCGACAAACTCAAACAACCGGCTGAAATGGATGCCGCCAGTGTGGCTGCAAAAACCTGGTGGAAGGCATTGCAGACGCGTTATGAACACGACGATGTGCAGTTTTTTGCAGACACGATCGATGACACGCCCCTGCCGCAGGACTTGTTTGATAGCGTAATCGACAATTTGCTGACCAACGCCTTGCGCAAACGCCAATCCGAATCGGCTGTGGCAATCGAGGTGCGTCTTTCATTGAATCCGTTGGTGAGCCTGACGGTCACCGACAGTGGTGTTCCGGCCCCCGAGCATGTGGCACGCAATCTGTTTCTGAGCCCGGTTGCATCGGATTCTGGGTTGGGGGTGGGCTTGTATCAGGCCGCACGTCAGGCGGCGCGGTCGGGATTTCGCCTTGAACTGCCTGACAATCAGGCAGGACGGGTTACGTTCCGGTTACAGGCTATGGACAGCCGCCGGCTGGACACACTCGATTGATGATCAGGTTGAACGCCAGCCAGTTTGTCAGGTCATCAAATTCACCACTTGGATCATCTGGCTTTGCGGGCGCCCGGCTGACATAGCGGTTATCCGCATCAAGGTTCTTGATTTCGTTAGCACCGGTTGGGTTGGCCAGCGTATTGCTATTGATGTTGCGTGCGCCCCAACCATTGGGACCATGTGAAATCAACACTACAGGGACATCGGCAGCAACATCGACAGGCGTACATGTCTGGCTACTACATACGTTGTACCAACCGGTAGGAGGCGGTGTTGTCGAATTGCTAAAACCGGCCAGGGAGTTTGTCAGCTCAGGTTGTGACGCGTAACGTAGGCGATTACCCCATGCATCCTGTGCCGCCGTGCCCAAGGTAACCCAGGGAAACCACCCAGCATCTTGCGTACAGTTTCCACTTGCGGCATCACGGTTCTCAATTCCATCGCCGTCGCTGTCGGGACAAGGTAGGTAAGGTCTAGGCGGAGTCGTGGAGTCACTATCGTGGTCTACAGAGTGGGTCATTGCATAACCCATGATCGCCTCCCGCGCCTCTTCCATCGTCTTGTTGGTTTCGGCGATCCGCCGCGCCTGAATTTGCGCCGATAGCGGCACGGCTAGGCCGCCGATCAACAGTGTGACGATGACCAGCACGATGGCCAATTCGATCAAGCTGAAGCCACGTTGGTTTGTCAAGGTGTGGGTTCCTTTGCTGCCGGTTCGATCGGACTGGGCGCTTGCGGGCGCAGCACCTGATATGGCTCATATACTTTGCCGTTGGCGCGGATCTGGCCCGGCTTCAGCCCGGTCACGCTGGAGGTGCCCACCTCGGCCTTGCCGTCGACCCAGCGGGTGGACTTTCCATCCGATCGTATGACAATGCCGTCAAAGCGCAGCGGTGCCGGAGCACTAATATTCTGGCGTTGTTTCGGACTGGCTCGTTGCGTAAGATTGCGTGCACGGGCAGATTCCAGCTGCACACGTTGAGCCGGCGTGTAAAACAGCCGTCCGGATTCGATCGGTTCTGCCTGGCTGATTGGGCTTGCCAATAGTGATAGCGGAATCAGCCAGCCCATCATGAAAACACGCCATGTGATCACCTTTCCAGGCGAAAAGGCATGCAGACCATTGCGTAGGTCGCGATTCGACAACACGCGTGGTAATTTCACGAGGCTACTCCTGTTGCTTCTACAACGGTATACCACTGAAGTTCACATTCGGCCTGCATGTGCGGCAAGTTAAGGGCTTCGAAAGCGGGGGCGCCCTGCAGGGTCAGACTGCAGCCCTGTACTCGAACCACGCCGGGGGCACGCACCTTGAGCGCAGCCAAAAAGCGCGGGATATCGGTCTCCACCAGCACGGGGAATATCAACATCATGTTTGTCTGGCCAAGCGCCAATCCCTGTGCGAGGGCGGGTGGTGAGGCCATGCGTGGTGTGAGTCGGTAATCCAGGCCGTAGAGTCCCGCGTCGCGGTTGGCATTTTGTGCGGCCTCGATCCAGGCCAGACGATCTTCGGGGCCGACAAATCCGCGCACCGCCAGCGCCTGATAATCGTTCAGATGGGTTGCGATCAGTTGTTGCTGTTGGCGGCTGCGGTCAAGTTGTTGGCGCGCGGCATTCAGTGCAATGTCCTCCTGTTGCAATGTGGCGGCGGCGACTTGCGCCTGATTCCAGCTCCAGAGTGCGCCCCCTGCTGCCAGCACGAACGACACCAGCACCAGCACCAGGGATAGTTTGAGGACGGCAAACGGTGGGCGTTTCATGGCGGCGCCTCACGGTAGGTCAGGCTGAGGCCGAAGCGTACTACGGGCGCTTCGGCGGTATCGGGGCCGAAGGTTTTACCGGACAGGGTGCTGCTGGAATCGGCATTCACCGGGCTGTTGCGCAAGCGGACCTCGAACACAGTGGGGACTGCCTGCAGGCGGCTCATGAAACGTTCAATGCGTTGCATGGCGGCGCGGTAGTTGCCGTCGAAAGTCGCGAGAGAAGCGTCGATATTGACAATGATCTGGCCTGAAGGTGTGAGCGTGTCGTCGGCCCATTCCAGCGTATTCAGGGTGATTTCTGGCGATGCATCCATGGCCTGCCCGACTGCGGCAAACAGTCCTCTGGCGTTGGGCTGCGGAGCGTCAAGCTGGCGTGCCAGCGTGACGGTCTGTGCCAGTTGCTCGGGCGCGGCAGTTTGCACTGGAAATGAAGCCACAATGGTTTGATGCTGGGCCATTTGTTGCTGGCGCTGCTGGACACGTTGCTGGCTCTGGTCGTTGAGGTCCTGAGCCTGTAACCAGTAGGCAGAAGTTATCCCCAATCCCAGCATCGCGATGAGTCCGGCAGCCGCATGCAGGCTGCGCCGCCAGCGAAACTCGGTGTACCGCTGCAGCAGTTCGGGTGGCGCCAGGTTGAGCTGGATGGCTTCGCCGGCAATAGCGACCAACGAGGCGACTTCTGGCGTGGCAGCCAAAAAATCTTCAGGCATGCGTAACGCATGGCCGAGCGTTGAAAGCTGTATCAGCCGAGTGCTGAATGCCGGATCGGCATTAAGCTGCGCCAGCGCACTGTCCAATTGTCCACTGGGATCGAGTAGCAAGACGTGCAGGCGTGCTTCGCGCGGCAGGATGCGCTGTCCCGTAAGATACAGCTGTGTCTTGGCTATTTCATCGGCGGCATTGCCCGGCAATTGCGTGGGCGAATCGCCGCCGATCAGACGTGAAAATCGCAGCATGCCTTCGTGGTAGTAGGAAAGCCGCAAGCTACTGTTGAGGCGACACGCCAGCAGGGTGTGCGTTTCCTGAAAACGCAGCTTGCCCAGCAAGTGCTGGCTGGCTTTTGCCAGGGGGGTGATGCCAGACAACGGTACTTGCGCACGGTGCAGCACGGAGAGCCAGGGCATCAGCCAGTCGGTATCGGTCAGGGCAGCGAGGAGATAGCGATCGTCGCGGCGGCCCGTCGTTTCGCGCTTTTGTAGCCACGCGCCAGTAAAGCGTGCATTGCGAAACACCTGCTTGAGTTTGCGCGCGAGCAATTCGTCGCGTGAATGCCCTTGTACGTGGGGCATGATTTCGCTGCGGTAATCTTCGTCGACGGTGTCGACGACCAGCAGCACCGGCAGGCTGGCATGTTCTTCAATGACCTGTCGGAAAGCGGCCAACCCTTTTGCGTTGTCAGAAAAATCGCCCAGCCAGTGCATGTGGCCCGGACGCCAGTCGAGCACGCCAATCTTGTTGGGCGTGGCAAGCAGAATGAGTCGGTGGTCAAACATCACAATGGCAGATTCCCGATCAGGTCGTAGATGGGCAATAGTACCGAGACCAAAATACCACCGAGCAGAATGCCGAGAATGGCCGTGAGCATGGGCTCGAGAACCCTCAGACCATTTTCTATCGATTCAAGCACTTCCCGGTTATAGAAGAACGTCACGTTATCCAGTGCCTCATCGAGCGCACCGGTTGTTTCACCCACACGCAGCATGCGGATTACCAGCGGCGGAAACAGCGCCTGCGCCTGAAAGCTTTCGGACAGCCCCTTGCCGTCTGAAATTTGCTGCGCGGCACGATGAATACCGCGGGCAATCACCCGGTTGCCGGCTACTGCTTCGCCCGCGCGTAACGCGTCGAGCACCGTGACGCCCGAGCGGTACATCATCGCCAATGTGTTGGTAAAACGTGACAGCACGATCTTCTGCACGATGGGTCCGATAATGGGCAGCCGTAATTGGGCGTTGTCCCACCATTCGTGTCCCGCTTCGCTCTTTTTTATCCATAGCGGTAATCCCACCCCCAGTGCGAGTGCCAGCAACAGGCCCACCAGCCAATATGAGCGCACCGCACTCGATACCGCCATCAGGATCAGCGTCGGCAGCGGCATCGCAACGCCCATGGTCTTCACCAACGAGAGCACCTGTGGCACCAGATAAATCAGTAAAAACAGAATGGCCGCGCCCACCACGACCAGCACCAGCGCCGGATAGATCATCAACTGTTTTGATTTGGCGGCCACTTCATCTTGCCATTTGAGCGATTCGGCCAAACGCTCGAATACCGCGTCAAGCAGCCCGGTCTGTTCGCCCGCCTTGATGCTGTGAACGAACACGGTACCGAACACAGCCGGGTGTGCGGCCAATGCTTGCGATAGCACTTTGCCCCCCTCCAGATCTTCCAGCAGCGCAGTCAGGACATCTCGAAAACCCCGCTTTTCCATGGTGTCGCGCAAGTCGCGCAAGCCATCCAGCAGGGGAATGCCGGCGCGAGTGATGTAGTGCATGTGGATGCAGAACGTCACCAGATCGCGCCGTGTGACCCGCTCGCGGCCGCTGGGGGCGTATTGCCGTGACAGTTCCGACAGGGTGATGAGGTCGAGCCCCATGCGTTTCAGGCGTAGTTCGAGGTCGACGTCGTTGACGGCAGAGAGCACGCCCTTGACCGAGCGGCCGGTTTGGTCGATGGCACGGTAGTCGAAGAAGGGCATGGCTAATCGCGTCTCGCCAAGGGTTTGTGGTTTGCAAGGGCTTCGCTTTTCGCCTGTGGGCGAGTCACTTTCTTTTGCTTCGCCAAAAGAAAGTGACCAAAGAAAAGGCGACCCCACATCGCTGCCCTGCGGGTTCCCGATTTGGCGTGCGCGTGCGGGCGCTCCACCAACTCGCCCTGGCGGGGCGCACAAAACGCGCCCCACTGCGGAACTCGGACACGGTTCTGCTTTTTCTCCGCCCACACACGCCAAATCGGCAGCGCTGAAGGGGAACACCCCCCTGAACCACCATCACATAAGACACGTTTTACGCTTGGAGTTGGCGCTCGCAAGGGTACCCCTTGTGTGTCGCCGAGAAGCGCAGCCGGCCGGGGACAAGAGGGGCCGGGTGTTTGAGCTCCGCAGCAGGGCACGTTTTGTGTGCCCTGCCAGGGCGAGTTCCTGCCCCGCCCCGGTTGGCGAGCATCGCAGGGGAGCCGAAGGCCGACACACCAGGGGTGGCCTTTTCTTTGGATACTTTCTTTTGGCCACGCAAAAGAAAGTATCTCGCCCGCAGGCGAAAAGCGAAGCCCCCGCAAGTGAGCTAACGGTAAAACCTGAACAAACCCCATCCTCACACCCGCCCCGTCAAATCCACCACTCGCGCCACTTCCGCCAGCGACGTCACGCCATCTTTCACCCGCTGGATGCCGTCTTCTGCCAAAGGGTGGTAACCATGCTCGAGTGCGGCGCGACGTATTTCGTGGAGCGGAGCGTGATTGGCCACGAGTTCATCCAGCGTGGGGTCCATCCGCAGCAGTTCGATCAGCGCCAGCCGGCCTTTGTAGCCTTTGTTGCTGCAAGCCGGGCAGCCGACAGCGCGGTAAATCTGCGGCGGCTGGGCCGGGTCGGCACCGAGGAGACCGATCTCATGTTCGTCCGGCGTATAGGCTTCCTTGCACTTTGGGCAGAGTTTTCGGATCAGCCGTTGCGCGACAACACCGATGATGTTGCCGGAAAGAATGCCGGGCTGGATACCGATGTCCATCAGGCGCGGAAATACGCCGAGCGCAGAGTTGGTGTGCAGGGTGGTGAACACTTGATGCCCGGTCATGGCAGCGCGAAAAGCCATTTCTGCGGTGTCCTTGTCGCGAATTTCGCCGACCAGAATGATGTCGGGGTCCTGCCGCATGATGGAGCGGATGCCGTTGGCAAAATCGAGCTTGATCGTTTCATTGACTGAACTCTGGCGCATCAGTGTGACCGGATATTCGACCGGGTCTTCCAGCGTCATGATGTTGACGGTTTCATTATTCAGATGCGAGAGCATCGAATACAGCGTGGTGGTTTTGCCGGAACCGGTTGGCCCGGTTACCACCAGTATGCCTTCCGGCCGTGCCATCATCAGGTGCAATTCACGCAGGGCCTTCGGGGTGAATCCCATCTGTTCCAGCGGCACGATGGACTTTTCGCGGTCGAGTATGCGCAGCACCAGATTCTCGCCGTGAATGCCCGGTTGAGATGACACCCGGAAATCGATCGGACGACCGTTCAGCGTCAACGACATGCGACCGTCCTGCGGCGCGCGCGTCTCCGCGATATTCATCCCGGACAGCACTTTCAGCCGAACCAGGATGCCTGGCCAATAGGTTTTGTGCAGGCTGCGGATTTGTTCCAGCACACCATCGATGCGGTAGCGGATGCGCAAAAAAGCGTGTTCGGGTTCGAAGTGGATATCGCTTGATTCGCGCTTCATCGCATCGGTCAGCAGTGCGCCCACCAGCCGAACCACCGGCTGGGTGTATTCCTCCGTCTCGGGGTTGAGGCTGGCGTAATCGACTTCGCCGGTTTCGATTTCGCGCAGGATGCCATCGAGCGAGAGGTCAAAGCCGTAGAACTTGTCGATACATTCGAGCAGTTGGGCTTCGGCCGCCAGCAGCGTGTAGATTTCAAGCTGGCCGCCGAGTGCGGCTTTCAACTGGTCGAGTGCGACGACGTTGAACATGTCGGTCGTCGCCAGCGTCAGGATATTGCGCGTCGCGTCGTGGGCAATGGGGAGCAGGTGGTGACGGCGGGCGAATTCCTCGGGCACCAGTTGCAAGGCTTCGGAATCGGCCACCACCTGGGAGAGATCGATGCCCTGGCTGCCTAGCGCGTTGGCAAGCTGGTCGCGCAGCACCGCTTCAGTCATGAAGCCCAGCGCAACCAACTGACGCCCAATGGGCAGGCCGGTGGTTTTTTGTTCCTTAAGACCAATGCGCAGCTGGTCGGTGGTGATGAGGCCCTGAGAAATCAGGGTTTCACCCATACGGAGTTTTTTACGACGCTCCATGCGATGTTCCTACCGAACCGATTTGAGTTGTTGGACGCGCGCTTCGGCTTGGGCGCGATCAAAGCGGTGCACGCCTCCGATCGCGATCGCCTTCTCGTAATACCTCAGCGCGGCGGGAGTCTGCCGCAACTGATCGAGACTGACAGCGAGATTGAACGCGTAATCGGCATTGTCAGGGGCAGTGCGATAGGCCTCGAAATACGCGGCCTGGGCATCGCTCCAACGCTTCTGGTCTGCATACAGGTTGCCGAGCGTTTGGTAGAGCTGCGGACTGGGATCGCGGTCGATCAGCATTTTCAGACGGCTTTCTGCCGCCAGACTGTCGGTGTTGCCCAACAGGTCGAGCAGGGCAGCTTGAGCAGCCGCGTTGCGCGGATCATTCTCCAGCACTTCGCGGTAGAGGCGTTGTGCGTCAGCCTCGCGGTTCTGCACGCTGGCAATGGCGGCCAATCCCAACATCGCATCCACGCTGCGGTTGCGCGCCGCAGCCTGCGTGTAAAGCCGTTGTGATTCAGCGAGCGCACCGCCCTGATAGGCGGCGTAGGCCTGGCTGAGTAAAGCGGTGTGAACATCGGGCTGGAACTGCACCGACGCAGCAGGCGAGGGGGCTAAGGTTCTGCTGGGCGGGCTGCTCGAGCGAGCACTGCGGATTGTGACAGAGGAGGCTGAAATGGACTGCTCAGGCGCAGGCGTAGTCACTTGAGCGGGCGCGGAGTGGGGGGCGGCCGTTGCCGTTGCGGGTTCCGAACGCGGTAACGGCAGCGAGGGAGCCAACGCAGCGGGCGCGAGAGTAGACGGGACGACTGGCGTCGGACTGAGGGGGGCGGGTGCAGCAACAAAGGGTGTAACGGAGGGCGCAATAACATTTGCTGGAGGCGGGGTTACCGTAACAGGGGGCCGCAATTCAAAATACAGATATATCCCGTAGCCTACGGCAACGAGCGCAGCCAGCAGCGCAACCAGTGGTACCAGCGAGAGCTGTGGCCAGCGAAAAGCCGGCGCGCGTCGCGTCGCGTCGGGTGTCAGCCCGCTTGTGCCGAACAACAAGCCCGGCGGCGCTTTCCATTCGGAATCTTTATCCGTCCCGGTGGCAGTCAGGGGTTCCAGTTCAAGGTTCCCTTCACCATGACCCGGTCCGGACTCACCGGCCTCGGGCTTGGCCGCATGGGCGGCTTCAGCCTGCTTCAGCGCTTTGAGAAGCAGGCTCAATACGTGCTCCGCACGTCAGGCTTGCTCACTGGGCACTCCGGGGGAGCAAACGCTGGAACTGGCGCAGTTCATCGCTTTCCAGCGTGGGGTTGGAGACGACGGTGGGCCGCAGAAAAATCACCAGTTCGGTCTGACTGTTGATGCGTTCATGCTGGCCGAATACAGCGCCGAGACCCTCGGGACGCGACAAGACGGGGATACCGTCGCGTGAGTTGTTGCTGTCATCCTGGATCAGCCCACCGAGAATGACTGTCTGTCCGCTGCGGACCTGTAGCAGCGATTCCATCTCACGTACCTGAATGATTGGGATTGAATTGGGCACTCCCGCAGTTCTTAAATCAGGGTTGGGATCTTGCACTGAGCCAACTTGACGCGAAATAGTTGGCCGGACCGTTAGTGAAACCAGACCGTTTTCATTGATCTGGGGTAACACGGACATGACCAAGCCAACTGGAACGGTCTGCGGCGTCGTAGTAAATGTGGTGACGGCTGGTGCGTTCGCCGAGGCAACGGTATCCGCCTTGACCGTGAAATACACCAGGTTGTTGACCACCTTGAGGAGCGCTGTCTGGTTATTTAGCGCCATGAGTTTGGGGCTGGATAATACTTTGGTGTTTCCGAAAGATTCCAGGAGATCGATCGCTGCAGCGAAGCCATTACTGCCAGTGTTGGTGTAAGTCGCCTTAATAAAGGGAGTCAGAGTTCCGGCTAATGCGTTGGTTCCACCTCCGAGGGCGTCGATTGTCCAGCCTGGTGAGGTGAGACTTTGCAAGGCTTTTGACCAATCGATGCCAGCGCGGTACTGATCTTTAAGGCTGACTTCAACAATCGTGGCCTCGATCAATACCTGACGCTGAGCCGACTGCATGACGCGATCAATATATTGTTGAACCAGTTCCTGCTGCTTTGCCGTGCCCAACACCGAGACAGTGCCTGCAATCGGGTTGGCCGCAACATCGTATTTTCCATCCCCTGTTGGTTGATTGGAAAATGCTGCGGTGAATAATCCCGCCGCGCCTGCGCCAGCCTTGCTGACCGCTTCGGCCTGCGACACGCGTTCGGCACGGGCGATTTTTTCGGCATCTTGCCGGGCGGCGCGTTCTTCGTTGCTCTGGGTGACAGCGCGGGTGCCAGCGAGAATGGTTCGGATGTTGTCGGCCAGCACCGTCCATAGATCGTTGTTGGACTGGCTGGATACCGTGGTGTTGGATGAGTTTCCCCCTGTCGCAGACGAGCCGCCTGCTGTTCCCACGCTGCCGCCGGTGCTGGCGATTTGCGCCGCAACACCGACGCTGGAGGTGGTGTTGCGAGTGACGTTTACATAATTGACGGAATAGGTTTTGACGTAGGGGGTGTCGGGCATAATCGACACAGTGCGGCCATTCAATTCGTAGCGCAGATCGGCCTGTCGGGCGATACGGTCGAGTATGGCGGGTAGCGGTTCCTGAACGGCATTGAGTGAGACGCGACCGGAGATACCCGGATGCAGGTCGATGTTGTATTGGGTATCCCGGGCGATGGAAAACAGCAGATCTTTGACCGGCACGTCGTTGACCACCACGGTATAGGTGGGCACCGGGGCGCTGGGCTGGGGGGGCGCCAGGGTGGGGGCGGCTCTAACCGGTTCCGGCGGCGGGGTAGCCGACGCGGCGGTTTGAACGGGCTGGTTGATATGGCCGGACGAGGTGTCAAACGCTTTTGGAGGCACACAGCCCCCGATCAGCAGCAAGCTGATCAGCCCTGGACCTGTCAATAAGAAGCGTTTCAATACAGCGTTCATCTTCATCCTGTTGGTAGCACTACGGTACGCATTTTGCCAACGGACCGCAGAAACGGAGAACCCGCAGGCGTGGCAGGCAAGGTACGAAGGACGGCCATGGCCGCGTCACGATTGGGATACTCGCCCGCCAGAATCATCCAGGCGGGCGCGCCCTGACTCAAACCATGTAACACCCGCACGGGTTGTGGCGTGGCATGTTCAAAACTCACCAATAATACGGCTGCCTGAGCCGCTTCTTTAGCTGAGGCCACCTGAATCACGTGGGTATTGGGGGAAGCGGCAGCCAGCCAGCGTTGGGTTTGGCGAGCCAAAGCAGTGACACGGGTGGTCGGTTCAACGATGGGGACAGTGGTTAAACTGGCTTCGGGGAAGGCTGCAACAGCGGGGGACGGTGCAGCGGGAATGGCTGCTTGAGGCGGAGGGTCCTGCGACAGTGACTGCCACGCCACAAACACCAGCAAGCCGAGTGCGGCAGCAAGTCCCGCACTCAGCCATGCCCAGCGACGGTGTTCCGGTCGGATTAACGGTCGTTGAGGGTGTGGCTGCACTTCAGCATCGCCCGCAGCGGCATCGAGGTGCGCCGAGGTGAGGGTGTGCGTTTGCCCGGCGTAGGCCGCCAGCAAGGTCTTGTCGGCCAGCACGTTGATACGGCGTGACAGTCCGCCCGAAATTCGGGTCATGCGTGTGATCAGTGTCGGCGAAAACAGATCAGGGCCGCGATATCCCGCGACTGCCAGCCGTGACCGGAGGTAATCGGCGACTTCGGATTCTGCCAGTGGCGACAGGTTCAGGCTCAGCGTGATGCGGTCCTTCAACTGACGGATACGTTGATCGGCCAATTGCGCGTCGAGCTCGGGTTGACCGAAAAGCACAATTTGCAGGAGCTTGTCGGTCGCGGTTTCCAGATTGGTCAGCAGCCGCAGAAATTCCAGGTTGTCGAGCGCGATGCCTTGCGCTTCTTCGACAAACACCACGACACGCCGTCCGCTTTCGTGACGGGCCAGCAAGGCGCTATTGAGTTGGGCCAGCCGTGCTTGCCGGCTGGTCTCGGGGGTGTCAACGCCGAGGTCAGCCAGAATCGCCGCCAGCATGTCGTCGGGCGACAAGGTCGGATTGCCGAGATAAACGCTGTCGACGCTGTCGGGTAGCTGGGCAACCAGCTTGCGGCACAGCATGGTCTTTCCGCTACCGACTTCGCCCACCACCTTGATGATGCCTTCGCCTTGAGCAATGGCGTAGAGCAGGGCTGCGAGCATTTCCCCGCGTTGACCACCGGCATACCAGTACTCGGTATTCGGCGTGATGCGAAAGGGGGCTTCGTTTAGACCGAAATAATCAAAATACACGTGAGCTTATTCTTCGGTGCTGTAGGTCTGCATCCGACTATAAAGCGTGGTGCGGTTGATGCCGAGCATCTTGGCGGCCTGCGACAGGTTGCCATGGGTCATGTTGAGGGCGGCTTCCACGTAGGCCTTTTCCCACTGACGCAAGGTGACGTCGAGGTTGAAGTTGGCGACCGTTTGCAGTTGTTTGCGCGCCAGTTCAATCAGCAATTTGCCGTCGTTGGCCAACGGAATTTCTTGCGGATAGGCCTGGTCGGTATCGAGCTCGTCCTCCAACTGCTGGGCGTTTACTGTCTTACCAGGGTATTTAGTCGTCAGGCGAATGGCGATGTTGCGCAGTTCACGCACGTTGCCCGGGAAGTGGTAGTCCGCCCACATTTGCTGTGCACGGTCATCAAGATTAAATGGCTGGCTTTTGGCTTCGTGAGCGTAAAAGCCGCGGAAATGATTGAGCAGGGTGAGTTTGTCCTGACCCATTTCACGTAGCGGCGGCACCGCAATGGAGAATACCGATAACCGATGATAGAGGTCGGCACGAAAGCGGCCGGCCTTGATTTCTGCGCGTAGGTCACGGTTGGTCGCGGTGACGACACGCGCATTGGAAAAACGCGGCTGGGTTTCGCCGACACGCTGGTATTCGCCGTTTTCCAGCACCCGCAACAACTTGGCCTGGAGTTCCAGCGGCAACTCGCCGATTTCGTCGAGGAACAGTGTGCCGTTTTCGGCTTCTTCGAAATAACCGGCACGGGAGCTGGTCGCGCCGGTGAACGCACCCTTGGCGTAACCGAACAAGGTGGGTTCGACCAGCGTTGGTGAAATGGCCGCACAGTTCAGTGCCAGATAGGGTTTGGGTGCACGGGGTGACAACTGGTGCAGGCTGGATGCGACTCGCTCTTTTCCGCTACCGGATTCGCCTTCGATCAGGACGGGGAAAGGTGCGGCAGCATATTGCTTGATTTGCTCCCGCAGTTTGTCTATGGCCGGACTTTCGCCCACGATGCCGGAGTCTTTGATGGGTGCAGGGGCTTTTTCAGCGCTACGTTCTGCATCCTGAACCAGCAGCGCATTGAACAGCAGCGACTTGAGCCGCTCGGGCTCGCAGGGTTTGGCCACGAAATCGATTGCACCCAGCGCCCGTGCGTGACGTGCGTTGGCTTCGTCGCTCTGGCCGGAAAGGACCAGAATCTTGATGCTGGGGGAAATGCTCAGCAGGTCTGCGATCAGGGCAAAGCCCTCATCGGGCTTATGCGGATGCGGTGGCAGACCCAGATCAACCAGGGCTAACTGGGGCGGTTCGTCCAGTTGCATCAGCAGGCTTTTAACCTGGGCACGTGACTCGGCGGCCGAGATTTCGAAATCCTTGCTCAATACATAAGTGAGCGTATCGGATATCAGCGGATCGTCATCAACGATCAGCAAACTAGGCTTGTTGGTATGGGCCACATGTCCTCCGGGTCGAGTGGTACCCCTTCGGGGCATAAATGCGAAATCGCGCTTGCATCTGTGGATGCGTCATTTGTTCTACGCGTGTCGGATTTTCGCCGATTGTGCCAGAGACGCAGATAAAGTTAAACCAGATTGGCAGACAGGGTGGCGGTTTGCGCTGCGTGTACGGGCCGGATGGCGTCTGTTTAGCCATCTACAGGCTGGGTGGTGACATGAATCCAGCCTTCGCTGCTTTCGATTGGCTTGCCCAACAATATGAGCTTGAGGTCGGTTGCGCCGTTGACCTGACATACTTTGCCGGACAAATAATGCACGGGATCAAGAATAAGAGTGTGGCTGCCTTTGCCGTCTGCCAGTATCAAACCTGAATTTGGTAGGGTTGGTGAGTTGTTGACTGAGTCCTTGACGGTGTAGTCAGCCGTGCCCGCATCTTGCAGGGATATCAGCGAAGGCGTTTCGGTCAATGTTTCAATCCCGACCGAACTGGTATCGCTACTGATACGCGACAAACGGCGCACCATGCCAAGCTGCCATGTGTCCGACTCGTGTGTTTTGATGCCAATCAGCGCGCCCACCCGCAGCCAATCCTTGTCGCGTGATTCAACAACCGCACCAAAGCCGCATTCGCTTTCGTCGTGCATGACCCAACGTTCGACGTCGGGGGCATTAGCGGTGCTCGTTACGGTTGGAGTCTGTGTGGAATCGACACGTTCACGTGTACGTTCGGTGATAAATCCATACACCCGAACATCATCTTCTTCATTGTAGTTGAGCCCCATACCGTAGGGTGAGGCGCGGGTGGGGGCATCCGCTGCCTTGAGTTGGCCAAAAATGGCATTCAGACCGTGCGCAACATCGACCAGGCGTTTGATGGGGGCACGCGGGGCCCGGCGTTGTTCGCGGTCCTCGAGTGTAGCCCATTGGTGCTGAAGATGTTCCAGGAGTTCGAGGCTTTCGGCGGTACGGGCGTTGTCGCCCAAACCCAATTGTGCGGGGGTGCCGCCTTTTTTCAGTGAGTCATGAAGGGTTTGCACCACGAGTAAAAGATCGGCCGTGGACCAGAATCGCATGGGTTTCTCTATGTCGGGTTTACGAACCCGACGTGGCCCCTGGTCGGCTGACATATCAACGGAAAACGTATGGGCTTCAGCATCCAGTTGGGTGTCGAGGTTGAGTTGGTTATGCCATAGGCATAGCCAGCGATCCAGCAGGTCGAGTTGCTTGGGGTAGAGCGTGCCGGAATTGGCCAGGTTCAGCATCAACGTGTGCAGGTAGGCTGATTGGCAGCTGCATTCGGTTGTTTCTTCAGGATAGGCGCGCTGCAGTTTCACCTGGAAATCATGGGCTTCGGCTATGCGGTAGAGGTTATGCAACCTGAACCAGAGTTTTTCGCTGGCGGGCAAGTAGCGAATGGCACGCCATTTCAGTAACTGGCCAAATGCGCGAATGGCCCGCAGGGTAATTAGCTGAATCGAAGCATCCAGCGGGTTTTTTCCGGTTTCGTTGGAAATGTGCAATACAAAGGTGTGATAGCCCCGAGCAACTTCCCAGTTCAGGCCGTACACCGCATGCCAGAGTTGGCTTTCGACCTGTCGAGACATGCGCGGATTGCGTAAATATTGGCGAACCAGCGTGTCCTGAAAGTCTCGCGACTTCACGTCCAGCAACATGAATATAGCCAGACGGACTTTTGTGAAATCCGTTGAAGTTTCGTTGATGCGCTTAAGTTGAGCGTAGATGGCCTGCTGGCTCTTGTAGGCATCACCTGCGTGCAGCCCCTCGATCCAGCTTGCGGCTGCCCTGAGGCTGACAAGCGGGTCATCAGCCGGCTTGCCGGTTGGCAACAGTCGAGCAAATCCAGATGCAAGCTTTTCGGCGAGTGAATTCATGGTTTCAGCGGTCAGGGCAACATGTTCTCAAACACTATACGGTTGATTTAGCAAAAGCTGTACCCGGCGATCAACCCAGCTTATTTTTTACCCAGTCAGATACGGATTCCAGGGCAGCGGGCAATTGCGCAGGCTCAGTCCCGCCTGCCATCGCCAAATCGGGTTTTCCACCGCCTTTCCCCCCCACCTGCGTAGCGACAAAATTCACCAGCTCACCGGCCTTGATCTTGGTGATGACATCAGGGGTGACGGCAGCAATCAGGCTGACTTTCCCGTCAATAACCGTGCCGAGGACCAGCGCACACGACTTCAGCTTGTCGCGCAGTTTGTCGGCGGTTTCGCGCAAGCCCTTGGCATCGACGCCGTCGAGCTGTGCCGCCAAGACCTGCACCCCACCGATGTCAACTGCCCGCTGCACCAGTTCGTCCCCCGCACTGGCGGCGAGTTTGGATTTCATGCGGTCGAGTTCTTTTTCCAGGGCACGCACGTTGTCGAGCATCTGGGCCAGTTTGGTGCCGAGTTCAGCCGGTTGCGCTTTCAAGGTTGCTGCAGCCTGGCGGATTTCCTGTTCGCGCGTCTGCACATAGGCCAGTGCATTGTCGCCAGTCACTGCCTCGATCCGTCGTACGCCAGCCGCGACGCCGGATTCGCCTATGACCAGGAAAAGGCCGATATCCCCGGTACGTGCCACGTGGGTGCCACCGCACAGTTCGCGCGAGTTGCCAATATCGAGCACGCGTACTTCGTCGCCGTATTTCTCGCCAAACAGCATCGTCGCGCCGGTTTTCTGCGCGTCATCAATGGCCATCACACGCGCCTGCGTGGCCTGATTGGCCAGGATCTCGGCGTTGACCCGGATCTCCACCTCGCGAATCTGCGCGTCGGTCATCGGACTGGGCTGTACAAAATCGAATCGGGTTTTTTCGCTGTCGACCAGCGAGCCTTTTTGCTGCACGTGTTCGCCCAACACATCGTGCAAGGCCTTGTGCATCAGGTGGGTGACCGAGTGGTTGCGCATGGTGCGCGCGCGCGCCAGTTCATCGACTTTGGCCGAAACCGGTTCGCCGAGCTTGAGCGTGCCGGTCTTGACCACGCCGTGGTGGCCGAATACCTGCGCCTGAATTTTCAATGTGTCTTCCACCGCGAACGCACCACCTGCCGCCTGCATCACCCCACAATCGCCCGCCTGACCGCCGGATTCGGCGTAGAACGGCGTGTTGTCGAGCACCACCACGCCGAGCTCGCCTTCATTCAGCTGGTTGACGGCGGTTCCGTCCTTGTACAGCGCAAGGATGGTGCCGTCGTGCGCCAGCGTGTCGTAGCCGTGGAAGGTGGTCGCTGTGCCGGTGTATTCCAGGCCTGCGCCGAGCTTGAACTTGCCCGCTGCGCGCGCCTGACTCTTTTGCCGCTGCATGGCGGTGCCGAAAGCCGCCGTGTCGACAGTCATGCCGGCTTCGCGGCAGATGTCGGCGGTGAGATCGAGCGGAAAGCCGTAGGTATCGTGCAGCTTGAATGCCAGTTCGCCGTCGAAGGTGCCACCGGCAGGCAGGGTTTTCAGCGTGGCCTCGAGGATGCCCATGCCGTGTTCGATGGTCTCGAAAAAGCGTTCTTCTTCCTGTCGCAGAATCTCGATCACCCGATCCTGGGACTTGACGAGTTCCGGGTAAGCCTCGCCCATCACCGCGACCAGGTTGGGCACCATGCGGTTGAAGAAGGCCGAACGCACGCCCAGCTTGTAGCCGTGGCGAATCGCGCGGCGGATGATGCGACGCAGCACATAGCCGCGCCCTTCGTTGCCGGGGATGACGCCGTCGACGATCAAGAACGAGCAGGCGCGAATGTGGTCGGCAATCACCTTGAGCGAATTGATGCCGAGATCAGTCGTTCGGGTTTCGCGTGCGGCAGCTTGAATCAGCGCCTGAAACAGATCGATCTCGTAATTGGAATGCACATGCTGCATCACCGCCGAAATGCGCTCCAGCCCCATGCCGGTGTCGACCGAAGGCTTGGGTAGCGGATGCATCGTCCCTGATTCATCGCGGTTGAACTGCATGAACACGTTGTTCCAGATTTCGATGTAGCGGTCGCCATCCTCGTCGGGCGAACCGGGCGGGCCGCCGGCGATTTCCGCGCCGTGGTCGTAGAAAATTTCGGTGCACGGGCCGCACGGGCCGGTGTCGCCCATTGCCCAGAAATTGTCGGAGGCGTAGCGCGCGCCCTTGTTATCGCCGATGCGCACAATGCGATCTTTCGGCACGCCGATATCGTTGTGCCAGATATCGAACGCTTCGTCGTCCTCGGCATAGACCGTGACCCACAGCTTCTCGGTCGGCAGCTTCAACACCACCGTGAGGTATTCCCACGCGTATTTAATGGCGTCCTGCTTGAAATAATCGCCGAAGCTGAAGTTGCCCAGCATCTCGAAAAAAGTGTGATGGCGCGCGGTGTAGCCGACGTTTTCCAGATCGTTGTGCTTGCCGCCGGCGCGCACGCAGCGCTGCGACGACACCGCGCGAGTGTAGGCACGCTTGTCCTGCCCGGTGAACACATCCTTGAACTGCACCATCCCCGCGTTGGTGAACAACAGCGTCGGATCGTTGCCCGGCACCAGTGGACTGCTGGTAACGATGGTGTGGCCCTTGGAGGCAAAATAATCGAGGAAACTTTGGCGAATCGCGCTGCTTTTCATGGTGTGGGCGGGGTTAAGTGCGTTAACGTCGAACAATAAGGCATTGTATCCGTTAAAGTTCCGGCCTTGCAGGCAGCATCAGGAGGAAAAATGGACGACGCATCCGTCATCGCAGCCACCCGTGAATGGCTCGAAAAAGCCGTGATCGGGCTCAATTTGTGTCCCTTTGCCAAAGCGGTCTACGTCAAGAACCAGGTGCGCATCGTCGTGAGCGGTGCCAAGCATCTGGACGGTTTGCTGGAAGACCTTGACCGCGAACTGGATTTTCTGGCTGCAGCCGACCCCGAGGACGTCGACACCACGCTGCTCATTCATCCCACGTTGCTGCCGGACTTTCTCGACTTCAACGATTTTCTGCAATTGGTCGATGCGGCCGTGGAAGAGCATGAACTGGAAGGCGTGATCCAGGTCGCCAGTTTCCACCCACAGTTCCAGTTCGAAGGCACCGAACCCGACAACATGGGCAACTACACCAACCGCGCGCCGTTTACCACCCTGCATCTGCTGCGCGAGGCGAGCATCGAACGCGCCGTGGCGGCGTTTCCCGAAGCTGAAACGATTTTTGAACGGAATATCGAAACGCTGGAAAAGCTGGGGCCGGCGGGATGGAAGGGGTTGTGGCGCAAGCCGTGAAGGCTCAACCTGATCGCAGACGCAAAGCACAGATCTGGCCGAAGCATGTAGGTCAGCAGTCGGCCAGAAGCCGTCCTTCAGGCTAACTCTCCTATACGTCAGTTCCTCGGCGGAAGCTGCCGCTGGAGATTTGATCCGACAGCTATCGCTATGGATTCGTTACCGGACGTAGGCCAGGAAATCCACCGAACGGCAGTATTTTGATTTCCTCTGCAGCATAACCCGACCCAAGGCATTCAGTCAGGGAGCCGAGCCTAACGTCCAGCTCTCCGCTAAAGCTATTCCCCTCGGTTCTAGTGTGGTGCTGCTGCCTGCCGGGCCAGTGCGCGCATCAGCCATTTCAGAACAGGCAGGCGAGCATAAAGTTCTTCAGCGGCATCCCAGTAATCGCGATGATGCGTCACCTTGCCGTCAGCATCGAAGGTCAGGTGGGTGGCGCCTTGAATGGTGGTGGGCTGACGCGTAACTGGCATGGTGAAATCCATTTCCCACAGAATGACGGCGTGCCGGTCTTCACCGGGAAAGCGTCGGATGACGCGAAAGCACGCGCCTGGAAGCTTGTCGAAGGTGTGGCGCAGGATGGCGCGGATGGCCTCCACCCCCGTCACCTTATGGAAGGGATCCTTGAACCAGGCATTCGTCGCGTAATAGCTGTCGAGCTCGCCCAGGTTGCTGGCGGACAGCCTTTCGAAATACAGGCACAGTTCGTCGAGCGCATTCATAAGCCAGTGATCCGGTGGACGATGGGAAAGTAGAAGCGATACGGCAGCAGGTTCAGCAGCTTCAGCACGCGAGTGAACCGTTTGGGAAAATGAATCTCGAATGCGCCGCGCTCGATTCCGGAAAGAATTTCGCGCGCGGCCTCATCGGCCTCGATCAGTGCCGGCATCTTGAAATCATTGAGGTCAGTGAGCGGCGTTTTGACGAAGCCGGGATTGATGAGATGCACCGCTACGCCCCTGGGCGCGAGGTCGAGATAGAGCGTTTCGGCGAAGTTGATCAGCGCCGCCTTGGTCGCGCCGTACACCAGTCCGCTGGGCAGGCCGCCGTAGCCCGCGACGCTGGCGGTGATCGCCAGCCGCCCCTTGCCGCGTTGCGCAAAATAGGGGGCAAGCAGGGCGCTCACATTCATCGCGCCGACCAGATTCACCTGCACCAGCTTTTCGGCGACCACGGCATCCAGTTCCCAGGCGCGCACCGGTTGATGGGTGCCGGCATTGATGATGGCCACATCGATGTCGCCGAAGCGGGCGCGGATCGTGTCGAACGCACCCTGCAGGCTGGCGCGGTCAGTGACGTCTGCAGGTGCAACCAGCGCGCTGCCGTCGGCCAGCGCCGTCAGCGCCTCGCGGTTGCGGCCGGTCAGCGCCACCTGCGCGCCGCGCGCCATCAGCAGTTTTGCCGTCGCCTCGCCGATGCCTGAACTGGCACCGATCAGCCACACTCGCTGGCCGTGCCAGTCAGCAAGTGGGGGATTGAGGCTCATGTGCCCTTGCGAAAGCTGATCACGATTTCGCCGAGTTTGAAACCGAACTTGCGCATCTCCGACTTGTTCAGCATCGTCGTGCCATCCATCTGATACATCCAGTCGTCGAACTGCACCTCGTAAATTTTGCCATCTACCGGCAACAGCAAGGTGTATTTCCACTGCAGCGCGTTGCCGTAGGCGGTGCCAATGGCTTCGCCTTTGACGTCATCGGCGCGACCGATGTAGCGATGCGCGTCGAGCTTGCTGATGCGCCAGATGCGTTGCGATTTTTCGCCGTCTGACCAGACAAAGTTTTCTGTCAGCACGCCTTCGTTGCCGTTCCATTCGCCGGTCATCTTCACCGTGAAGCGGCGTTTCACCTCGCCGGATCGATCGGCGAAATAACCCCAGGCGGTGAGCGGACCGTTGAAATAGGTGGCGATGTCGAGTGTCGGCGTTTGCGCGCGGTACACCTCGGGCGACACGCCGGCACAGCCTGACAGGCCTAGCACGGTACACATAACGGCGAGTGATTTTTTCAGCATGGGACAACTCCAGAGTGGGCGATTGGGCGGGCGCGCCAGAACCAGATCAGCGCGCCGATTTTCATGACGATGGGTAAAAGGGCATAGGTGGCTGACAGGGCAAACAGGTTGCCGCCGCCGGGCGCGTAGCCCCAAAAATCGAGCAACGGCAGTGCCATCCCTGCAGCGAGCGCCAGGGTGAGCTTGGCGAAAAAGCTCAGCAGTCCGTAATACGCGCCGGGCTGCGGCGCGGGGTCGGCGTCGATCATGTCAGCGACCAGTGCCGGCGGCAGCGCAAGGTCGGCCCCGAGCGCGAGACCGGATGCCGCGCACACCAGTGCATAGCCGACCAGATCACCGGCGCCGAGCCAGAATGCGGCGGCAAAAGCAGCGATGGATAAAGCCATCGACACCAGCCAGGCATCCAGCGTGCCGATGCGTTTAGCCAGCCGCACCCACAGTGGTAGGCCAAGCGCACCGCTCAAAAAATAAATCACCAGGAAAAGCCCGCTGTGCGCAGCCAGTTTCAGTACGTCGTTTATGAAAAAAATCACCAGTGTGGCGGGCAACGCGGCGGCAACGCCGTTCAGCAGATAGCCCGGCACAAAGCGCGCAAAAGCCGGGTTGGCCAGCGGCCGCAGCATCTGCCTGAATCCCGGTGAATGCGCGCTGCGTTGCATCGCGGGGGTGGCGATCAGGGTGAACGCGGCAAAGCCCAGCAGCAGGCCGAGAAAAATCCAGCCCATGCGCGCCAAGCCCTCGGCCAGCGTGGCCGCCAGTACGGTCGGCAGCGCGGCGGCCAGCACTACGCCCACCAAGCCGAAGCCTTCACGAGAAGCGAAGAGCTGGGTGCGTTCGTGCGGCACGCTCGACAGGCGCGCCCCCCAAGTATTGTGTACCACGGTGGCGAGGCTATAGCCGACTGTGGTCAGCGTCAGCATCACGATCAGCCAGGGCACCACTGGCAGCGTCTCGGGTAAGGTGAAAACCCCCATCCAGCCCAGCCCGAGCAAGGGAAGGGAAAGGGCCACCAGGATGCGTGGATGGGGAAAGTGGTCGAACAGCGCGCCAATCAGGGGATCGATTGCGGCGTCGAGAAAGCGCAACGCAAGCAGGATCGCGCCGAGCAGGGAAAGCGAAATTACACTGCTGTAAAACGGCGCGAGATGGATGTACAGCGGCAGCGCCGCAAATGCCAGCGGCAGGCCAAGGCCACCATAGGCGAGCAGGCGCGCACGTGGCAACGGTGTCATGGCAACTTCAGCAGCCGGGCGCGCAGGTCGGGCGCGCGGGTGGCCGGGTCGAGCCAGATGCCGAAGAAAGCGTCGGCAAATGCCTCGTCGTCAATCTGGCCAAGTTTGCGGATGCCACTGTAAAACGTTGCGCCTTCGCCGGGCATGCGCACACCGGTGAGGTGGTCGCCGCTTGTGACATTGGGGAACAGCGCGCCCATCTGCTGTTCCCAGCGCGCCAGCGTGGCGGCAGGATAAGCCCGCTGGGCGCGCATTTCCTCGATCGAACGGCGCGCGATGGCGTCACCATCGAAGCTGCGCGCATAGATCAGCTCCAGCGCATAAGGCCGGGTGGCAGACCACACGCCGCCGGGTGACCACAAGGTGGCGTCGTAAATGCGCAGACCAAAGAAACGCATGGTGCCGCTGCCGACCGCCTCGAAGTTGGGCAGGTGCGGCAGCGGGCTGGCGTGCAGCGCCGATGCTGCGAGCAGGCAAGCTGCGGCGAGCGCCGTTTTAAGCCGCGTGTTCAAGCCGGAATTGTGCAACATCGACCGAACCGACATGGAAGCCGGCCTCGCAGTAAGCCAGATAGAAATGCCAGAGACGCAGGAAGCGCTCATCGAAACCCTGCTTGCGCACGGCCTCGATCTGTTCGTGGAAGCTGAGTCGCCAGCGCTTCAGGGTTTCAGCGTAATCGAGACCGAAGTGTTCCTGCCGGGTGACGGTGAGACCGGCACGCGCAGCTTCCTCGATGAAGCGCGATGGGGAGGGCAGCATGCCGCCGGGAAACACATATTGCTGGATAAAGTCGGCACCACCACGGTAGCGTTCAAACAAGGCATCGTCGATGAGGATGGTTTGCACAACTGCGCGACCGCTTTGCTTGAGGCTGCGCTTCAAGGTGTCGAAGTAGGTCGGCCAGTAGGCCTCGCCCACTGCCTCGAACATTTCGATCGACACGATGCCGTCGTACTGCTGCGTTTCCTCGCGGTAATCCTGAAATTCGAATTGACAGCTGTCGGAGAGTTGGGCATCGGCAATACGCTTGCGCGCAAAGTCGAGTTGTTCCTGCGACAGGGTGATGCCACGGATCTGGTGTCCTGCCTTGCGTGCGGCATGTTCGGCAAACCCGCCCCAGCCGCAGCCGATTTCCAGCAGCGACTGGCCATCCGGCATGTCGAGCAGATCAAGCATGTGCTGGTATTTTCGGGTTTGCGCCTGCTGCAGCGACAGCGTGGTGTCGCCGTCGAACCGCGCGCTGGAATACGTCATCGAGGGATCGAGCCACAACGCATAAAAATCGTTGCCGAGGTCGTAGTGGCTGGCGATGTTGCGACGCGATCCACGCAGCGTGTTGGCGTTCAGCAGATGACGCAGACGGTTGTACAGGCGCCCCCACCAGCGGCCATAGATGGCACGCTCGAGTGCGCTGCGATTGTTGGCCAGCAGGGTCAATACGCCGGTGAGGTCGGCGGTGTGCCAGGTCCCGGCGATATAGCCTTCGGCAAAACCGATATCACCTTGTCTCAGCACCTCGCGAAACGCGCTCCATTGGTCGAACTTGAGATAGGCATCCGGTGTGCCATGGCCAACCGTGAGTTGCATGCCGTTTGGCAGTTCCAGATGCAGGCATCCATGTTCGATTTCCTGCAGCAGATGGATCACCTCACGGGCATACCAGGGGGTGTTGCTGCGTTGCAGGGCGATGCTCAGGCTGGCGGTATTCATTCGGTGACCTCATTCAGTGGCAGTGGGGGTTTGCGGAAAAATGGCACGCGTTTGATCAGCAGCCCCAGCGCCTGCAGGTGGATGCGCGCGATCACGCCCCAGGTCATCAGCGGGTAGCGGAAAAATGCACGCAGACAGGCGCGTGGCGTCAGCGGCTGCAGTCTGCCCATCCAGGCAGTCCGTAGCGTCTCGCCTAAGCCGGTGGCGTAATCGATGCGCGCGCGAAAAATGTCGTCGTGCACTTGAAAGTGAAAGGTGTAGTCGCCGCGCACCGGGAAAAATGGCGAAACGTGAAACACCTTCTCTGCGTGCAGCGTGGCATCGGGGTCATCCGTGCGCAGCAGGTAAACGTGGCGCTCGCCGAAGGTGTTGTTGACTTCAGCCAGCACCGCCACCAGTTCGCCGTCGGCGCGGTGGCAAT
The DNA here is from genome assembly GCA_030679915.1 of Thiobacillus sp. Taxonomy (GTDB): domain Bacteria; phylum Pseudomonadota; class Gammaproteobacteria; order Burkholderiales; family Thiobacillaceae; genus Thiobacillus. The sequence goes on from JAUXRY010000030.1 coordinate 128,510, forward strand.
GCCAGATGCTCACTGGCTTGAAGGCATAGCCGAGCACGCGCGGAAAAGTGGTGAGCCAGATCGCGCCGTCGGCGGCCAGATCGTGTTGCTTCAGCAGGCCACGCGCCCAGGCCAGGCTGTCGCCACCGTCACCGTGGTCACTTTCATGAAAGCTCAGCAGGTTGAAGCGGTTGCGCGAGAACCAGCGCGACTCGACATGCGCCAGATCGTGCACCGGCAGGCGCACAAAATACACCGGGTAATCGAAGCGATGCGTGACCGGCTGCTGCCGAACATGCATGACCCGGCCGAAGCCGATCTGCGCAGACGAGATGGAATCAGGCCGCATGAGCAAGCCCCTTCCAGGGCGCGGCGGCATCAAGCTGGCGTGCGACCCGCAGCGCGGAGGCCAGGCCGTCCTCGTGGAATCCGTAGCCGAGCCAGGCGCCCGCCAGCCAGATGCCGTCGCGGCCATTGGCTGCCGCGATCTGGCGCTGGATGCCGACAGCCCGGTGGCTGAACACAGGATGGCTGTAATGGAATTCGCCATGCACTTTTGCCGGATCGGGTTCCTGCAGCGGATTGAGCGAAACAATCACCGGCGTGTCGGTGGGCAGCGGTTGCAGGCGGTTGATCAGGTAATGTACCGCGACGGGGCGATCGCTCAGCTTGCTGTGCCCTGACTGGTAGTTCCACGCCGCCCACAGGTTCTTGCGCCGCGGCAACATGCTGGCGTCGCTGTGCAGGACGGCGCGGTTCGGCTGATAGGCCATATGCCGCAACAGGTGGGATTGGGTCGGATAGTGGTACGCCAGAATGCCGCGCGACTGGTCACTGTGGCAGGCCAATACCACCTGGTCGTACAGCCCCGATACGCTGCCGCTCACCAATTCGACCTTGTCGCCGCGCGGGCGCAGCGACTCCACCGGTTGGCCGAGATGAATATCGCCGATACCGGCTGCCAGCTTGTTTACATATTCGCGCCCGCCGCCCTTGACGGTGCGCCACTGTGGCCGGTTCGTTACCTGCAGCAGGCCATGGTTGTGGCAGAAGGTGACGAAGGATGACAGCGGAAATTCCAGCATCTGTGAGGCTGGGCATGACCAGATTGCGGCCGCCATCGGTAGCAGATACCACTCGATGAAAGGCTTGCCGTAGCCACGCACCTTGAGGTAGTCGCCCAGCGCCATGCTGCAGGTGAGCGCTGGTTCGCGCACCGCTTCACGGTTAAAGCGCAGGATGTCGCGCAGCATGTGCCAGAAAGCGGGTCGCGCAAGATTGGCGCGCTGGCCGAACACGGTGGCGAGCGAGTTGCCCGCCCATTCGAGATCGGGCTGGTCGAGTCGCACGCTGAACGACATTTCGCTGGCGACAGTTTCCACCCCCAGCGTGTCGAACAGCCGGGTGAGCTCGGGATAAGTGCGATGGTTGAATACCAGAAACCCGGTATCGACCGGGAAGGTCTGGCCGTCCAGCGTGACGTCGACCGTATGGGTATGGCCACCAAGACGGTTCTCCGCCTCGAACAACGTGACCTGGTGGCGCTGGCTCAGCAGCCAAGCGGCCGACAGGCCCGATATCCCCGATCCGACAACAGCGATGCGCATTTTATTCTCCTGTTTGGGCGAGCTTGGCTGCGCCCGGTTTGGCCTTGAGCAGGGACTCGAGGGCTTGCACCATGTCCTTCGATTGCGGATCGACATGGCTGGCGAACGACAGCACACGCGTCCCGCTGCGATCAATCAAGTATTTGTGGAAATTCCAGCGCGGCCGCTCGCCGGTGGTCTTGGCCAGCGCTTCGTGCAGCGGGTTGGCGTTGGCCGCGGTCACGCCGGTCTTGGCGAACAGCGGGAAATTGACTTGGTAACCGACTTCGCAGAAATTCTTGATGGTGACGTTGCTGCCCGGCTCCTGCCCGCCAAAGTCGTTGGCCGGCAGCCCCAGCACCACCAGGCCCCGTGGCCCGTATTGGTCAGACAAGGCCTGCAAGCCCTTGTACTGGCCGGTATAACCGCACTGGCTGGTGGTGTTGACCACCAGCACCACCTTGCCGGCATACGTGCACAGGCTGCGGGTTTTGCCATGAATATCCGTGAGACTGAAATTGAGCAGCGCAGGGCAGGCGGGCGCAGCGTTCACGCCGGCTGTCAGCAGCAGCGTTGCGATAAAAAGGATGGACTTCATGTGCGGGTTACCTTGTGGGCAGGACAGGTGGTTGAGCCGGAACGGGGGTCGAGCAGAGGCGAATGCGATGCAGCCAACGCGTGATAGAACCAGTACTCGGCCGGCACGTTTTCTGCAGAGGCGGTGCAAGTCGTTTGCGGCGATGGCGTGGTACTGGCAATTGGCGCAGATTCGCTTGTCGCCGACTCGCTGATCAGCAATACCGCAGCCAAACCGACTAATGAAACAAGTAATTGAGTGGGTAATTGCATTTTGTCTTGGTCAAACATTGGACATGTGCTTAAATTAGGCCAATAATTTGCATATGTCAATACTTTGTCCAAGACAAACATGAGCACTGAAGCCACACCCCACATCCCGGGACTGTCGATTGCATCGGTTGAGCGTGAAACCGGTTTGTCGAAGGACACCTTGCGCGTATGGGAGCGGCGCTATGGTTTTCCGACCCCGGAGCGGGATGCCAATAGCGAGCGCCTGTATGCGCCGGATCAGGTGCAACGACTGACGCAAATCAAGCGTTTAATGGACCGCGGGCATCGACCGGGCAAGCTGCTGGCGCTGGATGATGCGGCCTTGGTCGCGCTCGACGCAGCCCGTCCCAGTGTATTGGCCGCTTCCAACGTGCCACAGCTCGATAGCTGGATGCATCTGGTCAAAACCCACGACAGCGAAGCTTTTCAACGGCAGTTTTATCGCGAGATGGCCAAGCGGGGTTTGGCGGGTTTTGTCCAGGACATCGTTGCGCCTCTGATTACCCTCGTGGGTGAAGCCTGGTCACGCAATGAACTCGGCATATTCGAGGAACATCTGTTCTCGCAGCATCTGGAAAAAATGTTCCGTACCGTGCTGGCCAATATGTCGCCGCAGCAGGGCAGCCCGCGTGTACTGCTCACGACCTTGTCCGGCGAGGAACACACAATGGGGCTGCTGATGGTGGAAGCCCTGATGGTGGTGGAAGACGTCTGCCCGGTGTTGCTGGGTCCGCAAACCCCCATCGAAGAAATCGTGCGCGCCGCGCAACTCAAACAGGTCGATGCCGTGTGCCTGTCGTTCAGCAGCGCCTATTCGCCCACCCTTTCGGCACAGGGATTGCGTGACCTGCGGCAGATGCTGCCAGCGGGAATTGAGCTGTGGGCAGGCGGCTACGGTGTCAAGGCAATCCGCAAACCCATCGACGGGGTCTGTCTGATGCCCGAGTTCAAGGATTTGTATGATTGCCTCGCAAAATGGCGAACCGAACACGGCCACGAACCCGTTTCAGCCAGCGTGATCAGCTTACCGGTAACGCCAAAATGACCGCGTTTCCTGTTTTGAGCGCACTGTTTGTTGTGTCGCTAGTGGCAGCCTGCACAACGCCTGCTCCGCCGCTCCCGACTGTTCAATCGGTTGACCTGGGTCGCTATTACGGCACCTGGTATGAGATTGCCCGCTTGCCCAACCGTTTTCAGTCGATGTGCGTATCGGACACGCAGGCCGTTTATCGTCCGGATGGCGACGTGGTATCCGTGGCGAACCAGTGCCGAACAGCTGATGGCACGTTCGAGCAGGCCAATGGACTTGCCAAGGTGGTTGAAGGCAGTCACGGTGCAAAGTTGCGGGTGAGTTTTTTCCGCCCCTTTTATGGCGACTACTGGATCCTGGAACTTGACCCGGATTATCGCTGGGTGCTGATTGGTGAACCGGGTCGTCGATATGCCTGGGTGCTGGCGCGGCAACCGCAGCTCGAAGACGCGACATTGCAGCGACTGTTGGCCAGGGCAAGCGCACTGGGGTTTGATCGGCAAGCGTTTGTGAGAACGCCGCATACCCGCCCCCCGGAATAACCAGCAGACCAGGGAAACGTTCTGGTCGATTGCATGACGAAAACCACTTGATATCAACCTTAGGAAAGCACCCATGAAAACTCTTTTACTGATCGCCCACGGCAGCCGTCGCGCAGCATCCAACGACGAAGTTCGCCAACTGACCCAGCGCCTGAATGCTATTAACCCACCCGGATTTTCCGGAGTGGAAACCGCTTTTCTGGAATTGGCGCAACCCTCCATTCCCGAAGGTTTGGCAGCCTGTGTGGCCAAGGGCGCTGCCGAGATTGTGGTATTCCCTTATTTTCTGGCCGCCGGAACCCATGTGGTGAACGATATCCCGGAAGCCATCCAGGCGTTTCAGGCTACGCATCCCCAGATCAAGGTCAGCCTGACCCCGCATCTGGGGGATTCCGATTTGTTGCCACAAGCCATTTTGCAAGTTGCCAGCGCGGCCTGAATCGCGCTTCGCCGTCTGCGAGCGGGTTTGTTGCTGGCGGTAAACAACGTGGTCAGATACCGCCTTGAATTGCAATCCCGTTTAAAAAAACAGGTCAGACACTCATGGCACTTGGTTAAGCCGCTGAGCACGGATAAGTTCGCGGGCGACCTCTCGCGGCACGGTCAGCAGCGGTCTGCCGTGCTGCGCCATCACCACATCGGCACCGCGACGGCTCGCCCCTTCGACGATCCACCAGGTGGCCAGCAATGCATCGGCCAGCAAGACATCGCCCGCATTGAGATGAGACGGTGGTGCCATCGAACAGCTTGACGGTTCGACCCTGCCAGCGCCAATGCTTTGGTGCCAACGATTCCAGTTGCGCGCCGAGTGTGGCGCCCAGCACAACCGGCAGACCGAGCGGCAAACGCTGGCGCGCGTCGCAGTAGGAACCGGTATTGAGCGCGTTGGCAAACTGGCCTTGTGCGAGCCGCTCGGACAAACGACGCCCAACGACATCCTGGCAGGCGCGGTCAGCCGACAAAACCTGCCCGATGAACAGACGCAAGGTGTCCAGCGGGGGATAGAGCCGCTCGCGGTTGGGTTTCCCGTGCGCATCGAGCACTGTCGCAAGTGTTGGGTCGTCAAGCACCTGGTCAAACAGGCTGCCGTCGCCGTTCAAAAACTGCCGCCGTAACATCACCGAACCCTGCCGGATGCGTTCAACTTTGGTATCCTTAATCCGGGCTGACCTCCTGTGAATGGTGACTTTCGTTTCGCAACAAAAGCCTACCACCAATAGGGCTCAGCCCACCCCAATTCCGGGCGTTATGGGCTTAACCGAGTGCCATGAAGGTCAGACACGATTGTTTTTGTTGCGGGGAAATTATTCCATTTACAGTCAAGGAATCTAAACCATAGGGTATTCATTTACCGGTGGCCGCTGTCCGCTGCAAAACAGACGGCCGCCACAACCTGTCTGAGCTTCCGATGTGAGTCGAGAGTACGCGTTCGTCAAACCAAGAAACAGACGTTCGGCGTGACTGACTGGCATCCACTGATTGAATCCGCACCGATAACCGGTCTTACGATGTGGTCAGCTTGGATTCCCCCAACGGGTCGAACTGAGACCTTTCAGGCGCACTACATAGTCCTTTGCTGGCTGTTTAAAATCCGGACTTCCACCCATTAGGCCTTAGCACCCATTGCAGCCGCTGGGCCGTGCCGCTAAGGTTGCGGTTCTATCCACGGCTGGAATCCCCATGTCGAATCAATCCCGCATCCTTGAACTGCGCCAGGCGTTGTCGCGCGTCATTGTTGGTCAGGCTGGCTTGCTCGACCGGCTGGTGATTGGCCTCTTGGCCGATGGCCATGTGTTGGTGGAGGGGCTGCCGGGGCTGGCCAAGACAACGGCGGTGAAAACGTTGGCGGCGGCGATCCATGGCAGTTTCCGGCGGATTCAGTTCACACCGGATTTGTTGCCGGGCGATCTGACCGGCACTGACGTGTATCACGAGGGGCAGTTCGAGTTCATCGAAGGGCCGCTGTTTCACGAAATCATTCTGGCCGACGAGATCAACCGCGCGCCGGCCAAGGTGCAGGCCGCGTTGCTGGAAGCGATGCAGGAACACCAGATTACGGTGGGCGGGGTGACGCGTCCGCTGCCGCCGCTGTTCATGGTGATGGCGACACAAAATCCGCTGGAGCAGGCGGGCACCTATCCGCTGCCTGAAGCGCAGCTGGACCGCTTTTTATTGCATGTGTCGCTGGACTATCCCAACCCCACCGAAGAGCTCGATATTTTGCGGCGTGATCGTGCGCAGCCTGCGCTGGCCAAGCGGATAGCATTCCCTGCCGTGATAGATGCAGCGACAGTGCTGGCGGCACGCGAGGAGGTGCGGCAGGTGCATGTGGCCGATGCGGTGGAGGCGTATATCGTCGAGCTGGTTCGCGCCACGCGCACCCCGGGCGCGTGGCGCCCCGATTGGGCGCAAGCGGTGGAAGTGGGCGCCAGCCCGCGTGCTTCGCTCGCGCTGCTGCACGCATCTTCCGCCGCAGCCTATTTGCGCGGACGCAATTTTGTGACGCCGGACGATGTACGCGAACTCGCCGCCGATTGCCTGCGTCATCGCATCACCTTGAGCCTCGACGCACGGCTGCAAAAGCTCAGCCGCGATGCGTTTATTGCAGGTCTGATCGAGGCGGTGCCCGCGCCGTGATGCCGCGTGCTGCACAGCTTGCGCGCAGGTTTATTCTGGAATGGTTTAGGGCATTTGCGCGCAGCCGTACCCAACCGCATCTTGCCGATGCGGGCATACACGCACCGCTGATTTCCGCAAACGAAATTGCTGCGCTGGCCGAACAGGCCAGTTTGTTGGCGCAACTGCCGGTGCGCGAAGTCCACGATCACCATGCCGGCGACTGGGCCTCGCGCTGGCTCGGGCGCGGGCTGGATTTCGAGGAGTCGCGCTTGTATAGCCCCGGCGATGACACCCGCGACATGGACTGGCGCACCACAGCGCGGACTGGACGCCCCCATCTCAAAATCTACCGTGAAGAACGTCAACCGGCGGTGCATCTGGTGGTGGATCGCGGCGCAACGATGCGCTTTGGCACCCGCCGCCGGCTCAAGGTGACGCAGGCGGCGCGAGTTGCGGCGATATTGACGTTTGCCGCCACCGGGCAAAACGGCGTGGTGGGTGCCACGCTGTGGAGCCGTGAGGACGAGATCCTGCCTGCTCGCCATGGTCGATTGGCTGCGCTCGGCTTGATTGATCAGGCGGCCGCACCATGCCCGCCGCAGACCGATCCTGCGCCGACCGATGCGTTGCGCCAGACCGATCGTCTGGCCATGCTGGAAGAAAGTCTGCCGCGTGGCGCACGGCTGGTTTTGATCAGCGATTTCGCCTGGTTGAGTGCTGAGCACGAGTCATCGCTGGCGCAACTGGCTGCCCGTTTCGATGTCTGGGCGATTCAGGTTGTCGATGCCGCAGAACAGGGTTTGCCGGAGATGGGTCTGGTGCGTTTTCATGACATGGCCAGCCGCCAGGACGTTTGGCTGGATACCGCACAGGCCAGCGTGCGAAGTGCCTGTCAGACTGCGTTTTCTCGTCGTCTTGACGCACAGGCAGCCAGCCTGGCGCGTGCCGGGATCCACCATCAACGTATTGCAAGCGAGGCCGACGATCTGGTCGCGCTGTTGGCGCATGGCTGATCCGCGCAACGAACTGGCAGATATTGTCGTGCCGGTTGCGCCGGACATGATGGTGAGCGCGGGCGGGTTGCCGTGGTGGCTGTGGACCGCCGGATTGCTGGGGGTGGCTGGGGTGATGCTGATGGTTTGGCAGTGGCGTCGGCGTCGTTTTGCGCGCAGCTTGCGGGCGATTGCTGCCGCGGTTGCCCGTCAGCAGGGTACGCCGGTAGAGATCGCTCGCCTGCTCGACACCTGGGCGCGCGGCCGATTCAATTTGAGCCGGCTGGACGCGGCGCACTGTCCGCAAGGCCTTGATCCGAACCATTGGTCTGACTGGGTCAATGCGCTGACGCGTTTGCGGTTTGCGCCGCCGCCACCCGGCGGCACGAAAGAACTGGCGGGCTTGTGCGCGACTGCACAGGCGTGGAAACCCGATGCTTGAACTGGCGCAGCCGCTTTGGATGATGTTGCTGCTGCCGGCCGCCGGCTGGACCTGGCTGGCCTGGCGGCGTACGCAAGGCGAAACCCCTGCTGTAATACTCAATCACCCGGCTTTGCCCTTGGCCGAGGTCGGTCGATTACCGGCGCCCAGTTTGCGCGTGCCGGTCATGTTGCGCGGGGTGGCAATGGGATTACTGGTGCTGGCGCTGACACAGCCGCGCGAAATGGGCGACTGGATCACGCCGCCACCTGAGGGACGCGACATGGTGCTGCTGATCGACACCTCGCTCACCATGAGCATCCGCGACTTTACGCAGGGTGGTCGCGAAGTTGAACGCATGACCGTTCTGAAGGACACCTTGTCGCAATTCATCAAAGGGCGCCCCGGCGATCGCTTTGGCGTGATTGTGTTTGGCAGCGAAGTGGCGACGCTGACGCCGCCGACGTTTGATCGCGCGCATGCCATCGCCCAGATCCAGCGCTTGCAGGTGGGTATGGCGGGGCCCGATACCGCGCTCGGGGATGCGCTGGGCATGGCGCTCAAGCAGGTGCAAACGCGCCGCCTGCGGCCGGCCATCATTCTGGTAAGCGATGGCGCGGACAACAATGCGGGCTCGCTCACGCCCGTCGAGTCGCTCGCTGTGGCCCGGCAGGCCGGCGTGGCCATACACACCCTGCAGTTTGGCAGTGATCCCTTTGCTGCAGGTCGCGCCGCAGCCCTCTCCAAATGGGAAGACGCCGAATTGCAGCCCGATCTGGCCGATTTGTCGCGCCTGACGCAAGGGCAACATTTCGCCATCGGCGGTTCGGATGATGCCGCGCGCGTGATCCGTGCCATCGATCAACTCGAACCGACACTCGCCAACCCCGCGCAGCACCGGCAGGTGCGTGAGTGGTACTGGGTCTTGCTCGCGCTGGCGGCGGTTGCGCTGGCGGGCGCACGCTGGCTCAGCCTGAGGCACACGGCATGATCGACACGCTGCTGAGCCTGCATTGGCATGAACCGCTGTGGCTGGGGCTGGCTCTGATGCCACTGTTGTTTGTTTGGTGGCGTTGGCGAAGGCGCGCTCGCTTGTTGCGTTATGCCGATGCTGTATTACTGCCCTGGGCGTCGAGTCGGCCAAGCGCGGGGCCGACGTCGAGCTTGCGCGGTTGGGCGCATGGCTTGGCCTGGCTGTTGCTCGCGCTGGCGGCAGCCGGGCCGCGCACGCCGCTGGAACTGCGTGAAGGTCAGCCCACGCCGCGCCATCTGTTGACCGTGATGGTCGCGCTTGATGTATCGGCTTCGATGCGTGCCACCGACATTGGGCCAGACCGTCTCACCCGCGCCCGCCTCGAACTGCTTGACTGGTTGCCCCGACTGCAAGGTGAGCGGGTGGGGCTGATTGTCTATGCGGGCGAAGCCGGGGTGTTGCTGCCGCCGACCGACGACACGGCGCTGCTGCAACGTGCCATCGAACAAGCCGACCCGCGTCTGATCGATGCGCAGGGTAGCAACCTCGGGGCCGCGCTGGATCTGGCTCGCACGCAACTGCAAGCGGCACCCGGCAAGGCCCGTGCGGTGCTGCTGGTCACCGATGCCGAATCCGGCAGTGCGGATGCTGCCGCAGAAAAAGCGGTGCAGGCGCTTAGCAACGCCGAGTTGCCATTGTTTATTTTGGGGGTGAGCAGCGAGGCGGGTGCGCCGATACCGCTGCCAGAAGGCGGCTTTGCCGAACAGGAGGGGGTGCAGGTACAAAGCCGCATGGCTGTTGCGCCGTATCGTCGATGGGCGCAAACATCGGGGGGGCGCTTCGTCGAGGTGAGTGACGGGGATGCGGATTGGACTGCATTGCACGATAGCGGACTTGCCAACTTGCCGGGGGATCCGGTTTCGCCCGAGGCGACTGCTGCCTGGAACGAACGCTATGCCTGGTTTTTAGCGCCTGCGCTGGCGTTGTTCATGGCCGTTTTCTTGCCGCGCCGCGTAGTCGCCATCGTGGCGCTGGGGGTGTGGGTTGGCGCGCTGTCGCCTGCACCAGCTTGGGCCAACGAAGCCTCTGCCTGGCAGGCCTGGCAACAAAAACAATACGGCAGTGCGCAAACGCTTTACACGCAAGTTGGCGGTTACTCAGGCCAGATGGGCGCAGGCGCGTCAGCCTGGCGGCTAGCGGATTACTCCGTAGCAGCGCAACACTTTGGTGCGGCCTTGATGTTGGCGGCCAACGACAGTCAGCGCGCCGACGCGCTCTACAACCTGGGCAATGCTCATTACGGCCGGGGGCAATATGCCATTGCCGTCGAGGCTTACGAAGCGGTGTTGCAGATGCGGTCCAAGGATGCAAAAGCGCAAACCAATCTGGTTTGGGCCAGTCAGCGGTTACGCAGTCAACCGGCTGAAAATCCGATGCAAAGCGATTTGCGCGGACGGCGCGGGATGCTCGCCGAAGGCCAGATTGCGCTGGACGGCGAGCCGGGTTGGCGCCGTGAAGACACACAGTCCGATCCGATAGGCGTGCAGTTGGACCGGCAATCGCAGGCCGCAGCAGGCGCGCGTGCGCAAGCCGGTGTTGGATCCAAGAAAACTATCATTGTTAATTCGCGTCTGGCCGTATCGGGCCTGAAAAAACTGGATCGTCTGGAAGATCGCCCGGATGCCATGCTGAAAAACCTGCTGAAGCAGGATGCGCGTCAAGATAGTGTGGAGCGTTCGCCATGGTGAGCAAGCTCCTGTTCCTGGCGTTGTTCTCCTGTGGTGCGGTCCAGGCGGCTTCGTTAACCGCACGGCTGGACAAGCCCGCCATAACACTGGGCGAACCGGTGCGGCTGACCATCGAGGCCCGCAGTCTGAGCCTGGATACCCTTGATATCACGCCGATCACGTCATCTTTCGACGTGGCGGCGCGTACCCTCAGCCGAGGTGCAGATCAAGAAACGTTGGAGCTGACTTTGTATCCGCGTGGCGTGGGCGCGTTACGCGTGCCGCCGTTGCAGATGCAAACTCAGCGCACAGCCGCGCTGGCACTGCAGGTGGCCGATGGGAGCGAATCAATACCGCGCGTGACGGCAAGTTGGACACTGTCCCCGGCGTTACCCCTGGTCAATCAACCGACGCGTCTCACGCTGTCGATTTGCGACGATGGCAGCCTGCTATGGCAACGCCCCGTCTTGCCCACGTCAACGGGGCACTTGGTGCGAGCGCTGGGTGAAGAAGAAGGCGAAGGAATGCGCGGCGAGGAAGCCTGTACCTTGCATCAGTTCCATTGGTCGCTGATTGCTACGCAAAGCGGACCGGCATCGTTAGGCGCGCCCATGCTCAACGCTGGCCGTTTTGGTCACCGCCTGCGTTTTCCAGGGCCGATTGTGGCCTTTCAGGCCCATGCACTACCTGCGTGGTTGCCTGGGACCGCGCCTCCAGTGGAACCTCAGGTACGGATTGAATCATTGCCGGCACGTTGGCCCCTGAATCGCCCGCTGAGTTGGCGCTTTCAGGTGACCGGCGGCTATAGCGCAGAAGGTCTGAAAACCTTGCTTGAGTTACAGCTGCACGAGTCGCCCGAACTCGGTATGTATCCGCCCCTGATTGAAGTCGCGGCGATGGACGACAGCGCATCACCGTTGTTTCGATATCAGGTGACCTTGTATTTTCAGCCCCTCAGACGCGGGCCGTTGACGCTGCCTGTTGTGCATTTACCTTGGTATGACGCTACACGCGGCCAACTGGCGAATACTGTATTGAAGACCCAGTCGTTGATCGTATTCGACCCATTCTGGAAGCAAGCGGCTTGGGTGGCGGGCGGACTTGTCAGTGCGTTGCTGCTTGGCGGACTCATCTGGCAGGCGCGCAACATGTTGCGTTGGCGGTTGGCGCGGAGGCGCAGTTTGCAGCGCATTCGCCAGGCAGGATCGGTAGACGCCTTGGTGCACGCGGTGAGGCAGTTTTCTCTGACAGGGCAACCCGATGCGCCCAGTCTGGGCGAGTGGATACAGCGTTTACAGCAGCATGCGCAGATAGGCGATGTGGCGAAAGCCGTTGCGCAACTGGAGCAGCAGCAGTTTGGGCGAGCGGCCTATTCATTGACTGAATTGCAGCAGTACTTCCTGCAGGCGCTGGCGGTAACACAGCCTAAATCGTAGGATCGATCAACCGGCCCGCGCAGCTGTACCGAATACGCAGCTGTACCGAATGGATAGGCGTAAAAAAGGGGCTTCCGCCCCTTTTTTACGCCTCGACTGAGTCAAACCAAATCAGGACACACCGCCTTGGTAATCGGCAATACCTGGATTGGATTTGCCGATGCCGACGATCTTGGGCTCGTTGAGCTTCAGGCCCTTGATGACTTTTTTGTCACGCAGGTAGCTGGCAACCACGTCCCAAATCGGTTCACCGGTCGCACCTTCAGCAACAGGCGCCCAGCCTGCAACCTTGTAGGTCTTCTTGGCATCGACCAACTTGCCCTTGATGCGCATGTCGGTGATCCGTTTGCCGATCTTCTGGTTCGGGTTGATGGTGTATTCGATGCCACCCACTCGCACCATGTCGCCGCCCTGCTGATAATACGGATCGACGTTGAACAGGTTATCGCAAACGTCTTCCATGATGGTCTTGATCGTTTCGCCCGTCATGTTGTTCAATGTCGTCTGCGGATAGGTAATCGCCGTCTGGTCCATCAGGCGCTCCATCGTGATGGGGTCGCCCGGAAGCAGCGTGGTACCCCAACGGAAACCGGGCGAGAAGGCCGCATCTGCGCCTTTCACTTCCATCATGGCATCAACCAGCAGTTGATCCCATGTACCGTTGAAGTTGCCGCGGCGATAGAGGAAGTCGTCGGTGACAGCAAGCTTTTCGTTGAGCTTGGATTCGTAAGGTGCGCGCACCTTGTTGATGTACGCAGACATGGCCGGGTCGGCGGGCAACAGGTTGGAGAATACCGGCAGCAAGCGATATTTATAGCTGGCTACGCGGTTGTTTTTCACCTCGAAATCCATCACACCGAGGAACTTGCCGTTGGAACCTGCGTTGGTCACAAGCGTAATGCCCTTGGCGTTTTTGACGGGCACTGGTTGCGGCACGCCGTCATGGGTGTGGCCGCCGAAGATGGCATCGATGCCGGTAACGCGCGTTGCCATTTTCAGGTCCACGTCCATGCCGTTGTGCGACAGCACGATCACAACCTTGGCACCCTTTGCGCGAGCGTCATTGACCCATTTCTGCATGCTGTCGTCGCGGATGCCGAAGCTCCAGTCCGGGACCAGGTGTCGCGGGTTGGCAATCGGCGTGTAGGGGAAGGCCTGGCCGATTACAGCAACTTTGACACCATTCATTACTTTCATGGTGTAGGGCTTGAACACCTGATCACCAAAGTCGTTGGTGACGATGTTTTGCGCGACGAAATCGATGTTGGCTTTCTTGAAGTCCTTGTTGACGATTTCCAGAACGCGTTCGGCGCCAAAAGTCGACTCCCAGTGTGGCGTCATGACGTCAACGCCGAGCTTGATACAAGCGTCGACCATGTCTTGCGCATTGGTCCACAATGACGTGGCCGAACCCTGCCAAGTGTCGCCGCCATCAAGCAGCAAAGCACCGGGACGTTGTGCCCGCATCTTGTCGATCAGCGTTTTCAAGTGAGCGAAGCCACCGACCTTGCCATAGACCTTGGCCGCCTCGGCGAAGTCCAGGTAGCTGAATGCGTGGGCTTCTGCACTGCCTGGCGTGACACCAAACTTCTTCAGCAAATGTTGCCCGACAATATGCGGAGCCTTGCCAAGCGCTTCGCCTACGCCAATATTGACGTTAGGTTCGCGGAACCACACTGGCAGTAATTGCGCATGGCAGTCGGTAAAGTGGAGAAACGATAGATTGCCGTGATGAGGTACGTCATAAAAATTGGCTGGTGCAGTGCCGGCGAGGGCAGACTTGCTGTCCAACGCCATGCCGGACGCTGCGGCGACAGCGAGTATTTGTAGAAACTCACGGCGGTTCATGTGCATATGGATCTCCTCGGGCACGAAGTATTGGGTGGTGCGTGGTGCGGTATTGTGTCGCTGTGAGTCATGCCGGTAAATGGTAGCTCCGGCTCATTTTCATTAGGTAAAATCAATGAAAAAGCCCGGTCGCCCGGGCTTTTTCATACAGCGGGCCGCTAAATTGCGGAGTCGCTTACTTGCGGAATACCGAAGCTTTCAGCGGCAGTCCGTTGGACAACGCGGAGTGGAAGTACTCCAGATTGTTCAGGGTTTCGCTGTCCGCCGGGGGCGAAACAGCACGCACTGATTTCATGCAACCCTGATAGCGCTCTTGTAGCGTCACCAGGTTGTCACCACCACGGAACACCGGCCAGTGCACGGTATGACCGATCACCGGAGACATGAGTTCGGAACGCAGACGGTTGCCGCCGTTCTGGACGTGGCAGCTGGCACAAGCAAAGTTGAGCTGACCCTTGCGGCTGTAGAAGGTTTTTTTGCCGTCTTCATACGCCGTCGTGGCTTTGGGGCCTTCAACCTTGACGTTTGACAGCATGCCATTGGACAGGGTGCGCATGTAGGCCGTCAGCAGGCCCATGGTCTTCTTGTCGTCGACATTGTAGGCTTCTTCGCCGTTGGCTACGCGACAGTCGTTGATGACATTGCTCAATGTCACGACCTTACCCTTGGCTTCGTCGAACATGGGGTAGTTGCCCGCGATCTGCTTGCCACCACTGGGCAAGCAGCCAGCATAGGTCTTGCCGTTCTTGAAGGGAGTTTCCCACATTTTGCGGCCTTTTTCGATGTCGGCTTCGAAGGGGGGGAATTCCATGATGGCGTCGTACTGCGCCTTGCTGTCGGCATCGAATGCCAACGCGCCGTAGACGTAATCTTCCAGCTTCACATTTGGATATTTGGTGGTGTAGTACTTGATAAGTTCCTGCCTGTCAGACTCGGGTGTTGCGTGTGCCGTTGCGGCACCCAATGCAATGCCCAAACCAGCCATGCCTGTCAGCAGTTTCGTAATGATTTTTTGTTTCATGCCGTCCTCCAGAAACCTGATGAAAAAAAAGCGAGAGCGGGGCATAAAGCCCCGCTCAATTACTGCCCGTTTTAGCCGATGGTGGCTTCAGCGGTGTTTTTGTCGCCCTTGTTGTCGGTCCAGTTTACGACAACCTTGTCACCTGCTTTAGGGCCTTTAACCTTGAAACCCAGGTAGGGGTTCTTGGAGATGCCACCGCTCATGCCTGCATCCAGAACCTTGGCTCCGTTGACGCTTGCGGTCACGTCGGTGATGTAGTGGGCAGGGATCAGTTGACCGGTTTTTGAATCTTTACGCAGACCGGTTTCCATAGTGTGGTTCATCAGCACTTTGACATCGGCAACATCACCGGCCATCGTGGCACGGATACGCATCGGTTCAGCCATTTGGCTTTCCTTTCCTAAAAATTAATCAGTTCAATAAATCGCTGAGCAAAAACGGGAGGCGAATTAACCGCCGCAACCGCCGATTGTGACCTTGACTTCCTTGGCGGCAGTGTAGGTTTTGCCACCGGCAGTCACAACAGCACGAACCAGCGAGGTTTGACCCATTTTGATCCGGGTGGAGATAAAGCCTTGGGCACCATTCGACAGATCAAAGTCGGCAACCAGCGGGGTCGCATTCTTTTCGGAAATGATGGCGATTGCCGTTGTGCCAGCAATGCTGCTTGTCACTTCAACCGGCACGACGGCGCCGTTTTCAGCGATGTCTGGAGCCTTGATGGTGATGTCCTTGGAGTCAGCAGCGGCAGTTGCGCCCATGCCTTTCAGGGCGTCACCAACGCTTTTGGCTTCAAAAGCGGTGCGCGGTGCACCGGCCAGGGCCATAGTGGGTTTTAACAGACCGGCAGCGACAGCCACGGCCACGGTACCCGCGCCAGCGGCGCTTTTAAGTACATTTCTACGAAGTGCGTTCATGGGCATGTCTCCTTAGCTAGAACATTTACAACGGGGTTTTTACAGACCGTAAACAAAATCAGTGATTTTATCGATTTCTTTTTCCGACAACACGCCATGCTTGCCAAACGGAATCATGGTCGAGGACGGGTTGGTTGCCGTAGCATCCCAGATCTGGGCGCGCATCTTGGCCTTATCGGGGAAGCGCGCGCTCATGGCGATCAGGGGTGGCCCATACGAACCGGCAGATTCCGCGTCGGGCTGGGTTGGCATGGCATGGCATGCCAGGCAGTTGCCCTTGGCGCGGTTGAACGAGAGATCTTTGCCAGTGACTTCTTTTGCAGGGGCAGCGGCAGCCGGGGTTGCCGTAGCTTGTGCCAGCGCATTGCCCGACAGCATGATGGCGCTGATCGCGAAGGCCGTTGCTACCTGATGCAATTTTCGCATTGTCATCCTCCTAATTATTTAACGTGGTGATGAAAGCGTTCGCTGTTCGGGCTTGCCTTAAGAAAACGCTATCCAGTGATGGATGAGACATAGCATAGTGGAATTAGTTTTTATCTTGCAAGGCCAAACCGGTGTTTTTAGGGCTAAAACAGCAGGGTAAATTGTTACCAGCCACGTCAGGCATAGGCTTAAGAGTATCCAAGTCAGCCTTTGCGTTGTGCTTTCTCAGACTCTTGCCACTCGCGTCGCCGCGCTTCTGCCGCCGACATTTCGTAGAAACTGCCATCTCCTGCCTTGATGCCCAGCGTGATTTGTTCGATTGCTGCAACCAGATTACCACTTAACGCTGAAGCCTCTGCCTGAGCGCGATGACTGAGTAGGCGATGACCGAGTTGGGCGTGGGTTTGGGCCGCTAACCGCCACAGTCGACGGTCAAGTGGATACAAGCTCTGTTGTTTGTCGACTATGGCTAGCGCATCAGTGCTGTGCCCTGCCACCAGCAGGGTACTGATATATCCATATTGCAACGGTCGGTAACCGGGGAAAGTGGCACTGCCGTTTTGGAAGCGCTGAAGCGCCAGCGTCCGGTTGCCCGCTGCCAACGCAACGTTGGCGAGCAATTGCTGGATCATGGGATTGCTGTTTTTGCCGGAAATCAGTTTTTGTGCTTCAGCTTCAGCTTCCTTGAATTGTCGCGCGCGCAGCAGCGCGGTAATCAGACCGTAGCGGGCAGCCGCCTCGTTGCTATAACGTTTTTCTTTGAGCGTGGTGCGCTGCGTAAGTACAGCCTCGGCCGGACTGTTTTCCTGGGCACGCAAGCGCGCGCGCACCAGGTGGAAATCGAGGCTGTCCTGGACTTGCAGATAGGGCGCAGATGCGCTGCGGGACTCCATGTCAGCGATGCGGTCGCTGGTAAGCGGGTGGGTGCGCAGATAGGCCGGCGCGCTGCTGTCGTAGAAGCGGCTGGCGCGTTGCAGGCGGTTAAAAAAACCGCTCATTCCGCGAGGGTCGAAGCTTGCGCGGGTCAGCATCTCATATCCCAGTCGGTCAGCTTCACGTTCGTAATCTCGGCTGAAGTTGAGCTGGTTCTGAACCGAGTAGGCCTGGGTGGAGGCGATGGCCGCGCTCGCCACATTGGGGTTGGAGCGGGCCGCCAGCAGCGCCAGCGCCAGCGCGGCCATGGTCGGCCAGTAGCTCTGGCTTTGCGACGCAATCATGCGTGCGATATGGTCCTGGGTTACGTGGGAGATTTCGTGCGCGACCACGCTCGCCAGCTCGGATTCGCTTTGCGCGGCCAGCAGCAAACCCGTGTGAACGCCGATATTGCCGCCTGGCATGGCAAACGCGTTAATGCTGGGATCGTTGACCACAAAAAAGGTGAATTCGCGCTGGTTGCGCGAGCTGACCGACACCAGCTTGTAGCCGAGTTGATTCAGGTAGGCTTCAACTTCAGGGTCATCCAGGTAGCGAGGATCGACATAAACGTCGCGCATGATAGCGCGCCCGAGTGTCTGCTCCTCCTGATCGGAGAAATACTGGCGTGACACTTCGCCCAGATCTGGCAGGTCGGCCGCCAGAACCGGTTGAATTGCAAGTGACAGCGCAATCAGTGTGCGTAGCATCAACAGAGAAGGTGGGAGGCGAGGAAAAGCATTTCGATTACGATAGAACATTATCGGCAAGGTTCCTGAATATGAGCGAATTCACCCATTTTGACGAAAGCGGTCGTGCAGTCATGGTCGACGTGGCGGGCAAGGATGACACCCGACGCGTTGCGGTTGCAAGCGGTCAGATATTGATGTTACCCGATACGCTGGAACGCATTCTGGGCGGGCAGGCCGCCAAGGGCGACGTGCTCGGCATTGCCCGGATTGCGGCGATCCAGGCAACCAAGCGCGCATCTGAGTTGATCCCATTGTGTCACCCCATTGCGTTAACTCGTGCCAGCGTCGAGTTTGATCACGACAAGGCCGCGTGTTCGATCATTTGTACGGTCACGGCCGAAACCGTGGGCAAGACCGGGGTGGAGATGGAGGCATTGACCGGCGTCAGCGTCGCCCTGCTCACCATTTACGACATGTGCAAGGCGGTCGATCGCGGCATGGTGATGGGCGAAATCAAATTATTGGAAAAGCAGGGCGGGCGTTCGGGCCATTGGCGCGCATAAAATGCCGGGGGCATCTAGTCCAAAGTGTCTCTTGCGCAGGTGCGGTGCTACGGCACACTAGCGTGAGTGTAATTGTCGGGGTCGTGTGTATGCATTTTTACCGGTTTTTGATACTGATCTTGGCTGTGGCCGCAACGAGTGCGCGGGCCGAGCTGCCGGACTATCAGGCTTTTCCTGCCCAAGGCACGCAGTTGCTACTTTGGGTGTCGTCCGAGCGCGGGCGTGCCGAGCCCGAGGTTCAGGCTGCGCAGAAGCTGGCCGCCCACGGGGTGGAGGTGTGGTCACTCGATCCGTTGAGCGCTTATTTTCTGCCCCAATTGCCGCGCAGCATGGATGCTATTTCCCAACAGGACATGGCAGATTGGTTGCGGTCTGCGCTGGCCGGTGGCAAGCAGGTTTCGGTGCTTGCTGTCTCGCGTGCTGCGGTCCCCGTGTTACGGGCGGCGGCATCACTCGACCCTGCGCAAAGGCGTCAGCTGGGCGTGGTGTTGATGTATCCCAACTTGTATACGGTGGCTGAGCCATTGGCCGCACCGGATTATCTTGACCTGGGGCAACTGAAGGGTTTGCGGGTGCGAATTCTGCAGCCGCGGCGTTCAGCTGCAACCCCTTGGTTGCCCGGCCTGGTCGATCATTTGAAGGTATACGGCGCTACGGTTGATCCTGTCATCCTGGAAAACCTGCGTGAAGGCTACTGGGCGCGTGAAACGCCGACCGAATTCGAGATCGCTGAAGGCCATCGGATGGATGGATTGTTGTTACGTGAATTGAAAGCATTGGGGCGAAAATGAAGCGATTACTGGTGACCTTGGCATTAGGGTTGTTTTTAATGCCCGGCGCTCACGCTGCCGGGTTTGAGGCGCGCGCGGTCACGCCAGCCCCAATATTGAATGCGCGCGATCTGGGTGGCACATCCAGATCGCTTGCGGATTATCGTGGCAAGGTCGTCTTGCTTAACTTCTGGGCGTCGTGGTGTCCGCCCTGTCTGCGTGAAATGCCGTCGATGGAGCGTCTGCGGGTCAAGATGGCTGGGCGTCCACTCGAAATTGTCGCACTGGCAAGCGCCGAGGGGCCGAATGACGTGAAGGGGTTCTTATCCAAAATGAAATTGAGCTTCCCGATATTGCTCGATGCCGACGGCAGCAATACCAAGCGCTGGAAAGTGTTTGCGCTGCCTACCTCGTTTTTGCTGGATGCGAAGGGCCAGGTGCGCTATGTACTGACCGGACCCACCGAATGGGATGAGGGGGAGGCGCTCAAGATCATTGAGTCGATGCTGGAAGAATCGCCTGTACTGCCGAAATAAGGTGATATGTGGCGTTTGTCCCTTGAAAAGTTAAGGGAATGTTTGGTGTGCATTCCAGAAATTTTGAGTCGTTTTGCTTGCCATGCTGGGGACTTGAAGGGCAAAATAACGGTATATTCGAAATGTTTAATATATAGCCGTCCTCGTAGTTGCCAACGCCTTTGCGCTGGCGCTGCTTCCAGCTGTCACCTAGTGTGTATATCCGGGTAGGGAAAAATGCGGTTCTGATAAAGAGCTGCAGGGGACACAATGAGCCTAGAGACCGCATGAACGCCAAGATCAAACTCGAAAATCACGACGCGCAGGAAATCAAGTACACCACCTGCTATATGTGCGCCTGCCGTTGCGGCATCAAGGTGACGCTGGAGGACAACAAAGTCCGCTTCATCCAGGGTAACCGCAACCACCCCACCAACCAGGGCGTGTTGTGCGCCAAGGGCTCGGCCGGGATCATGAAGCAGTATTCCACTGCCAAGCTGACCCAGCCGCTGATGCGCAAGCCGGGTACCGAGCGCGGTGAAGGCATCTACGAGCCGATTTCCTGGGAACAGGCGCTCGACGTGCTGGGCGACCGTCTGGAAGAAATCCGCGCGACCGACCCATCGAAGCTGGCTTATTTCACGGGACGCGACCAGATGCAGGCGCTGACAGGCCTGTGGGCGCAGCAGTTCGGTACACCGAACTGGGCGGCGCATGGCGGTTTCTGTTCGGTCAACATGGCCGCAGCGGGTCTCTATTCGATTGGTTATTCGTTTTGGGAATTTGGCGCGCCCGACTGGGATTACGCCAAGTATTTCCTGATGTGGGGCGTGGCCGAAGACCATGCGTCCAATCCGATCAAGATCGGTCTGGAAAAACTCAAGCGTCAGGGCGGCAAGTTTGTCACCATCAACCCGGTTCGCACCGGCTATTCGGCGATTGCCGACGAGTGGCTGCCGATCAAACCCGGCATGGACGGCCTCTTGGCCATGTCGATGGTGCATGTGCTGCTGAAGCACGAAAAATTCGATTACGAATTCCTGGTTCGCTATACCAATGCGTCCTGGCTGGTGGTGCAGACCCCCGGCCAGAAAGGCGACGGTCTGTTCCTGCGTGATGAAAACGACCATCCGCTGATCTGGGATATCGAAAAAGAAGCCTTCAAGAACGGCATCGATGGCGATATCGCCCCCGCGCTATTCGGCGAATTCGTGGCACCCGATGGTCGTCGCGTCAAAACCGTGATGTCGATGATGGTCGAGCGTTACCTCGATGAGCGTTATGCCCCGGAGAACGTGGCTTTGGAATGCGGCCTGCCGGCCGAAACCATTGAGCGCATTGCGCTGGAAATGGCACACGTCGCCTTCAAGGAAACCATCGAGTTGCCGATCGAATGGACCGACGTGTGGGGTCGCAAGCATGACAAGGTCGTCGGTCGTCCGGTAGCCATGTACGCGATGCGCGGTATTGCCGCGCACTCCAACGGCTTCCATTCCTGCCGTGCGATCCACATGATTCAGATGTTGCTTGGCGCACTCGATTCGCCGGGCAACTTCCGCGCTCGCGCCCCGTATCCGAAGCCGATTCCGCCGCACCAGCTGCCGGAAAACAACATCGACATCATCAACGCGCCGAACACGCCGTTGTCGCGTCCGCCGTTAGGCTTTCCGACGCGTCCGGAAGACTTGGTCATTGATGAGTTCGGCAATCCGTTGCGCATCGATAAAGCTTATTCGTGGGAAGTGCCGATTGCCTCGCACGGCATGATGCATATGGTGATCACCAATGCGGTCAACCATGACCCCTATGCGATCGATACGTTGATGCTGTTCATGGCCAACATGGCGTGGAACTCCAGCATGAACACGGCCAACATGCAGGATATGCTGCGCGCCAAGGATCCCGATGAGCCGGGTCAATACAAGATACCGTTCCTGGTGGTGATCGACGCGTTCCATTCGGAAACGACCAACTTCGCCGACCTGATCCTGCCGGACACGACCTATCTTGAGCGCTATGACACGATCTCGATGCTGGATCGTCCAATTTCCGAGCCGGACGCCGCTGCTGATGCAATCCGTCATCCGCTGATCAAACCCGACCGTGATGTGCGGCCGTGGCAAGAGGTGATGGTCGAGCTGGCAGGGCGTCTTAAATTCCCTGCCTTCACCAATCCAGACGGCAGTCGCAAGTTCACTGGCTACACCGACTTCATCGTCAACTACGAGCGTTCGCCCGGCATCGGTTTCCTCGCCGGCTGGCGCGGCAAGGATGGCACCAAGTCGCTGAAGGGCGAGCCGAATCCGAAGCAGTGGGAAAAGTACATCGAGAACCAGAGCTTCTTCGCACACCACTGGCCCGATAACCAGAAGTACATGCGCTTCGCCAACAAGGACTATCTGGATGTAGCGGCAGAAGTGGGTTTCGTCGGCAAGGTCGAGCCGATCATCATGCAGTTCTATTCCGAGCCACTGCAGAAATTCCGCCTCGCGGGACAAGGTTTGTATGACGGCCCGCAGCCGAATAACCAGGTCGATCGCGAGCGACTGGTCAAATACTTTGATCCGTTGCCGATGTGGTACGAGCCGCTTGAGCAGCAGCGTGTGGACAAGGACGAATATCCCTTCTTCGCGCTGACCCAGCGCCCGATGTTCATGTACCACTCGTGGGATTCGCAGAACGTGTGGCTGCGTCAGATCATGGCGCAGAACTATATGTACATGAACGCGCGCAAGGCATTGGAGATGGGAATCAAGGACTTTGACTGGATTTGGGTCGAGTCGCACAACGGCAAAATCCGTTGTCAGGTCAAGACCATGGAAGGCACCCAGGAAGATACCGTCTGGACCTGGAACGCCATTGGCAAGCAGAAGGGCGCCTGGGGTTTGAAGGACAACGCCTCCGAGGCGACCAAGGGTTTCCTGCTCAACCATTTGATTTCCGAGTTGTTGCCTGCCAAGGCGGGCGAGCGGCGCGTGACCAATTCTGATCCGGTGACGGGTCAGGCAGCATGGTTCGATCTGAAAGTGAAGATCACAAAAGCTGCACCGAATGAAACCGGATCCTGGCCGCAGTTCGATGCGTTGAAGAAATTGCCGGGCGATAACTACGAACGCCCGGATGTGTTGCGTTATGACTCGCGCGATCACGAAAAGAACTGACCAGCAGAACTGAGCAGCACCTAAAAAATTAAGCGAGCAAAACTATGAGACTTGGATTAGTCGTCGACCTCGACGTATGTGTAGGCTGCCATGCCTGCGCCATCGCCTGCAAGGAATGGAATGCCTCCGGCACCATCGGCCCCTTGACCGACTATCAGCCCTATGGTGCTGAGCCGTCGGGGGTATGGTTCAATCGGATTCGTAGCTACGAAATGGACGAGTATCCGAACAACAAGACAATCAACTTCCCCATGTCGTGCATGCACTGCGAAGATGCCGCGTGCGTCACCGTGTGTCCGACCGGCGCTTCGTACAAGCGTCCGGAAGATGGCATTGTCCTGATTGATCAGGACAAGTGCATGGGCTGTAACTACTGTTCTTGGGCTTGCCCTTACGGCGCACGTGAGCTGGATCGCTCAAGCGGCACCATGAAGAAGTGCACCCTGTGTGTCGATCGCATCTATGATCAGGAACTTCCCATCGAAGAGCGTCAGCCCGCGTGTGTGCTGACCTGTCCGGCCCATGCCCGCATGTTTGGCGATTTCGATGATCCCGATTCGGCCGTGTCGCGCACCGTGCGAGAGCGCAGTGGTTACGGGCTGATGCCGGAGCTGAATTACAGTCCGACAAACCAGTACTTGCCGCCCCGCAGCAAACCGGTGATCCCGATAGGGCCCAAACCCAAAGGCGGCTTGAAGGAAAGTATCAAGCAGTTTGCCAACAAGCTGGTCCGTCGTTAAACGGCGCTGTTCCATCCATAATTAGCGCCAGGAGAATCCATGCATCCCGCTTTCTCAGTTATCTTTTTTACCGTCGCATCGGGCGCGGGTTTCGGCCTATTCTCGCTGCTGTTTATTGCCGATGTGTTCAAACTTGGCGGCGGCTTCAGTCGTGAGCAATTGGTTATAGGCGGCTTGATCGCCTTGGGCCTGATCGTATTTGGCCTGTTGTCGTCCACTTTTCACCTCGCCAATCCGAAAAATGCCTGGCGTGCGTTCAATCGGTTCCGTACCTCGTGGCTGTCGCGCGAAGGGGTGTTTGCCGTGATATTCATGCCGCTGGCACTGATTTACCTGGTCAGCATCTGGTTCGATGCACCCACCTGGCTGCGTGATACCAGTGGCTTTCTGGCTGCCATTCTGGCTTGGATCACCGTGTTTTCAACCGGCATGATCTACGCCTGCCTGAAAACCATTCGGCAGTGGAACAGTCCGTTGGTCCCGGCCAACTACCTGGCGCTGGGCTATGCCAGCGGCAGCCTGCTGCTGCTATTGGGCGCAGTGGTATCCGGTCTCGAAACACTGCCTTACATCGCGATGTCGGCGCTGATCATGTCCATCGCAGCCGTGTTGAAAGCCATTTATTACTTTTGGATTGGTAGCCCAGGCCTTTCGCCGACGATCAACACGGCAACCGGACTGACCCGCGCCAAGGTTAAGCTTTTGGACACAGGACACACCCATGGCACCTTCCTGACCGAGGAATTCGGCTTTCAGATCGCACGCCAGAAAGCGGGACTCCTCAAGGTTGTGGTCTTTGTGTTGGGTTTTGCATTGCCCGGTTTGATGCTCGTCTGGGTGTTTAATCAGCACGGTGGGGAAATGGCTGCTATCGTTGCAGTAGTCGCGGGCCTTGTCGGTGCTTCTGTTGAGCGCTGGCTTTTCTTTGCAGAAGCACGCCATGTGGTCAACCTGTATCACGGCGCTCAGCGTTGTTAAGACGGCGGTATAGGTGAGTTTGGTTATTCTTCCGGTTCGGGGTATATTAGTAAATACTAATTTCTCCATTGCGGGAGTATAAAGCTATGTTTGGATTATCCGGTTTCAAAGAAATCGATCCCAGCTACGTAGAGGAACTTGCATCCAAGGGCGCGCATCTTATTGATGTACGTACCGTGGCAGAAGTGGCTCAAGGTGTGATTAATGGTGCAATCCATATCCCATTGCATCTGTTGCCGCTTCGCGCAGCTGATATACCTCAGGATAGACCCGTTGTGATTTACTGCCGCTCTGGTGCACGCTCCGCTCAGGCCTGTGCGTTCATGGCCTCTAAAGGGTATGAAAACATGCACAGTCTGGCCGGTGGGATCATGGCTTGGGCACGTTCAGGTAACGCGCTGATTCAGTCGAATGGACGCCAAGGTTAAGACTTGACAAGAAATGCCGACTCTTTTCTCTGTTGCGCTTGAATTTCGATTGCAATAGGGAGGCTTCTGGTTTATGGTACCGCAGCTTTTTTTAGTACATTAATGTAAGGAGAATAGTATGGAATTTTCAAAAGAACTTGATGCTCGTGGCCTTAATTGTCCCCTACCCATTTTGCGCGCCAAAAAAGCGCTGGGTGAGGTAGAAAGTGGCCAAGTGCTGAAAATCCTGTCCACCGATCCAGGTTCGGTCAAGGATTTTGCCGCGTTTGCCAAGCAGACGGGTAACGAACTGCTTTCAACCGCTGAAGCCGGCGGCGAATTTACTTTTTTCATGAAGAAAAAGTAATTTAAGCGGCTAAAAGCAGCGTCGCTGGTTCCTGGAGAAATTGCCTCGAACAAGCGGCGCTGTTTTTTTTAACTAAAACAGGAGATTGAGCATGGATACCAAAAAAATGGCAATTATCGCCACAAAAGGCACGCTGGACTGGGCTTATCCCCCGTTCATTCTGGCTTCCACGGCGGCAGCGTTGGGTTATGAAACCCAGATTTTCTTTACCTTTTATGGCCTCCAGCTCGTCCGCAAAGACCTGTCTGTCCTCAAAGTCAGCCCCTTGGGCAACCCCGGCATGCCGATGAAAATGCCATTCGGCCCCAAATGGTTCAAGGACATCAACTGGAACATGCCTAATGCAATCCAGTCCTTGGTACCCGGTTATGAGAACGTGGCGACCGCGTTGATGAAGCAGACCATCCAGAATAATGGCGTTGCGACTATTCCCGAGCTGCGCGAGCTGTGTCATGAAGCTGAAGTCAAATTTATCGCCTGCCAAATGACAGTTGAACTGTTTGGTTTCAAGCATTCTGATTTCATCGATGGACTCGAATATGGCGGCGCAGCCACTTTCTTTGAATTCGCGGGTGAGACTGATATTTGCCTGTTTATTTAAATAAATAGCTGATCGCCGTTAATGGAAAAGGGGCCGAATTTATTCGGCCCCTTTTTTAGTGTGACATTTGTACCACACATCCTGGCATCAGTTTCGCCGATCACCCCGATTTTCTTGTCTAAACACATGGGCCAGCGTAGCCTCCGACTACAGCTACTCAATAATTCTAACTGTAGTATTTTTGCCCAATAGGAGACAACAATGAAAGTTACACGAGTATTCGCATTCATGGCTCTGGCCGGTCTGGCTGGCAGCGCTTACGCAACCAATGGTTATTTTTCGCACGGCTACGGCATGAAGGCCAAAGGCATGGGTGGCGCAGCCACCGCAACTGCCGACGACGCCTTCGGCGGCGCCAACAACCCCGCTTCAATGGCATTTGCTGGCAACCGCCTGGATCTGGGTGTTGACCTGTTCAGCCCACGCCGCGAAGCGAGCCGTACGGGTCTCGGTCCCCTCAATGGCACCGCAGACAGCGATAGCAAGTATTTCCTGATTCCCGAGTTCGGCTACACGAAGCAGATGTCGTCAACTTTGGCGCTCGGTGTGACCGTCTATGGCAACGGAGGCATGAATTCCGACTACCCGGGCGGGCAAATCGCTGCCGGCAGTTGTGGCGTCGGAGCGCCCGCGAGCAACCTTCTGTGCGGACAGGGCAGTCTCGGCGTCGACTTGATGCAACTGATCGTGGCGCCCACTGCTGCGTTCAAAGTTGCCCCCGGCCACGCTATCGGCGTGTCGCCCCTGCTGGGTTACCAGCGCTTTAAAGCCGAAGGCCTTCAGGCGTTTACCGGGGGTACGGTGTCTTCAAGCCCGTCTAACGTGACCAACCGCGGCTACGACGATGCCTTAGGCTATGGTGTGCGCATTGGCTACATGGGCAAGGTTTCGCCCACCGTAACTATCGGTGCCGCCTATGCATCGAAAATGAAGTTCGATGAGTTCGACAAGTACTCGGGCCTGTTCGCCGAACAAGGCGGATTCGACATTCCTGAGAACTACAACTTGGGTGTGGCATGGCAGGCGACTCCGCAGGTGAAGTTTGCACTGGACTACCAGCGGATCAACTACAGCGGTGTGAATTCGATCAGCAACTCCAGCCGGGCGCAGGCACAACTGGGCGCGGACAATGGTCCTGGTTTTGGTTGGACGGACATCGACGTCTGGAAATTGGGGATGGAGTACAAGTACAACCAGAACATGACCTTCCGCGCTGGCTACAACCATGGTGACAACCCCATCGGTTCGAACGACGTGACGTTCAACATTCTCGCACCTGGCATCGTCAAGGACCACGTCACCTTGGGCATGACGCATACCTTCGCGACGGGGAACGAACTGACCGTCACCTACATGCACGCGTTTAAGAACGATGTTTCAGGAGCTTCGATTCTGCCGGTATTCAGCGGTGGCACGCCAGCAGGTACCGAGAAAATCGAGATGTATCAGAACTCGTTGGGCATCCAGTACAGCTGGAAGATGTAAATGCTTCCTTCGGGATAGCAAAAGCCGAGGTCTCTGGACCTCGGCTTTTTTTATGGCTGAATGCAGGTGAAGGGGCGGCCGCCGCTGGGAGCGCGGAGCCCCTCTGCCCGGACTGGGAAGTGTGGGAGGGGTCCGTTAACCTAGCCGGGCATGCTGCGCATCGAGTTTTTCGAGCATGGCAGCAAAGTCAGTCAGCCGCGCCTGTTCCTGCTGTACGACAGCGGCGGGCGCTCGTTCAACGAAGCTGGCATTAACCAGCTTGCCTTGCGCTTTGATCATTTCGCCTTTGATCCGCGCGATTTCCTTGGCGAGGCGGGCGCGTTCTTCGTCCTTGTTGATTTCCACCACCATCATCAGACGCATGTCTCCGACAAGTGCGACCGGGGCGTCGGCGTTGGCAAGCGCTGTGACGACGCTGACGTCGGAGAGCCTGCCGAGTGCGCTGATGTAGGGCGCCAGCGCGTTGATCACAGCGGCATCGCCCTCGATGACCAGCGGTACACGCTGGGCGGGTGACAGGCTCATTTCACTGCGCAGGGTGCGACAGGCGTTGACCAGTTCTTTCAGGGTCTGAATGCGCGCGACGCTATCGGGGTAAAGCTGGTCTGCATCAGCCTGCGGATAGGCCGCGAGCATGATGCTGTCGCCGGCCACGCCGGCGAGCGGGGCGACCTTCTGCCACAGCTCCTCGGTGATGAAGGGGATGATGGGGTGGGCGAGGCGCAGCGTAGTTTCAAGCACGCTGGCCAGCGTGCGGCGGGTGGCGCGCTGCTGCGCGGGCGTGCCGTTGTTCAACTGCACTTTGGCGAGTTCCAGATACCAGTCGCAGTATTCGTCCCACACGAACTCGTAAACCGCGCGTGCGGCCTGGTCGAAGCGATAGGCCTTGAAGGCTGCATGCACCTCAGTGGTGGCTTGTTGCAGCCGGGCGGCAATCCAGCGGTCGGCGTCGGAAAAGTCCATCGGCTGTCCGGCATCCTGCCCGCAATCTTGACCTTCCAGATTCATTAGCGCAAAACGGGTGGCGTTCCATAGCTTGTTGCAGAAGTTGCGATAGCCTTCGGCGCGCTGCAGGTCGAACTTGATATCGCGGCCGTGGGTGGCGAGGCTGGCGAAGGTGAAGCGCAGCGCATCAGTGCCGAAAGCGGCGATGCCGTCGGGGAATTCGCGGCGGGTGCGTTTTTCGATGCTGGGCGCTTTTCTGGGATCCATCAGGCCGGTGGTGCGCTTGGCGACCAGATCGTCTGCCGCAATGCCGTCGATGAGGTCGATCGGGTCGAGCACGTTGCCCTTCGACTTGCTCATCTTTTGGCCTTCGGAGTCGCGCACCAGGCCGGTGACATAGACTTCATGGAACGGGATCTTGCCGGTGAGATGCTTGGACATCATCACCATGCGCGCGACCCAGAAGAAGATGATGTCGAAACCTGTGACCAGCACCGAGGTTGGCAGATAGCGTTCGAGTTCGGGTGTCTGTTCGGGCCAGCCGAGCGTGGAAAACGGCCACAAAGCAGACGAAAACCAGGTGTCGAGCACGTCTTCATCCTGCGTCAGTTCACGCCCGCCTGCCTGCTTTCGGGCCTCGGCTTCATCGTAGGCCACGTAGTAATTGCCTTCGGTGTCGTACCAGGCCGGGATGCGATGGCCCCACCACAATTGCCGCGACAGGCACCAGTCCTGAATGTTTTCCAGCCACTGGCGATAGGTAGTGGTCCAGTTTTCCGGTACGAACTTGAGTTCGCCAGTATCGACCGCCTCCAACCCCTGTTTGGCCATGCCTTCCATGCTCATGAACCACTGGTCGGTGAGCATCGGCTCGATCGCGGCGTGGGTGCGGTCGCCGCGCGGGATCATCAGTTTGTGCGGCTTGGCGGATACGAGTTGACCGCTGGTCTGCAAGGCATCGAGGATTTTCTGTCGTGCTTCGTAACGGTCCAGCCCCTGATATTCGGTGGGGCAGAGTTCGTTCATTTTGGCGTCGAGCGTGAAGATGCTGATCGCCACGAGTTTGTGGCGCTGTCCGACCTGCCAGTCATTGAAATCGTGCGCCGGGGTGATTTTGACGACACCAGTGCCGAATTCGCGGTCGACGTAATCGTCGGCGACGATCGGGATGCTGCGCTCGGCGATCGGCAGGCGTACGGTTTTGCCGACGAGGTGTCGATAGCGCTCGTCCTCGGGATGAACAGCCAGCGCGGTGTCGCCGATTAGCGTTTCGGGACGAGTGGTCGCAATGGTCAGCGAGCCGGAACCGTCTTCCAGCGGGTAGCTGATTTCCCAGATGAAACCTTCTTCCTCGGTGCTGACCACTTCGAGGTCGGACACCGCGGTTTGCAATACCGGATCCCAGTTCACCAGGCGCTTGCCGCGATAGATCAGGCCTTCGCGATACAGCCTGACGAAGACTTCGGTGACCGATTTAGACAGACCTTCGTCCATGGTGAAGCGCTCGCGGCTCCAGTCGGGGCTGGTGCCGAGCCGGCGCATCTGGCGGGTGATGCTGGAACCGGAATGTTCTTTCCAGTCCCAGACTTTTTTGAGGAATTTGTCGCGGCCAAGCGCGTGGCGCGAGACGCCCTGAGCATCGAGCTGGCGTTCCACTACGATCTGGGTCGCGATGCCGGCATGGTCGGTGCCGGGTTGCCACAGCGTGTTGTCGCCCGCCATGCGGTGATAGCGGACCAGCGCGTCCATCAGGGTGTGCTGGAAGGCGTGCCCCATGTGCAGCGTGCCGGTGACGTTGGGCGGCGGCAGCATGATGCAGTAGGCGGGGGCTTCGGCGTTGTCCCCGGCTTTGAAGTAGCCGGCGCTTTCCCATTGGGCGTACCAGCGCTTTTCGATGTCAGCGGGTTCGAACGATTTGGCGAGTTCCATGGCGAGCGGGCAAAGGGGGGATTATCCCAAAGAAACCTTGGGCAAGACCAGTAAAAGCCTGAAACAAGTTCAGCCAATACCAATGGGCTGCGCCAGAAACGTCTGGAAATGTGTGCTTAAAGCGAGGGGTCGTGCGGCTTCTTAAGCTTTTCTGCCACCGCGTCGCGCACGATTTCGCGCACATTGACATCGAGCTGGCTGAGCAGGATGGCCACGGTTTGATCGAGGTTCTTGCGTAATTCTGCCGCAACCTGTTGTTCCATGACGGCGGATAAACGGGGTCCCAGTTCGCTCATGAGCTGTTCGGCCAGGGCGGTATTGATGCGCTGGGAGGTGTCGGCCTCGGTTGCTGCGGGTAAAGGCGCGACGGGTGCGGGTTGCTCGGGAGACACTTCGGGTGCAGGAGGGTGGACTGCTACTGGCGACACAACGGGCGCTGCAACAACTGGGGGGGTGCCACGCTCAATCACCTGGGTCAAAACCGGAAGCCAGGCATTGGCAGGCGGAGTGGACCGAGGGGTAGGGGCCATCGTCGGCTCGGCTGCGGGTTCGGTGACGTCCGGCGATTGCGGGATATCCCCGCCGCCACGATGCTTTTTAAGCAGCGCATCCATTTTGCTCAAAATCGGGCTATTGCTCATTGTGGCCTCTTACCCCGTGTGCTTGCGCATGTCGTGCGACTGAAGTGCATAGCCACGGGTTTGATAAAACCGGTAACGCTCACGCCCGCGTTCACGCCCGGCATCGGTCTGGTCGATGATTTCGACCAGCCGTTCGAAGCGGGCAAAGGCGGGGGGGTGTTCGTGATGCAGATTGATCATGACGTCGGCCGTGCCCAAGGCATCGGGGTTGGCGCCGATCAAAACCGGCGTTTCCGCCGCCAGTACGTCGGCGTCACGGCAATGCGGCACAAAGCCCAAGACAGGCGTGGTCCACAGCAGGCGGTCGATGCTGTCAGCCACCGCGGCATCCGGCGCATAAATCATGACCTGCTTGCCTTGGCCATGCGCTTTGCTGGCAACGCGCCGGGCAACGTCCAACGGATTGTCGGCAAAGGTATAGAAAATGATCTCGGTCACTTGATGGTTCGGTTCAACAGAAAGTGCACCAGCAAGGAGACGGGCCGACCGGTCGAACCTTTTTTCTCGCGTCCACCAATCCAGGCGGTGCCGGCGATGTCGAGGTGAGCCCAGTGGTATTTTTTGGCGAAGCGCCACAGGAAACACGCTGCGGTGATGGAGCCGCCCGGGCGGCCGCCGATGTTGGCCATGTCGGCGAGGCTGCTTTTCAATTGGTCTTGATAGTCATCCCACAACGGCATGCGCCAGACGCGATCCCAGGCATGGTCGGCGGCATGTTCGATTTCGCGTGCCAGTGGGTCGTGGTTGCTGTAGAGCGCACTGGGATGGGCGCCCAGCGCGATGACGCAGGCACCGGTCAGGGTCGCCAGATCGATCACGACGTCGGGATCGAAGTGTTCGGCATAGGTGAGTGCATCGCACAGGATCAGGCGACCTTCAGCATCGGTGTTGAGGATCTCGATGGTCTGACCCGACATCGAGGTGACGATATCGCCCGGCTTGTTGGCCTTGGCGTCGGGCATGTTTTCACAGGCGGGGATCAGGCCCACGACGTTGAGCTTGAGTCCCAGCTCGCCGATGGCGCGGAAGGCACCAATGACCGCGCCGCCGCCGCTCATGTCGTAGTTCATCTCATCCATCTCGCCTGCGGGCTTGAGCGAAATGCCGCCGGCGTCGAAGGTGACGGCCTTGCCCACCAGCACCACGGGTTTGTCACCCTTGGCCCCGCCTTCATGCTTCAGCACGATAAAACGCGGGGGTTTGTCGCTGCCCTTGCCGACCGAAAGGAAAGACCCCATGCCGAGTTTTTCGCAGGCGGCGTAATCGAGAATTTCGCAACCAAAACCATGCAGTTTTGCGGTTTTTTGGGCTTCGTTGGCCAGATATTCCGGGGTGCAGATGTTGGATGGCGTGTTGCCCAAATCCTTGGCGAGGCTGATGCCATGCGCAATCGCCAGGCCGCGCGTCAGGCCGATTTCGCCATATTTGAGCTCGCCGCGTCGTGAAACCGCAAAAATCACGCGTTTGAGCGGACGCCGTGCCTCGCTCGATTTGCTTTTCATGTGGTCGAAGCGGTACAGCGCATCCTGAGTAGCGATGACGGCTTGCTCGATATTCCAGGTGACATCGCGCTTTTTGACTGGAATTTCGCTCAAAGTGATGGCCGCTTCCATCGAGCCAGTGTCACGCAAGGTTTTGACTGCGCAGGCGATGGCATCGCGGTAGGATTTTTCGTGGAAGTCGCGTTCCTTGCCCAGGCCGACCAGCAAAATGCGATCCGCCAGGATGTTGGGTACCTTATGCAGTAACAACGTGCTGCCAGCGCGGCCTTCCATGTCGCCGCCGCGCAGTATTTCCGACAGATAGCCATCGCTGGCGCGATCGATGTCCGTCGCCGGTGCCGAAAGTTTTCGGCTTTCAAACACGCCGACCACCACGCAGGCTGTGCGTTGCTTTTCGGGCGCACCGCTTTTTATGCTAAATTCGAGTTCGATTTCTTTGTTTTCCATGTCTGTGCTCAAAATAATACAATTTGCTGTTCGAGTGATTATTGGCGCAGGCGAGGCTGATTGTCAAAACGCCTCCTTCTGCACGCACTTTCCCCCCCGGATTTTCAGATGATTTACCGCCGTGCGTTAACTCGCGAGATGGGTCTGGCTACCGGCGCCGTTTTGACGGTGCTGATCGCGATAGCAATGGTGGTGTTGTTTATCCGCTTGTTGGGTGACGTGGCACGGGGTGAACTCGCCAATGAAGCCGTACTGGCTTTTCTCGGCTTCTCGCTGCTGTATTTTTTACCCGTTCTGATGACTATTGCGCTGTTTGCCGGCGTGTTGTTGCCCTTGTCACGCATGTGGCGAGACAGCGAAATGGTGATCTGGTTTAGCGCCGGTTTGTCGCTCACACAATGGATCCGGCCGGTGCTGCTTTTCGCCGTGCCGTTCTCTCTGGTGATCCTGTTGTTGTCGCTGGTGCTGAATCCCTGGGCGCAAGCCAAAAAATATGAATACCGCCAGGAATTGCGCAGCCGTAGCGAAAGCTCACTGGTCGCGCCTGGCCTGTTTGCGGAATCCAGTGCGGGGCAGCGGGTCTATTACGTGGAATCGCTCAATCCGTTGACGGGTATCGTGCGTAATGTGTTCATGCAGTCGCGCATCGACGGTCAACTGGGTCTGGTGGTTGCACGGGAAGGGGATCATACGGAGATGCCAGACGGCTCGCGGTATCTGGTTTTCAAGGATGGGCGTCGATATGAAGGCATCCCGGGGCAACTTGACTACCGTATCGTGCAGTTTGAGCGCTACTGGATGCGGCTGGATCCGGTGGCTGTCGGCGGCAAGGAAACCGGGGTGCGCCAGGCACCCGTTTCCGAGTTGATCCAGGATACCTCGCCACAGGCGCGTGCCGAACTGCTATGGCGGTTGGGGGTGCCGCTTTCAGCGATCGTCCTTGCCGTCATGGCCATTCCGCTGAGTTTCGTCAACACGCGCGCGCGCCGTTCTTACGGCTTGATCGTCGCACTGCTGCTTTATTTTATCTACAACAACCTGTTGTCCTTGTCTCAGGCCTGGGTGGCGCAAAGCAAACTCAACCCCTGGGCCGGCATGTTGACATCACATCTGTTGATGCTACTGGCGGTATTTGTCCTGTTTTACCTGCGTACCCGGCTGCGCGCTTTTAGCTGGAGGCGAACATGAACCTGCTCGCCCGCTATTTGTCGGGGCAAGTGCTGGTGGCTTCGGGTTTCGTGCTGCTGGCGCTGATGGTGCTGTTTGCCTTTTTTGATGTGCTGCAGGAGCTGGGCAGTCTGGGCCGCAACAACTATGGGCTGGGGCAGGTGGTGATCGTGGTGCTGCTTAACATTCCCGGCCATCTCTATGAAATCCTGCCGGTGGCGGCATTGATCGGCACGCTGTTTGCATTGTCACGTTTGGTGGGCAATTCCGAGTATGCGGTGATGCGCGTGTCGGGATTATCGAACTGGCGAGTGGCGGGCATTTTTACCGTGATCGGGATCGTGTTGTCGATGCTGGTGCTGGTGCTGGGCGAGTATGTTGCTCCATGGTCAGAACAGGCCGCACAGCGGTATAAATTGTCGGCCACCCGCTCGGTGGTGGCGCAGCAATTCCGCTCGGGTTTGTGGGTCAAGGATGGCAATTCCTTCATCAATGTGCGTGAGGTGATGCCCGATAACACGCTGCGCGGTGTCGAGATCTATGGATTCAATGCTGAAGGTCGCCTGGACTGGATCCGCGCGGCCGATCAGGCGCGTTGGAAAAACGGTCAGTCGTGGGAGCTGCAACAGGTGGTAGAGACCCGGTTTGATGCGGATGGCATTCGCGCCGACCGGCGTGAACGGCAAAACTGGCAGTCGGTGTTAACCCCGGACATCCTCAGCGTGCTGCTGGTTGCGCCGGAAAAAATGTCAGCGCGCACTTTGTGGCGCTATGTCGCGCACCTCAAGGAAAATGGCCAAACGGCCACCCGCTACGAGTTTGCCTTGTGGTCGAAATTCATCAGCCCGTTTGTGATACCGATCATGATGCTGATAGCGATGCCTTTTGCAATTCAGCGGCCACGTAGTGGCGGAACCAGCAGCAAGATATTTATCGGCATATTGGTGGGCTTGGGCTTTCACTTGCTAAGCCGCTTGTTTGGCCACTTGGGACTATTGAACAACTGGCCTGTCATCTTGGTGTCCGGCTTGCCTTTGCTGATTTTCCTCACCGTTGCGCTAATGGGGATCCGGTGGGTGGATCGGCGCTAGACAGCTTGCCGGAGCGGTTGGCTGTCTGCCTGCAAACCCGAGATCCGGCAGGTAAGGTGGCCGCAGTGCATGCCCTGCAGGCGGACTGGCTGGCAGGCAAGATCGATGTTTCAGCGGACACTTCACGTCCGCCCATCGATCAGCCGGGGCAGCCGGACAAGCCTGCGCTGATCTCCCCGCAACAGGTGCCGCGCCGGCGTGCCGACACCCTGGTCGGGCGTGTCGCATTGGTTCATGCCCTGGCCCATATCGAATTCAATGCCATCAACCTGGCCCTCGATGCCGCCCATCGTTTTTCCGGCATGCCGCCCGCGTATTACGTGGACTGGCTGCGGGTGGCAGATGAAGAAGCCGCGCATTTCGATTTGCTCAGCGCGCATCTCGCCACGCTGGGTCATGCTTATGGCGACTTTCCAGCGCACAATGGCCTGTGGGACATGGCGCTGAAAACGGCGCACGATCCGCTGGTGCGCATGGCGCTGGTTCCGCGCGTGCTCGAAGCGCGCGGTCTTGATGCCACGCCATTGATTATGGGTAAACTCAAAGCCGCAAATGACTCGCGCATGATTGAGATTCTGACCCTGATCGAACGTGAAGAAATCGGGCATGTTGCCATCGGCAATCATTGGTTTGGTTGGTTGTGCCGGGCGCGTGGACTGGAGCCTGAAGCAATGTTTCGTCAGCTATTGCTTGATTACGATGCGCCGCCCCTGCGGCCTCCATTCAACCTGGAAGCACGTCGCGCTGCCGGGTTCAGTGAACCCGAACTGGACTGGTTGAGAACCCTTTAAGCTTTACAGCCCCAGCGTTGTTGCCGTCACACTGGCCTGCGCGCGCTGCCACATCCCTTCAAATTCCTGATGCAGCAGGATGGCCGAATGCGCGTCCTCCAGTTGGAGTGTGCCGTGTAGGGCTGACTTGTCTGCTCGCACCAGGGCGCCGTGACGATCGGCCAATACGAATGCCTGATCGGGACGCGGCATATTCGGGTCGGCCTGGCGGATTTCGATGACATGCCCAAAGTCGCGCACCAGCTGCATCAGGCGGGGACAATCGCGCGCAACATGATGGATCTCGTCGAGCAGCAATTCGATCCGGCGGCCGCTTCCAGCTACACAGATCGTGCGCAAGCGGTTGTGACGGGGCAGCTGGTCGATATCAAACAACGACAGGTTTTGGTCATAGACGCGCAACTGCCGTTGGGTACTGTCCAGCAGGGTATCGAATGCTGCGCGGAATTCAGCGGGGGTTTCAAACGCGTTCATGGTGTGTCGACCTCCAGCCAGCCTGATTCATACCAATCATAAAAGCGTTCCCGCAATCCCGCTACCCATGGCGGCGTGAGTCGGCGTTGATCCCCCAACTGCTGCAAGAAAACGAATTCATCCATTTCGGGCTGGAATGCTTCGCCATTGATGAAGAAGTGTTTACCGGAAAACAGCAGGCGTGACTTGGGATTGAGCGCCACGCCCTGTTTGCTTGTCAGCCTGTTGAATGCTGCTTGCGTCAGGGGCGCCTCCGGCGCGTCGAAGAATACGTTGGGCTTAGGCTCGGATAGATAACGTCCAGCGAAATCGGCAATGTCGTGTTTGTTCCATTTGATCTGCGCAATCATGGCCTCGATTTTTGCCAGCATGGCCCGGTTGATTTCGCTGGGGTGAGCTGGCAGACGTAAATCCGGGTCGGCGTAGCGACCCTCGAGCGTGAGCGTGTCCTGCAAATGCATTAAAAATCCATGTGCCAATTCTTCGGCAGTGGGGGCGCGAAAACCGATCGAATAAGTGGTGCAGGCATCCTCGGCCACGCCGTAATGCGCAATGTGCGGGGGCAGATACAGCATGTCGCCGGGGCCGAGCACCCATTCGTCTTCTGGCTTGAAGTGGCGCAGGATTTTGAGGGGGGCATCGTCGAGTATCGATAGATCGGTTTGTGCGCTGATTTGCCAGCGCCGGCGCCCCTGGCCTTGCAACAGAAAGACATCATAGGAATCGAAATGGGGCCCTACGCTGCCGCCGGGCACGGCGTAACTCACCATCAGATCGTCCAGGCGGGCGTGCGGGATGAAATTGAAGCGGGCCAGCAGGGCGTCTGCTTCGGGGAGCCAGTGATTGAGCGATTGCACCAGCAGCGTCCATTCGGTTTTGGGCAGGCGTTTGAAATCTGCTGCATTGAATGGGCCATGGTCGAACTGCCAGCGCGTCCCGCTTCCCTGGATGAGGCGCGACTCGACATCGTCGCGGCCGGCCAGGTGCCGCATTTCCCTGGGCGATAACAGTCCGTTAAAATCCGGTATGGCGTTACGGATCAATAAAGGCTGTTTGTGCCAATAGTCACGCAGGAAACGAGTGGGGCTCATGCCCCCAAGCAAAGTCTTTATCATAAAATTATTATAACGATGCAGTGCGGATTGGCCTGTTAAAATGCTGTCCGCAAAACAGAGGTCGGAGTTATAAATGCTTAAGGTAGGGATGCGTGCACCGGATTTTTCCAATCCGGACGCTGACATGAATAACATCGAATTGTCCCAGTTTCAGGGCAAAACACTTGTGCTGTATTTTTATGTGCGTGACGATACGCCAGGCTGTACGACCGAGGCGATCGAGTTTTCCGATCTGGAGAATAAATTCACCAAGCTGGGTGCCGAAGTGTTGGGTGTGTCCCGCGACGATTGCATCAAGCATAGTGAATTTCGGGACAAGCATGGCATCAGCGTGACGCTGCTGGCTGACAAGGAACTCGTAACGTGCGCGGCCTATGGCGTGCTACAGGACAAAGAGGTGGACGGCGTCATGCGTAAAAGCGTCGTGCGCTCCACCTTCATCATCGACAAGCAGGGCATTATTCGTCATGCCCTGTATGGTGTTTCAAGTCGCGGTCACGCGGAAGAAATACTTCAACTGGTTGCTTTAATGAGCAAAGGGGAACTGAATTGAATATCGTAAAAGACACCGTCGTCACCATCACCTACATCGTCAAGGACATGGAGGGCAAGCTGCTTGAAGAGAGTGAAGATCCGGTCAGCTACTTGCATGGCGGCTATGACAATATCTTCCCGTTGGTGGAGCAGGCGCTGGAAGGCAAGGCCGTGGGCGATAACGTCGAATTGAAATTGCAGCCCGCCGACGCTTTTGGTGAACTCGATGAAGAATTGGTGCGTCTGGAACCGCGTGATGGCTTCCCCGCAGACATGGAGGTGGGCATGCAGTTCGTTGGCTCCCCCCTGGATGGCGGCGAGGAGATGCTTTATACCGTGACTGACATAGCCGATGACAAAGTGGTGGTGGATGGCAATCACCCGTATGCAGGTCATGCCGTGCATTTCCTGTGTACGGTGATGGAAGTGCGCGCAGCATCAGCAGACGAAGTCTCGCATCGTCATGCGCACGGCGCGCACGGTCACGCCCATCATTGATTTGCAGGAGTGATCCGGATGGCACGGGTCTCCACGTATATCTGCGCCGGGCTGCTAAAATGCCCGGCTAACCCGTTTTCCATGGTTGTTGAATGAAAACCACTTTCCTCGACTTTGAACAGCCGATTGCCGAACTCGAAGGCAAGATCGAAGAGTTGCGCTTCGTGCAGGACGACTCTGCGCTGGACATTTCGGAAGAAATCCGGCGCCTGCAGAAAAAAAGCCAGACGCTGACCAAGGATATCTACGCCAAGCTGAATGCATGGCAGGTGTCACAGGTGGCACGCCATCCTCAACGGCCGTATACGCTCGACTATGTGCAGGGTTTGTTTACCGACTTTGCCGAACTGCGCGGTGACCGGTCTTATGCGGATGATGCGGCGATTGTCGGTGGCATGGCGCGTTTCAACGGTGAGCCGGTGATGGTGATCGGCCACCAGAAGGGTCGCGACACCAAGGAAAAAATCTACCGCAATTTTGGCATGCCTCGCCCCGAGGGCTATCGCAAGGCCTTGCGGCTGATGCGGCTGGCTGAGAAGTTCAGCCTGCCGATTTTCACCTTTATCGACACCCCTGGCGCCTACCCCGGCATTGGTGCCGAAGAGCGCGGCCAGTCCGAAGCCATCGCCCGTAATTTGTATGTGATGGCCGAATTGAAAACGCCGGTGATTTGCACCATCGTTGGCGAGGGCGGCTCGGGGGGCGCGCTGGCCATTGGCGTCGGTGACCGCACATTGATCCTGCAATATTCCACCTATTCGGTCATTTCGCCTGAAGGGTGCGCTTCCATTCTGTGGAAGAGCGCAGACAAAGCGTCAGTCGCTGCCGAAACGCTGGGTATTACCGCTGACCGGCTTAAAGCAAACGGACTGGTGGATCGAATCATCGGCGAACCCTTGGGGGGTGCGCAACGTGACTGGGACGCCATGTTTCAGTCTATGCGACGCGCGTTGACCGACACGCTCGCCGATCTGAACAAGTTACCCCTTGATGGTTTGCTGAACGCGCGCTACAAACGACTGCGCGCGTATGGCAGCTTTAAGGAAACTCCTGCCAAATAAGGCTATCGTGCGTGTCGTGGCGGCCTGCCTGGCGCGACACATTCCGCCGCATGCCCGCCTGACGCTGGCGCTATCGGGCGGGCTAGATTCAGTTGTCCTGCTCCATGCGCTGAATGCATTGCGCCATCATCCGTTCGATTTGCACGCCGTGCATGTTCATCATGGGCTGTCGTCTCGTGCCGATGACTGGGAACAGTTCTGCGCGCAATCCTGTGCGGCGTTGTCAGTTGAGTTAACCGTTCATCGCATTCGCATTGCCGATTCGGATCCGGCCGGCATCGAGGCGGCAGCGCGACGCGAACGCCGCCAAATATTTGCGACACTGGACACGGATTTCCTGCTTACTGCGCATCACAAGAACGACCAGGCCGAAACCCTGATGCTGCAATTGTTGCGCGGCGCTGGACCGAAAGGCCTGTCGGCAATGGCTGAATTGCAGCACTTGCCAGACTGGCAGGCGGCACAGTTTAGGCCGCTGTTGACGCTCACGCGAGCCGAGCTGTGGCGTTATGCGCAATCTCATGCGCTTGACTGGGTGGAAGACGACAGCAATCTTGATACCCGCTATCGGCGCAATGCCTTGCGTCAGCAGGTCATGCCCTTGCTCGACGCGCATTTTCCTGGCGTTTCCAGCACGCTTGCCCGCGCTGCAGCGCTACAGGCTGATGCTGCCGAATTGCTGGACGACCTGGCGCAGCTTGATGCACAGAAAGCCATTGATGGTGCGCGTCTCGATTGCCAGATGTTGGCTGCTTTGTCGGTCCCGCGTGCGCGTAATCTGCTACGCTATTTTATTGGGTTGCAGGGGTGGCCCATGCCGAATGCACGACGGCTGAATGAGGCGCTCCACCAGTTGCTCGATGCCCACGCGGCTGCGCGTATGTGTGTCAATCTGAGTGGTGCAGACCTGCATCGCTTCCGGGGTGGCGCTTATCTGGTTCCGGCACGGGCGCTGCCTATTCAAGCGCCCAGGGTTTGGCGGGGTGAGCTCTTTATCGAGATGGAGGCAATTGGACTTCGGGTGGCGTTCACGCCCACCGTGGGGACGGGTTTGAAGCGTACCTTGCTGGATACTGGCCGGATTGAATTGCGCCTGAGGGAGGGGCGCGAGCGGATGCGAATGACACCGGGCGGTCCCCATCGCACCCTTAAAAACCTGTTACAGGAGTCGGCGATTCCCCCCTGGGAGCGTGATCAACTGCCGCTGTTAATGTGCGATGGTCGCCTCGTCTGGGCCGCGGGGCTGGGTTTTGATGCGGATTTCAGAGCTGGACCCGGCGAAGCAGGCGTGACGCCAACGTGCGTGTAACTTCCCCCAACCTCGATCATGTAAGCCCATACAAGGAGGAATAGTGGGGGGTCAGTTAACTAGGTCTTCGAGCCTGACTTTCCCAATCACATCAAATTCGCTGCCGCCTCTGGGTTTTAGCACCAAAAATGCACCCTGTTCGACCAGTTCGAAGGAGATGGCCGCTATATTGGGTTCATGCGTCACCATGACCAGATTCGCCGCGCCGCCATATTCGCCTATCCGTTTCATCGCTTCTGCCGTATTACGTGCGGCTTCGGCAGGAGTAAGTACCTCGGATAAAGACAGGTACCCGGTTGGCGTGACGTGGCCGAAAGCGTGTCGGGCCGTATCCTGAGTGCGGCAATAGGGACTCGACATCACCTCGCCAAGTGGGATAGCGCGGGTTTCGAAGGCCCTGCCTACGCGCGTTGCGTCCGCTTTCCCCTGCAGGGAGAGATTGCGCTCTTGCGTGCACGTGGCGTCGCGCAGCAGGGGATTGCCCTTGCCAGGCCCTGGATCGACGGCAGTGTGGCGCATCAATACAACCTGCCCGCCATTTTTAAGCGCCTGCCACGCGACTTCATTCGCCAAGGCGGGCTGGCCGATAGCCAGTGTCAGCATGGCCGAGCTTGCAGCCATGTGAAGAAGGAGGGTGCTGGATCGGGTCATGGTAAGGGCTCTCCAACAGGTTGCCGGTTGAGTGGCGCATTCTGAAAAAGGATCAATGCGCCGCAGCATTTGAACCAAAATTAACCGGAATTATCTTGAAGCTTGGATTTCGAAGAAGCATACGCTTGGTCCGGGCCAAGCGGAAGACAAGCCGGGGTGGGTCGTGGTACTCTAGCGGGCTGATTTTCATGGTTTTTATCGTTTTTTCTTACCTGTCCCCCTCTGGAGCATAAACATGGCAGTTCAGCGCACTTTTTCCATTATCAAACCCGATGCCGTTGCCAAAAATGTCATCGGTCAAATCGTCAGCCGTTTTGAGAGCAATGGCCTCAAAGTGATCGCCTCCAAAATGAAGCACCTGTCGCGTCTGGAAGCTGAAGGTTTTTACGGTGTGCACCGTGAGCGTCCTTTTTTCAAGGACCTAGTTGAGTTCATGATTTCGGGGCCAGTTGTCGTGCAAGTGCTGGAAGGCGAAGATGCCATTGCCAAGAACCGTGCACTGATGGGCGCCACCGATCCGAAGAAGGCTGAACCCGGCACCATCCGCGCTGATTTCGCCGAGAGCATCGACGCCAACGCCGTACACGGTTCTGATGCACCGGAAACTGCCGCTGTTGAGATTGCTTTCTTTTTCCCGGCAAGCGAAGTCTACGCAGGCCGCTAAACTCACGCGTATGCCGCAAAACCTGCTGGATTTCGATCTCGACGGACTGACCGCCTGGTTCACCGAACTGGGCGAGAAGCCGTTTCGTGCGCGTCAGGTGTTCCACTGGATGCATCAGGCCGGCGTGGCGGATTTTGCGCAGATGACCGATATCGCCAAAAGCCTGCGCGAGAAGTTGCAGCAACATGCGGTAGTGGCGCCGTCAGCTATCAATTTTGCACACACTTCAACCGATGGCACCCGCAAGTGGCTGTTCGATGTTGGTGTAGCGAACGGCATCGAAACCGTATTCATTCCGGAAGAAGACCGTGGCACGTTGTGCGTGTCGTCCCAAGTGGGTTGCGCGCTGGAGTGCACGTTCTGCTCGACCGGGCGGCAAGGATTCAATCGCAATCTGACGGCAGCCGAGATCATAGGCCAGCTGTGGGTGGCGAACCATAGTCTGCGCGGCGAGGTGAATCGCACTGCATCCAATCACAGCGCAGGCGAGATTTCGGATCGGCCCGTCACCAATGTGGTGATGATGGGCATGGGTGAGCCGCTGGCAAACTTTGAAAACGTGGTGACTGCGCTCGGTATCATGCTGGATGACCATGCCTATGGCTTGTCACGGCGGCGGGTGACGGTGTCGACGTCAGGTCTGGTGCCCGCAATGGACCGATTGGCTGAGCGTTGCCCGGTGGCGCTGGCGGTGAGTTTGCACGCGCCCACCGATGCATTGCGCGACCAGATCGTGCCGATCAACAAAAAGTATCCGTTGGTGGAATTGATGGCAGCGTGCCGTCGCTATCTGGTGCATGCGCCCCGTGATTTCATCACCTTCGAATA
Source organism: Thiobacillus sp. (assembly GCA_030679915.1). Lineage (GTDB taxonomy): Bacteria > Pseudomonadota > Gammaproteobacteria > Burkholderiales > Thiobacillaceae > Thiobacillus. Next base: position 171,714 of record JAUXRY010000030.1, read on the forward strand.
TGTGATGCTGGCTGGGGTGAACGATCAGCCCGAGCATGCGCGCCAGTTGGCTGAACTCGTGCGCGATGTGCCCTGCAAATTCAACCTGATTCCTTTCAATCCGTTTCCGGATTCAGGTTATGACAAACCGCATGCAGAACCGATGCGCGTGTTTCGACAGATACTTCAGGATGCGGGTTATGTGGTGACTACACGCAAGACGCGTGGCGACGACATTGATGCGGCGTGCGGACAATTGGCTGGAAAAGTGGCAGACAAAAGCGGTCGTGTCATCAAAAGAATGCATAAGGAGGCGGCGTGAAAAAATGGATGGGCTTATTGGCAGCCATGGTGTTGCTGGCAGGGTGTGTATCGCCTCCAACAGGAGGTGGAAATGGGGTCACCAGTACTCAGGTCGATAGTGAAAGTCGTCAGCGTGCAAGTGCGTTTACCGACCTTGCGGCGGCCTATTTTTCGCGTGCGCAATACAAGGTTGCGCTGGATGAGCTGCGCAAGGCGATTACTGCCGATAATCAGTACGGCCCGGCCTACAATATTTATGGCTTGATTTACATGGAGCTGGCCGAGGACAAGCTGGCCGAAGAAAATTTCCGGCGTGCCATTGCGCTGGATCGTAACGATTCCGAGACGCGTAATAATTTCGGCTGGTTTCTGTGCGAGAAGGGTCGATATGACGAGGGTCTGGAGCAGTTCAGCACCGCCATTCATAACCCGTTGTACGCAAGGCCCGAGCAGGCTATGGCGAATGCCGGTCTGTGCGCCGAGAAAAAAGGCGACCTCGTGTTGGCCGAAGCCAATCTGACCAAGTCGCTCAAGTTGCAGCCAGACAATGCCAACACCATTTTGAAGATGGCCGGCTTGTATTTTCGCCAGAATCGCCTGTCGGAAACACAGCGTTTTCTGGGCCGCCACGCCGAATTGGCACCGCTCACAGCAGAGAGTTTGTGGCTGGGTGTGAGGCTGGAGCGCAAGTTGGGAGACCGTGCGCAGGAAGCGGCGTATGGGCTTCAATTGCGCAAGCGGTTTGCCGACTCAAATGAGGCGCGGCAGTTGCTGTCAGGGCAATACGAATGAATGAGCGCGTGGAAGTCTCGGTCGGGCAAGTTTTGCGAGAAGCGCGCGAAGCCCAAAACATCACGCTGGAAGATGTCGCCATGCGCTTGCGCCTGATGCATCGTCAAGTTGAAGCGATGGAAACGGATGACTTCGGCAGTCTCGGCCAGCCAGTGTTTGCTCGGGGGTTTGTACGTAATTACGCACGGCTGATGGGGTTGCAGCCGGAGCCCTTGCTGGCGCGTATGGAAGGTGCGCCAGCCGAGCCGTCTCCGGTAGCGCCTGTCGAACCCCCCATGCCGAGTTCCTGGCTGACTTCGCCCTGGCTGCTTCTGTTCTTGCTGGGCGTGCTGGTCGTCGTGGCTGTCCCAATCTCTCTGTATTGGTGGCTGAACAGCGATGCGGAAGAAACGCAGCATGCCGTCATCCCGATGAAGCAAGTATCTCCTCCCGCTCCGGCGGTCAAGCCTTTGGTGCCAGGCATCGCGGATGCGCCTGCTGAAGCGCCTGCTTCGCCCGTTGAGTCCGTGGTTGCTCCGGAGGCCGCTGAAGAAACGGATGTGCCTTCGGTGGCAGCATCTCCCGCAGCACGCAGCCAGCTGCATCTGGAGTTTGGCGAGGAGTCCTGGGTTGAAATCAAGGATGCCAGTGGGCGCACATTGCATCGCCAGCTGAACCCGGCGGGCAGCAGTGCAAATATCCAGGGTCAGCCACCGTTTGACGTCCTAATCGGTAATGCAGCCCAGGCGCGCTTGACTTATAACGGCCGACCGATCGACCTGAAACCCTTTATTTCCGTGACGGTAGCCCGTTTCACTCTGGAAGAATGATGGCTCATTTTGTCCGTCGTCCCACCCGCCAGGTGCTGGTGGGTCATGTGCTGGTAGGGGGTGATGCGCCCGTGGTGGTGCAGTCGATGACTAATACCGATACCGTGGATATCACGGCGACCGTGCGTCAGGTGCAAGCGCTTGCCGAAGCAGGGTCGGAGGTGGTACGCATCACTGTCAACACTCTTGAGGCGGCCGCAGCCGTGCCACGCATCCGTGAGCGCCTGGACGCGCTGGGCTGCCGGGTTCCGCTGGTGGGCGACTTTCATTTCAACGGCCACAAGTTGCTGACGCAGGTGCCCGAATGTGCCGAGGCACTGGCCAAGTTGCGTATCAATCCCGGCAATCTCGGGCGCGGCAACAAGCGCGACGAGCAGTTTGCAACCTTGATCGAAGTGGCTTGCCGTTACGATAAACCGGTTCGTATCGGAGTCAACTGGGGCAGTCTCGATCCTACGTTGGCGGCGCGCATGATGGACGAAAATGGTCGCCTGGCGCAGCCGGCGGACCCTGAAGTCGTGATGCGCCGTGCGATGGTCGCGTCGGCACTCGAATCCGCCCACAAGGCCGAAGCGTGGGGGCTGGGTGGCAACAAGATTATTTTGTCGTGCAAGATGAGCCGGGTGCAGGATCTGATCGCGGTATATCGCGATCTCTCCGCGCAATGCGACTATCCGCTGCATCTGGGGCTGACCGAGGCGGGCATGGGCAGCAAGGGCATTGTTGCCTCGACCGCTGCACTGGCCGTGCTGCTGCAGGAAGGCATAGGCGACACGATTCGTATTTCCTTGACGCCTGAACCCGGCGGCGACCGCACCCAGGAAGTCCGGGTCGGGCAGGAGATTTTGCAGTCGCTTGGGCTGCGCGCGTTTACCCCGCAGGTTACCGCCTGTCCCGGATGTGGCCGCACCACCTCGACCGTGTTCCAGGAGCTGGCACAGGACATCGAAACCTATTTACGTACGCAGATGCCACTCTGGCGCGATCAGTACGCCGGCGTCGAATCCATGCAGGTGGCGGTGATGGGTTGCGTGGTCAATGGCCCGGGCGAGTCCAAGCATGCCAATATCGGCATCTCGCTTCCTGGAACCGGTGAAGTTCCGGTTGCACCGGTCTATGTCGACGGCGAAAAAACCGTGACGCTGAAGGGCGACAGGATTGCTGTGGAATTCCAGGCAATTGTTGAAGACTATGTTCGCAGCCATTATGGCGCGGCGTGATTCGTATTTCAGTAGATTAATTTATGAGTAACAACATTCAATCCGTGCGCGGCATGAACGACTGCTTGCCCGAGATGACCGATACCTGGCAAGGGTTCGAGGCCATCATCCGCGACTGGCTGCGGCGGTACGGCTATCGCGAGATGCGCACACCGATTCTCGAGCATACCGGCCTGTTCAAGCGTGCGATCGGCGAAGTCACCGATATTGTCGAAAAAGAGATGTATACCTTTGTCGACGAGCTGAACGGTGAATCAATGACGTTGCGCCCAGAAGGCACAGCCTCGGCGGTGCGTGCGGCGATTCAACACAACATGCTCTACGACGGCGGCAAACGCCTGTGGTACACCGGCCCCATGTTCCGCCACGAACGTCCGCAAAAAGGGCGCTATCGGCAGTTTCATCAGGTGGGGGTCGAGGCGCTGGGATTTTCCGGTCCGGATGTGGATGCGGAGCTAATCGTGATGTGTGCTGACCTGTGGCGCGCGCTTGGTATCGCTCCGACCTTGCAGATCAATACATTAGGCGATGTCGAATCACGGCAACGGCATCGCAAAAAGTTGATTACCTATTTCGAGGCAAATCAGGACGCGCTCGATGAGGATTCGAAACGGCGCCTGCACAGCAATCCACTGCGCATTCTCGATAGCAAGAACCCGGCAATGCAGGCGTTGAACGACGCAGCGCCCAAGCTGATGGATGAACTGGACGCCGCCGCGTTGGCGCATTTCGATGCGCTGCAGGCTTTGTTGGATGCGAATGGCGTTACATACGAAATCAATCCGCGGCTGGTGCGCGGGCTCGACTATTACAATCGAACCGTGTTCGAGTGGGTGACCGACCAGCTTGGCGCGCAGGGCACCGTATGTGCGGGTGGGCGTTACGACGGCCTGGTTGAACAGCTCGGCGGCAAGCCCGCGCCGGCTGCCGGTTTTGCCATGGGCATCGAGCGCTTACTGTCGTTGATGGAACTGGGTAGCGTTACGCTTGCGCCGGCAGTGCCGGACGCGTATATCGTCCATGCGGGTGATGCCGCGCAAGCCTTTGCCTGGAAGGTGGCGAGTGCGCTGCGTGGCGAGGGTTTGGCCGCAGTGTTGCATTGCGGCGGCGGCAGTTTCAAGTCACAAATGAAAAAAGCTGACGCCAGTCTTGCACGGTTTGCGCTGATCATCGGTGATGATGAAGCCGCTGTACAGCAGGTAACATTGAAGCCGCTGCGTGGTACGTCGGAACAGACCCGCGTCGACGTGGCACAGGCAATCGAATTTCTACAAAAAGTATCAACTTAAAAGGCATAGCACGATGGCAACCTACGATCTTGACGAACAGGAACGGCTGGACGAACTGAAGGCCTGGTGGAAGCGCTGGGGCAACCTGGCGATGATCGGTCTCGCAGTGGTGATTGCGGCCTTCGCCGGCTGGCGTTACTGGCAGAACCATAGGGTGACGCAAACGCTGGAAGCCGCCACAGTATACGAAAAACTGACTCAGTCGCTGGCAGCGAATGATGTCAAGGGTGCACGTGAGTCCGGATCGATGCTGATTGATCAGTACAAGGCTACAGCCTATGCGCCACGGGCAGCATTGCTGCTGGCCAAGCTGAATTTCGTCAGCAAGGATTTGAAAAGTGCACAGGCCCAGCTTGAATGGGCGGCCGCCAACACCAAGGAGCCCGTAATCAAGGACTTGGCGCGGCTGCGACTTGCCGGGGTGCAGCTTGACCAGAACCAACTAGAGGCCGCACTAAAAACCTTGTCCAGCGCACACAGCGATGCCTTTGCAGCTCGGTTTGATGACATGAAAGGCGATGTGCTGCTGGCACAAGGCAAGCAGGCAGAAGCGCGGGCTGCTTACCAGTCTGCGTTCGGTAAAATGAAAGAAGATAATCCGTATCGCAATATCGTCGAGCTGAAACTCGATGCGCTGGGTGGGGAGACAAAGTGAAAATGCGTTTGATTGCATTGGGTCTGGCGCTGGCCTTGTCCGGTTGCAGCACAGTGAGCGGCTGGTTTGGCGCTGGCACCGTTAAAGCCAAGCCGGCTGAACTGGTTGAGTTCAAACCAACTATTAACCTGACCGAAGCCTGGAAAAATGAAACCGGCGACGCGGGGGGGTATCTTTTGCGCCCTCAGCTTGAGGGCAGCGACGTGCTGGCCGCAGGCGGCGGCCGGGTAGAGCGGATTGCTGTTGCCAACGGTACCGTAGTCTGGAAAACGGACACAGGCGTAAAACTGTCTGCAGGAGCGGGCGCAGGTCAGGGCCTGGTGTTGGTAGGCGGCGGCAAGGGCGAAATGCTGGCACTGAATCTTGATTCCGGTCAGTTGCGGTGGAAAGTCACGCTGACGAGTGAAGTCACCGGCCAGTTGCTGGCCGTACCTGGAATTGTGATTGCACGTACTGGCGATGGCAACGTACATGGGCTTGATGCGGCAGACGGCAGCAAAAAATGGCTGTATACCCGCAGCCTGCCGGCCTTGAGTCTGCGTGGTTCGGGTGGAATGGTGGTGCGCGACGACGTGATGTATGCAGGATTTCCCGGCGGCAAGCTGGTTGCGCTGAATCCGGCCAACGGCGCGCAGTTGTGGGAAGCAACCGTGGCAGTGCCGCGCGGTGCAACCGAACTTGAACGGGTGGCCGATGTGATGGGCAATCCGGTGGTAGATGGCGTTCAGGTGTGTGCGGTCGCCTATCAGGGACGCGTCGCCTGCTTCGACCGTCGCAATGGTTCGCTGCTGTGGGCGCGTGATACCTCCAGCAATAGCGGTCTGGCAATGGATGAACGCAATGTGTATGTTACTGACGACAAGGATGCCGTCACCGCCTACGATAAAGTCAGTGGTCGCGCCGGTTGGCGGCAAGACAAGCTGGCACGCCGCCAGGTAACCGCACCGTTGGCGCTGGGTGCCTGGGTGGTGGTGGCCGATGGCGAAGGTTATGTGCATGTGCTGTCGTCGGATGATGGCAGCTTTGTTGCACGGGCCAAGGTGGGCAGCAGCGTGCATACGGCACCGGTTGATATCGGGCCGGGTTTCGCGGTGCAAACCACCAAAGGCAGTGTTGTCGCCTTCCGGCTTAAATAACAGCGACTCAAGTCAACATAACGCTCCGCCCTGATCGGCGTGATGCAAGGATAAGCATGCTTCCCACCCTGGTACTTGTTGGCCGTCCGAACGTCGGCAAGTCGACTTTATTCAATCGTTTGACCGGCACACGCGATGCCCTGGTGCATGACATGCCCGGGATGACGCGCGACCGGCATTACGGGCGCGGACGCCTGGGTGAAAAGCCTTACCTGGTCGTCGATACCGGCGGCCTCGAACCCGTTGCAACAGAAGGCATCATGGCTGAGATGGCGCGTCAGACGTTGCAAGCCATCGACGAGGCAGACGCTGTTATTTTCCTGGTCGATGCCCGTGCCGGACTGACGTTGCAGGACCAGGTCATCGCCGACCGTTTGCGACGTGCAGCGTGTCCGGTTTTTTTGGCCGTCAACAAGGCCGAAGGCATGAATCCGGGGGTGATTACCGCCGAATTCCACGAATTGGCATTAGGCACCCCCCTGGCGATATCCAGCGCGCATGGCGACGGCATTTCGGATCTGATCGACGAGGCGTTGGCGCCTTTTTCCTCGGAAGAAGACAAAACCGACGATTTCGGCATTCCCAAGATCGCATTGGTTGGACGCCCCAACGTCGGCAAGTCGACGCTGGTCAACGCGCTGGTGGGCGAGGAGCGGGTCATTGCATTTGACCAACCCGGCACCACGCGCGATTCGATTTATGTCGAGTTCGAGCGCGACAACAAGCCCTACGTTCTGATCGACACCGCCGGCGTGCGACGTCGCGGCAAGGTGTTTGAAACCTTCGAAAAGTTCTCGGTAATCAAGACGCTACAGGCGATCGAAGACGCCAACGTTGTCGTGCTGGTACTGGACGCACATGAGAACATCTCCGAGCAGGATGCCCACCTTGCGGGCTTCGTGCTGGAAACCGGTCGCGCACTGGTGGTTGCGGTCAACAAGTGGGATGGTCTTGCTCCCGAGCTGCGCGAAGACGTGAAACGTGACATCGGACGCAAACTGGCTTTCCTCGATTTTGCTCGTTTCAATTACATCTCGGCGCTGAAAGGCAAGGGACTGGAAAACCTGTTGAAGGATGTCGAAGCCGCCCACGCCGCAGCGTTCATCAAGATGACGACCCCCAAGCTCACGCGAGTGCTGGAAATGGCGGTAGAGCAGCATGCGCCGCCCAAGAGTGGCCTTTTCCGGCCCAAGCCACGCTATGCGCATCAGGGTGGGAAAAATCCGCCTGTGATCGTGTTGCACGGCAATGCGCTGGAAGGCTTGCGGGACGATTACAAGCGTTACCTGGAAAACAGTTTTCGCAAGGCGTTCAAGTTGCAGGGCACACCGCTACGGATTCAGGTCAAGGAAGATACGGGCAAAAATCCGTATGAAGGCAAGGCGCGCGGACCGCTCTCAGAAAGTGAAGCAACGCGGATGAGGCGCAAGAAGCGGGTGCGCCGCAAGGTCCACGGCGCAAGCTGAAAGCTCAAGCCAAGTAGGGTCAGCGCGGCTCCCCCGCGCGGGACATGTCGTGGTCGCAGCTGATAAAGCTGCAATAACCTCACTCACTCGATCCAGCGCACCAGGTAAAACAGCTTAAAGCCTTCGGATGAGCGCGACGGGCCGCTGGCAATAGCGGCGTAACGGCTCTTGTCCGGGTCGGCATGCGCCAGCGCATCAACCTCGCTGGCATAGACCTCCACGACACCTTCAGGAAAACGCTTGCGCTTTTGCCCAGAGGGCGAATAGACCACCACCGCCGAGGTGCCGACCACGCTGGATTCAATATCTGTGAATAGACTGGTTGCTTGTGGCATGAGAGCTAATTGAAGTTAATCACGTTGCGACGAGGCTAGTGGGTCTTCTTGGGAATGCTGCTGATTTTGACCGCGTGGGAATTGGGGGTCTCATCGGTGTAGTGCGGACGCTCTTCCAGTGTGCGTCCAGTCAACCGGGCCAATTCGGCCTCACGGTTTGAAATCACCACCAGGCAGTCCTTGATGTTGAGCACCGTGGCTTCGGCTAGTGGGCTGGGGTTGCCGTCACGCGGTGCGGTGTCACGCACGATGGACGTGAGTGTCTTACGCATCATGCGCATGATGCGTTGTTCTTCTTGCAGGGTTTGATCGATATCCATGGGGATGGGCTCCGGAAGTGCGGCAAAAGAAGATGATTGTCGGCGCCGGACCGGACTTCGTCAATGTAAGGCCTTGGTGATGGCGAGGATAAATTGCGTGACAGGGGGCATAAATATTATGAACCGACAGCGAAGTCATGCTGAATTAAGCTAGCCGGCAGAGGAGAAACCGAATGTCAGATCCGAAAGCCCCCGAGTCCAATGAAGTTCGCGAAATTCGCACCAATCCCATCGTGCCGAGCGAGTCGGTTTTGGTGGCCACCGCACGCAGCATGCGCCCGAAAAAAGCTGAGGAGCTGGCGCCGCGAGATACCCGTAAGCACGTCGAAATCTGTCCGTTCTGTCGTGGCAACGAACACAAAACCCCACCCCTGATCATGTCCTGGCCAGCGGAGGGTGAATGGGACATCCGTATGGTTGAAAACCTGTATCCCGTATTGGGTGATGACCGGTCGCAGTCGAATTTCACCTTCGGTCTGCAGCAAACGATCGATGGTTATGGCCGCCATGAAGTCATTATCGATCACTACGAGCACGGCATCGCGGTTCATGAGATGTCGGCAAGTCATCTCGAGGCGTTGTTTGGCGTGTATCAGACGCGCATGCAGCAGCTGTATGCTTCAGATGATCGATTGAAATATGTGCTGATTTTCAAGAATTTCGGTCCGGCGGCTGGCGCGTCTATCCCGCATACCCACAGCCAGGTGATCGCGATGCCGGTGGTGCCGGAAAACGTGGATGCTGAAGTGAAGAACAGCGCCGAGTATTTCGCTAAACACCATCACTGCATTTTTTGTGCCTTGATCGACGAAGCGTTGACTTTTGAAGCGACGATTTACGACCGTAATTCGGGTGCCGTCCGCCGGAAAATAAGCGTGGGCCAGTATGTGGTCGAGCGGGGCGAAAAATTCATCGCGATCAAACCGTTTGCCAGCCGCTACGAATGGGAGGTTCATATTTTGCCGCTCGTCCATCAAGCTGACTTTGTCGATATGCGCGAAGAAGACAGGGCGGACCTGGCACGGGTCATGCAACGGACCATGGCGCGGCTTGATGCAGTCATTGGGGGTGCGCAGTACAACTATTTCCTGCATTCGGTGCCGCATGACGCGCAGCGTGCTGCACACGCGCCCAGTTACCACTGGCATTTGGAAATCTGTCCCCGCACGTCTATCCCGACCGGGTTCGAACTGGGTTCGGGCTTGTTCGTTAATACGGTTAATCCGGAACTGGCAGCGGAACGCTTGCGGGCTGTGGAACTGGATGCGTCTGTGTAAGCGGGTGGGATGGACTGAATTCGGGCTTGATCTAGAATGGAGGGCTGGCAGCGTTCCAGGCTGCCGTCTTCAGGACCCTCTATTTGAATACTTTCTTTTCTGAAATAACTGCGTTTCTTCGGCACATACCGCCTCCAAACGATGGAGCGGTGAGGTGTGCCTCAAGCCCGGAAACCCGCCTCCGGCACACCGGTTTATGGGGAATCCAACTTGTTTGAGCGGCACGAGGGTGGCGAGCGCGTTATTCTGGTTGCGCTGGATTTTGGTACCCCGGACTTTAGTGAAGGCGTGGCCGAACTGCGTCTTTTGTCCAAGGGCGCAGGGCTTGAGGTTTTGGGCGAAGTGCTGGGTAAGCGCAGCCGCCCCGACGCTGCGTTGTTTGTGGGCAGTGGCAAGGCGGATGAGATTGCGGCACTGGTCGCGGCCACCGAAGCCGATGTTGTCATTTTCAACCATGAACTGTCGCCTGCGCAGGAACGCAATCTGGAAAGCCGCATGCACTGCCGGGTGATCGACCGCACCAGCCTGATTCTGGACATTTTTGCTCGCCGGGCACGTAGCGCCGAGGGTAAGTTGCAGGTCGAGCTGGCGCAATTGCAGCATTTGTCGACTCGGCTGGTGCGCGGCTGGACTCACCTTGAGCGCCAGCGCGGCGGCGTCGGGATGCGCGGCCCGGGCGAGAAGCAGCTGGAAACCGACCGCCGCTTGATCGGCGTGCGGGTCAAGGCATTGCGCGAGCGTCTGGCCAAGCTGGGCAAGCAGCGCCGCACCCAGCGGCGTTCGCGTGGGCGCCAGAACGTATTGTCGGTCGCGTTAGTGGGCTACACCAACGCGGGTAAATCGACGCTGTTTAATGCGTTGACCCGCGCCGGTGCCTATGCGGCCGACCAGCTGTTTGCCACGCTGGACACCACGACCCGGAAAATGTACCTGCCACAGGTGGGGGAAGTGGTGCTGTCGGATACAGTCGGCTTTATCACCAATCTGCCGCACGATCTGGTGGCCGCCTTTAGAGCTACGCTGGAGGCCACTGCCGAGGCTGATCTGGTGTTGCATGTGATCGATTCCTCCAGCCTGGGGCGTGAGCGCCAGATCGAGGCGGTTGAAAAGGTGCTGACTGAGATTGGGGCAGATGCCGTGCCACAGCTTGGCATCTATAACAAGCTTGATTTGACAGGAGTTGCGCCGGGATTGGGGCGCGATGAATATGGTAAACTTCTGAGTGTCTATGTGTCCGCGCAAACTGGCGCGGGGCTTGAACTTTTACGCGATGCTCTGTCAGAAATACTCGTTGCCAACCGCGACGGGCGTATCGAACTCTCCCTCCACTCTCTCGGTGTGACATAACAATATGGCTTGGAATGACCCGCAATGGGGCAATAAAGACAACCGCAAGAACAGCGGTCCACCCGATCTGGATGAAGTCTGGAGGCGCTTCAACGAGCGCCTCAATGGCTTGTTTGGTGGCAAGGGGGGCGGCAGCAACGACGGCGATGATGGGTCTTCTTCTGGACTGCCGGGCGGCAGGAATCTGGTCATCTTGCTAACCGCCGCACTGGTACTGATTTGGGTTGCAAGCGGCTTTTACATTGTCGACACGGGGCAGCGCGGTGTCGTGTTGCGTTTTGGAAAATATGTCGAAACCACTACGGACGGACCGCATTGGCATTTGCCGTGGCCGATCGAGTCACGCGAAATTGTCAACGTCGACCAAGTGCGCACAGTCGAGATTGGCTACCGTAACAACGTTAAAAGCAAGGTATTGCGTGAGTCGTTGATGCTGACTGACGATGAGAACATCATCGATTTGCAATTTGCCGTGCAGTACATCCTGAAAGATCCGGTGGAGTTTCTGTTTGTGAACCGCTTGCCGGAAGACACGGTGTTGCAGGTGGCTGAAACCGCAATGCGTGAAATCGTCGGCAAGAACAAGATGGACTTCGTGTTGTATGAGGGCCGAGACGATATCGCGGCGCGTGCCAAAAAATTGATGCAACAGATTCTCGATCGCTACAACACCGGAATCAGTATCAGCCAGGTCACGCTGCAGAACATTCAGCCGCCAGAGCAGGTACAGGCTGCATTTGACGATGCCGTGAAGGCGAGCCAGGACCGTGAGCGCCTGAAGAACGAAGCTGAAGCCTACTTCAACGATGTGGTGCCACGGGCGAAAGGTGTGGCCTCGCGTTTGAAGGAGGAAGCCGAAGGTTACAAGCTATCGGTCATTGCCAACGCCGAGGGTGATGCCAACCGCTTTGCGCAGATTCTTATCGAATACCAGAAAGCGCCGCAGGTCACACGCCAGCGTATTTACCTCGATACCATGCAGACAGTGATGAACAACACCAGCAAGGTGCTGGTGGATCAGAAAGGCGGCAACAGTTTGTTGTATTTACCACTCGATAAGCTTCAGCAAATCGTGAACCAGCCCTATACCGGTGCGCCGGAAGTATTGGCGAATCCGTCACCCGCCACAACACCCGGAACAGTCGATACGCGCTCGCGTGACGCCTTCCGCAACCGTGAAAGGGAGGAGCGGCCATGAATAAAAGTATCGGAACGTTAGTCATCATTCTGCTGGTTGCCTTGGTGGTGTTGAGTGGCAGCACGTACACCGTGGATCAGCGCCAGAACGCTTTGGTATTCCAGCTGGGAGAGGTGGTGTCGGTTAAAACAAAACCGGGCCTGTATTTCAAATTGCCCATGGTGCAAAACATCCGTTATTTCGACACCCGCATCCTGACGCTGGACGCCGGTGACCCTGAGCGTTTCATCACCTCGGAAAAGAAAAACGTACTGGTGGATTCGTTCATCAAATGGCGCGTGATCGATGCGCGGCAGTACTACGTGTCAGTGGGTGGCGATGAGAAGCGCGCGGAGATTCGTCTGAACCAGACCGTCAACGACGGACTTCGTGCCGAGTTTGGTCGACGCACCATCAATGAAGTGGTTTCCGGGCGACGCGAAGAAATCATGAAGACCATCCGTGCCAAGGCCGACCAGGATGCACGCAAGATTGGTGTTCAGGTGGTGGACGTGCGAATCAAACGCGTCGACCTGCCAGAAACCGTGTCTGAAAACGTATATGGTCGGATGCAAGCCGAGCGCAAACAAGTGGCCAACGAGTTGCGTTCGACCGGTGCGGCCGAAGCTGAAAAGATCAAGGCCGATGCCGACAAGCAGAAGGACGTGATTGTCGCTGAAGCTTATCGTGACGCACAGAGCGTCAAGGGTTTGGGCGATGCCAAGGCCTCTTCGGTTTACGCTGCCGCTTACGGTAAGAATGCCGAGTTTTACGCGTTTTACCGCAGCATGCAGGCCTATCGCGAAAGCTTTAAAAGCAAGAGCGACGTGATGGTGCTCGATCCCAGTGCGGACTTCTTCAAATACCTGAAGAACCCGCGCGCCGCCGGCGGTAAATGACCGGGTTAGACTGGCTTGCAGCGGTTGGCCTGTTGCTGGTGATTGAAGGTGTGATGCCGTTTGCCGCGCCTGCCATCTGGCGGGACGGTTTTCGCCGAATGCTGGAACTCAGCGATGGTCAACTGCGTTTCATAGGCGCTGCCTCAATGTTGGGCGGCGTTTTTTTGTTGATGATTTGAATAGAAATGTTGATTAGAGATGGCCGCCTGGTTACTACCTGAAAATGTAGAAGACGTCCTGCCGCCGCAAGCCTGGCGGATGGAAGATATGCGCCGTGCGCTGCTCGATCTGTTCCGTAGCCGTGACTACCAATTGGTGGTTCCGCCACTGATGGAATATGTCGATTCATTGTTGACGGGTGTGGGAGCCGACCTCGATTTGAAGACCTTCAAGCTGGTCGACCAGTTGACCGGGCGCTTGATGGGCGTACGTGCCGACATCACGCCGCAGGTGGCACGCATTGATGCGCACCTGCTGGCGGCTAATGCAGTGAATCGCTTGTGTTACGCCGGCAGCGTGTTGCACACCAAACCGGATGGCTTTCATCGCTCGCGTGAACCGATCCAGATCGGTGCGGAGCTGTATGGTGAACCCGGAGTCGATGCTGACCTTGAGGTTTTGACGCTGATGCTTCAAGGCTTGACCGACTGTGGCGTGAAAACCTTGCAGCTCGATATCGGCCACGTCGGCGTTTATCGTGCGCTGGCGCTGGAAGCGGGGTTGAATGGTGAAGTTGAACACAGGTTGTTTGGTGCGCTGCAGGCCAAAGACAGCAGCGCGGTGGGTGTTTTGACGGCGGGTTTGTCTGCGCCCTTGCGTGACGCCTTTGCTGCGTTGCCGTTGTTATATGGAGATCGTAGCGTGTTGAAGGAAGCGCGCGCACGTTTGCCACAGTTGGCTGCGGTACAAGCTGCACTGGACACGCTGGAAGCGCTGGATCATGGCCTGGGCAACGTTGAAGCCACGTATGATCTGGCCGAGTTGCGGGGTTATGGCTATCACAGCGGCGTCGTGTTTGCCGCCTACACCGGCGGACGCAGTCATGCGATCGCGCAGGGCGGGCGCTACGACGAAGTCGGGCGAGTGTTTGGCCGGGCACGTCCGGCCACCGGTTTCAGTCTGGATTTGCGCGAGTTGGCGATCGTCAGCTCGAATACACAATAAAGGGAGATTGCATCATGGCAGCAAAGAACGTCGTCGTTATCGGCACCCAGTGGGGCGATGAAGGCAAGGGAAAAATCGTCGACTGGCTGACCGATCGCGCACAAGGCGTGGTGCGCTTTCAGGGCGGGCACAATGCGGGCCACACTCTGGTGGTGGCAGGCAAGAAAACCGTGTTGCACCTGATCCCGTCCGGCATTTTGCGCGATAACGTTACCTGTTACATCGGTAACGGCGTGGTGTTGTCGCCCACCGCACTGCTGGAAGAAATGGACATGCTGCTGGCTGCCGGAGTGGATGTCGCGACCCGTCTCAAACTCAGCGAAGCCTGTCCGCTGATCATGCCGCATCACATCGCGCTCGACCAGGCGCGCGAGATCGCCAAGGGGGCCGGCAAAATCGGCACCACCGGGCGCGGTATCGGCCCCGCATACGAAGACAAGGTCGCGCGCCGCGCGTTGCGTCTGCAAGACCTGTTTCACCGCGAGCGTTTTGCCGCCAAACTGGGCGAAGTGCTCGATCACCACAATTTCATGTTGAAGAATTATTACAAAGTTGAAGTGGTCGATTTCAACCAGACGCTCGACAGCATGATGGCCATGGCCGAACGCCTGAAGCCGATGGTGGCCGACGTGCCGCGCAGCCTTTACGAGGCCAACAAGGCCGGCGGCAATCTGCTGTTCGAAGGCGCGCAGGGCACTCTGCTCGACATCGATCACGGTACCTATCCGTTTGTCACCTCGAGCAACTGTACGGCGGGTGGCGCGGCCACCGGTGCCGGCGTCGGGCCAAATTCATTGCACTACGTGCTGGGCATCACCAAGGCCTACACCACGCGTGTCGGCTCCGGCCCGTTCCCGACTGAACTGTTTGATGATATCGGCCAGTATCTCGGCGAAAAGGGAAATGAAGTGGGTGCCACCACCGGTCGCGCACGCCGCTGTGGCTGGTTCGACGCCGCCGCGCTCAAGCGCTCGATCCAGATCAACGGCGTGTCGGGCTTGTGTGTGACCAAGCTGGACGTGCTGGACGGGCTGGAAACGGTTCGTGTGTGCGTGGGCTATAAAATAGATGGTGAAGTGTGCGATATCCTGCCAGTGGGCGCAGAATCCATCGCTCAGGTCGAACCGATCTACGAAGATCTGCCTGGCTGGACGGATACAACGGTCGGCGTGCAGGAATTCGACAAGTTGCCGCAGAAGGCGCAGACCTACCTGAAGCGGATGGAAGCATTATGTGAAGTGCCGGTGGACGTCGTGTCGACCGGACCGGATCGGGTGGAGACGATCGTCCGTCGCCACCCTTATGAGGTGTAATGGCTACAATCAGCATTACAAAAGCAGAAAGCCGACACGAGGTCGGCTTTTTGCTTACAACTGGTGCCCAGAAGAGGACTCGAACCTCCACACCTTGCGGCACACGGACCTGAACCGTGCGCGTCTACCAATTCCGCCATCTGGGCAATAAGGCGCGCATTCTAGAGA
>JAUXRY010000022.1 GCA_030679915.1 Thiobacillus sp.
AAGCGCAATCTGTGCCGGCTTGAACCCCATCGATAACTGCGTCTGGATCAACATCCGTTCCTCAAGACTCAACTGCTTGTACTTTTTTCCCATGCAACATTTTCTCCAAAAAATGTTGCACTTGGTTTTTGAGCGCGCCCACTTAAGACAGGTCCCATTTTAGCCAATCAAATTAAGCCAATAGCCCATGTTTGACTTGTCGGTTTTTTTTACAGCTTTGCTCTCCGACATTAATTTTGAGGCAGTCTCCACTCCATTAAAATAATTTAAGTTATTGTAATTTAACTATATTTTTCATATTAATTCTTTGATGGCACGAGTTATGCTCGAGTGTTTATCAAGAACGATTCAGTGATTTTTCTAGCAACGCATACCAGGAACTCGTTCTGTAACCACGTTATTATTTAATTTGGAGAATGAAATGAAGACTCAATATGTAACACCTAACCTGAGGCTGATCACTTCTGGATTTCTCCTCGGTATGGGATGTCTGGCCGTTTCATTACCGGCTGCCGCAGCGCCAATTATTGCCCCGACCCTGGATGCCACAACATTGAAAAATGCGCTGCTAGGTGGTGGTGGGGTAGGCATCGATCTGTCATCCGTTGTCTTTACTGTATCAGGTAATACGAGTCAAACGGGTGCCTCGGCGGGGACGTATACCAACGCGTCCGAATACGGGATTGCCAATGGCATCATCATCGGCTCCGGCAATGTGGACAAGTTCGGCACTTCGAACACAACGTCGTACGGCACATCTGCAACGGCCGCCCAGCTGCCCTTGCTTCAACCGATCAGTGGCAATTTCTCGTATAACGATGTCACGCAGATCAATATGACCTTTGATATGCTGGCAGGCTTCAACAGCGTGTTCTTCAATGTCACCTTCCAGTCGGTCGAGTTCCCTGTCTTTGTGGGGTCTTCCTTTATTGATGCGTTCGGACTGTATGTGAACGGCACCAATATTGCCTTTGTAGCTAGCGACCCGATCAACATCGACCACCCTTATATGGGAAATGACGTGGCCAATGGCAACGGTGTTCTCGGCAGCGTCCCCGCACAGGTGGGAAATAATGCAGGAGGCGCTTTGTTCCATACCTTCAGCACGATAGTCAACCCCACAGGAAACTCACTGAGTTTCATTATTGCCGATACCGGAGACTCATCATTGGACAGTTATGCTTTCATTTCGCAACTGGGGGGGTCCGCCCCACCACCACCCCCCAATGGCGTCCCAGAGCCTGGGAGCCTGGCATTGCTTGGACTGGGCTTCCTGGGTCTTGGATACCTGCGTCGCCGGAAGCTTCACTCCTGAAGCGAAACGAGGTAATAAAAAAGCCGACGCCTATGCGTCGGCTTTTTTCATTTTCTTGTCAGGTCAGCGAAGATACCCCTCGTGCTCAAGCTTGAGCAGGACTTGCTGCACCGCCTCTTCGATTCCCAGGCTAGTGGTATCGATCGCCAGTTCGGCATTTTCTGGCACTTCGTAGGGATCGGACACCCCGGTAAACTCAGGAATCAACCCTGCCCGTGCCTTGGCATACAAGCCTTTGCGGTCACGCGCTTCGCAGGTTTCAATTGGGGTGGCGACATGGATTTCAATAAACCCACCTACCGCTTCAATCATCGAACGCACATCGCGTCGGGTTTGCCTATAAGGTGCGATCGGTGCGCAAATGGCAATACCGCAATTTTTCGTAATTTCGGAAGCCACAAAGCCAATCCTGCGCACATTGATGTCGCGATGCGCTTTTGAAAACCCCAGCTCTGAAGACAGGTTACGGCGAACAATGTCGCCGTCAAGCAGGGTAACCATGCGGCCACCGGTTTCCATCAAACGCGCCGCCAGCATGCGTGCCAGCGTGGATTTTCCTGCACCAGACAAACCGGTAAAAAATACGGTAAAGCCCTGACGTTCACGCGGGGGGTGCTGCCGTTTCAGTTCGGCCAACACTTCGGGAAAGCTATACCAGTCTGGAATTTTCAGACCGGACTGCAACCGCCGCTGGAACTCTTCTCCACTCAGGGTCAGAAGCCTGGAACCGGGCGGCGCTTCGGATTCGGGGAGATATTCCGCACGGTCTTCCACATAAACCATGCGCGGATAGGCAATCAGCTTTACGCCAATCATGTCAGCCTGTTTTACCGCCTGGTTATCAGCATGAAGCTCGTCAAGGTCCTTACCTCGCCTAAAACTTCCATCTGAAAGATGTTGGCCCCCTGCTATCAGCAGGGCACAACCAAAATTGCGTGCAACGATGGCACGCAGCAGCAATGAACGTGGGTTCGCCTCGCGTGGGGGCGCCGGCAAAAGCGATAACTGCGTAGTCGCCTTGGGGAAGCGATCACGAATGGCCATAAAACTGCGCACCAGACCAAAGTAACCGGGCGCGTCTGTAATATCGCCTCCGGCCTTGGGATGCAACAACAGGTTGGCTTCTTGGGAGATCGCACTTTTCAGGCAGAACTCAAACTGCGCCCGGTGCATTGGTTGGCGTGCCTGCCAGGCCACCACACGTCGCCAGCCTCTGCGTGCAAACAGGGCGCGCATCTCAGCCGGGGTTGCGCGAAGCGATGCAAAATCAGGATGAGGGGGTAATGCAACCCCTTCAACCTTTCCGCCCATATGCCAGACGCCAGCATCATCCCACGTGTCGGCGATGGTCAGAATGGCGAGCATGAAACCCTCACCATCGCGTAGCGCAACACGGTCCCCGGGTTTCATGTTTTCCGGGGAATGTTTCTGAGTAATCAGGGAAATCGGCAGCGGCCAAAAAGTGCCGTCATCCAGTTTTTGATGGGTTTCGATTTGTGAACATTGAGCACGCGTCATGAACCCGGTCAGCGGTGAGTAGGCGCCCGTCATCAGCATTTCAAGTTCGCATTGCTGGCGCCAATCCAGATCGATCGAGGGCAGGCTGAAAGCTTCTTGCTTGAGTGCTTCAGTCTTCGCGGGGTCAATCAGATTGACGAGGTTGCCGCCATAGGGCGAGATCAATTGATCCACAGTTCAGCTCCGGGTAAACACTGCATAAAAGGCAGTAACAAATCGATCGATATCGGACTCGGGCAAGTGATTGATGCCCGCAGCGCCTTTGCGTCCGCCACCTGTCTCGAACTGGCTGCACAACATGTCCGCACCTGCTCTGACTTCCAGCGGGGCGCGCACACTCACCACATAGCCTCCTGACGGCTTGGCCGTGAGGACAGCATGCGCCTGTGCGGGGCTATCGACGGCGAGTTGATTACCCAACACGCCTGAAATCCGCCGCGCCCATTTCTCTGCAGGCAGCATGATAATGCGTCCGACGGCGCGCGTTTCTGTCGCATTGACGGCGACGGCGCGGATCATGTCGCTCTGGTAACCGGTCTTGAGTGTTTGATAGGCGGGCGATTCGGCAATGAAAGCGAAAGGATTGGAAAATGGGCGCAACTGGCGATACAAATCGGCCGGATCGTAAAACAGGTCGTCGAGCGTTTCTCCGTAACCGTTGTAGTTAAGGCATTCACCCAGTGACTTCAGTTGTGCCAGTTGACTGTCAGACAGCTTGAGCGGCGCTGCAGCCTGGCGCGCCGCATCAGCAAGGTTGTCACCAAACGCAGCCGTCACGGCCCATACCAGCTGTTTACCTTGCAAGCTCTGGTTGACCAACAGGCTGGTGCAGGTGTTGGCATCGGTATCAATATGCGGTTCGAAATGTGGGTGCGAGGGAATATCGCCGGGTTGATGATGGTCAAAGTAGCGCACATATGCACCTGCCCTGAGCAGCTGATCCAGCGCGTCACGGTTTTTTGACAGAGCAATATCAAGCACGGTGACGCGGTCCCCTGCAGCGGCTTTTGCCCGCCCCAGCAAGCTGATATCGCGTTTGGGGCCTGTTATCAGCTCGGTCTCGACTGGGTCGACCAAACGCAGCTGATGCAATGCGCAAATACCGTCGGCGTCGCCGTTGAACACATCAATGAAATGCATGGGATGCCGGGGAATGAAGCCGTTGAGCGGCGTGGAAGTAGGGCCATTGTATGAATGAAAGTGCGGTTATGACAAGAACATGCAATGCACCGTAGCGCAGCCAGATGACAGTTTGCGTGGCGTAATGTTGGCGGTCCGGGCTCAATAAAAACTGCAGCGCCGAAAACTGTTGGTCGTATTTGTGGATTTCTCCAGCCAGCCCGACGTACAGAAACAATGCAGCCAATGGCAACGAAAGGAGGCCTGCAGCCAACCGGAGGCTACGCTGGCCCGCGGATGAGGGTGAAGCGATCAGGGCCGCTGCAAAGAAGACGGTGAAAAGCCAGGCACATAGCGCCACAAAAGCCAGCGCTTGTGGCGCAGCAATCAATTCGGTGAGATTGTCAGTTCCCGCCTGCATCACCACGCCCCAATACGCCAGCACCAGGCTGGGAACAGCGCTCCAGAATTGCATGGCGCCGAGCTTTCGCCCGCGCCAGCGTCGAACGGCTTGCGCAGCCAGGTACAACAACGTACCCGGTATCGCAGCCAGCGCAATCCAGCGCAATCCGATCTCCCATTGCCCCGCCCAGCCTAACACCGGGCTGCCCACCAAATCATGCAGGCTTTCATCCGGAACGGCCATTTTCAGCATGAGAAATGACACTCCGCCATAAACCAGCAAACCCAACGGCAATTGCCACAACCGATGGACGCCGGATAGTTGGCGCCGGGCCAGCCACACGGGCCACACCGCCAGCCAGTAACACACGCCGGCAAGCAGCAAGGCCGACAGCGAAATCGTGTCCTGCCGGAGTAGTTCGCGCGCGTTGTACGGTACGAAGGGGGCATGCGCCGCGCCCCAAAACAGCAGCCCCATTCCGGCGATCGTCAACGGAAAATGCCAGCGCGTTCTGGATACCGGAATCGCGACAATCAGTGCAGGCGGATGACCGGTTGTTCCTTGAGGAATGGCGTGACGTGGCGCATGCAATATGCGGCGCGCCACCCCGTATCCCACGAGTCCACCCAACCAGGCCAAAAACCAGTCGGTCGTATCAGCAATTTTGAGTGGCATCATCACCTGCCCCAATTCAACGATGGCAGGCATCATCACCAATGTCAGCATGGCCAGCGCAAACAACGGCCCACGCCAACGCCAGGGCTGGCGTGCCACGCCCCATGCCAGCAATCCGCCGAGTGGCGCAAAGAAGAGTGTCTTGCGCAAGACCTCGGTAATGGCACGATATTCAGTGCCAAAGTAATACACCTCGAACGGCACTCGATAGATGAAATCGAGACGGCTTTTTATAAAAGCGCCGTCCGTGCGGAATTCAAAGGGAAACCAGAACACGAAAAACAACACGACCATCCACCCCAATGCCAAGGCAAATGGCAGCCATGCTGCCCAAGACTGGGTGTGATTCTCGGTAACTTCACGCTTAGCCAAACGGCCGCCGACAAAGCTGCCCAACGCTGCCCCAGCGGCCGCTGTAAACAAGTCGGTGACATCGCTCACGCGCGAGTAGACAAACAGTTGCAAAAACTCCAGCAGGGCAGCAGTCGCCAATACCATCCCCCATACACGCCATGCACTGCGCGTTCCATCCAACCGCCAGAGTAGCGCAAGGGGTGTCCAAATCAGGGCATCGCTGGCGATTTCATACAGGGCGTAGGCGGCATCGTCAGGCAAGCGATCAAATAGAATAAAATTGACGTTGCCGCCCTGCCATTTATGATAAATATCGACCAGACTGATGGTCAGGTCAAGCGGCAGAACGTTATACACCAACACCCCCGCCAAATACACCCAGGCCAAACGTTCAGCCAATGCGGCGCGAGCATGAAGCTGCTGCCAGGACTGCAGCCAGCCAACAAAGCGACGACCGCCGCCCCACCAGGCCAGCACGCCGATGATGCCGCCCAGCGTCTCGGCCATGATGTCGTTCTGCGAAACGGTACGTTGCGGGAAAAACAACTGAGTGAACTCAATACCGAAACTGAAAGCCGTGGCGACTGGAATCATCGCCAACGCGGCCAACATTCCAATTGCACGGCTCTTTCCGGCTGCCAATGCGCCCATCCACAAAAACGTCAACGGAATGAATAGCAGAAGATTGGCCATCCAGTCGGCACGCGAGCCGATACCCAGTTTGAGAAACGGGATCTCGCCAAACCGTGCAATCGCCTCGTCCCAGGAGATGGGCCGAAAGTCCAGTGGAACCAGACTGCCATAAATGACAAACGTGGTGTAGGCCAGTGCAGCCATCCACAACAGGCCGCTGGAATTTCCGAAAGCCCTCATATCACGGTTCATGGTTGCACGGCCTCCAGCGTATGCAACAAGGCGAGGGGTGGTTTTGCTCCGGGACGCCCCCTTACTTGCCAACCCGGATAAGCTGAAAACTCGCGCATCAATCCAAAGGGTAAGTCGCGCGTCACAGCGTCATACCCCAGCAAACGCACGGTGAGGTCCGCAACGGGGATGCTCACCAAATCGCGTCGATACGCCAAAGTGACATTATGTGTCTCCTCGCCGCCATGCAGGGGCATGCTGGCCGCCACGACGTTAGCGACCACGTACTGACGATAAGCGGTGCTTTCGCCGCTGCGCACCTGGATACCCGTACCTGAAACCAAGACTGTATTGGAAAAAATCACCGTGTCACGTGGCACGTCATTGTGCGGCTGGATGTGAATCGCATCGCCGCTGTCGTTGATAAACACATTGTCGTACAGCGCCACACGCCCTTCTGCCTGCAACAGCGCTTCGGTCGGATTCGACAAAAAAAGATTGCCATAAACCAGATACCGGTCCTCGCTGCCAACTCCAGCCAAGGGGAAATGTCCCAGCAGAACATTGGGACGGGCTTGCGGTCCGGGCACGGTGTCCTGCTTGGAGAATACGTTATAGCGAATTATCGTGTCGTGACGTCCTGCGATGTCGGGCGGGCGTGTTTTCTGATGTTTGATTTGCAGGTTGTAACCCAGCGTATGCGATACATGATTGGCTTCAATGAGGCCTCCTACAAAGGGGTCGGAGCCATCCGAGTCGCCAAAGTAGATCCCGGTGCCGACACGCTCGATACGATTCTTCCTGACAATCCAGCCCAGCGCTGGGCATTTCGACGAGATGCCTACATTCTGCTGCGATGCAGCATGATCGTGAATGAACAGATGCTCCAGCGTAATGAAGTCGGCATAGCCACTATGGCCCTCGGCCTTGATTGCATCCACGCGAACGTTGCGACCGTCCAACTCAAGATGGCGCAATACCAGATAGCGCACATTGATCAGGCTGATTGTGTTGACTTCCGGCCGCGCAATGAAGCGGGGAGGTACCAAAGGATTGGCCGCTTCAACGATGATAGGTTGATCGATGCGACCTGACAGGTTATGCAACGGTAAACCCCGGCGATAATCTCCCGGTTCAAGCAGCAATCTATCGCCAGGCTGTAGATGCTTTATCTGTTCACGGTAATCATCAGGGCTGACGCGGTAGTCTGCAGCCGACGTCACACCCGACAGCAAACAGAGGACCCCCGCGCAAACCACATCTCGCATTCAGATCACCGAATCGGGCGGAGGCAAACCATTCCGCAACAATTCCAGCTTGCCGAGCAGAACGCGCGTCATGCCCGCAACGCCTTGGCGCCCCGTATCCACCACGATATCGGCCACTTCCCGGTACAGCGGGTCACGCTGTTGATATAACTCGCGCAGCTTGGCCAGCGGATCCTCGGTTTGCAGTAACGGACGATTCCGGTCATGCCGGGTACGCTCATACAAATGCTCTGGCGTGCCGCGTAAGTAAATCACCACGCCGTTTTTTCGTAAGTTGTCGCGCGTACTCGCCGACAGCACCGCACCGCCCCCCGTGGCCAGCACGATGCCGGTCATGGCGGTCAGCTCGGCAATCACCCCTTCCTCGCGTTTGCGGAACCCCGCCTCGCCCTCGATTTCGAAAATAATCGGAATCTTGACGCCAGTGCGCGCCTCGATTTCGTGGTCCGAGTCGTGGAACACGCCGCCACAATGCCTGGCCAGCAGTCGCCCCACCGTCGTCTTTCCCGCCCCCATTAAACCGACGAGGTATAAGTTGTCTCGCTTGCTCATAGGCTGATTCTAATAGACGCCAGCACATTAGAGACTTATTGCCTCGAAGAAAACCCGGACGTAAAAAAGCGCGGGGCCAGCCCGCGCTTGAAAGGGTAATCGCGATCAGCGAATCGACAGCCGGTCGTCGAGAATGCGTGGCGTGATAAAGATGATCAACTCTGTTTTGCTGTTTTCCTTGCTGCTGGTCTTAAACAGGTTGCCGAACACTGGAATATCGCCCAGCAGCGGCACCTTACTGACAGATGTGCTTTCCTCACCGTCGAATATACCGCCCAAAACCAGGGTCTCTCCATTGTTAACCCGCACTTGGGTCTTGACCCGCTTGGTGTCGATTGCGGGGATACCTGTAATTTCCGGGATATTGCGCACGGCGTCTTTTTGCACTTCGACCGTCAAAATGATCGAATCGTTGTTAAGAATTTGCGGATCAACCAGCAAACACAGGAATGCGTCCTTAAATGTGACTGTTTGAGTTAACAACCCGCCCGTTAACTGAGTTGTGATGTATGGTATTTGCGTGCCATTAAGAATTACCGCCGGCCTCTGATTGGAAGTCAGCACACGGGGATTGGAAATCACCTTTCCCTTGTTGTCCGCTTCCAGCGCGCGCAACTCCAGACTCAGAAGGTTACCGTTGGCGAGATTCAACAAGGACAATGCCAGATTGCCCGCACCCACCACATCCGGCAGAGATTGCCCGATACCATCGGCCAAAGATCGATGTTGGTCGCCAAATAGATTTCCGGTTTTGGCTTGAACAAAACCCAAACGCGCGCCCAGATCACGGCTCCAGCCATCAGTCGCCACAACCACCCGCGCCTCGATCATGACCTGACGAGCCGGCACATCCAACCGGACGAGCAAATCTCGTACCTCTTGAATCTTGCGTGCGGTATCAGTAATGATCAGTGTATTGGTTTTCAATTCATAGGTCGCGCGACCACGCTTTGTGAGGACTTTCTGGTCGTTATCCCCCTGCCCCTTCTGCGAGGCCTGCGCTGCAGCCGCACCACCCAAGCCCTGTGCCTGCGCCGAGCAGTTCACCGAGTTGTTACCGGCGGAGGCGAGGAAGGCTCCGGCGGCAAAACCGTACAACATGGTCTGCGCTTCATCCGCCCGCATGTAGTTCATCTGGATGTACTCGGTGGTCAGGGGTTCCAGATCGGCCACGGCCGACTTGGCTTCGAATTCCAGTTTCTCTCTGGTCAACAATTCGTCCTTGGGCGCGATCCAGATCACGTTGCCATTCTGGCGCTTGTCCAGACCCTTGCTCTGCATGATGAGGTCGAGCGCCTGATCCCACGGCACGTCCTTCAAGCGTAATGTCAGGTTGCCATTTACAGTATCGCTGGCAATGATGTTGAGGCCGGTGAAGTCGGCGATGACCTGCAGCACCGAACGCACTTCGACGTTCTGGAAATTGAGCGAGAGCTTTTCGCCGACGTATTTGACCTTGCCGTCAGCGGTCTTTTTCTGGCCATCATCACTCTGTTTGACTTCAACAATGAAGCTGTTGTCAGTCTGATAAGCCGAATATTCCCAACCACCTTTGGGCTGAATCACCATACGGGTGTTGTCACCCAGTGTATACGTCTCAACGGTTTGTACCGGGGTTCCGAAATCAGCCACATCAAGGCGTCGCTGCAACGCTCTCGGCAGCGCTGCACCGACAAAGTCAACCACGATGCCATTGGCTTGCTGGCGAATATTGATGCCGGTCTGTGCATCTGACAATGTCGTCACAATGCGCGCTTCGCCCGCCCCGCCACGACGGAAATCAATGTCACGGATGCTGTGGGATGCCGCATCTGGCGCCGCATCGGCGAAGCGGGGACTCACATTTGCCGGCGCAGCGCCTGCTGTGAGATTACCCAGCGCGACGATCAAGGTTTTGCCTTCAATCTTCGCGTCGTATTCAACCGACTTATTCAAATTAAGCACGAGGCGAGTACGCGTTCCTGCCTGCACCACGTTCACGCTCGTCAACGGCCCCAAATTGGCCTCAACCGTATTTCGCCCCATCGCATTCCCCGTATCCGGCAAATCAAGCGCGATACGTGGGGGGTTTCCGACCGTAAATCCTGCAGGCTCGGCGGTCAGCGCTTTCTTGAGCGTCACCCGCACTACCACCTTGCCGCCAGGCAGTGTGGTGGTTTCAACGCTTTGTACCGCGTTACCGGTGGGCGGCACATCAGCAGCGCGCACTGTAAGCGGAAGCACTAAACCTGTGAGTAAGGTGATCCCAATCAGTTGACGGGACAGTTTCTGGGCAATTTTCGGCAATGCGTTCATGTCAGCCTCTTTAGATATTCAGTACTACAAATCATTCTTGCAAAATCAGGGTGCTGGTGCGCTCGGACCAATCCCCGGCGCTATCCTGAACAATTTCACGCAACGAAATTTCATTTTCGTTAATTTTCGTGACGAGACCAAAGTTCTGGCCCACATAATTGCCTTTCTTGACGTGATAAATTGCTTTATCAGGAGTCAAGATCACAGCGTGAATTACACCGTTCTTCGACAACATGCCGACCATTTTCAGTGTTTCCAGAGAAAATGCTTCCAAAGGCTCTTTGGGTCGGTTCAAGTCGGGCTGCATTCCCCCGCCTCCCCCGCTTGACAGCTTTCTGGGTTTGAAGGGATCGGGCAGGTCAAAAGCATTGTAAGTAAACGGTTCAAATGCTTTGACTTCAGGCAGCGGGTCAATCTTCCCTTGCATATCTTTGCCCGTTTCATTCACAAAGTTCTGCAAATCATCCATTTCGCCGCCGCCGCAGCCGGTCAGGCTCAACACAATCACCATACAGGCCAGGCGCATCATTGCGGTTGCTCCTTGGCTTGTTGTTTACGCGAGATTGTCTCTTCGTCGTCCAGATACCGGTACGTTCTGACAACCGCGTCCATATTCATCACGCCATCCTTGGCCGGACTCATGTTGATATCATGCAGCGTGACGATCCGAGACAGTTTCGCGACGTCACTCACGAAAGCGGCAATGTCATGGTAACCACCGGTTACTTTGACGCTGATCGGTGTTTCGGCATAAAACTCGGAAACGGTTTCTGCTGCGGGCTTAAACAGTTCAAACTGCAAACCACGCCCCAAACCCGCCTGGTTCACATCCGTGATAAGCGCATCCATTTCCTGTTTATTGGGGAGCTGCTTCAACAGAGCACCAAACGCCTGCTCAATATCCACCAGTTGTTTCTTGTAGGCTTCCAGATTGATAGCCTGATTTTTTTTGGTGGTGAACACGGCTCTCAGTTCGGTTTCTTTTTGCCTGGTTACATCCAGTGCTTCCATGTTGCCGCGCCAATCAAACCACCAGCCCGCCGTCACGATGGCCGCACACAACACAGCCAGTGCTACCAGCTTGGTTGCTAACGGCCAATCCGCCAAGGTTTTTAGATCCAGGTTATTGAGGTCGTCCAGGGTCATGCTTTGCCCCCCTTATTCTGCGTATCTTGTGGTTGTTGTGAAGTTTGCTTGACCGTCAGGACAAACTCGTTGGCACGCAGGTTATTGACAGTAGCCGACTTGATTTCGACCAAATTGACTGACTCAAACCAGGGCGAACTCTCCAGATTACGCATCAGCGAGGAAACGCGTGCGCTCGACTGGGTGTAACCACTAAGCGTAACCATATCCCCAGCTTGACTGAAGGACTTCAGATACAACCCTTCTGGTAGCAGCCGTATCATCTGGTCAAATAAATGTACAACTTCAGTGCGATTTGACTGCAAGGTTTCCACAACCTGTTTACGCGCCAGTAACGCTTGAGTTTGTTCGCGGATTTTCTTGATTTCGCTGATCTGAATGTCGAGTTTGGCGATTTCCTGATCAAGGAACGCATTACGCGCATCCTGTGTCGACTGGCTTGCGGCAATAAAACTGTGTCCGAGCAGAACAACGACGACACCCGCGGCGACAGCCATGCCAAGGAGAATATTGAACTGGCGCCGTCGAGCCGCGCGCGCAAGTTCTCGGTGAGGGAGAAGGTTAATGCGAATCATTGGGGGTCAAACCTCCGCATAGCGAGGCCGCAGGCGACAAACAAGGACGGCGCATCTGCAGTCAGCGCCTGGGGCTTGATTTTCGAGCCAACCGCCATATTGGCAAACGGATTGACGACCAGCGTCGGCATTCCAATGCGCTGCCCTACGACTTCATCAATACCTGGAATCATGGCGCCGCCACCTGCCAGCAAGACCTGATCGACCTTGCGATATTGTGTGGATGTCGTAAACAGTTGCAATGCCCGGCCGATTTCCATCGCCAGGGTTTCACTGTAAGGCTGCAGCACTTCGACGTCATAACTTTCAGGCAACGTACCCTTGCGTTTGGCATTTTCAGCCTCTTCGCTGGTCATGCCGTAGCGACGCGAAATTTCGTTGTTAAGCTGGTTACCGCCAAACCCGTGTTCGCGCAGGTACACCGACTCGTTGTCATGAAGAATGTTGATGTGCATGTTCTGCGCACCGACATCGATGATCGCTACGGTCTGGCCGGCGCCGCCACTTGGCAGCAGGTGAGCGATTTGCTCATAAGCCGTTTGTGAAGCGAAGGATTCAACGTCCATAATAAGGGCCGTCAGTCCGGCAGCTTCTGCCACGGCCACGCGATCCTCGACTTTTTCCTTACGTGCAGCAGCAAGCAGTATTTGGACGTCATCAGGACTGCCAGGCGAGGCGCCGAGAACCTGAAAATCAAGGTTCACTTCATCCAGGGAAAAGGGGATCACCTGATTGGCCTCCGCTTCGACCTGATTTTCCAGGTCCAGCCCTTTCAGGCTGGCGGGCGCCAGGATCTTCTTGGTGATCACAGCGGATGAAGGCAACGCAAGTGCAACGTTCTTGATCCGTGAACCCAGGTTTTTCCAGGCAGTGCGTAGCGTGTCAGCTACCTGATCGAGATTCGCGATATTGCCATCCATCACCGCATCCTTGGGCAAGGGTTCGATAATATAGCGCTCGATTCGCAGCATCCCTTTGCCGGCATCGGACAATTCCACCAGCTTGACCGCAGTCGTGCTGATGTCCAGTCCGATAATCGGCAAGCCTTTGGCAGACAGCCAATCCAAGTTGATATTCAGGTGCAAGAGTTTTCCTTTACGCTTCTGTGAGTTGGCGCTGTTTCTTATTATTATTTTGAGATGCTAGCAACAACACACGGTTTTTAACAGTTTTTTTCTCGTCACACTTCAAGAGCTGAACATATGTGTCCAATTTCCAACACCACTAACGCCTATAATCGGCGGAAACTTTAGGCACGCTGGTTCATTTCAGTTGCAAGGCGTTTGAGTCAGGATGGCAGCTTGCCTTACAGTACAAGGCAAGCAATGCGTTTAAGTTGCCATAAAAATCAATTCAAACAGCGGGTTACTGAGATGAATCCGCTGCACATCCCTAGGCGGAGCCGGGTCAATCGGCGCATATTTTCTGGGGACATCTGCCATCTCAGCAATAAGGAACACAATGTTTTCGAAATGGTGGCACTACGCAATCGCCTTGGCTGTGAGCTTGGGCGTAGTGGGTACAGCACTGGCAGGCCTGGCTGCTGCACTGATATATCCCAACCTCCCGCCGCTTGAGGCGCTGACTGATTACAAACCCAAGCTCCCATTGCGGGTATACACCACAGATGGCGCGTTGATAGGCGAATTCGGCGAGGAGCGACGCGCCTTCATCACCATCGACAAAGTCCCCGACTACATGAAGCAGGCCATCATCTCGGCAGAAGATGAGCGCTTCTACTCTCATGGCGGCGTGGATACGCTGGGCGTGTTGCGTGCGGCGGCATCGAACCTGTTATCCGGCGGCGCCAAAGAAGGTGCATCGACCATCACCATGCAGGTTGCGCGCAACTTCTTTCTGTCAAACGAGAAAACGCTGACCCGCAAGCTGTCCGAAGCCATGCTGGCGATGAAAATTGAGCATAATTTATCGAAGGACAAGATCCTCGAGCTCTACATCAATCAGATCTATCTCGGCCAACGTGCCTACGGTTTCGAAGCCGCCGCACACGCTTACTTCGGAAAAACCATGCGTGAACTGTCGCTGGCCGAGTTCGCTATGCTGGCAGGGCTCCCCAAGGCGCCGTCACGTTACAACCCGGTGGTTAATTTTCCACGCGCAAAATCACGTCAGGAATATGTGCTGAAGCGGATGCGCACGCTCAAGTTCATTGACCAGCCAACCTGGGAGGCGGCTGTCAAACAAAAACTGGTCATCCGCCAGAGTCGCCAGCAAACCGACGTGTCTGCCGACTACGCGGCGGAAATGGTGCGCCAGATCCTGTTCGAAAAATATGGCGAATCGATCTACAGTACGGGCATTAAAGTCGTCACCACCTTGAAAAAAGGGCAACAGGCCGCCGCCAACAAGTCTGTTTGGCAGGGAATCGCCGATTATGACCTGCGCCATGGTTATCGCGGCCCTGAGAAGCAGATCAGCCTGCCTGCCGACAAAGCGGCACGTGACGCTGCCATCGTCGACTTGCTAGATGATATTTCGCCGGTCAGCGAGATGCGGCCTGCCGTCGTCCTGAGTGCCGCCCCCAAACTGATCCGAGCGCAACTGCATGACGGAACGGTAGCTGAAATAACAGGAAACTCGCTCAAATGGGTGGCCAACTGGGTTAACAGCAAAAAAGGACGCCAGCTAGAACCAGGTGCAGTGGTACGTGTGCAATTGCTCAACAACAAATCGCAATGGCGACTGGCGCAGTTACCGGAAGTCGAGGCGGCGCTGGTCGCATTGAATCCCGAAGACGGGGCCATCACTGCGCTGGTCGGCGGATTTGATTTCAGCCGCAATAAGTTTAACCGTGTGACCCAGGCATGGCGTCAGCCGGGCTCGAGTTTCAAGCCATTCATCTATTCGGCCGCACTGGAAAAAGGCCTGACTCCGGCGTCGATGATCGAAAACGCACCCATCTCGCTCACAGCCGACGAAGCCGGTGGCACCGCTTGGGAGCCCAAAAATTACGACAGTAGCACCAGCGCCCCGGTGCGCATACGCACGGCACTCACCAAGTCGCTTAACCTGGTTTCTGTGCGCATTTTGCAAGCCATCGGACCGTACTACGCACGCGACTACATCCGCCGTTTTGGCTTTGATCCGGCACGTCACCCACCTTACCTGACCATGGCGCTGGGCGCGGGCAGCGTCACCCCGCTGCAGATGGCTGCGGCCTATGGTGTATTCGCCAATGGTGGTTTCAGTGTTAACCCTTATCTCATTGACAAAGTGTATGACAAGGACGGACGCCTGCTGATGCAATCCAGTCCGCGCAAAGTGGGGGGAAACGCCCCACGGGTGATCGATCCGCGCAATGCCTGGCTCATGACCAATATGATGCAGGATGTGGTCCGCTATGGCACCGCTGCCCGCGCAGGTCAGTTGGGTCGCAGCGACATTGCAGGCAAAACGGGGACCACCAATGATGCGCGAGACACTTGGTTCGCGGGCTTCAGCCCCGACCTGGTAGCGATCGCCTGGATGGGTTACGACCAACCGCGCTCATTGGGTCGAAGCGAAACAGGTTCACAATCGGCTCTGCCTATATGGATGAATTTCATGGGCGCCGCACTCAAAGGCCACCCACAAAAAGGCTGGCCCATGCCTAGCGGCATCATCTCGGTGCAAATCAATCCAGACACCGGCACACGCGTATCTGAATCGGTGTTTGACACAGTATTAGGTACGTCAACGCCTGGCAGGGCGGAATATTTTTATCAGGAATTTCCGCCCGCCGATGCAACAGCCGTGGAGTGGAACTCCGAGTCCGATGGTTTCGCTGAGCCCGGACATGTTGCAGAACCAGTAATTCTGAATGAGCCCACGCCAGTGCCAGCTGTTCCATCCGTTCAGGTTCCCGTTACGACGGTAAAACCAGCACAACCCATTGGACAAATTGCCCCCGCTGTCCCGGCCAAACCTGCACCTGTTTCCCCGCCTAACCCAACGCCTGCCGGGGTCAAGCCGTCGCCAGGCACACCAACCAAAGCGCCGGTTACCGTCGGCAAACCGATATGAAAAACCAGGACATGCGCCGCCGCATAGCACACGTGGCGGCGCGCATCCTGGCGGAGGATGGAAGCCTGGATTACGGTAGCGCGAAACGCAAGGCTGCTCGCCAGCTAGGCGCACCCGACAGTGACAATCTGCCTGACAACCAGCAGATCGACGAGGCCCTGCGAAGCTACCAAGCGCTCTATCAGGCTGAAGAAACGCGTGAGCAGCTGGCGTTGCTGCGCCAAGTCGCCATTGAATACATGGAACAGCTGGCGGATTTCGACCCGCACTTGACCGGCCCGGTACTCAACGGGACCGCGGGCAGAAACACCGAGATCAACCTGCAACTCTTCACCGATGACCAGAAGGAGGTTGAGTTTCTGTTGATGCGACTGACAATACCCTATCAGACCGCCGAATACAGAATGAGCGACGCCCCCGGAAAGGTCTATCCACGCTTTATCCTGAATGACCTCCGCGCCCCGGTTGATCTGATTGTTTATCCCGCCACGGACCTGCGGAGCATGAAGCGACTGCAGGCAGATGGCAGGCCGCGCCGACTACGCCTGACCCAAGTGCGGACATTGACTTGAATGACGCACTCATAAAAAATGTTGGCATGAATGATGCTAATCAACTCCCCATGACTCAATTTAGCGAACACCAGTGATCCGGTTCTTTCGGCACTATGTGCCCCTTAACTTATTGATACTGGTGCTGATCGAAGCACTGATATTGGGCGGCGCCATCTACGCTGGCGTCAGCGCGCGCTTTTTGGAAATCGGCACAATTCCGTCGGAATTAACCCCGCTTTTACCCAAGGCACTGACATTCGCAGTCGTTATGCTGGGATTGATGACCGCCAGCGGCCTGTATGACCTTGAATGGCAGGGCGGCGCGCGCGTATTGTTGCAACGCCTCAGCCTGAGTTTCGGCATTGGCTTGCTGGCCATGAGCCTGCTGTTTTACGTCTTCCCTGTCTTGCTGGTCGGCCGGGGAGCCTTTCTACTTTCATTTGGCCTTGCCCTGCTGGGCATATTGCTAAGCCGAACTTTATTCCTGCGCTGGTCGCGGGTGGGCGCATTCAAAGCCCGCGCACTGGTTATTGGTACCGGCAGCCGCGCCGCCCAGATCGAAACCCTGTTGTCAGATCGCGGTCATGCCAGCAATACCGAGGTGATCGGCTATGTTCCCATGGGCGGGAGTCATCATTTCGTCGACCATGTCCGGATTATCAACACCGAGGAGTCTTTGGCCGACCTGGTTACACGTCTGCAAATCAGTGAAATCATTCTGGCTGTGCGTGATCGTCGTGATGGCGGCATTCCCGTACAGGATCTTCTTAGATGCAAGCTGCGCGGCATCCGTATCCTGGAACTGTCCAGTTTCTTCGAGCGCGAAAATGGTCATTTGCAACTCGATTCATTGAATGCCAGCTGGATGATTCTGGCTGAAGGCTTTTATCAGGGCATCTTGCGCGACACAGTCAAACGCCTGTTTGACCTGGTAGTCAGCGCTGTCCTGCTAACGGTAAGCCTGCCCATCATGGCGCTTGCCGCGCTGATGATCAAACTGGAAAGCCATGGTCCCGTGTTATATCGTCAGGAACGCGTTGGACAAGGGGGCGACAATTTTACCATTTTCAAATTTCGAAGCATGTGTGTCGACGCGGAAAAAGATGGGAAACCCAAATGGGCACGCCAAAATGATGACCGGATCACCTTTACCGGGCGACTCATCCGGCGTACACGCATTGATGAACTTCCGCAGGTTTTCAACGTATTCTTTGGCAATATGAGCTTTGTGGGGCCGCGCCCCGAACGCCCCTATTTCGTACAGGACCTCTCTCAGAAGATTCCCTATTACGGCGTCCGTCACACCGTCAAACCTGGCATCACTGGCTGGGCGCAAGTACGCTACCCCTACGGGGCAACCGATGAAGATGCCATGCACAAGCTGCAATATGATCTTTACTACGTCAAAAACCACAGCCTGTTTCTCGACCTCATGATCCTGTTTCAGACCGCACAAGTAGTGTTGTGGGGAAAGGGTGTGCGCTGACCGCGCATCCCTGATCCACAATGCCCGAAACTCTGCTTATCCTGGCCACTGCTGGATACGGGCTTGCGGCGCTAGCCTATCTGGGGCTATCCGGACTCATCATTTCCAGCTGGAAACGGCGGCACGGACGACTGCTGGTACTGGCCACCGGCCTCAGCACAATCTGGGGCGCGTTGTCGGCATTATCGGCCTGGGGGTGGATGCCTCCGGTGCTGGGGTTTGCGTCCGAAATCGGGCGCAATGGCGCCTGGCTGGGGTTGATGTTATACATCCTGCATCTGCGCCTGCCACCCGGCGCGACCTTGCCTGCGCCATTGCGCCTCATCCGTGCCCTGAGCAGTGTGCTGGTCGTCGGACTGCTGGTTGGCAGCCTGATGCCGATCATCGCACCCACCCAACCGGTCATGCCGCAATGGGCAGGGAACCTGGGGCTCCTGCTTCTGGCCGTGTTGGGACTGGTTCTGGTTGAACAGGTCTTCCGCAGCACCCGCCCGGAAGACCGCTGGGCGATCAAGTTCCTTTGCCTTGGGCTGGGTGGCCTGTTTATTTACGACTTTTATCTGTATGCCAATGCCATGCTTTTCGGCGCCATGGATGCCCAGATTTGGGCGGCCCGCGGTTATGTCGCCGCCATGGTGGCGCCCCTGATTGCAGTCTCTGCGGCGCGCAACCCGGAATGGGCCGCACCGGTTGGTTTGTCGCGCAGTATGGTTTTCCATACAGCCAGCCTGCTGGGAGCAGGCGTCTATCTGCTGCTGATGGCAGGCGCGGGCTACTACCTGCGGCTGTTTGGCGGCGAATGGGGTGATGTAGTCCAGACCATCTTCATCTTTGCCGCAGCCATGTTACTGATGCTGCTGATGCTTTCCGGCACCCTTCGTGCCCGCCTGCGGGTGCTCCTGTCCAAGCATTTTTTCAGTTACCGCTACGACTACCGGGAAGAATGGCTCAACTTCACCCGCACGCTTACCGAGGGGCAGCCCGGCGAGCAAATGTGTGAACGTGCAGTTGAGGCATTGGCTAGGCTGCTCGAAAGCCCGGGCGGCGCCTTATGGATGCGCGAAAGTCAGACAAGTTATCAACGTGCCAGCCACTGGAATTGGGGCGACATCCAGGGCACGGAAGCAGCCGACTCCCCTTTCGTTCAATGGCTTGCAGAGAAGCAATGGATACTTGATCTGGACGAGATGAAAACCCGTCGTGAACTGTACGGCGATCTCGATTTGCCTAGATGGATTCAGCAAGCCGATGACGCATGGCTGGTGGTGCCGCTGATGTTGCATGCAGAGCTGCTCGGTTTTGTCGTGCTGAAACATTCTCTGGGAAAAGCCAATTTCAACTGGGAGGTGAGTGACCTGCTGAAAGTTGCCTCTCGGCAGGCCGCAGCGCATCTTGCGCAAATGCGTGCGTCCAACCAATTGATCGTGGCACGGCAGTTTGAATCGTTCAACCGAACCACCACATTCGTCATTCACGACCTGAAAAACCTGATCGCGCAGCTCTCCCTGCTGTTGGCCAATGCCGAGAAGCACAAACACAACCCCGAGTTTCAGGCTGATATGCTGGACACGGTTGAGAACGCAGTCGTCCGCATGAACAAGGTCCTCACCCAATTGCGCAGGGGTGGCGACGATGCCCGTATCGAATCCGTGGCACTGGCTGAAATTCTGAAAGACGCCGCCGCCAGCAAAAAAGCCTTCAAGTTACGGCCTCAGCTGGAACTTCCCCCCGGCGGATTGCGGGTCCAGGCCGAGCGCGAACGGCTCACCCGCGCCATCGGCCACCTGCTACAAAATGCGCTTGAGGCCACGCCTTCAAGTGGCCAGGTGACGTTACGCGGATGCGAAGAATCCGGCCAGGCCGTCATTGAAATCATCGACACCGGCAGCGGCATGGATGAAGCCTTCATTCGAACCCGGCTGTTTCAGCCATTTGACTCCACCAAGGGCGCAGGCATGGGCATAGGCGCGTATGAGTGTCGGGAAACCCTGCGTGCACTCGGTGGTTCGATCGAAGTAGACAGCACACCGGGCAGCGGCACCCGGTTTCGACTCACCTTGCCGTTGGACCCGCTTTCATTTCCCAAAGGAGACGCCGCATGAGCGACGCCAAACAAAAAATCTTGCTGGTGGAAGACGACCCGGGTTTGCAAAAGCAGCTCAAGTGGAGCCTGAGCGACTTCGAGTTGCTGATCGCGTCCGACCGCGACAGCGCCATCGCCCAGTTGCGTCGTCACGAACCGCCGGTGGTGCTGCTCGACCTTGGACTTCCCCCCGATGCAGACGGCGCCACCGAGGGCCTGGCAGCCCTGCAGGAAATATTGGTTTTATCACCGGCGACCAAAGTCATCGTCGTAACCGGCAACCTCGACCGCAGCAATGCTGTACAGGCCATTCAGCTTGGTGCCTACGACTTTTTCCAGAAACCCTTTGAACCTGAAGTACTGGCTTTGATGGTCGCGCGCGCACTGCATGTACACGCGCTGGAAGCGGAAAATCGACTGCTGATTGCCCGACAGAGTGGCGCCGCGCTAAAGGGACTGATCACCAGCAGCGAGTCGATGCTTAAAATCTGCCGTACTGTTGAAAAAATCGCACCGGCCAACGTCACCGTGTTGCTGCTGGGAGAATCCGGCACCGGCAAGGAAGTCCTGGCGCGCGGCGTCCATGATTTGTCTCCGCGCGCCGACAAGCGCTTTGTCGCCATCAATTGCGCGGCGATTCCCGACACCCTGCTCGAATCCGAGTTATTTGGTTATGAAAAAGGCGCCTTTACCGGTGCGGCCAAACAAACCATCGGCAAGATAGAGTATGCCAACGAAGGCACCCTGTTTCTCGATGAAATTGGCGATCTGCCGATGCCGTTGCAAGCCAAATTGCTTCGTTTTCTACAGGAACGTGTCATTGAGCGTCTGGGCGGCCGAGGCGAGATCCCGGTCGATGTGCGTATCGTCTGCGCAACGCATCGCGACCTCGCTGCCATGATCCGCGAGGGCAGCTTTCGGGAAGACCTTTACTATCGTTTGTCAGAGATTGCAGTGTCGATTCCGCCCCTGCGCGAGCGCCCAGGCGACGCTGTACTGCTGGCACTGGCTTTCCTGGAACGCAATGCGAAAGAGATGGGACGCAACATCCGCAGCTTTACTGCGGATGCGCTGGGCGCGCTCGAGGCCCATGGCTGGCCGGGTAACGTTCGTGAAATGGAAAACCTGATCAAACGCGCCACCATCATGGCCGAAGGCAACCAAATCACCGTAGACGACCTTGGCTTCAAGGCAGATCAAATCGGAAACTTGCCTCTGAACCTTCGACAGGCGCGCGAAAATGCCGAGCGAATGGCCATCACCCAGGCGCTCGTACGAAGTGAAGGCAATATCGCCCAGGCCGCAGAACTACTGGGTATCACGCGTCCAACGTTATACGATCTCATGGCAAAAATCGGGATGAAGCAATCCTAGAAATCCAAATTGGTCGCGACTGAGTAGAGAACGCTGGCAAGTTGCGAGGACAGCTGGTTCTTGCCAATAATGCGGCCAGCGTGCCACGGTTCGGCTCAGCCCGATGCATTCCCCCACGGGAAATAGGGATGGTGGGCGGCTGTAACAAATTCAATATTGCTGCGGCATTTACAACTCTTTCGAGCGGTCAATTGTGGTTGTTTGGATTACCCGGTAAGCCAAGCGTCATTTCACCCGATGGCGTAATCCCAACAAGGCGGGCATCAGCAGCAATTCAAACACCTGACCTGCAAAAAGTCCGACCGCACACAATATGCCAAAATGGGCTGTCGGGCGGAAATCTGACAGACCCAGCAAACCAAACTGGGCGATTAACACGATCGAAATGGCAATAACTGCCCGGCCTGAGCTTTCGACACTGCGGATGATGGCGAACACAGGACTTACGCCGTGACGAATACGGTGCAGATAGCCGTGATACAAATGGATGGTGTCATCCACCGTAATGCCCAGAATGACCCCAGCGATCATCACGGTTGCGACATCAAGCGCAATGCCCACCGTGCCCATCATCACAAAAATGAAAAACAACGGTGCTAGGTTCGGCACCAGACAGATTAGCGCCCCGCGGAACGAGTGGAACAGCAGCGCCAACAGAAGCAGAATCTGCAAAAAGGCGGAGGAGAAGCTTTTGACTTGGCCTTCTACGATGCGATCTTCCTGATCTGAAAACAGTCGTCCAAATCCTGCGAAGTCGACTTCCACCCCGTCGATCGGATGCGCAATCACATAAGCACGTGTCTTTTCGATTACCCGGCTGATTTCGTTTGCACCGTGAACATTCAGACTGAGGGTGATGCGGCCGCGCTGGAATTCTCTATTGACCAGTTCATACAAGTCGTCGCCGTCATAGATAAGCAGCAGTTGTTTAACCACTTTTCGATCGGTCGGAAGCGCATTGGGGCCGAGGTCTTCGCCTCTGAAAGCGCTATTCATTTGTTCCAATACGTCGACCATCGAAAAGGCGCGATCGACTTCGGGCTGTTGTTTGACCCAAACTTGTAATTTCTTGATTTGAGCCAGTGTGGCCGGGTCTTTGAGACTGTCGCGCGACGATCCAGTGAGAACAATTTCGAGGCTGGTAACGCCGGACAACTTGTTTTCTATTTTGTCAGTGCTGCGGCTGATGACATGATCTGGCGCGAAAAACTTGATCAGATTGGACTCGACCTTGACCTGCATCACCAACGGAATCGTCGCCAGCACAAGCACGACAGTCACGACCAGAACAGCTCTCGCGTTACGCAAACTAAACACTGCCACAGCAGCGGCAAGGCGACGAGCGTGTGCCAAGCCGGAGCCTCGCCGCGGCCAGCGTGGCGTATCCCATTTCAGCAGAATCGGTGGCACCAGAATGAACACCACCAGAAACACCATCAGCGTACCGATTGCACCCGCCAGGCCAAATGTCTGGACCGGCGGGATATCCACCCAAAGCAGGCTCAGCAAGCCAGCACCGGTCGTCAGCACATTGAACAGTCCGGGCTTAAAGGTATCCTTCAGCGCCCGTGCGATCCGTTGCGGGCGTTTCAACAGTGCGACACGTGCGCGCTGGATGGCTGCATACAAATGCAGCAGCGTAGCCGTCGTGTAAGCGGCCATCAGGGTAGGAATCATCGCGGCGATCGGCGTGTAGGGCTGACCAGACAGAACCAATCCGGCCACACTGGCCGAGACCACCGCACCCACGGCAAGACCACCCACCACTACCGGACGCACCCGGCCCACCACCCACCACATCAGGGCCAATCCGATCACAACTGTGAGCGGAATGAAAATTGCACTGTCGCGCCAGATCGAGTGGAGTTCCTCGACCGTTTGCGCCACGGTTCCGGCAGTGGCTGTGTGGACGGATTTGAGGGCCGGCTCGGCCGCGATAGCGGCTTTGAGCGCGAGATAAACATCGCGCCGGGCGAGACTTTCCTTAAGAAATATCGGGCGCACCACCAGCGCTACGGCCCGACCATCTTCCGACGCAATCAGGCCAGGCGCAAAGGCATCGCTCATCACACGGGCTTTCCACTCGGCGGGCGTACGTGTATCCAGCTTGTTCGGGTCAACCAGCCGAGACACGGCAAAGCCATCGTCAGTGGCCTCGATATGTTCCACCGTGGTCAATGTCAGTACCCGATCAACCGAGGGGTGCCGCTCCATCTTCTGCGCGGCGCGATGCAGCGTGGCGAGAAATGCTGGCGAATAGAGCGCGTCGCCTTCAAACAGGGCGATTATGGCTTCGTCGTTGGGAAATTCCTTGAACAGCGAATTGCGCAGTTGGATAACCGGCGCATCAGGCGGTGAATAAATATCGCCCGCGTTATTGAAATGAATATTAAAAAGAATTGGCAGTGATGCCAGTTGAATACCGAGCAGAATCGCCAGCGCCAGCCACGGCGGCAGCAAGGGGACGCGGGTGCCATTGAACCAGGCCTTCAGCATCTCCATGCGATGATTCCGTTCAGAATTTGGTACGCAGACCCAGCGTGATCAGCGAATGATCCTGGTGGAAACCACCCAGGGTACGTGCCTCACCGTTGAAGTAATGCGCGGCAACATACAATTCATGCGGCTCCCAGCCAACATAGCTGAGCTTGGGGCTAAGATAAACATCGTGTACGTTAAAGCCGGTGGAAAAGCGCATCCCGGCTTTCCAGCGTCCCCGTCCAAAACTGGTCTCGACTTCGCCATTGGCGCCGTAATACTCCTTCAACTCAAGGATGCTGCGATCGCTTTGTAGCGCATGAGCGACCAGCTGTAGATTGACGCGGATATCCTTCCCGCCAGGAAAAAATTCCACAGCGCCGATCCAGTCGAATGAATGCGTGGTGTCCATCGCTGCGGTAGTCAGGGTCACCGGCACATTGTCTGTGTACCCGGCTTCCATTCTCCAGGTAAGACCGCCCCGAACCAGTTCCAGATCAGCACCGACAAAATTATTGAACGGATGCACCGCGGTGAGTGAAAGCGGCCCGACCCGGTAATACGGTATCGACTGCCGGGTTCTCGCCAGCGTTATACCGAAATCAAACGGCTCGCCGGTCTTGCTTAAACGTACGGCACCCCCGCCGCTACCGTGTTCATCTTCTTCAATCCGTGCAGCGCCCACCAAAAACGCAAGTGCAGGGCTAGGCGCAATACCGAGCACCTGACCTGTGCTGCGGTTTATCGGACTCCAAACGCTGGCCACGTCGGGCAGTTGTGCGCCCCGAAATATCGGCAAATACACCGCATCCAGTTTGTAGTTTCCAAAGCTTTGTTCCCAGCGCGCAGCCAGTTGGGCACGGCGACGGTCAGGCAAATCATCCAGTATGAATCGGGTGAGGTCGGTACGACTCACACGGTCAGCCAGCGGGATTTCGTCGGCGCGACCCCATATGATGGTCTGTGCGCCGAGAGTCAGGCGGGTATCCCCATTGCGGTAGCGTGCATACGTGTCACTGTAATCTACCAGCGACTCCCGATGATCCGCACGACCCCCGTCCTGCGTCATGCCATCGAGCCGTGCGCCAGCACGAAACTCCCAGTTATTGGTGGGTTGCCACAAAACATAAGGGCTGATGCGCAGAGTGGAATAGGTATCGGCCTCCGGCGCGTCGAGCAGGCCTCCCGCTTCCAGCAACAGATCATCAACGCCATATTTGAGTGTGGGCTGGAATCCGCGCGCCCTTGGTTTACGACTGCGCGAGGTTGGAGGCGGCAGATCATCCGCTGCGTTGATTATTGGTGCAGCTACGCCCGGAACAGCATCGGCTGAGGCCGGACGCGACTTCCGTGTCGGGGTGCGCGGTGGAGGCAGGTCGTCGGTTGTAGCTTCCGCTTCACCTCGAAGTGGTGGCAAGCCGTCAGCCGCATAGACGGGCAGAACAAAGAGCGACAGACTCAAGCTCAGCAACATGTTTTTCATGGGCGATATTCCGATTCCAGGCTCTCGTCAGCCAAAGTTTGGGGAGTGAAAAGTTTGGACGGCAACTTTTGATCATACAGCGCGATATCGACAACCATGCGAGTTTCGTGACCGCTCGCAAGGTCTATCATGCGGCTATCGGTCAAGGTCCAATAGCCCTGATTGCGCTTCTTCGCCCGCAGAAGCCAACGCTTGCTAGGGGCAGTGGTGTCTTTCTCAAAATAATCCATGCGTTGCAGAATGGCTGTCGAAGGGTCGATCCAGCTGATGCGTATTTTATAGGCGGAATCATCAGCGTCCAGTGGCACACTTTCGAGCACATCACAGAGGATGCCATTCTCGATTTGCTTACCGAGTAAACGGTGGCGATCCTTAGAAGGCTTGCGTTCCTGCAGGTCCTCGAAAAACAAGTCGGAGCCCACAAAGCGCCCGCCTTTGCGGTCGCTTGAAATACGCCGCACCCGGTCGAGCGCGGGAAGATAAAGCCACTGGTCAGTAGTGCCATCGACTTTGTCGATGCTCAGAAGACCGGTGCCCGCGATATCTTCCGGATCGAGAAAGCGAATCAGGTTAGCGGTTTCACCACCCGATTTGTCTAGCCGATAAGTGACGATTTCACGGATGCGTGGCGCCCGGCCCTTTTCGGTCAGCACCATACGGCCCAGTGTGGTCAGGTCGCGCCCGTTGGGGCGATCATAGACGCGCTGCGCCAGCAGCAATGCGTCGTTGGCCATGGCGGGCGTCATCCAAGTGAGGCCGCTCGCCAACAACAATAATGAAATTACAGACGAGCGAAACCACTGGCTTGAGTTTTGCTGATTCATCTGGTGCGTTCCCTAGATATCATAATGGCATACCAGTCTATCGATAAAAAGGAGCGATATACTGTGTGGTAATCCGCATTGTTGTTGAATGTGTAACACATTATTCTAAACAGGATTTCTTTAATGCGCCTATTTCCACACCCGTACACCGCCCGACCAAACCGATTGCTGCTCGCCTGCTTGCTATGTCTCGGGTTTGCCGCCTGTGGCGGAGAAAACAGTGAGACGCTCCTTAACCAGGCAAAAGAAAGCATCGCCAAAGGCGACCTGAAAGCAGCAACCATCCAGCTCAAAAACGCGGTTATCGCAGACGACAAAAATGCCGATGCACGTTATGAACTAGGCAAGCTATATCTCGAACAGAGTGACATGCCTAGCGCCGAAAAAGAGTTTCGGCGTGCCCGTGAAGTCGGCTATGCCGCAAGCACCGTCAATCCGATGATTGCCCGTGCGGTGCTTGGGCAGCGTGAATACCAGCGAGTACTGGATGAGCTGCCCGCCCCGACCGAAAGCAACGCAGATACCGCCACGCTGCATGCCCTGCGCGCCACGGCCGAACTCAGACTGGGGCGCAAGGAAGACGCACGCAAAACGATACAAGGCGCACTGCAAGCCGCACCCGACAATGTCGATGTCCATCTGACGCTGGCCGAATTGGCCCTGTCTGACGGCGATGCCGCAAAAGCCATGCAGGAACTCGACCAGGCATTGCGCATTGACCCCAAACACCGCGACAGCCTGATGCTGAAGGGTGACCTGCTACGCGCCACCAAAAAGCCGGTTGAAGCCGTCGCGGTCTATCGTAAAATCCTCGAAATCGACTCCCGACATACCGATGCCCGGCTGGCACTGGCGGGTATCGCCATCGCCGACAACAAACTGGATGAGGCGCGCAAAGAAGTCAACGCTGCACTGAAAATCACCCCCGGCAACCTGCAGGCACGTTACACCCAGGCGCTGATCGACTTCCGCGAAAAGAAAACCGAAATTGCACGCGACCATCTGGCAGACGTCTTGAAGGCCGCTCCCAGCTTTGTGCCCGCGCTGTCACTGGGTGGGGCAATCGAATACGCACTTGGCAACCTGCAAACCGCCGAAGCGCACCTCAACAAGGTGGTCAAAGCCACGCCCAACAACCTCTACGCGTTGCGCCTGCTGGCTGCTTCACAATTGCGCCTGGGCCGCCCGGACGATGCCGCGCGAACCCTTGCGCCAGCGCTTAGATCCGCCAATCCAGACGCCGGCGTGCTGGTCGTTGCGGGCGAAATCGCGTTGGTCAAGAAAGACTTTTCTCAAGCATCGTCCTACTTTGAACAAGCCGCCAAGCGCAATCCTGACAATGCGGCCATACGCACCGAACTCGGCATTTCCCGCCTGGCTCAGGGGGACAGCCGCGCCATGGCCGACCTGCAAGCCGCCGCTGAAATGGAGGGTGCCAACAGCCGAGCCGACACCTTCATCATCCTCAACCAGCTCAAGAAAAAAGAATTTGATGCCGCTTTAAAAAGCATCGCCGCACTTGAGAAGAAGCAGTCCGCCAGTCCATTAACCTGGAACTACCGAGGCGCTGCCTACCTCGGTAAGCAGGACGTGGCTCGCGCACGCGACAGCTTTAGCCAGGCGCTCAAAATCGATTCCGCGTTTTTTCCTGCCGCTGCCAACCTGGCCCAACTCGACCTCAAGGATAAACAGCCTGCTGCAGCAAAAAGTCGCTTCGAGGGCATCCTCAAGTCCGACCCCAAGCACCTCAACGCAATGCTCGCGCTGGGCGATCTGAGCCTGCTCGACAAAGATGAAAAAACCTACGTCAGCTGGCTGAAAAAAGCCGCCTCCGCCCATCCTGAGGCGCTGCAACCGCGGGTGGCACTGGCGCGCTACCAACTCGCCAAAGGCGACAAAAACCAGGCCCTCGCCACGGCGCGCGAAGCCGTCAACGTCCAACCCGACAACCCGGCCGCGCTTGAACTCCTCGGTACCACCCAACTGGCGCTGGGCGACACCACCAACGCGCTAGGCAGTTACCGCAAGCTGGTCGAGCGCCTGCCCGGCCAGGCCGCACCCCTGATCAAGCTCGCCACCGCGCAGATCACTGCCAAAGACCCCGCCGGCGCACGGAAAACCCTGCAGGAAGCCCTGCTCATCCAGTCGGACTTCCTCGACGCACAACTGATGCTGGGCGGTGTCGAGATCCAGGATGCGCACTTTGACGCGGCCCACAAACTTGCCAGGCAAGTGCAGCAGCAAAAACCCGACAATTCGGCGGGTTTCGTACTGGAAGGGGATACCGCGTTCGCGCGCAAGGATTACCCCGCCGCCCTCGCCGCCTACGAGCGCGCGCAAAAACTCAAACCTTCCGGCGCGCTGCTCGTCCGCCAGTTGCCAGTTTTCAACGCCACCCAGCGCCCCGAAGAAGGCGAAAAACGCCTCGCCGCCTGGCTGACCACTCACCCACAAGACGCCGGCATCCGTGCCGCGCTGGCCGAAAGCCTGATCAAACGCAAGCAATACGCCGCCGCCGCCGACCAATATCAGATCCTGTACAAGAGCAACCCCAACAACCTCATTGTCCTGAACAACCTGGCCTGGGCATTACTGGAATCCAATGACAACCGCGCGCTCGGATTCGCCGAGCAGGCGTTCAAGCTCAACCCCGACAATCCTGCCGTAATGGATACGCTGGGATGGATCCTGGCACAGCAGGGCCAGACCGAACGCGGCATCAAACTTCTGAAGCAGGCGCTAGCCAAAGTCCCGGACGCTGCGGAAATCCAGTTTCACCTCGCC
Organism: Thiobacillus sp.; assembly: GCA_030679915.1. GTDB lineage: Bacteria > Pseudomonadota > Gammaproteobacteria > Burkholderiales > Thiobacillaceae > Thiobacillus. Next base: position 29,174 of record JAUXRY010000022.1, read on the forward strand.
GCAGCCCATGCCAAATCGGGCGACCGCACCCGTGCACGGGGCGAACTCGAACGCCTTCTGACAAGTGGGGTAGCATTCCCCCAAGAGCAAGAGGCACGCGCCCTGCTCAAACAACTTACAGCCAAATAAGTTGCCAGATTTACTTTGAAGCGTACATCACATCGAGGTCTTGTGTGGTCGCGCCCCTGCAGCTTCAAGCAGTCATTGAGTCTGTGTTTTCTTGATCCGACAATGTAACCCAGTGGAGTTTGCAGATGACCCAACGCCCCGTCGCCCTTGCCATTGCCCTCGCCTTTGCCGCCACCGCCTTGCTAACTGCATGCGATAGCACAGCGAAGCTCACCGAGCAGGAACATATTCAGCGGGCGAAAGACTTTGAAGACAAGGGAAATCTTAAAGGCAGCATTCTTGAATTGAAAAATGCCGTACAAAAGAATCCTGACAGCCCTCAAGCCAGGCTGATGCTCGGGCAAGTCTATTTAAAATCGGGAATGGGCGCTGAAGCGGAAAAAGAACTGAATCGGGCAGTACAGCTTGGCGTCAATCGCGAAACGATCAAGCCCCAACTTGGCGAAGCGTTGCTGATGATGGGGGAGTACAAGCGTGTACTCGATGAGATTCAGCCTGGCGAGCAAACTTCTGCCGCCAATCGTGCGCGCATTTTGCAAATGCGCGCCGAGGCCATGCTGAATCTGGGGCAATTTAAAGCTGGCTGCTCACTTTTTCAGCAATCCCTCGAAGCCGATTCCAGCAATCCCCCAACCTACTGGGGTTTGGCGCAATGTGCCGTAGCTGAAAACAACATGGCGAAGGCCAAAACTTGGCTAGATACGGCACTCAAGATTGGCGACAAGCAATCCCATACTTGGGTTTACTTGGGCAGCCTGGAACTCAGGAACGACAATCCACAAGGTGCTCTATCGGCATTTACCAACGCGCTGAATCTTGACCCGAACAATCTGGACGCCCTGGCTCAGAGAATTAATATTAATTTATCACTTGGTCGGCAGGAAGCGGCCCGTAAAGATCTTGACCATGTGTTGAAGCTTGCGCCCAAATCGATTCTGGCCAATTACCTCACGGCTGTTTTCAATTTTCAGCAAAGAAAATACCCCGTGGCGCGAGACGCATTGCTGGAAGTATTCAAACTTAACGGTAGCCATGCGCCCAGCGTCTTACTTGCCGGTGCGACTGACTACGCTTTAGGCTCGTATCAGCAAGCCGAAACCCACCTAAACCGTTTTCTAGCAAATTTCCCTGGCAACCCCTATGCCCGAAGAGTGCTTGCTGCCGTACAACTCCGGCAGGGCCATCCCGACAAATCCCTGGAAACCCTGGCGCCACTTCTTTCCCCCGAGACAAAAGACACACAAGCGCTAGCCTTGGCTGGCGAAGCATATCTTTGGAAGAAGGACTACACCCGGGCGATGGATTACCTGCAGCACGCATCCAGGCTCAACCCGGAAAACGCCGCCATCAAAACTCAATTGGCTGCCGGATTGCTGGGAAACGGGGACAGCGAAAGGGGGCTGGCCACGCTCGAACAAGCCACCCGCTTGAGCGCCACACCAGGTCAGGCGGATCTGGCCCTGGTCATACTCCAGCTCCACCGCAAAGAGTACGACCAAGCACAGAAAACCCTCGCCATGCTCGAAAAGAAACTACCCGACAACCCCTTAACCCAGAACCTGCTTGCTGCTGCCCTGATGGGCAAACAAGATCTCGCAGGTGCGCGCAAGGCTCTGGAGCGCGCCCTGGACTTGCAGCCCACCTTCTTCCCTGCCGCCAGCAACCTCGCCCGCCTCGACATGGCCGACAACAAACCGGATGCTGCTCGCAAACGCTTTGAAGCCATCCTGAACAAAGACAAAAACAACCTCCAGGCCATGATGGCACTGGCAGATCTTGCTGGAGCTCAAAAAAATGAAAGCGATGCAGTGAACTGGCTGGAAAAAGCCGCCAAGGCTGATCCCAAGGCCATTACACCGCGCACCTCCCTGGCCCGATATTATCTGGATAAAAAAGACAACCAAAAGGCCCTGGCCCTAGCCAACGAAATTGTCGCCCAGCATCCGGACAGCCTTGAAGCGCTCAACTTGCTTGGGGCAACCCAGATGGGCATGGGCAACCTCGCAGAATCAATCGCCACCTTTACCCGCATGGCCCGGATAGCGCCTCAATCACCGGCCCCGCTTCTGAATCTGGGCCTCGCGCAATTTGCCAACAAGCAATTCAATGCAGCGCGAACCACCCTGCAAAAGGCAATTCAACTCAAGCCGGATTTCCTCCAGGCCCTGGACGCCATGATTCGACTGGAACTCGCGGATAACAAGCCGGATGCCGCCTTGAAAATCGCCCGCCAGATGCAGGCTCAACAGCCCAAGTCCTTCGTGGGATTCGATCGGGAGGCTGACATCCTGGTTACACAAAAAAAATACACCGAGGCAAGAAAAGCCTACGACCTCGCCCTGGCAAAAGGGGGCGACTCGACAACCATCACTAAGATCGCCCAAATGCATCTGGTGAATGGACAGTATCGTGAAGCGATCACGCAGTATGAATCGCTGCTGCGTGCATCCCCAAACGATATCTACACCCTCAACAACCTGGCCGTGCTGTACCAGAAAACTGCGGACGGACGCGCCCTGGCCACCGCGGAAAAAGCCTTGAAGCTGTCCCCCGACAACCCCGGCATCATGGACACTTTGGGCTGGATCCTGGCTAATCAGGGACACGTCCCGCGTGGCCTTGCGCTATTGAAGAACGCCGTTTCGAAAGCGCCCGGGGCCGCAGACATCCGATACCACTACGCAGTCGCCCTGCTCAAGGCCGGCGACAAGCGTGAAGCCAAAAAAGAACTGGCAAAAGCGGTAAATGCCGGCCAGGCGTTTGCCGAACGCAACGTAGCCAAGGTGCTGCTAGACAGCCTGTGAACGACGTAACCCCGGGTATTAAAGCCCCCCCTACTGGACCGCCCGGGGTGTCGGAATACTTTACACACCATCCCCGCCAGACCGCCATAAAACACAGGATATGGTTATTTGTCCTTTTAATACAATAAGTTGAAAAAGTGGCACAGCGCTTGCTTTAATGTCTGGCAAGGTCTGAACATCATCGTTTAAACCGTCTTAGCTTGGCTAGCCAGTTAGCCGATGACTTACTCAACAAAGGAGAAATCCAAATGAAACTGAAAAATCTAGCCCTATCGGTGGTTGTAGCGTGCGCTTCTTACGCGACGACTGTGTCGGCCAACATCACTGTGAATCCAAGCGCTACAAACGTTGGCGCAGTCGGCGGCACTGCGCTCGACGCTGGCACGGGTAGTTTTGCGACGAACAACAGCCAGATTGCTTTTGCGTCGTTGCTTGATATCAATTCAGCGCCGGTGGCTCTAACCAATACAACGTTCAGCGAGTCCGGGAATTTTCAAATACTCAACTTCAACCCGAATCCGCTTGCTACCACTAACGTAACCAACAACTACAACGTCTACGCAACCTTCAAGATTCAAGGAACAGGGACTTGGCTTACGAATAATCTCTTCGTTGTCACGTCGTTCAGTCTCTTTGATGCAGCTGTTTACGGCAGCCCAGGGTGTACGACTTCTGGCTCAAACGGGCAGGTAGGTTGCACGTCGGGTCTGACTTTTGCTGACCCCACAACCAGCAATGCTAACACCTTGGCCCAGTACGGCATCACCGCCGGCGCAGCGGACTTTCTGCTTGGGACGGCGAGCATCATCAATGACCCCACCAATAACGCGACCGCAACCGTTGGCAACGGTACATCTGGAAATGGCACGTTAAGTATTTTGACCTTGCTTGACTTCAATGCAGCGCTTGGAACAACCGGCCCAACAGGGTTCTGGCAACTGCCTAACCCTTTCAACATCGATATCGGCTCACAGGCCGGGGGAAGCGCTATCGAGACGACTTACTCAGTAGCGGGCGGCAAAACCTCGATCAGGGTTGACAACTTAAATGGTGTCAACCAAGGCGGCGGTAGCCTGGCATACCAAGCCAACGCGATTCCCGAGCCTGCATCGCTCGCTTTGATGGGTCTCGGCCTGCTCGGTATGGGTGCCGCATTGCGCCGCCGTAAATCCAAATAACAGCAGTTCGCAACCTTCGAAACCCCCCGCACTTTTGGTGCGGGGGGTTTTTTCATGGGGCGTAGTATTCGAACTCCGGTGCGTAATGCTGTAAAGGCATACGCCCTGTGGTCGTTGCTGGCGAGTCTGCGCGCCCAATCCGGAACAGCATGACGGGCTGTCTGTTCGGCAAAATAGCCTGCCAACCCCGGCTCAAGTGCTGTTGCAAGGGCTTGGGTATCCCCTCCTGAATGGCACCAGGGAACGAAAAAAGAGCCGAGGCAGGCATGGGCTGCAGGGCAAGTCCCAATCGCGTGACAGCGAGCCATACCCGTTGAAAACTGCGCCCAGCGGCAAAGACCGCGTGGTCGTTGCCCTGATCGACGGCGATAAGACCCAGATGAGGCGCGAGCCGGCAGGGGAGGTCAGCCGCTCGCCAACCCAAAAACCAGTAGCCGCCAACCAGGTTGAGCAAGCGCATCAAGGGCCAGTGGCGCAACCATGCAAACGCATGGCGTAACGGTCTTTCAATCCCCAATGCTGCAGGGGGGAGCCCTTCCTCACACGTGTGTTGCCATCCCACGTCGAAGCGAATGTTCGAGAACAATTCCTCGTGCAGCAAGCGGTTTCTGAAGCGTTCGCCTTCTGCCAGGCGGATGAGCTTAAGGGAAGGCGGTTTCAATTTCGGCGCCTCCAGCCACTCAAGATGACTGCCTGAAACATGCGTTGCGGCACGCTCGATCACTGACCGATCTTCGTGGCTCATAGGGGGGCCACGAAAAAAAACACTGCGGTTGGTATGCCGCCGCGATATTTCCTCCCAGAGTGGGTCGACCGCCACGCTACCCGGTTGCCAATTAACCCGCAGGATTAGATCAGGGCGCAAGGGGTCGGGAAATAACGCCAGATCAGCCTGAATCGCAAAACGGCTCGCGGCAACTGTAAGATTTTCCGACACCGCACCCAAAGACAGCATCGCAAGGACGCGTTTGTAACCACCAGCCTCAGGCAACGAACCGCCTGTGTACCTCAGCTCCAGAATGTCGTCCCTTACATCGAAACGCATCAGGTGATGGTTATCGGCAGAGGGCGCCAGAATGCCGCTTTCCAGAATGAAGCGAAGCTGCTCAGGTGTTGGGGATGCCATCTCTAGTGGTCTGCTTTCGAAATAATGGGACAAATGAAGCGGAGGGATTTTTTCGCAGGGCAAGGTGCGAGGAGGCGACATAGCTGGCGCTATGGCAACGACGAGCAACGCCGCCATGCGGCAAAAGGCGCCGTTTCATGTTCCGGCATCTCGAAAGCAGACCACTATTTAAGCCCCAATTGCCAGCGGGCAATGGCAAGGCCAATCCGCTGAATGGGGTTGTTGTTGCCCCACGGCCGCCAGGTACGGGTCAGCTTGTTTTCGTAAGCATCAAACTGGTAGCCGTGCGGCGCGGCCAGAACCTTGCCGCGTTTCAACAGGATTTTCAGCGCCTCGGTGGCTGCGGCCCCCGCGCATAACTGGCACGCCATAGCGGTTGAGGGTCCGCGCTGACCGGCAAAGTCGACGGTGGAACGATCCGCCAGATAGCCGCGTTGCAGCATGGCGGGGGACAGACCCAACAAGAAGCGGAGGGCTTTTTCGTTGTCGGACACATCCTCGAACCGAAAATACTCTTCGAAGCTCATGTGGCCGGGCAAAATGTTGACGATGGCTGTGCCCATGCCCAGTGGGGCGGCGATGACGGCGGGGATGCGCAAGCGCTCGCACGCCCGGTAGACCGCTTCTCGCGCGGCGAACACGAAAAAATCCAGGCCGTCGACATAAATATCGACATCTTTGAAGAAATCATCCAGGTTGGTTTCATTGACGCCTTCGGGGAAAACCCGGATATCCACTTCTGGGTTGATATCCCGCGCCTGTTCAAGCATGACGTCGACCTTGGCACGGCCGAGCGTTTGCATAGTGGCGCCAGCCTGACGGTTGAAGTTAACCTGATCGAAGGTGTCGAAATCGGAAATATTGAATTTTCCGATCCCCAGGCGAGCCAGCGTCAGCAGGTGAATTCCACCTACGCCCCCCATCCCGGCAATTGCAACGCGGGCATTACGCAACGTGCTTTGCTCAGCGTCTGTGACCCAGCCGATATTTCTGGAAAAAGCGGTGCTGTAATCGAATTGTGACATTTGTAGATGAACTCACTCGCCCCTTAAGAGACGCTGGACAATTCCTTCTTCATCCTCTTTCGAGAAAAAATAAGGATAGAGCGAGCGTTCAATTCTCGCAGCCTCGGAATCCGTTGTTCCCCCCCAGTGCGCTATCTGCTGGTCGACATAATCGATTTTCAGCCGCAACAATACCCCCATGGTGTTAACGCGTGTATTGAGACGCTCCTCACCAAACGGCTCAAATCCAAGCATGCGCTTGTAGAAAAGTGCGTGCCTGGGCGTGACTTCAATCAGCACATCTGTCTGATTATGCAGGATGCGCCCATAGATATAAGCAATATGAAAAAGACCCGCGAGGACGCGCTTGGACCCGCGTACTTGATCTACCGCAAATTTGGTTAATTCGCAGATCTTGCATCCTTCATCTCTGAGTTCATCCACTTCTTTTTTGTAATTTTCATCGGCCATCAGCGGAGTGCCTGAATCAATTCCGAGGGTCAGGGTCCCGACAACAGCCTCATTCTGTGATGCCATCAGCGTTATCCGGTCTGGCACTTTCAGCATGCCCGGCACGTCATATCCACGCTTCATGTACATGCGTTGGATCAACATGCTGGCATTGTTGACGCGTTCCTGTGAGTGCGCCAATCGAATTTTGAAATTTTGTTCTTCTATGGATTCAGGCTGCGGTTGACGACTTTCATCACCCGGAATCATGACTAGATCTTTCAGGGTGTAAGGCGACACAGCAATAATGGTGTTGTCCCATTCATCTGGGCTTTTTCGCCATTCTCTGGTACCAAAAGGGAACTTACGCTTGTCTGACATTTTTCCTGACATAACCTGGTCTGTTAAAACTGAGCAAGTTACTTATCTGAATATTCAATTGTGTACGTTGTTATACGGAGAAAATGGGCAGAAACTTAATCGGAGCTTGATTTAAGTATTCTTCAACCATCGTGCCGCATCGCGCGCAAAATAAGTCAGGACGCCATCCGCTCCAGCCCGCTTAAAGGCCAGCAGGGCTTCCAGCACACACGCCTTCTCATCCAGCCAGCCGTTTTGTACCGCGGCTTTCAGCATGGCGTACTCGCCACTGACTTGGTATGCATAGGTCGGCGCACCATAAGCATCCTTGACCCGGCGAATCACATCCAGATAAGGCATGCCAGGCTTGATCATGACCATGTCAGCCCCCTCCTGCAGATCCATTCCGACTTCCCACAAGGCTTCATCGCTGTTGGCCGGGTCCATCTGGTAGGTGTGCTTGTTGCCTTTGCCCAGATTGGCTGCAGAACCGACCGCGTCACGAAACGGGCCGTAGAAGCTGGATGCGTATTTGGCAGCATAGGCCAAGATTCGCGTATGGATATGCCCAGCCCCTTCCAGCGCGGCACGCAGTGCTGCCACACGGCCATCCATCATGTCGGAGGGCGCAACGATGTCGGCGCCCGCCTGTGCATGCACGACGGCCTGCTGAGCTAGCATAATCACTGTCTCGTCGTTCATCACATAGCCGCTGGCGTCGATCAGGCCATCCTGACCATGATTGGTATAAGGATCCAGCGCGATATCGGTGATGATGCCCAGTCCGGGAAAGCGGGCTTTCAGTGCGGCCACGGTACGCGGCACCAGGCCATCGGGGTTGAGCGCTTCTTCCGCCCCCGACGTTTTTAAACTGGCATCAATCACCGGAAACAGCGCCAGTGCAGGGATGCCCAACTGCACACACTCCTCCGCCACTGGCAGCAACAAATCAATCGACACCCGTTCAACGCCGGGCATGGAGGCGACAGCTTCTCTTTTATTTTGGCCATCCAGAACAAATACAGGATAAATAAGATCACTTGACGTAAGTGTGTGCTCACACATCATGCGGCGCGAAAATTCATCGCGTCGCATGCGCCGCATGCGGCTTGCCGGGAATTGACTCAATGGCAGGTTCAAATACATCTCCAAAGAATTTCTAAAATGGTGTGGAACTATTCATGAACATCGCCGCTCAATGGTGTAAGACGATTTTTGATCGTCTTCCCGCTTCTCCTCCCTGAGCGGGATGCCTTAATCCCCTTAAGGCATTTTCAGCCCCGACCCCTCCCTTGGTCGGGGCTTTTTGTTTGTTCGCCCCGCAGGATGAGAATTGGCTTGCAGATACGGCTATCGACTATCACTCAGCCGGTTGCGTGTCGCTTTGAAGTGCTTTCGAGAACCAGCCTTCGATCAAGGCAGCCGCATCTTCAGCGCCAAGGCGGGACAGACTGGAAAACAACTGGACAGTGACGCCCTCCAGCGTAGCGAGTTCCTGCTTGACGCGGCGCAAGGTCAATACTTTTTCGCTATTGGATAGCTTGTCAGCTTTGGATAGCAGGATATGGACCGGTTTACCGGTGGGGGTAAACCAGGCAAGCATCTGTTTGTCCAACGGCGTCAGCGGATGGCGCGCGTCCATGATCAACACCATCCCGACCAGCGCATCACGTTCCTGGAGGTAGCGCGATAACAGATTTTCCCACTTGGCCTTCACGGCCGGCGGAACTTTTGCATACCCGTAACCTGGCAGATCGACCAGATAGACGTCTTCATCCAACTCAAAAAAGTTGATTAATTGAGTCCGACCCGGTGTTTTGGAGGTATAAGCCAACCGATTAATGCGTGTCAGCAGATTGATTGCGCTCGATTTTCCGGCGTTGGATCTCCCTGCAAACGCAACTTCGGCGCGGCTGTAGGGCAAATCGCGCAGCTGGGCGACCGAGGTATGGAAGTGGGCGCGATTGAGCACGGGCTTGGCAGTCATATTAGTTACCGCTAAACTACCCGTTTTCCCAAGTTTTGCAAGCTTCAGGAGCATTTGATGAAACTCGTCGTCTCTATGGTTGCCTTATTGGCCGCTACTTCCGCTTTTGCCAACGAACCCGCAACGGCCCCGGCCAGCAAGGGCGATCCCAAGGCTGCTGAAAGCATCGTTAACCAGGTTTGTGCCGCATGTCATGCGGTCGACGGCAACAGCGCTGCTGCCGCCAATCCCAAACTGGCCGGGTTGAATGCTGAATATATCAACAAGCAGCTCACCAATTTCAAGTCGGGTGACCGCAAGAATGCCGTGATGGGCGGCATCGTCGCCAGCCTGACACCGCAGGACATGCTGAACCTGTCAGCGTATTACAGCGCCCAACAGCCCAAGCCTGGCACCTCCAAGGATCAGGAGCTGGCATTGCTCGGTCAAAAAATCTACCGCGGCGGCGTGCTGGGTGCGGGTGTCCCGGCCTGTGCCTCCTGTCATGGCGCACAAGGAAAAGGCATTCCTGTCCAGTTCCCCCGTCTGGCGGGACAGCACAGTGACTATATCTACACCCAGCTGAACGACTTCCGTGTAGGCAAGCGTTCAAACGATGGCGCCAAGATGATGCGCACCATCGCCGCCAAGATGACAGATGCAGATATGAAAGCCGTGGCGTCTTATATTCAAGGCTTGCGGTAAACTTATCGATCTCACCTTAGTCGATGGAAGGGTGGCGTGAGTCACCCTTTTTTATTTTGTGCCCGTCAAGGGTATTGCTGCCACTATGAATACTCCCCCCCACTCCTTTGGTAAATCCGTATTCGAGCTGATGAGTTCGATGCGCTTTGCCATCAGTCTGCTGTCCATACTGGCGGTCGCTTCAATTATCGGGACGGTACTGAAACAGGCCGAACCCTACAACAATTACCTCATCCAGCTCGGCCCGTTCTGGTTCGAGGTGTATGAAAAACTGGGGCTGTACGACGTCTACCAAGCCTTTTGGTTTCTGCTCATTCTGGCTTTTCTTATTGTCTCCGTCAGCGTCTGCATTACCCGCAACGCACCGAACTTTGCGCGCGAGATAAAAAGCTTTCGCGAACACGTCACCGAACAGTCACTTAACGCGTTCAAGCACAAGCACGAAGCAGCCACTGCGCACCCGCCTGAGGCGCTCGCCGCCAGCGCACAACGCTATTTGGAGGGCCAGGGCTACAAGGTGAAAAACCTGCCGCGTGAGGGGGGGGTGTTGCTTGCTGCCAAGGCCGGCAGTTGGAACCGTCTCGGTTATTTTCTGGCCCACTCGTCCATCGTGATGATCTTGATCGGTGGCCTGATGGACGGCAACCTGATTTTCAAGGTTCAGCAAATACTGGGCTACAAGAAAATCGAAACGCGCGACATTCCGCAAAGCCAGGTACCCGCCATTTCACGCCTGACGCCATCCAATCCCTCGTTTCGCGGCAGCGTGCAGATCCCCGAGGGTTCCAGCGCAGACGTCGCTTTCCTGAATGTGGCCGACGGCTACCTGGTACAGGAACTGCCCTTCACCGTGGGGTTGAAACAGTTCCGCATCGAGCATTACACAACCGGCCAGCCCAAAAGCTTCGAAAGCGACCTCGAGCTGTTCGACCACAGCGGCAAAAAAATCCGCGAAGCGACTATAGCCGTCAACCACCCGCTGATCCACGACGGCGTAGCGATTTACCAAGCCAGTTTTGCCGATGGTGGAACCCGCCTCACCCTGCGCGGCTGGAATTTGTTTTCGCCCTCATCCGAATACTTTGATGTAGCCGGGTCGGTGCACCAGAACACAGAATTAACGAGTGCAGCAGGCAAATACACAATCGAGTTCACTGATTTTCGGCCGTTTAACATCGAGAATATGGGGGGTGAAGTACAACCCGCTGGCGACACCATGAGTGTGCTCGGTGGCAGCCCGGTCAGCGATAAAAAGCATCTGCGCAATGTCGGCCCGAGTTTCCAGTACAAGCTGCGCGATGCACGCGGGCAAGCGCTGGAATTCAGCAATTACATGTTGCCGCTGGAACTGGATGGCCGCTGGTATTTGATGTCGGGAGTACGTGAATCACCGAACGATGCCTTCCGCTATATGCGTATGCCACTCGATGCCGGGGGGGACATTGACAGCTTCATGCGGCTGCGGGGGGTGTTGCTGAATGCGGCATTGCGCCCTGAAATCGCTGCCCGTTTTGCGCGTCAAGCATTGCCGGAAAATGCCTGGAACACCGAAATCGAAGCCAAACTCAAGTTCAGCGCCACCCAGGTGCTGGCGCTGTTTGCCGAAGGCGGATTTCAATCGCTGGGCAAGTTCATCGAAGACAAGGTGCCTGCCGCTGAAGGGGAGAAGGCTGCAGGCACCTATCTGCGCATTCTCGAACTGACTGCGTTTGAGGCACTGCAAATCGCTAACCGTCAGAACGGATTGCCCCCTCCGAAAATAGATGATGCCACCGGCTGGCTGGTGCGTGACACGCTTAACAGCATGAGCGACATGTTCGTTTATGGTGCGCCGGTCTATCTGCAGCTGGCTCAATATGACGAGGTCAAGGCAAGCGGCCTTCAACTGACCCGCTCGCCCGGCAAGAACGTGGTCTATTTCGGTTCGCTTTTGCTGACGCTCGGCGTATTCTTCATGCTCTATGTGCGCGAGCGTCGGGTCTGGTTACGCATCAAACCAGGCCATGCGCTGCTGGCGATGTCATCCGCCAAGCACACCATTGATTTCGAGAAAGAATTTTTACGTCACACGCAGGCGCTGGACACGCTCGCAAAATAACCGTCCACGCCCATCACAACAACCCGGAGATCGCATCATGGAACTCGCTCTAAATCAACCTGCCCCGTTATTAAAACGCCTGTCGTGGTTTGACTGGCTGTTTTCCGCCATTGTCGCTGCCGGCGGGTTTTATACCCTGTCGCGTTTTGGCGAGTACATGGACATCTATGAAAAAGGCATCCTGCTCACAGCCATTCCTGCCATTTCGGTATTCGGCTGGTTCTGGAAGCCCTTTCGTGTGCTGTTTATCGTGGTCGGCGCGATCAGCCTGTTTTCGATCAGTCAGTACCAGGGCAGCCTGGCACGCATGGAAGAGGCCTTCTTCCTCAAATACCTGATCTCCAGCCAGGCCGCCATCATGTGGATGTGTGCGCTGTTCGGATTGGCCACGCTGAGCTATTGGGCAGGCTTGCTGTCCCGATCCGAGTTCACGCTGAAAACCGCCAGCGCACTGACCTGGTCCGCCGTCGCCATGGGATTCATCGGCCTGATGGTGCGCTGGTACGAGTCCTACCTCATCGGCACCGACGTCGGCCATATCCCGGTGTCCAATTTGTACGAGGTGTTCGTCCTGTTCTCCCTCATCACCGCGATGATGTACCTGTATTACGAAGCCCGCAGTCAGACCCGCCAGATGGGTGCTTTCGTGCTGCTGATCATTTCGGCCGCAGTCGGCTTCATCCTGTGGTACACCTTCGACCGCGGCGCGCACGAAATCCAGCCGCTGGTGCCCGCCCTCAAATCCTGGTGGATGAAAATACACGTACCGGCCAACTTCATCGGCTATGGCGGCTTCTCCATCGCAGCCATGCTCGGCGTCGCCTATCTGCTGGCTCAACGCGGCATCCTCGCCACCCGCCTGCCCAAGCTGGAAGTGATCGACGATGTCATGTACAAGTCGATCGCGGTTGGCTTTGCCTTCTTCACCATCGCTACCATACTCGGTGCTATGTGGGCCGCCGAAGCTTGGGGCGGCTACTGGTCGTGGGACCCGAAAGAAACCTGGGCGCTGATCGTCTGGCTGAACTACGCTGCCTGGCTGCACATCCGCCTTGTCAAGGGCCTACGCGGTCCAATGCTGGCATGGTGGGCGGTGGTCGGTCTATTCGTCACTACATTCGCCTTCATCGGCGTGAACATGTTCCTGTCCGGATTACACTCCTACGGCACTCTATAAACCGCGCACCCTGCCGGAACAGTGCTGCCCCCTTCGTCCAGATGGCACAAAACGGATGATGAACCCGGGGGTTGCACGCACACGCCATGATGGTTGAGCCGGCAACGCCGTCCCCCACCACAACCAGGAACGCTTGAAGCACCCACATCGCCCCGCGCGCGGGGCGATGTGCTGTGCGGCGAACACGCCCATGCAAAAAAAATGGCTTTACTTCATCCCCCTGGCGCTGGCCGCATTAGTGGCGGGTGTCTGGCTGGCGCAGACGCGTTATGCGCCGCAGACACCCGAGACACCCGCCGTCTCTGCGCTATGGAAACTGAGTTTTCCTGACGTGCAGGGGCAGCCCCAGGCGCTTGCGCAATGGCGCGGTCAAATCGTGGTGCTGAATTTCTGGGCCAGCTGGTGCGCGCCCTGCCGCGAGGAAATGCCGGACTTCGTGGCGCTGCGTGAGCAGCATCACGCAAAAGGCGTTGAATTTGTCGGCATCGCCATTGATAATGCAGCCAACGTTGCTCAATTTCTTAAAAAACAACCCGTCAACTATCCGATCCTGATCGGTGAAGGTGCGGCTCACAGCCTGACACGGCAACTCGGCAACCCGAGTGGCGCCTTACCCTATACGATTGTGTTCGATCGTGACGGCAACATCGTATTAACACATTTGGGACGTCTACCCCTCACCACACTTGAAACCGCGCTCAGCAAAATGGGCGGCTAAGCAAAGTTGACGCATAGTTGTGATTTAGCGTCAATATCTAGACAATTACCCCCCATTTACGGCAGACTTGCGGACATGACGACTAAACGAACCGGCCGCGCCGCGGCCAAATCGGCCCACAGTCTGCGACCCCATATCCTGGTTTTGCACGGCCCCAACCTGAATTTATTGGGCAGCCGCGAACCTCAGCACTATGGCGTTGCCACGCTCGACGACATCAATCAGGATTTGGTCGGTCGCGGGGAAGCGGCAGGCGCACTCGTCGAAACTTTTCAGCACAATCACGAAGGCGCCTTGATCGAACGCATCCACCAGGCCGCGCGCGATCACGCCGATTTCATCATCATCAACCCAGCGGGCTACACACACACCAGCGTTGCCATGCGTGACGCATTGGCGGCCTCGGCGATCCCCTTCGTCGAAATTCATCTTTCCAATATTTACGCGCGCGAATCTTTCCGCCACCACTCGTATTTTTCCGATCTTGCGGTCGGCGTGGTGTCCGGACTGGGCGCGCAAGGCTACGAACTGGCGCTGGAATATGCTCTGCGTCACATCCAAAACAGGACCTCCCATGGATCTCAGAAAACTGAAAAAGCTCATTGACTTGGTTGAAGCCTCGGGCATTGCCGAGTTGGAAATCACAGAGGGTGAAGAAAAAGTCCGCATTGCCAAGAGCATTGCCGGTGCACCGATGATGATGGCGCACGCGCCGCAGATGATGCACGCACCCGCACCGGTTGCGGCGCCGGTTGCTGCAGTGCCGGCAGAAGACTCCCTGCCCGAAGGCCATGTCGTACGTTCGCCCATGGTGGGTACTTTCTACCGCGCGCCCGCCCCCGGCTCCAAAAACTTTGCCGAAGTCGGCCAAAGCGTGAACGCGGGTGACACGATATGCATCATCGAAGCGATGAAACTTTTGAACGAAATCGAAACCGATCAAGGTGGCGTCATCAAGGCTATCCTGGTCGAAAACGGCCAGCCGGTGGAATACGGCGAGCCGCTGTTTGTCATTGCTTAATTAAGAGGCCCGGTGTTAGCAACCCGGCGTGAGTGAAATGAATTCAGCTCAAGCTGAACCTACACAAATTCTGCGTTACTAGCCCTCCACAAACACATGTTCGAAAAAATTCTCATTGCAAACCGGGGCGAGATTGCCTTGCGCATCCAGCGTGCTTGCCGCGAAATGGGCATCAAAACCGTTGCTGTTTATTCAGAAGCGGACCGGGATGCCAAATACGTGAAGCTGGCCGATGAATCGGTCTGCATCGGACCGGCTTCGTCGACGCATAGCTATCTGCATGTGCCCTCGATCATCGCTGCCGCTGAAGTCACCGATGCCGCTGCAATCCATCCCGGTTATGGTTTCCTGTCGGAGAACGCCAACTTCGCTGAACGGGTGGAATCCTCCGGCTTCACCTTTATTGGTCCGCGCCCCGACAACATTCGCCTGATGGGCGACAAGGTCGCCGCCAAGCAGGCCATGCTGGAAGCCAAAGTGCCTTGCGTACCCGGCTCCGAGGGGGCCCTATCAGACGATACCGACGACATCATTAAAACTGCCGCTCGTATCGGTTATCCGGTGATCATCAAGGCCGCTGGCGGCGGAGGCGGACGTGGCATGCGCGTGGTCCACACCGAAGCTGCGCTGTTAAATGCGGTCTCCATGACCAAGACCGAAGCCGGGACGGTGTTCGGCAATCCCATGGTCTACATGGAAAAATTTCTGCAGACGCCACGTCATATCGAGATCCAGATCCTGGCCGATGAACACGGCAACGCCGTGCACCTGGGCGAGCGCGACTGTTCAATGCAACGTCGCCACCAGAAAGTACTGGAAGAAGCCCCGGCCCCTGGTCTCAGCACCAAGCTGCGCGACAAGATCGGTGAACGTTGCGCCGAAGCCTGCCGCAAGATCGGCTATCGCGGCGCCGGCACCTTCGAATTCCTCTACGAGAACGGCGAGTTTTATTTCATCGAGATGAACACCCGGGTACAGGTCGAACACCCGGTGACCGAACTCATCACCGGCATCGACATCGTGCAGACACAAATCCGCGTCGCTGCTGGCGAGAAACTGCCGTGGAAGCAGAAGGACATTCAGTTCCGCGGCCATGCCATCGAGTGCCGCATCAATGCCGAGCACCCGACGACTTTCGTCCCCAGTCCCGGCAAGCTCACCAATTACCATGCGCCCGGCGGCCCCGGCATACGCGTCGACTCGCACGTCTACCACGGCTATTACGTGTCGCCGCACTATGACTCGATGATTGGCAAAGTCATTGCCTATGGCGATACGCGCGACCAGGCCATCGCCCGCATGCGCGGTGCGCTGATGGAAATAGTGGTCGAAGGCATCCAGAGCAACATTTCCTTGCATCAGGATCTGTTGCATGACGCTGCTTTTGTAGCCGGCGGCACCAACATTCACTACCTGGAGCACAAACTGGCGGGAGACAAGGTCTGATTCAGCCCAGGTGAAACGAGGGGGTATCCCCTCCGACATCCCGTCACCCCAATCCACACACCATGCCCTGGCAATCTGTACGCATTCTCGTTGATTCAAAACAAGCCGAGCTTCTCTCAGACGCGCTGCTGGAAGCGGGCGCGCTGTCGGTATCGATGGAAGATGCTGATGCCGGCACGGCGGACGAAACACCGCTGTTTGGCGAGCCGGATTGCCCGACTGACGAGCTGTGGCCGCACAGCATCGCATCCGTGTTGCTGGACGAACAAGAAGACGTTGCGGCTATCCTGACATTGGCCGCTAAGCAAGCGGGCATCCCGACGCCCACCGACTATTCGGTTGAAATCATCGCCGAGCAGGACTGGGTGCGCCTCACCCAGTCGCAATTCGATCCCATTCCGATCTCGCCGCGCTTGTGGATCGTACCCACCTGGCATGTCGCGCCCGACAGCAGCGCCATCAACCTCAAACTTGATCCCGGCCTGGCATTCGGCACTGGCAGCCACCCGACCACGCGTCTGTGCCTGCGCTGGCTGGATGCGCATCTCGGCGGAGGGGAAACCCTGCTCGATTACGGCTGCGGCTCGGGCATCCTCGCGATTGCCGCGGTCAAACTCGGAGCCGCGCGGGTCGATGGTGTTGACATCGATACGCAGGCCATCACGGCGTCCCAGGACAACACCACACTGAATGAGGTTTCCGCCTGTTTTTACCTGCCCAACGAGCTTGACGCAGGCACCTACGACGTGGTTGTGGCCAACATCCTCACCAATCCGCTCAAGGGTATGGCGCCGTTGTTGGCGGGTCGGGTGCGACAAGGAGGACAACTGGTGTTATCGGGAATCCTTGCCGAACAGGCCGACGATGTGATGGCGGTTTACAATAGCTGGTTCACGTTCGCTCCAGCCGAAGTCGATGAGGGCTGGGTGCGCCTGGCCGGGGTCAAGCAGACCGGGCTCAAACAATGAGCTACCGCACCACGTGCTCACACTGCGCCAGTGTGTTTCGACTCGGTACTGACCAGCTTGAAGCCGCGGAGGGATGGGTGCAATGCAGCGTCTGCGGCGCCGCCTTCGATGCACAACTGAGCCTGTTGATGGAAGATGGCTCGCCGGTACCGGTGATCGAACCTGAACCGGTTGAATTGCCCCCCGCACTGGAAACGGTGCCCCTGCCTGAAGCAGCTAGCGACGAAGCGACAGCGGGCACACCGTACGAAACCGAAACCGAAACCGAAACCGAAACCGAATGGGCCGACGCCGAAATCGATGACGATGGCACACGCGCCACGCCGCAAGGAATTGTCCAGCGCGAATCGCCGCTCGACCTGCCATCCATCATTCTCATCGATCCTGACGCTTCGGAGTCGGACGACCCCGGCCCATTGCCGCATATTCAGGCACCAGCCTACCCTTCTAACCCATATGGGCCCAGTTACGCTTATCAGCCTGCGCCAACCAGTCCACCGCCGCCCGTCTCGCCTACCACACGCGGTGAATATGCAAACCTGGCGGCCGGAACGGCACGTATTCCCGAGACTCAACGCCGCACCAAAACTTGGGTATGGGCCATTTCAAGCTTGTTGCTGCTGGCGATTTTGCTCGCGCAAGCCATCTATTTTCTACGTGATACCGTCGTCAGCCAACTGCCACAGACCCGCCCCGCATTCGAACAAGCCTGCACGGCGCTCGGTTGCACGCTCTCGCTGCCGAAAAACCTCACGCTTTTGAAAATCGTCGGTTCCGACCTGCAAACCGAAGCCAGCGGTCGTTTGAAGCTTGCGCTCACCCTGGGCAATCGCGCCCGCCATGTTCAAGCGTGGCCGGTCCTGATCCTTACACTCACAGACCAGCGCAATCGCCCCCTGGCGCGACGCAGTTTTGCCCCGAGCGAATATCTTGGCGATGCACAGCGTATCGCAGCCGGCATTCCGGCCCGCAGTGAGCAAGCGCTAAATCTGCCCCTCAATGTGCGCAACCTGGCCCCGATGGGGTTTGATTTAAAGCTTACGTATTAAAGCTTTCGCCTCTTCCTGCAGAAAAATCTGTCTGGCTGGCTGATCGCTTCTTCGGTATAGTTCGCATTCCCGTTGCGGGAGAGTGCGTGCCGTGTGAATTCGACCCAGCCGCCGCCGAAGGCGTAACCCACCCGGAATCGCTCAGGCAAAAAGGACCGCAACAACAGGAATACTCTGGAGAGCGCGGACGCTGTGTTTAAGACAGCCAGCCGCCACCGAAGGGGCAGCGGCGGTCTGGATTGTTGTCATCCAGACCGCCGTAATCTCTCAGGTACCAAGGACAGAGGGGTGGGGCGTACCCGCGCTTTATCTCTTTTTTATTTTGGTACCCTCCATGTCTGATCAAACTGCACTCAAGCTCACCCCGCTCAACGCGACCCACCGCGAATCCGGCGCCAAAATGGTCGATTTCGGCGGTTGGGACATGCCGGTGAATTACGGTTCGCAAATCGAAGAACACCATACCGTCCGAACCGGCTGCGGATTGTTTGACGTCTCCCACATGCTGCCGCTCGACATCAAGGGCGCCCCAGTCCGCGCCTTTCTGCGCCGACTGGTCGCCAACAACGTCGACAAACTGCAGGTTCCAGGCAAGGCGCTGTATTCATGCATGCTGAACGAAGCCGGCGGCGTCATCGACGACCTCATCATCTATTTCATGGACGAATCCTGGTTCCGCCTGGTGGTCAACGCCGGCACCGCGGAAAAAGACCTGGCCTGGATGGAGAAAATGAACACCGAATGGGACATGGGCCTCACCCTCACCCCGCGCCGTGATCTGGCGATGATCGCCATCCAGGGCCCGAACGCCACGCAGGCACTGAACGAGGCGCTGCCCGGCGTCGACAGCATCACCGCCAACCTCAAACCCTTTAACGCTGCAGCCATGGGCGAAATGTTCATCGCCCGCACCGGCTACACCGGCGAAGACGGCTTTGAAGTCATGGTGCTGGCGAAATCCGCGCCCTACTTCTGGAAAGCACTGGTTGAAGCCGGTGGCAAACCAATCGGACTGGGCGCGCGCGACACCCTGCGCCTCGAAGCCGGCATGAATTTATACGGTCAGGACATGGACGACACCACCTCGCCGCTGGAATCCGGCTTGTCGTGGACAGTCGACATGAAAACCGAACGCGACTTCGTCGGCCGGGCTGCGCTGGAAAAAAGCGAAATCACCCTGCAGCTGGTTGGCCTGCTGCTACTCGACAAAGGGGTTTTGCGCGGTCATCAGAAAGTCATCACCAAACATGGCGCGGGCGAAATCACCTCCGGCTCCTTCTCGCCTACACTGCAGCAGTCGATTGCGCTCGCGCGCATCCCGCTTGGGATAGCACCGGGTGAAGAAGTCGAGGTGGAAATCCGCGACAAAAAACTGAAAGCCAAAGTGGTGAAATATCCCTTTGTGCGCAACGGCAAGGCCCTGATTTAATTTGGCTCTGATTTAATTTAACGACTCGGCAACGGCGCTTGAAACGCGCCCTGCCTGCACCCTGACTTTTACATCACTCTCTTCTGGACCCCACCATGAATATCCCAGCTGACCTCAAATACACTCCCAGCCACGAATGGGTGCGCATCGAAGCCGACGGCACACTGACTGTGGGCATTACGCATCACGCTCAGGATCTGCTGGGCGACATGGTGTTCATCGAAGGCCCGGCAGCCGGCCGTGCCCTCAGCAAAGGTGAAGAGTGTGCAGTGGTCGAGTCGGTGAAAGCCGCCTCCGATGTCTACGCGCCGGTTTCAGGCGAAGTGATTGCGGCAAACGGCGATGTCGAATCCAGCCCTGAACAGGTGAACAAGGATGCCTATGCGGCATGGCTGTTCAAGATCAAACCCGCTGACGCAGGCGAAATAGCCACCCTGCTGGATGCGACGGCTTACGAAAAACTCGTCGTGGCTGACGCCCATTAATTTCGATCATCATGCCTTTCATTCCTCACACCCCTGAAGATGTCTCGACCATGCTCAGTGCCATTGGCGCTGGCAGCATCGAAGACCTTTTCGATGAAATTCCACCCGCACTCAAAGCCGGAAAACTGAAAGATGTGCCCGAAGGCCTGTCCGAGATGGCGGTCGCGCGACTGATGCAGGAGCGCGCATCACAGGATGGCTTCTGGTCCAGCTTTATCGGCGCAGGTGTCTACGAGCACCATATCCCGGCAGCCATCTGGCAGATCACCACGCGCGGCGAGTTCTACTCGGCCTACACGCCGTATCAAGCTGAAGCGTCGCAAGGCACGCTACAGTTGATCTACGAATACCAGACCATGATGACCCGCCTGACGGGTCTGGATGTGTCGAATGCCTCCATGTACGACGGCGCCACTGCGCTGGCCGAAGCCGTTTTAATGGCGGTGCGTTCGCACAAGAGCTCGCGCCGCGTGCTGGTGCCGAAAACCGTGCACCCGATCTACCGTCGCGTGGTCCACACCACAGTCAAAAACCAGGGCATCGAACTGGTCGAGCTTGAATACGATCCCGCCACCGGCCTAACCATTCTGCCCGCCGATGCAGGCAGCTTTGCCGGGTTGGTGATCCCGCAACCCAATTTCTTCGGCGTGCTGGAAGACGTCCATGCGATGACCGATTGGGCGCATGAACAAGGCGCGCTGGCCATTGCATTGGTCAACCCCACCACGCTGGCCGTGCTGGAGGCCCCCGGGAAATGGGGCCAAACCGGCGCTGACATCGCGGTGGGCGAAGGCCAGCCGCTGGGCGCGCCAATGGCTTCGGGTGGCCCTTACTTTGGCTTCATGTGCTGTCGCCAGAGTTTCGTGCGACAAATGCCTGGGCGCATTGTTGGCCGCACCGTCGATCTCGACGGCAAGCCGGGTTTTTCGCTGACATTGCAGGCACGCGAGCAACACATCCGCCGCTCCAAAGCCACCTCGAACATCTGCACCAACCAGGGTCTGGTCGTGACTGCCGCCACTCAATACATGGCGCTACTGGGGCCGCAAGGGCTGGCCAAAGTGGCTTCGGCCAGCCATGCCGGCACGATGGCACTGGCTGACAAACTGGCCGCGATTCCGAATGTGACGCGTGCATTTGCTTCGCCGGCCTTCCACGAAGTCGTACTCAAGCTCAACGACAATGCCCATGACGTGCTGCGCGCATTACGCGCACAAGGCATTCTCGGCGGACTGGATATTTCCGACTGGTATCCCGAACTGGGTCAGGCGATTCTGGTCTGCGTCACCGAAACCAAAACGCCGGCGGATCTCGACCACTACGTGCAGCAGATGGAACGCATCCTGTCGAAACGTCGTGAAGCCCCGCCCTGCGCGTACAAGAGCTAATCGGAGCCCGACATGAGCGACATCAAACGCGACAAGGAATTCTGGGAGCTGGCTGATTCATTTATTCAGTTGGCCAATACCCATCTGAGCGAGCACAAACCCAGCCGAGTGAGTGCGAGCGCGCTCTTTGCTGCGGCAAGATTCAATGCCTTCGTCATCACCGCAGCAACCGAAAGCAAGGAACAGCTGATTACGGAGAAAGAAGCCGCAATCGCTTATTTTCTGGAGCAGTACGAAGCCATGCTGCGCGAGAATATCGATGAGCACTTGACCCGCTACGACAAGAAAATGGATTCGTAGCTGGGAATGAATCGGTTGCAAGGATTCACACCCGACATTTAATTGATTGATTAAAGGAGAGCACACATGACAGTGACTTTAGGCGGTAACCCCATCGACGTTGCAGGCAACTTCCCCAAAGTGGGCGACACGGCCCCCGATTTCAAGCTGGTGAACGGCGATCTGACCGACGTCTCGCTGGCGGACTTTTCCGGCAAGAAAAAGCTGTTGAACATCGTGCCCAGTCTGGACACCGGCGTGTGCGCCACGTCAACCAAAAAACTCAATGACGCTGTGCTGAATGGTGCCGTTCTGATGGTCATTTCTGCCGACCTGCCGTTTGCCCAGGGACGCTTTTGCACAGCCGAAGGCACCAAGAATGCAGTGACGCTTTCAACCATGCGCGGCGCAGAGTTCATGCAGAACTACGGCGTCGCCATCACCAGCGGACCGCTCTGCGGCGTCACGGCACGCGCACTGATCGTGCTGGACGAGAACAACAAGGTGCTTCACGCTGAGCTCGTCCCCGAGATCAAACAGGAACCCTACTACGACGCTGCATTGGCAGCACTGAAGTAATTTTTTCGCGGTACCTTTCACGGTATTCGCGGGCAACCAGGTTTTCACCATGCTGATATTCGACCATTCCCGTCCCGGCCGCACCGCTGCCGCTCAAATGCCTGCCGCCGGCGGTAATCTCGACGACCTGCCCGCCAACTTGCGGCGCAAGGATGCGCCGGGGCTGCCCGAGGTGTCTGAGCTTGATGTCGTGCGCCACTACACGCGTTTGAGCCAGAAAAACTTCTCGATCGACACCCAGTTTTACCCGCTCGGCTCGTGCACGATGAAGTACAACCCGCGCGCGTGTAATTCGCTGGCGATGCTGCCGCAGTTTTTGGGGCGCCACCCGGCAAGCCCGGACGAAACCGGGCAAGGCTTTTTGGCCAGCATGTTCGAGCTGCAGGAAATGCTGAAGGACGTGACCGGCATGGCGGGCGTATCAATGGCTCCGATGGCCGGTGCGCATGGCGAATTCGCCGGAGTGGCGATGATTCGCGCCTACCACGATGCGCGCGGCGACACGGCGCGGCGCGAGATCATCGTGCCGGACGCGGCGCACGGCACCAACCCGGCCACCGCCACCATGTGCGGATATACAGTCATGGAAATCCCCACCGATTCGACCGGCAGCGTCAACATCGAAGCGTTGAAAGCCGCCGTCGGCCCTCACACGGCCGGCCTGATGCTGACCAACCCGTCGACACTGGGCGTGTTCGAGAAAGCCATCTCCGAAATCCAGAAAATTGTTCACGATGCAGGCGGCCTCTCGTATTACGACGGTGCCAACCTCAACGCGATTCTAGGCAAGGTTCGCCCTGGTGACATGGGTTTCGACGTCATCCACATGAACCTGCACAAAACCTTTTCCACCCCGCACGGCGGCGGCGGGCCGGGCGCGGGCCCGGTGGGCGTATCGAAGCGGCTGCTGCCTTTCATGCCGATCCCGCTGGTGCTGAATGAAAATGGCGCTTACCGCCTGGCCAATGAAGCGGACGTGCCGCAATCAATCGGCCGCATGTCGGGCAACATGGGCAATGCTGGCGTGCTGATGCGCGCCTACATTTATGCGCGTCTGCTCGGTCGCGATGGCATGCACCGCGTCGCGGAATACGCCACGCTCAATGCCAACTATTTGATGGTCCAACTGCGTGAGGCCGGTTTTGAACTCGCGTTTCCGACACGTCGCGCCAGCCACGAGTTTATTGTCACCTTGAAGAAGCTGAAGGAAACCACCGGCGTTACCGCGATGGATTTTGCCAAGCGCTTGCTTGACTACGGTTACCACGCGCCGACCACTTACTTTCCGCTGCTGGTGCCTGAGTGCCTGTTGATCGAGCCGACCGAAACCGAAAGCCGCGAAACATTGGATGGCTTCATCGAAGCGATGAAAACCATCAAGCTCGAAGCTGAAACCAACCCCGCGCTGGTGAAGGGCGCACCCTACAGCTTGCCGGTCCGGCGCCTGGACGACGTCAAGGCCGCACGCGAACTCGACCTGGCTTACAAGCCTGCTGCATGAATGACCCGGCCAGCCCGTTCAAGGGCAAGACGGGTCTGCGCCGAATACTGAATGCAGTGGGCTACTCATGGGCCGGGCTGACTGCCGCGCTGAAATATGAGAACGCGTTCCAGCAGGAAGTCTTTTTAGCACTGGTGCTGATTCCCCTTGCCGTGTTTCTGGGCAATTCGGGAAGCGAGCGCGCGCTCATGATTGGAGCCGTATTGCTTGTTCTCATCGTTGAGCTGCTGAATTCCGCGATTGAAGCGGCGGTCGACCGCATCTCTCTGGAGCACCATCAACTGATCAAACGTGCCAAGGATATGGGAAGCGCGGCAGTGATGATTGCGCTCTTGAACGTTGTAGCCATCTGGGCTTTGATACTGCTAGGCTGATCGACACAACTAAAATTTACACACTTATTTGAGCAATATACGTGCCAAACCCTTAAGTTATGGTCTTTCTGACCGGAATATAGGGGTACGCCCTTTAAAGTGACTGTGTGAACCTGAAATCTGTTTGTCTTCTTCTGAGCGTGTTCCACGCCAGTTCTGCCATCGCCCTTGGGCTCGGCGAGCTGTCCGTGCGCTCACACCTCGGTCAAGCCCTGCACGTCACGGTCAAAATACTGGGCACAAATGCAACCACCGCTGCGGGTTGTTTCAGCCTTGCGCCAGCAGAAGGCGCTGCGGTTCCTCCGCCGCGGGCGCAACTCAGTCTGGATCAGGGCAGCGGTCAAGCGCTGCTGCATATCCGCACGCCATACGCTATCAACGATCCGATCGCGCAATTTTCACTGATATCAGACTGCGAATCCCCACTTCGGCGGGATTACGTTGTGTTGCTCGACCCCCCCGAACAGGAGGTCCCCGTTCTCAGCCAGAAGGACCCCGCCGCCACCGTGCAAGCTAGAGTGGCCCGTGCAGAACCGGCGCCCGCCACTATACGCACCCCAAAAAAACCGACCCTCAAGCGGGCCTCGCCGCTTCGCCTGTCTGACTCAAGAACACAGGCCTCTCCTCCTCGTAAAAAACCGGCCCAGGACGTGCAAAAACCCCGCCTGGTGCTATCAGGCAGGCATGGTACGGACAGCACGACACTCGCATTACGTCTTGATACCAATCTGCCGGACATGAACCGGCCACATGTCGACAACCTGACCCCCGATGAGCTGTCCGACGAAAACACGGCACTCAACCGCAAGCTGGCCCATTTGGAGGCGCAGCTGGTCGCCCTGCAAAAACGCAATGCGGAAATCGAGAAGAAGCGCACGGGCGTCACCACGACCCAGGCTCCGAACCGATCCTCCCTCCCGGCGCAGTGGCCACTGTATCTTTTGATTACCGGATTGCTGGTCGCTGCTAGCGTTCTGGTTGTCTGGCTGCGCCAGCGCGGCACTCACACAAATGCAGCCCCCCTCTCCTCTATGTCAGCAGGTCCTTTGCCGGACTTCGATGAGATGACAGCAGATTCCTGGACAGAACCCGTACTCGAGCACAAGCCCCGCAGTGCCGAGTCTAGCGTGCATGAGCGCAGTACCTCACTCCCGGAGTCTGAACGGATTCTGGATTTCGAGTTTTCAACGCCGGATCAAACGACAGAGGTCAATGACAATATTCTGGACCAGGCCGAGGTGTACATGGCACACGGCCATGGCGACCTTGCGGTTCACTTGTTGCAGGAACACTTGCGCGATGCCCCCGATGAATCTCCGGTGCCGTGGCTGTTATTACTCGATCTGCTTCACCGTGAAGGGGACACTGAGGGCTATACCGCTGCCAGCATCGAATGTCGTCGCTATTTCAACGTCAACCTCAGCGGTCATCCGGTCTCACAAGAGAGCGACGCCAGTCAGGGCCTGGAAAATTATCCGCACTTGCTGGAACAAGTAGTGGTGGTATGGGGCACACCCGCAATGGAAGAATTCTTCAACGACCTGATTTTTGACAAACGGGGTGGAACACGGGTCGGCTTCGACCCCGGTGCTTACCGCGACATTCTGCTGCTGCGCGCGATTTCAAATTCAACCAACCCACTCGCGGCTTGAATAGAGTCCTCTCGCCTCTGAGCCAGAACGATCGAATCACTCTGCGTATAATCCAGGTTGTCGTTTTCAACCTGTAGCCAACATGCGCACCCTCATCTGCGGTTCCCTCGCCTTCGATTCCATCATGGTGTTTCAGGATCACTTCAAGAACCACATCCTGCCCGACAAGATCCACATGCTAAATGTGTCGTTTCTGGTGCCAGAAATGCGCCGTGAATTCGGCGGTTGCGCCGGCAATATCGCCTACAACCTGAAGTTGCTGGGTGGCGAGCCAGTGATCATGGCAACCGTCGGTGAAGATTTCGGCGTCTACGCCGAACGACTGGATGCACAGGGCATCTCGCGTGAATCGATCCGCAACATGCCCGGCAGCTTTACCGCACAGGCGTTTATTACCACGGACCTCGCCGACAACCAGATCACTGCCTTCCACCCCGGCGCGATGTTTTTCTCGCACGAGAACGATGCCTCACAAGCACGTGATATCGGCCTGGGCATTGTTTCTCCCGATGGCCGTGATGGCATGCTGAGCCACTGCCGACAGTTCCACGAAGTCGGCATTCCATTCGTGTTCGACCCGGGTCAGGGGATGCCGCTGTTTTCCGGTAGCGAACTGCTGGAAATGGTCGAACTGGCAGACTACGTCACCCTCAACGATTACGAAGCCGAGTTGCTGCAGGCGCGCACTGAACTGTCGCTGGCTGTTCTGGCGACCAAGGTGAAATGCCTGGTCGTGACGCGTGGCGAAGCCGGATCGCAGTTTTATGTCGACGGCAAGATGATCGATATCCCGGTTGTCCCGGCCCGTGCCGTGGTCGACCCTACCGGTTGCGGCGATGCTTTTCGCGCTGGCCTGCTCTACGGCATCGCCCACGGCTGGGACTGGGAAACCACCGGCCAGCTGGCGAGTCTGATGGGATCGATCAAGATCGAACAGCGGGGTGGCCAGAACCACACGCTTGACCGCGCCGAGATCAGTAATCGGTTGAAAACCGCTTTCGGCAAAACGCTTTAAGCCTTCAACAGAGTGGCGTTTCGACGCCACTCTGTTAAACGCCCCCACTCGATCCACGCATTGAGTGGGGGCGTTTCCCCAAAACTGTCTGGCCTGATTCCGTAAACGTCCACTTCGCCTATATTGAGAAGAAGACATCCTCGGGAAGATCGCCATGCAAACATCACTCCATACCTTTTCGTCCGCCCTGATGGTGGCGGCCCTGATTGCACTCGTCGGTTGCGCCAGCGGTACCGGAGGTAAAGACTACAGTCGCGCGCAAACCCGCTCAGTGCAGGAAGTGCAAATGGGGATCGTCGAATCCGTGCGCGAGGTAAATATTGAAGGCACCAAAACCCCGATAGGCGCCGGGGCGGGTGCGGTCGTTGGTGGTGTGGCCGGCAGCACCGTTGGCAGCGGTAGGGGCAGCGTGGTGGGAACGGCAGTCGGTGCGGTGCTGGGGGGGTTGGGTGGCGCTGCAGCTGAAGAGGTCGTCACCCGAAAAAAAGGGGTCGAGATTACGGTCAAGCTTGACTCGGGCCGATTGATTGCAATTACGCAGGCCGCCGATGAACTATTTAAAGTCGGCGATCGCGTGCGGGTGCTGTCTGGCAGCGGGGCAACCCGGGTCTCGCATTAAAGCCCCGCTTCAATTTCACGGTCATCAATTCGCAACCTGAACATCACGCGACGTTAACACCGGCTCACTAAGCTGTGCGCTTTCCAATCAGGAGAGAGCGGCCCATGCTTGAACGACTCAGCACTACACAGACCCCGGCCTCAGCGCGTTACCACGTGTCACTGGCCGTGGATGATGCTGAAATCCGCGAGGCGCAGCGGTTGCGCTACAAGGTGTTTGTCGAAGAAATGGGTGCTCACCTGCCGACCGTGCTGCCGGGGTATGACATCGACCTCTACGACCCGTACTGTGACCATCTTTTGGTGCGTGAACTCGCAGGAGGTGAAGTCGTGGGCACCTACCGCATCCTGTCGCCCGAATCGGCGCAACGCGTCGGCAGTTATTACGCCGAACAGGAGTTTGACCTCACCCGGTTTCATTTCCTGCGCCCGCGGATGGCTGAACTGGGCCGCTCGTGCGTGCATTCAGCCCACCGCAGCGGCACCGTTCTCGCCCGGCTGTGGATGGGTCTGGCTGATTACATGACACGCTATGGCTACGATTATGTAGTGGGTTGCGCCAGCATCAGCATGGCCGATGGTGGTCATCTCGCCGCCCGGGTGCATCGTCAACTGGCCGAACGCTTTCTGGCCCCGATCGAGTGGCGAGTGACCCCGCGTAACCGCCTCCCGGTCGATCTGCTCGACGATGGCCAGGCCGCCAATCTGCCGTCCCTGATCAAAGGCTATTCACGGATGGGCGCCCTGGTGTGCGGTGAACCGGCATGGGATCCCGATTTCAATACGGCCGACCTGCTGATGTTGCTGCCGATGGCACAACTCAATCGCAGCTACGCACGGCATTTCATCAGCTAGCCTGTTCGCCGCACGCCACTTGCGCTGAGTACGCTATTGGGTGCATGCAGTGGGCGGCATACAATATCGGGGTGATCGTCGCCCACCTCCCAGTTTTCCTCCGCCGCTTCATCCGGATCGGCCTGTTGCTGCCGCACCTGCTATGGGGCCTCATGCTGGCGGGATGGATCTTCCCCTTCATCAAACCCGCCCGGCGTGATCGCTTCATTTCGACCTGGTCTCGACGGCTGCTCGGCATCCTCGGTGTACAGGTACACGTGGCAGCGCCCCCCACGCTATCGGGCGGCGCCTTGCTGGTCTGCAACCACGTTTCGTGGCTGGATATTTATCTGATCAACGCGGCCCAGCGCGTGCATTTTGTCTCCAAAGCCGAAGTGCGCGCGTGGCCGGTGGCAGGCTGGCTGGCACACAAAACCGGCACGCTGTTCATCGAGCGCGGCCGCCGCGCCGACACCGCTCGGGTCAATGCCGACATGCGCGCGCTGCTGAAAAATGGCGCCACGGTCATGGTGTTTCCAGAAGGCACAACCAGCGATGGCCGTGGGCTGCAGCGGTTTTTGCCGTCCTTGTTGCAGCCCGCGATTGAACTCAACTGCCCCACTGTGCCGGCCGCCTTGCGCTACCGCACGCTCGATCACGAGTACACCGTCGCACCCGCCTACATCGACCAGATCAGCCTGTGGCAAAGCCTGCTGCATATCGTCAGTGAACCCGGCCTGATTGCCGAACTGCAGTTTGGCGAACCGATTCTGCCCAATGGCCACCGGCGCGATCTGGCCGCGCAGGCAGAGGCCGCCACGGCTAAGCTTTTGGGTGTTTACCCTGCGGACACTTCACCGTAAACACCTGCCGATCCGGCAGCCTGACTGCGGTCAACTTCCCGCCCCACAAACAGCCGGTATCCAGCGCGATCAAATCGGGCCGGTTGATCAAACCGAGTGTCGACCAGTGACCGATGATAATTGCAGCTTCGGCACTCTTGCGGCCTGGCACTTCAAACCACGGCAGCCAGCCTGCCGGCTGTGTGCCGGGCGCGCCCTTGTGGTGGAATTCCATTTCACCCGCCGTTGAGCAATAACGCAGGCGGGTAAACGCATTGACGATCACGCGCAGACGTTCAATACCTTGCAGCTTGTCATCCCAGACAATCGGCACATTGCCGTACATCTGTTCAAAGAACTCACGGTAATGCGCGCCCTGTAACGATGCTTCCGCCTCTGCGGCGCGCTCCATGGTTTCGTCCACCGTCCAGCCCGGTAGCACGCCCGCATGCACCATCAAGAACCCGTCTTCACGCCAGGCCAACTTCTGATGACGCAGCCAATGCATCAATTCATCGCGGTCGGGTGCCGCCAAAATCGCATCGAGCGTATCGCCCTTGTGGATACGGCCAAAGCCTTCGGACAAGGCCAGCAAATGCAGATCATGGTTGCCGAGCACGCAGATGGCGGCATCGCCCAGGTTTTTGATGAAGCGCAGCACCGCCAGCGAATCCGGTCCACGATTGACCAGATCGCCCACAAACAGCAGCCGGTCGGCCTTTGCGTCAAATTCAAGCGCGTCCAGCAAGTGCAACAGGGAGTTTTGGCACCCTTGAAGGTCGCCAATGGCATAGGTGGGCATATAAAATACGGCTTCGTCGTGTGTTTTGTATCACACGCATCATAGCGCCCCCGCCAGAACTCCACGTGTCACCGCATTCATGAAACCCGTCATCCGTCTGTTTTTCAAAACCCTGCGCCTCATCCTGGGTCCCTTCTTGTTGCTGGGTAACTGGCTGACGCAACCCAAGGGCATCGTACGCCCCGTAGCGGCGCAGCAGGCCATCGATGCACGCACGCGCAAACTGGTGCTGTATCACTTTCCGACCTGTCCGTTTTGCCTGAAAAGCCGTCGCGTCATGCGGCGCCTGTCGCTCAATATCGAATTGCGCAATGCCAGGAGTAATGAAATCCACCGGGCTGCCCTCATCGCCGGCGGTGGCAAACCGCAGGTGCCCTGCCTGCTGATCACCGATGACAACGGCCAGCAAACCTGGCTCTACGAGTCGGATGCCATCAACACGTATTTGAATCGCGAATTTGCCGACACTGCCGCTGCATGAGCCTGACTGCCGCGCTGAATCCGCCGCAGCGCGAAGCGGCGAAATACCTCGACGGCCCCTTGCTGGTGCTGGCCGGCGCCGGCTCGGGTAAAACTCGCGTCATCACCCACAAAATTGCTTATTTGATTGGTGAATGCGGCTACAAGCCGAGCTCGATTGCCGCCATCACTTTTACCAACAAGGCCGCGCGCGAGATGCAGGACCGCGCCGCCAAGTTGACCAAGGACGTCAATACCAAGGGCCTGATCGTCACCACTTTCCACTCGATGGGCCTGCGCATGCTGCGCGAGGACGCGAAGTTTGCCGAGCTGAAACCGGCATTTTCCATTCTCGATTCGGCCGACGCGATGGGTATCATTTCGGAAATCCTCAAGACCACGGACAAGCAGGAAATTCGCCGTGCAGTGTCGCGCATTTCACTGTGGAAAAACGAACTGAAATCGCCCGCCGTTGCACTTGCCAGCGCCGAGGATGACAACGCACGCGTCTACGCCAAGATTTACGATCGTTACGATGCCACGCTGCGCGCCTATCAGGCAGTGGATTTCGACGACCTGATCCGCCTGCCGGCCGAGTTGCTCGACACCCATGCCGAGCTACGCGAAAAATGGCAGAACCGGCTGCGCCACATCCTGATCGACGAATATCAAGACACCAACATTGCGCAATACCGCTTGCTGCAAAAACTCACCGGCGTGCGGGCCGCCTTCACAGCAGTGGGCGACGACGACCAGGCGATCTACGGCTGGCGTGGCGCCTCGGCCGACAACCTGAAGCAACTGCGCGAAGATTATCCGCATCTGCACGTGGTCAAGCTGGAGCAGAATTACCGTTCAACCGTGCGCATTCTCAAGGCTGCCAACAGCCTGATTTCAAACAATCCCAAGCTGTTTGAAAAGCGTTTGTGGAGTGATCTCGGTCATGGTGACGCTATCCAGATCATGCCGACCAAGGACGACGAGCACGAAGCCGAATCCGTTGTCATGCGGCTGTTGTCGCACAAGTTTCAGCACCGCACCGAATGGCGCGATTACGCCATTTTGTACCGCGGCAACTATCAGGCGCGCGTGTTCGAGCAGGCGCTGCGCAACGAGAAGGTGCCGTATCAGCTATCCGGTGGGCAGTCGTTCTTCGACCGTTCGGAAATCAAGGACGTGATCGCCTATTTGCGCCTGATCGCCAACAGCGACGACGATCCTGCCTTCATCCGCGCCGTCACCACACCCAAGCGCGGCATCGGCACCGCCACTTTAGAAAAGCTCGGCCAGGTCGCCGCCACCCTGCACGTGGGCCTGTTCGAGGCAACCTTTTCTGCTGCGGCCGCTTCGCAGATCGGCGAACGCCACCTTGCCCCCCTGCTGGAATTCTGCAACTTCATCAACCGCTTTGAGGAACGCATCACCCGCGAACCTGCTGGCGAACTGTTGAACGACCTGTTGAAATCGATCAACTACGAGATATACATCTTCGACCAGGACGACACCCGCGCCGCGCAGAGCAAGTGGAACAACGTGATGGAATTTGCCGCCTGGATCGCCAAGAAAGGCGAGGCTGATGAAAAGAATTTGCTGCAACTGACACAGACCATCGCGCTGATCACGCTGCTCGAAGGCCGCGAGGAAGAAGAGCCCGACGCGGTGCGCCTGTCCACCCTGCACGCCGCCAAGGGCCTGGAGTTTGGCCATGTGTTCCTGGTTGGAATCGAGGAAAACATCCTGCCTCACCGCGAAGCCGTGGATGAGGGACGCCTGGAGGAAGAGCGCCGCCTGATGTACGTCGGCGTCACCCGTGCCAAGAAATCACTCACCTTGTCTTACTGCGCGCGCCGCAAACGGGCACGTGAGTCGGTAGCCTGCGACCCGTCGCGCTTTATTGAAGAGCTGGGCGATGACGTGCGCATGCCGGACAAACCCTCCACCGCCGAGACCAAAGCCAGCGGCAGCGACCGCCTGGCGGCATTGAAGGCGATGCTCGGCTAACTTCTGCCCCCATCAATAAAGGGGCTGGGAAAGCCACTGTGGAAAATCACACAGAAGGACTCAATCAGGGCAGCAAGCTTAGTGATATCAAGCCGGCCAGTGGCTGTCATCGACCCATTCCTGCCATTCAAGGGTCATAAGAACGAATGACCGTTAACCGAAACGCTGCTGCCGCTTGGAATAGCCTACTTAAGTGTGAGCCAGCCGAACGAACGATATTATGTAAATGGCTCTTCTACAAACACGAACTATCGAGAGGCGGGGTTGATATGAGGGACAGCGAACATTGCCTCTTGCCCGAAGGTCATCACTGAAGTCTCCGATGGTGCTTCGGGCCAATAGCGATGCGGTATTTCTGTTAGAGATATAGGAAGAGCAACATCTTTTGATAGCACCTCATTGCCCCAGTCCGACAGGCGAGGCAGGCTAAAAAGAGGTTGGGGGGATTCCTCCCATGAGATCAAAAAGGAAATTGGATAAAACTTCAGCAACCAGATAACTGCTACCTGCCCGGATGGGATATCTAAATAGGCTGCATCACGAAAAATGATGCTCCCATGGTGGGGGAAGGGCCAATAATAAATCCGGATATTTTGGGGTAACGGTAAAGACTCATTGGCGAACCAATCACGAAGCTCTTCCGTTTCCGGCCCCTTAAGGTATCGATCTACCCCTTGAGCCGCCAGATGTCCAAATACCGCTCGCATAATCCGCTGAGGATTGCCCTGAATCCTGGCAGTCGCGGGCAACGCTGCGTACGAACTCAAGAGCTGCGAGACTTGCTTCGTAAACGAGGCTAGCGGAGGGTCGTAGCACAGACCGAGTAGGTCGTTGTTACACCGATGGCAGAGCGTCCGAAACTTAACCCCATTCTGGGAAATTCGTCCTTTTTCTACTACTCCTTGACCGGATAGTAGTTCTACGATGTGCCGAATCTGGACAGCTGTTGGCTTTACACAGGATTTTGGCGGTGAATGATCCTCAGTGAGAGGCCCTGTCTCCCCACAAATGTTGCACTGCCCTTGCTTCTTGCCAATCGTACGAAGCAGCCGACCTGTGTTTCTCATAAGTTTTTATTTCAATTCATACAAGAGCGATACTCTAGCACTGCAACCACGGATAGGTTTTGTCATTGCAGAAAGATGGAAGGTGAAGTACTTTTGACGGCTGTATAGACAGAATAGCTACTACAGGGAACGTAGGTTAAAGAAGTTACAGCGGTCGTTAGTATCGAGAATTTCCCTCGCCGATGACCGTCTGGAGATGGCCGATAGTTGTCCCTTAGCGCCAGTGCCTGGTCCCCAAAAAAAAACGGGACGCCGTAGCGTCCCATTTCATTTCAACGTAGATCTCGGCAAGCCGAAGATCAGTTGACCTTGGGAGCCAACTCGCCTTTGTCGTAACGCTTGAACATGTCTTCCAGGTTGTAGACCTTGGTGATTTTGCTGGCCATGCCGGCAGCACCGAAGGCTTCGTAGCGATTGCGGCAGATGTCGGTCATGCCTTTGGTTGCTTCCTTGAGGAATTTGCGCGGGTCGAAGTTGGACGTGTTTTCGGCCAGATGCTTGCGGATCGCACCGGTGGACGCCATGCGCAGGTCGGTGTCGATGTTGACCTTGCGCACGCCGTGCTTGATGCCTTCAACAATTTCGGACACCGGCACGCCATAGGTCTCGCCCATGTCGCCGCCGAAGCTATTGATGATGGCCAGCCATTCCTGCGGCACTGAAGACGAACCGTGCATCACCAGGTGGGTGTTGGGAATACGGGCGTGAATCGCTTTGACGCGGTCGATCGCCAGGATATCGCCGGTGGGCGGACGGGTGAACTTGTACGCGCCGTGCGAAGTGCCAATGGCAATAGCCAAGGCATCGACGCCGGTTTTCTTGACGAAGTCAGCGGCTTCATCGGGATCGGTCAGCAGCTGGCTGTGGTCCAGTGCGCCTTCGGCGCCGTGGCCGTCTTCTTCACCGGCCATGCCGGTTTCGAGCGAGCCCAGGCAGCCCAGTTCGCCGTCGACGGATACGCCACCTGCGTGAGCCATCTCGACCACTTTGGCGGTGGTTTCGACGTTGTATTCATAGGTGGCGGGAGTTTTGCCGTCAGCCAGCAAGGAACCGTCCATCATCACCGAGCTGAAACCCGACTGAATGGAACGGAAACAGATGTCAGGCGTTGCGCCATGATCCTGGTGCATACAGACCGGAATCTGCGGATACATTTCGATCGCGGCCAGAATCAGGTGACGCAGGAAGGGCTCGCCGGCATAGGAACGTGCACCGGCGGAACCTTGCAGAATCACCGGGGAATCGACCGCAGCGGCGGCTTCCATGATGGCTTTGACCTGTTCCATGTTGTTGACGTTGAACGCGGGCAAGCCATAGCTGTTTTCAGCGGCATGGTCGAGCAATTGACGAAGGGATATCAGGGCCATTTACAGTCTCCTTGGTTAAAAATATTCAGCTAATTACGAATGCAAAATCAGGGTTTTTTCGAGCCGCCAACGCGGACGATTTTCATGGTGTTGGTTCCGCCCGACTGGCCGATGGGTTCGCCGATGGTCAGCAGAATCAAATCGCCATCGCGCACGGCGCCGCGCCGCCGCAATTCTTCTTCGGCCTCGGCCAGTAACGCATCCCGCTCTTTGCTGGCGGTCTTCAGGTTAATGGGATAAACACCACGGAAAAGAGTGACTTTTCTACGGGTTTCAACCTGAGGTGTCAAGGCGTAGATCGGCACCCGGGTCGACAACCGGCTCATCCACAAGCAGGTATTGCCGGATTCAGTCAGCGAGGCAATGGCCTTGATGTTGAGGTGCACCGAGGTAAACACCGCCGACATGGCGATGGCTTCATCGGGGCGCAAAAAGCTGTGGTCGAGGCGCGCGCCAGAGAACACATTGTCGGCTTCTTTTTCGGCTTCCAGACAGACGCGGTCCATCGCCTGGATGGCTTCGACCGGGAACTGGCCCGCCGCCGTTTCGGCTGACAACATCACTGCATCGGTACCGTCGAGCACCGCGTTGGCGACGTCGGATACCTCGGCGCGGGTCGGGATCGGGCTGGAAATCATTGACTCCATCATCTGGGTCGCGGTAATCACCACTTTGTTGCGCTCCAGCGCCATGCGGATCATGCGCTTTTGCAGGCCAGGAACAGCGGCATCGCCGACTTCCACGCCGAGGTCGCCGCGCGCCACCATGATGGCATCCGAAGCTTCAAGAATTTCTTCCAGGTTTTCGATTGCTTCAGTGCGCTCGATCTTGGCAATGAGCTGACACTTGCCGCCGGCCGCACGCAACAGCTCGCGCGCCTGGTGCATGTCAGCGCCGGAGCGCGGAAACGACACCGCCAGATAGTCCGCTTTCAGCGCGACTGCGGTCTTGATGTCTTCGATGTCTTTTTCAGTCAACGCCGAAGCGGACAGGCCACCGCCCTTGCGGTTGATGCCCTTGTTGTTGGACAGCACGCCGCCCTGCACCACGGTGCAGATAATTTCCGTACCCTTGACTTCTTCAACCCAGAACTCGATGCGACCGTCATCCAGCAACAGCGTCACGCCCCGGCTCACGTCATTGGGCAGATCCTTGTAATCCAGACCCACGCGATTCTGGTCGCCCATCGGGCACGCCGCGTCGAGAACAAAGGTGTCGCCTTTGGCCAATGTGATCTTGCCGTCCTTGAATTTGCCAATCCGGATTTTTGGGCCTTGCAGGTCGACCAACACACCCACGGCACGGCCACGGGTACGGGCCAGCGAACGCACCAGCTCGGCGCGATCGATATGATCCTGCGCCACGCCATGGGAAAAGTTCAGGCGCACCACATCCAGCCCAGCCTCCATCATGCGATCCAGCGTTTTGGGATCGGAGCAAGAGGGGCCGAGGGTGGCGACGATTTTGGTTCTACGAATCATTTTTTTAGCACTACGTAAGTTTGAGGAAGAAGCGGAAAAGCCCGAGGGGCGCAATGCGCCCCTCGGGCTTTTCCTTGAAAGGGATTAGCCCTTCGCGCGTTCCTCCAGGATTGCCACGGCGGGCAACACTTTGCCTTCAAGGTATTCAAGGAAAGCACCGCCGGCGGTGGAGATGTAGCTCACCTTGTCATAAATATCGTACTTCTGGATGGCAGCAATGGTGTCACCGCCGCCAGCTAACGTGAAAGCGTTGGTATTGGCGATGGCCATGGCGATGGTCTTGGTGCCTTCGCCGAACTGGTCGAATTCGAACACGCCCACCGGGCCGTTCCACACCACGGTTCCAGCCGTCATGATGATGTCGGCAAGTTCCTGTGCGCTCTTCGGACCAATGTCAAAAATCATGTCGTCGTCTTCCACATCGCCCGCATCCTTCAGCACCGCGGGTTCGTTGGCATCAAACTTCTTGCCACACACCACATCGACGGCAATCGGGATGGTTGCGCCACGCGCAGTCATCTTGGTGATCAATGTCTGTGCGGTCGGGATCAGATCGTTCTCGCACAGCGACTTGCCGATGTTCTTGCCGGTAGCAGCCAGAAAGGTGTTGGCGATACCACCGCCAACCACCAGTTGTTCACACTTCTCGGACAACGCTTCCAGCACGGTCAGCTTGGTCGAAACTTTTGATCCGCCGACGATGGCCACCATCGGACGTGCCGGGTTGGCCAATGCCTTTTCCAGTGCGTCGAGTTCTTCGGTCAGCAGGATGCCCGCTGCCGCCACCGGGGCAAACTTGGCGATGCCATGGGTCGAGGCTTCGGCACGGTGGGCGGTGCCGAATGCATCCATCACGAACACATCGCACAGCGCGGCGTATTTCTTGGCCGTTTCATCGACGTTCTTCTTTTCGCCGGTGTTAACGCGGCAATTTTCCAGCACCACCAGTTCGCCGTTAGCCACATCGAAGCCGCCTTCGGTCCATTCACGAATCAGGCGCACGTTTTTGCCGAGTTTCTGCGCGATGACATCGACCACTGGCTTCAGGGAGTCTTCTTCCTTGAACTCGCCTTCAGTGGGGCGGCCGAGGTGGGAGGTGACCATCACTTTGGCACCCGCCTTGAGGCAATGCTCGATGGTGCGCATCGACGCAGTGATGCGGGCATCAGAGGTGACCTTGCCATCCTTGACCGGCACGTTCATGTCGGCGCGGATAAAGACGCGCTTGCCAGCCAGATCGAGATCGGTGACGCGGATAAAAGCCATGGTGTTCTCCAATAGTAAGTTTTAAGGGTTGGCACGCCGACTAAAAAAAGGTCGCGCCAGACCTTAAAGCTCACGAACCATCCAACTTGCAAGATGCTTTCGAGGTCACGCCCCGTAAGCATCTCGTGCAGCCGGATTACTTCGCTACGTGCTTGACGAAGCGCAGCATGTTACAGGTGTAGCCATATTCGTTGTCGTACCATGACACAACCTTGACGAAGGTGGTGTCCAGTGCGATACCGGCTTCGGAATCGAAAATGGACGACGCGCTGATGCCACGGAAGTCGGTGGAAACCACTTTCTCGTCGGTGTAAGCCAGGGTGCCCTTCATTGCGCCTTCGGACGCGGCCTTCATCGCTGCGCAGATTTCTGCGTAGGTTGCGGGCTTGTCGAGTTCGCAGGTCAGGTCGACCACCGACACGTCGGAGGTTGGCACGCGGAAAGCCATGCCGGTCAGCTTGCCTTTCAGCTCGGGCAGCACCACGCCCACAGCCTTGGCAGCACCGGTGGAAGACGGAATGATGTTTTCCAGAATGCCACGGCCACCGCGCCAGTCTTTCATCGACGGACCGTCAACGGTTTTCTGGGTTGCCGTAGCAGCGTGAACGGTGGTCATCAGGCCACGCTTAAGGCCCCAGTTGTCGTTCAGCACTTTGGCGATGGGCGCCAGGCAGTTGGTGGTACACGAAGCGGCCGACACAATTGCTTGGCCGGCGTAGGTTTCGTGGTTCACGCCATACACAAACATGGGGGTCGCATCCTTGGACGGCGCGCTCATCACGACTTTTTTCGCGCCGGCAGCGATGTGCTTCTGGCAGGTTTCGTCGTCGAGGAAGAAGCCGGTGCATTCGATGACGATGTCAGCGCCTGCTTCGTTCCACTTCAGGTTGGCGGGATCGCGCTCGGCGGTCAGGCGAATGGTTTTGCCGTTGACAACCAGATTGCTGCCGCTCACCGACACATCACCATTGAAACGGCCGTGGACCGAGTCGAACTTCAGCATGTATGCCAGGTAGTCGGGGTCGAGCAGGTCGTTGATCGCAACGACTTCGATTTCCGGGAAATCCTTGGCGATTGCGCGGAAAGCCATACGGCCGATGCGGCCAAA
Source organism: Thiobacillus sp. (assembly GCA_030679915.1). Lineage (GTDB taxonomy): Bacteria > Pseudomonadota > Gammaproteobacteria > Burkholderiales > Thiobacillaceae > Thiobacillus. The sequence continues at coordinate 67,920 of JAUXRY010000022.1, forward strand.
ACCGTTAATACCAACTTTGATTGCCATGTGTTCAGTCTCCTAGGTTGAAAATTTTGTAGCCTTGAAAAACACGAGCGCTCGCCAAGCAAGCCACTCGCATTTTTTTTCGGTATCAGTTTTACAGAACGCCTTTAACGGCTGCAGCAACGGCTTCAGCCGTAATGCCAAAGTGCTTGTACAGCGCGGGTGCTGGAGCCGATTCGCCGAAGGTATCCATCCCCACGACAGCGCCTTCCAGACCCACATACTTGCGCCAGAAGTCGGTGACACCGGCTTCGACAGCTACGCGCGGCAGGCCCTTGGTCAGCACGCTGGCCTTGTAAGCCGCATCCTGACGGTCGAAGGTGTTGGTCGACGGCATCGACACTACACGCACTGCGATGCCTTCCGCTGCCAGTGCTTCCTGGGCTTTCATTGCCAGATCAACTTCAGAACCGGTGGCGATGATGATGGCCTTAGCCCCGGCGGCATCTTTCAGCACATAGCCACCCTTGGCGATATTGGCCATGGTGGCGGCATCACGCGCCACGAAGGGCAGGTTCTGACGGCTGAGAATATGGCAGGTGGGGCCGTCGGTACGCTCAACCGAGTGTGCCCAGCCGACCAGGGTTTCCACGGTGTCGCACGGGCGCCATACGTCGTTGTTAGGCATCATGCGCAGGGTCGAGGTCTGCTCCACCGGCTGGTGAGTCGGGCCGTCTTCGCCAAGGCCAATGGAATCATGCGTGAAGACGTGAATCACGCGCTGCTTCATCAGCGCTGCCATACGAATGGCGTTGCGCGAATATTCGGAGAACATCAGGAAAGTGCCGCCGAATGGCAGGAAGCCACCATGCAGCGCCATGCCATTCATGATTGCGGCCATGCCGAATTCACGTACGCCGTAGCTGATGTAATTGCCGGGGTTGCCGTTGCGAACCGGATGACAGCCTTCCCAGTTGGTGAAGTTCGAACCCGTCAAGTCGGCCGAGCCGCCCAGGAATTCGGGTAGCACGGGCGCCAGCGCATCGATTGCATGCTGCGACGCCTTGCGGCTGGCAACAGTTTCCGCCTTGGTGTTACAGGCAGCCAGCTTCTCGGCGACATGTGCCTTCCAATTGGCAGGCAATTCGCCATTCATGCGGCGCACGAACTCAGCCGCTTCAGCCGGGTAGGCTGCTTTGTATTCAGCGAACTTGTTGTTCCACAACGTTTCCAGGCCCTGGCCCTTGGTCTTGGCATCCCAGCCGGCGTAAATGTCGGCAGGCACTTCGAACGGCGGATAATTCCAGCCGATATTTTTGCGAGTTGCCTCAATTTCAGACGCGCCCAAGGCTTCGCCATGCACATGGGTACCGCCTTCTTTGTTCGGCGCGCCCTTGCCAATGACCGTTTTGCAGCAGATCAGCGTGGGCTTGTCGGTGCTGGCCTTGGCCTTTTGGATCGCAGCTTCCAGCGCAACGACGTTATGGCCGTCCACACCGGCAACCACATTCCAGCCATACGCTTCAAAGCGCTTGGCGGTGTCGTCGGTGTACCAGTGCTCGATATGACCATCGATCGAAATGCCGTTATCGTCCCAGAACGCGATCAGCTTGTTGAGCTTCCAGGTGCCGGCCAGCGCACAGGCTTCGTGCGAAATGCCTTCCATCATGCAGCCATCGCCCAGGAACACATAGGTGTGGTGGTCGACGATGGTGTGGTCGGGCTTGTTGAATTCATTGGCAAGTACTTTTTCAGCCATGGCCATACCAACACCGTTGGTGATGCCCTGGCCGAGCGGGCCCGTGGTGGTTTCAATACCGGGCGCATAACCATACTCGGGGTGACCCGGCGTTCTGGAATGCAACTGGCGGAACTGCTTGATGTCTTCAATCGACAGGTCATAGCCCGTCAGGTGCAACAGCGAGTAGATCAACATCGAACCATGGCCGTTGGACAGCACAAAGCGGTCACGATCCGCCCACTTGGGGTTGGTCGGGTTATGACGTAGATGGTGATTCCACAGCGTTTCAGCGATTTCCGCCATGCCCATGGGGGCGCCGGGGTGGCCGGATTTTGCTTTTTCGACTGCATCCATCGAAAGCGCGCGAATGGCATTGGCCAGGTCGTTACGGGTTGGCATTGCGTTCCCTTCAGCTAAGTAAAAAACCGTCGCATTCCACCCGGAATTTAAAGTTGCGCAATGGCAACTGGGCAGAATATGCAAAAACCTTGATTATCCGTCAGCAGGGCGGGCTTTCGCAAGCCGCACCCAAAGCGGTCAAAAGAGGTGACAAGACAAGGAGTTAAAGCAAAAGTCTCAAGCACTGACTCAAAGTCGGTGACTAAATTCTTTTTATTTGGCCCATGTGTTGGCTTATGCGCCGGCCGCTTTGAGCCAGTCACGCCACAAAACAAACAGTTCAGGGCTGGCTGAGGCCACCACCGAACGCTCCCACACGTTGGCAATATCAAAGCTGCCAGTCAGACTGGATAGCCGGCCACCTGCCTCTTCAAGAATCAGTGCGCCCGCAGCGTAATCCCACAATTTCTGGCCGCCATGCACATAAATATCAAAGCGCCCGGCGGCGGTATAGCACCAGTCCAGGGTGGACGCGCCGAAATTGCGCTGCGAAGCATAGGGTGGCCACGACGCCAGTCGGCCGGCCAGCTCACGGTCGATCCGTTTCATCTCCACGCCAGCCAACGCACGTCTCAATTCGGTGGCAGGCGCCCGCAACGGCAAGGGCTTGTCATTCAGAAACGCGCCACGCCCCCGCTCGGCCGAAAACATTTCATCGGCGATGGGGTCGTACACCACGCCCAACATGCGTTCGCCTTTGTATAGATACGCTACCGAGACAGCGAAGTAGGGCACGCCGGCGACAAAATTGGAGGTGCCATCAATCGGGTCAACACACCACAGCCCATCACGGCCCGCATTCCAGGCATCGTGCTGCTGTTGCTCGGTCATCTCCTCGCCCAGCACCGGCACATTTTTGATGAGCGGCAAGGCCGCCTCCAAGGCGTCCTGTGTTGCCGAATCGGCTTCGGTAAACAGGCTTCCATCTGGCTTGTGCGTGTGCTTCACCTTAAGAAACCGGGGCGTTACTTCGCGTTGGGCGACTTCACGAACCAGCGCTTTGATCTGTTCAAGCATGCTCAGGGGCACCCGCCACACGGACAAAACTCAAGCTGTTTACCGCAAAAAACCTTCTAATGCCGTTACTCAACCTATGCATAACGCTTCTTTCCATTTGATCGAGCAGCCCATGCTGGGAATTTGTTCAGATGGACCCTGCTGCGTAGTGGCAATTTGCTTCATGGCTTCAAACAGATCACGGCGCACGCCATCGGGAGCCGTGTCCTTGCGCGATTCATCAAAACGTCCACGATACTGCAGTTCGAGATCCCGGTTGAAACCAAAAAAATCCGGCGTACATACCGCACCGTAGGCTTTGGCCACCTGCTGGGTTTCGTCGATCACATAGGGAAAAGAAAAGCCAAACTCCAGCGCCACGTTTTTCATGTTGTCGAAGGCATCCTCCGCGTATTCGCTCGGATCGTTCGACATCACGGCAATCGCGTGAACCCCAAGCGTTTTCAGCTCAGCCATATCACGTACCAGTCGCGGGCGGATGGCTTTCACATACGGACAATGGTTACAGATAAACATCACCAGCAAGCCGTTCGGCCCCATCGCATCACGCAGGGTCCATTGCTTGTCGTCGGTACCCGGCAAATTGAAGTCAGGGGCTTTCCAGCCAAAATCGCATACAGGGGTAGTGAGGGAAACCATGTCGTGCTCCGCTGAATCTCAAGGTATGCCGGCATAATAGCAAGATGTCATCGCCGCGCTTTTATCTTGATCACCCGCTTGCCCTGGGCGCCCGCTTCAGCCTGCCGCCCGGGCCCGCGCGCCACGCAGCAAAAGCACTGCGGTTAACCGTGGACGACACGGTCACCCTGTTTAACGGCCAGGGGGGAGAACATACCGCTCATATCGAGCGTATCCAGAAAGATGATGTTGCGGTCAGAATCACCGGTTTTACTGACATCGAGCGCGAGTCGCGCTTGCGCATCATGTTGGCGCAAGGAATCTCGAGTGGCGAGCGAATGGATTACACCCTGCAAAAATCCGTTGAGCTTGGCGTGGTTTCGATCCAGCCGATTGCCGCCAAACGCAGCGTGGTCAAACTCAGCGGTGAGCGTGCGGAGCGTCGTGTTGCGCATTGGCAAGGTGTCGTCGCCAGTGCCAGTGAACAATGCGGACGCAACCAGGTGCCTACAGTAGAAGTGCCACAAACACTGACTACCTGGTTGGGACATCACACAGCGGGACGCCTGTTATTTTTATCGCCACTGGCCGACACACGACTGGCCAGCTTGCCGCCACCCACAGGGATCGACTGTCTGGTGGTCGGCCCCGAAGGCGGCTTTGAGGCTGATGAAATTGCAGCATTGGTTGCAGCAGAGGCCATACCTGTTTGTCTCGGCCCACGCGTGCTGCGTACCGAGACAGCAGCATTGGCCGCGTTGGCGGCGATGCAAACCCTGTGGGGCGACTTCTGACCCGACAACGGACTTAAAAACCGGGCCGAAGCCCGGTTTTTAAGTCCAGCCAAATTAATTATGGGCGAATGTAGGCATACCCATCCGCTTGACGTTCCATGATTTCCACAACGCCCGAAGGCACATAACCAATCTTGGAATTCATGTCTTCCTTGGTCAGCTTCTGGCCACGCATGGTGTTGGCGCAAGCCACAATCTTGATTCCCGAATCGGCCATTTCGCTGATGCGGTTGGCTACGACGGAGTCGGATTTCAGTATGCCGATGCCTGGACCAAATGCCACGATTTCGATCACAGCACTTTTCAGATCCTTCTGGACGTTTTTGGCGTTGTTCAGCGCCAGGTTCCAGTAAGCCGGGTCGCTGTCGCTCACCTGAATGACCACTTTTGGCGCGGCCGCTGCGTCACCTGCAACAGCGGTTGTCGGCAGCGCGATTGCGCCCAAAACCATCGCACCACCCAATATTGCGCCTATTAGCTTGTTCATGAATTTCATTATTTAAGCCTCCTTCAGAATGGTGGGAAAACAGGTAAACAGTCAGTGCGTTAATGACGTGACCATGATAAACCGGATATCACGCTGGCAATACAGGAAGAATTGCCTTGCGGACAGTGAGACGTGCCCCCCATTCGAATTATTCAAGGTTTTTAACTATTGTCTTGCGAGCGCCCTGCATAGCAGGGGGGTTTTCGGTATCCTTACAACTTGACAAGCCCATAAACCCGCCCAGATCAGGACACTCCATTGAAAGACAACAACGATTTCGTTCACTGGTTCCGCTCCGCCGCACCTTACATTCATGGCTTTCGTGGCAAAACCTTCGTCATTGCCTTCGGCGGTGAACTGGTGGCCGACAATGGCTTTGTGCAACTTGCGCATGATGTCAATCTGCTGAACAGCCTGGGTGTGCGGCTGGTGCTGATCCACGGTGTGCGGCCGCAAGTGGAAGCGCGGCTGACGGAGAATGGCACCGCGATCCGGTACGTAGGGGGACTTCGAGTCACTGACGATGCCGCGCTTGCCTGTGTCAAGGAAGCGGCCGGAACGGTACGCGTCGAAATTGAAGCCCTGTTGTCGCTGGGGCTGGCCAACACGCCCATGGCCGGCGCCAGCATCCGGGTAGCGTCCGGCAATTTTGTGACGGCGCAGCCTTTGGGCGTACGCGAGGGCGTGGATTTACTTCACACCGGCGAAGTGCGCAAGATCGATGCCGCGGCGATCCGGCGACGTCTCGACCAGCACGATATCGTGCTGCTATCCCCGATCGGCTACTCCCCAACCGGCGAAATATTCAACCTCAGTCTGGAAGATGTGGCCACGCAGGCCGCAATCGAACTGGCCGCGGACAAGTTGATTTTTCTAATGGACACGGAAGGCGTGCCGGACAAAGGACGCAAGATTCATAACGCCCTCACCGTCAACGAGGCACGCAAGGTGTTCGAAAAGGCCGGCCAGGGCAAGGCACGCAAGCTGCCGGAGGACGTGGCCTACTACCTGCCCTGCGCGATTACTGCCTGTACGCAGGGGGTCAAGCGCGCGCACCTCATCAGCCGCCACCGCGATGGCGCCCTGTTATCCGAGCTCTTTACCCGCGAAGGGGTGGGTACACTCATCACACCCGCGCCATTGGAAACGCTGCGCGCTGCCACGATCAACGACGTCGGTGGCATTCTCGGCCTGATCGAACCGCTTGAACGCGAGGGAATTCTGGTACGGCGTTCGCGCGAGTTGCTGGAAATGGAAGTGGAACGTTTTCTGGTGCTGGAATCCGACGGGGTCATTGCGGGTTGCGCAGCGCTCTACCCTTTTCCGGAAGAACATGCAGCCGAACTGGCCTGTCTCGCTGTATCAAAAGATTTCCGCGGCCAGGGTTTTGGCGATCTGCTGCTGGAAGAGGCCGAAAGAAAGGGCAAAAAGCTCGGATTCAAACAATTATTTGTGCTGACCACCCGCACTGAACATTGGTTCGAAGAACGCGGCTTTGTTGATAGCAGCCTGAGCAATCTACCCAAGAGCAAACAAGCGCTATATAACTACAATCGCAAATCCAAAGTATTGAAAAAATCACTATGACTGGAGCGAGCGGTTTTGCGCCTGTTTAAATTCCGCTTGCACGCGCTGGCGCTTGTCCTGTTGCTCCTGATGGGACTGCGCACAGGCTGGGCGGACGACGCCCGCCCCCTGGTTCTGGGTGTGTTCCCTTATGTCACGGCCAAACAAATCGTGGAAATCTATCGTCCAGTGGCCAAGGCGCTGGAAGAAAAGCTGCAGCGCCGGGTACTGCTCTTCACCGCACCCGACTTCACCACTTTTGCCCAAAGGACCCGCCAGGGCCAATACGACATTCTGCTTACAGCACCGCATCTGGCCTGGCTGGCACGGGAGGACACGGGATACCTGCCCCTGCTGAAGTATGACCTGCCGTTTCGTGGTCTGCTGGTCGTCAAGTCCGATTCACAGCATAAGGATTTGGAAGATTTACGTGGACACACCATCGCCACACCTGATTCCATCGCATTGGTAGTTTTAGCGGGAAAAATTGAATTGGCTGCGAGTGGACTCAGAGAAAAAATCGACTACCAGTTGAAACAGTCTGGTACTCACATCAACGCTGCGATGCAAGTCATCCATGGACGTGCTGGCGGCGCCATGCTGGCAGCGCAAACCTACAACTTGATGCGCCCCAAGCTGCAACAGCAATTACGGGTGCTGGCGTTAACACCCCAATTATCCAGTTTGATGTATCTCACCCACCCGCGGTTATCCGTTACCGAGGTGCAGTCAATCCGCACCGCGCTGCTTGATTTCTCTGCCTCCCCCGATAAACAGGCACGCAAACACCATGGCTCCAATGGCGCCATTGAACCGATCGATGACGCGATGTTTCAAACGATCAGCCCCTACGCATTGGCGACGCAAAAAATGTTGCTGCAGAAGAAATGAAAGACTGGCTCGACCGGCTCTCGCTTCGCTACAAGCTCACCCTCGCCGCCCTCGCGGTAGAGGTCATCATGCTCAGTCTCCTGATTGGATACGGCATGCAGTTCACCAACCAGGCATTGCAGCAACAGGCCAGTCAACGTGTGCATGAAATTGCCGATACGCTGGCTGTCGCGCTGCTGGCCCCCTTGTCACAACAAGATGATGCCAGCGTACGCGACATCATTGAGTCGGTACGGCGGGACAGCAATCTGGAGAAAATCGTGGTGCGCGACAACATCGGTCGCACTGTGCACCAGACAGGTCGCGAGATTGCCCGCAACGCAGCCGACTTCGGCGTAACCCGTCCGATCGAGCTGGCGGGCCAACCATACGGTGAGGTCGACCTGGTCTTGTCGAGCGACTTTATTCAGACAGCGCGAGCGCAGTATCTTCAGCAAAGTCTCTTGATTGCCGGCGCAGCCTTGATCCTGACCACCATTTTGCTGACGCTGTTGGTCGGCAGGCTTACCGGGCGTTTTGAAGCGCTCACCCGCGCCAGCAAACGCATGGAACAGGGCGACCTGGACGTACTCATTGCGGGCGAAGGAAAAGATGAACTGGGTCAACTGGTCCGAACCTTCAACCGGATGGCAGAGTCAGTCCGCTTCAGTGTCGAACGTGCCCACGATAACGAAGCGCGCTTTCACGCCATCGCCGACTACACGCATGATCTGGAATTCTGGCTGTCACCCGAAGGCAAACTGTTATGGGTCAACCCGTCAGTCGAGCGCATGCTGGGGTACACCGTTGGCGAATGCATGATGCAACAGCATTTTCCATTGGACCTCATCCACCCGGAAGGCAGAACCGAAGCAGACTTTATCCTGCGCCAGGCATTACGTGGATCGTCCGGGCAAGGCTATGCCCTGCGTATCTGCCGCAAGGACGGAGGCCATTTCTGGGCCTTGGCAAACTGGCAACCGATCAAAGATCATAACGAGAATTATCAGGGCATCCGCGCCAGCATCCACAGCATCGATGATCTGAAATCCACCGAAGCCAACCTGCGTCAGGCCATCAACGAACTGCGTATCGCAGAAACCTTGCAGGGGAAATACCTGGAGGAAACCGAGCAGGAACGTGCACGTCTGGTCTCGCTGTTGTCGGCGATGAATCTGGGCATTTTGTTTGTTGCCGCAGATGGCCTCGTGCTCTACAACAATCCCTCGTTCAGCCGCATGTGGATGATCGACGAAAAACAGAACCTGATCGGGAAACCTGCGCGAGATGTTCTTGCCCAGTCGTCCTCTTCACTGGCCCGTCCGGACCAGTTTTCCAAGCACTTGATGTCGGTGCTGGAAACTCGGGAGCTGTCCGACAGTTTCGAGATCCAGATGACCGATGGACGCGTCATCACCGAACTCGATTATCCGGTGCGGGACCGCGAAGGCCGATTTACCGGCCATTTATGGATTTACGAGGACATCACCCGCGAACGCCAAACCGCCGAACAACTGGTGTATCTGGCCGAACGTGACGCACTGACCGGGTTATACAACCGCCATCGATTCCAGCAGGAACTGGCGCGCACCATGCTGGAAAGTGATCGCCACCGCATGAAATGCGCGGTGATGTTTTTCGATCTCGACGAATTCAAAACCATCAATGACACCTACGGCCATCGTGCCGGCGATGCGCTGCTGATCCGGGTGGCCGGTGAGGTCGGCGCACTGGTCCGCCGCAACGAGGTGCTGGCACGCCTGGGGGGCGATGAATTCGCCCTGCTCTTGCCCGGTGTAAACGGCAACGAAGCCGAAGCATTGGCCGAGCGCGTGGTGCGCGCCGTGGCACAGATCCCGTTTCGTTTCGAGGGGCAAAGCCTGCGTGCCACCACCAGCCTGGGCATTGCCTATTACCCGGAGCATGCCATTGATGCCGATGATCTGGTCGCACGCGCTGACATCGCCATGTATCAAGCCAAAGACTCCGGCAAAAATACCTGGCGCGTTTTCCGGTCGAACATTGCTGCGGACACAGAAATGCGCAGCCGGCTGTCGTGGGGGGAGCGCATCAGCAATGCGCTCGACAGAGGCTTGTTCGAGTTACATTTTCAGGGTGTATACCGGTCGGAAGACAGCGAACTTTCCCATCTGGAAGCACTGATCCGGATGCGCGACGAACGCAATCCCGCGGAACTCATCATGCCGGGCCATTTTATTCCGCCCGCCGAGAAAAGCGGACGTATTCTCGATATCGATCGCTGGGTCATTCGTGAAGTGATCAAAAAACTGTCCCAATATCCTGACATCCCCTCCATCGCGATCAATATATCGGGGCGCTCCCTGTCCGAACCCACCCTGCCTCAATACATTGGTGACGCCATACGCGAAGGCGGCGTCAAGCCCAACCGGCTGATTGTTGAAATCACGGAAACGGCTGCCGTTTCCGATCTTCATGATGCACAGCGCATGATCGAAGCACTCCGCCAACTGGGGTGCGGTGTATGCCTTGATGACTTTGGCGTCGGCTTTGCCTCATTCGCTTATCTCAAACACCTGCATGTCGATACGATCAAGATTGATGGCATTTTCATTCATGACCTGGCCAACGATCACGACAACCAGATATTCGTGCGAGCGATGGTTAGTGTTGCGCTGGGATTGGGGAAATCGGTGGTAGCGGAATATGTCGAAGATGGAAAAACGCTCGCCCTGCTGCGCCGGCTCGGCGTCGACCTGGTGCAGGGCTACTACCTCGATCGCCCGACACTCAATCATCCAGCACTTAACCCTTAATTCTTAAGATGCTTTTCTGCCGAAATGTCATTCGGCGACCACGCTGAAACGTAAAAATGGGTTGATTTCATTGCCTGTCGACCATTTTGCGCTGTATCCCCGTTTTACAGCCCGATCTACAGGCTGACATGCCTTGAACGTGCCGGACACCGGCCAAAAACTGTTAAAATCCCCTGTTTTTCACGATTTTTCGGGATTTCTCCGTGCTTACCGCTTCCAGCATCACCCTGCAATTCGCCGCCAAACCGCTGTTCGAGAACGTCAACGTCAAGTTTGGCGATGGCAACCGCTATGGCCTGATCGGCGCCAACGGCTGCGGCAAATCCACCTTCATGAAGATACTCGCCGGCGAACTGGAATCGACTGCCGGCAACGTCTCGCTTGACCCCGGTGAACGCATGGCGTGGCTGCGCCAGGACCAGTTTGGTTACGAAGACCAGCGGGTGCTCGACGTAGTGATGCAAGGCCACGCCGACATGTGGAAAGTCATGCTGGAAAAAGACGCCATCTACATGAACCCGGAAGCGAGCGAGGAAGATTACCTGCACGCGGCCGAACTGGAAGCCAAGTTTGGTGAAATGGGCGGCTACGATGCCGAGGCGCGCGCGGGACAACTGTTGCTGGGCGTGGGCATTCCCACCGAGCAGCACATGGGCACCATGAGCCAGATCGCACCCGGCTTCAAGCTGCGCGTGCTGCTGACGCAAGCACTGTTTTCCAACCCCGACATCCTGTTGCTCGACGAACCGACCAACAACCTCGACATCAACACCATCCGCTGGCTGGAAAACGTGCTGAACGAAAGCAAGGCCACCATCATCGTCATCTCGCACGACCGCCACTTCTTGAATCAGGTCTGTACCCACATGGCCGACCTCGATTACGGCACCATCAAGACCTACCCCGGCAACTACGACGACTACATGCTGGCCTCGGCGCAGGTCAAGGAACGTCAGGCCTCCACCAACGCCAAGGCCAAGGACAAGGTTGCCGAACTGCAGGAATTCGTGCGCCGCTTCTCGGCCAACAAATCTAAGGCACGCCAGGCGACCAGCCGGATGAAGATGATCGACAAGATCAAGATCGAGGATTTCAAACCGTCATCGCGCCAGAATCCTTATATCCGGTTCGAGCCGGAGAAAGTCCTGCATCGCCGCGCGCTCGAAATCGAGGACCTCAAATTCGGCTACGAAGACACACCTCTGTTTTCCAATCTCGGCTTCTCGCTCGAGGCCGGTGAAAAACTCGCTGTCATCGGCGGCAACGGGGTCGGTAAATCCACCCTGATGAAGCTCCTGATGAGCGAACTCAAACCAGAATACGGTGAGGTGAAATGGAGCGAGAACGCCAATATCGGCTACTTCTCGCAGGATCACGTCACCGATTTCGACATGGACCTGAACCTCACCGACTGGATGCACCAGTGGACCCAGGCGGGCGACGACGAGCAAATATTGCGCGGCATACTCGGGCGGCTGCTGTTTTCGGGCGACGATGTGAAAAAATCGGTGCGCGTGCTGTCCGGCGGCGAAAAAGGCCGCATGCTCTACGGCAAGTTGATGCTCGGCCGCCACAACGTGCTGGTGATGGACGAGCCGACCAACCACATGGACATGGAATCGATCGAGTCGCTCAACATCGCACTTGAGCAGTTCAAGGGCACGCTGATTTTCGTTTCGCACGACCGCCAGTTCGTCAGCAGCCTCGCCACCCGCATTCTTGAAGTCACCCCGGAAGGCGTCGAGTTCTACATGGGCAACTACGACGAATACCTGCATTCCAAGGGTCTGGAATAAGGATTGCCGTCATGAGCGAAGTCATCCTCATCGGCCTCGGCCAACTCGGGCGTATTTTTGCCGGCGGCCTGCTGCGCATTGGTTGCACGGTGATTCCGGTCAATCGCGGCGACGGCATGGCAACAGTGGCGCAGCGCCATCCCACCCCTGAATTGGTATTGGTGGCGGTGGCTGAAAATGATCTGCATGCAGTGCTGGCGGACTTGCCGGAAAACTGGACATCGCGCGTCGCGTTGATCCAGAACGAACTGCTGCCACGCGACTGGCTGGTGCACGGCATGATCGATCCCACCGTCATCTCGGTGTGGTTCGAAAAAAAGAAAGGCATCGATGCCAGGCCGTTGATTGCCTCGCCCGCTGCCGGACCGGGCGCTTCCCTGCTGTGCCGCGCGCTGACTTCCATCGACTTGCCATGCCGCGAAGTGGCCCTGGGAGATGAACTGCTGTTCGAGCTGGTGCGCAAGAACGTCTACATCCTCACCACCAATATTGCGGGGCTCAAGACCGGCGGCACCGTAGCCGAACTCTGGGCGCAGCATGAAGCTTTTGCGCGTCAGGTCGCTCACGAGGTGATGGATATACAGGATGCGCTGACCGGCACCCAACTTGACCGTGACGCGCTGATTGCCGGCATGCTGGAAGCCTTCAACGGCGATCCCGCGCACGGCTGCACCGGGCGCTCGGCACCGGCACGCTTGACTCGGGCCCTCGGGCACGCGGATGAATTCCAGTTGGCGGTTCCTACCCTCAGGACGCTTGCGCGCTGAGCACAAACGGCGAGGCCGTGATCAGATGGTTTTGACCTTGGCCGGTTTGTCTTCCTGCCCAACCACGCCCTGCTGATCAAACGGTAGCCATCTGGATGACTGGTCGGTTTTGACACGGCCACTGATGCGATAGGGCACCCCGGCTTTCAGCGAGTCGGACGGAAGCGTCTTGATCTGCTGAATCAGGTTTCGGAACTGCGTGACGGCATCCAACCGTATCACCGTGCTCGATATCGCCGGCAGCAACACGGAAACACGCGACAGCCCCTTGGCAAAAGCACGCCCGTTCAGCTCCAGTTCGAACTCCAGCGCCTCGATATTCAGATCGAAATCGTTTGGATTGCTCACCCGCAAACCCACATCAAAGTGCTGTTCAAAAATGCCGAGGCTTTTGATGTCGACATCGGCCACGCTCACCTTGGGAGCTTTGGCGTGATACGGCAGGCCGCTGCAAGCGGCTAGACTCAAGGCCAGTAGTAAAATTAACCACCGTTGCAATGGAACCCCCTATCGAATGTGCGCCCGCAATTGGGCGGCCATGCGCCTAGCTTGCGCCACATAACTGCCGCCGAAAAGATTGGCGTGATTGAGAACGTGATAAAGATTGTAGAGCGTTTTACGCACGGCATAGCCCGCATCGAGCGGCCAGGCTTCACGATAAGCCGCATAAAAATCCGGTGCGAATCCGCCAAACAGCTCGGTCATCGCAAGATCACATTCGCGGTCACCAAAATACACCGCTGGATCGAATATCACCGGCGATCCATCGGACAGATAGCCGTGATTTCCGCCCCATAAATCACCATGCAGCAGCGAAGGGGCCGGGACGTATCCGTCAAATAAAACGTCAAGCTGAGTCAGCAGGGCCTCGCCGTCTGCTTGTAGTGCACCGACGTAGCCATTCTCCGCTGCCAACTGCAGCTGAAACCCCAGGCGTTGATCACGCCAGAAGTCGATCCAGCTTTCGTGCCAGGGATTCGGCTGCGGCGTGGCGCCGATCCAGTTGTCGCGCGGCCCGCCAAATTGCGTTGCACTGACTCGGTGTTGCTGCGCGAGCAGACGGCCCAGTTGCGCGGCGTCGCCGTGCGGTTTCAGCAACAGGTGCTTGAGCACCAGGTACGCCTGTCCGTCTGCCACGCCATGACACACCCCCTGCGGCACCCGCACTGCGTTTGCATGGGCCAACTCAGTCAACCCGGCCGCTTCTGTTTCGAACCATTCAAGATGAATGGCGGGCTGGATTTTGACAAAAAAGCTGCGCGCGTCGTCACTCAACGTGAAGGCCTGGCTGATATCACCGCCATGGACAGCTTGCATGTTCTGGACGACGAAGGATGCACCGCTGGAACGGCTGATTGCGGCGGCGATTTCGCTGAGGAAAGCGCTCACGACTCGACCAGCGGCTGGATGCGGATAGCCAGCGCTGCGTGGGCGGCGCGCAAGGCCGCTTCAGCTGCCGGCGGCGTGGCTGCACGACTGAAAACAAAGCCCAGGTAAGCCGCGCCTTCGGGTGGCGGCGCCATCAACTGGCCGGGCTGAGCGGTAATCTCAATGCCGGTGATGTGCGGCACTTCCAGTGCAGCGGACACGCCATCCACGCCCCGCAAAATCCCCTTTATGGGAATCGGGATCATCATCACGCCGGCTGCATCTGTATTTGTCTGTGTCGGCAGCGGCATGCCCACGGCGTGGCGCAACACGATTTCAGCCGACCCCATGCCGAGCGTGGCCAAGAGCATGCGGCCACACAGGCCGCCTATCCCACGCGGCGCAATTTCGAGCAGCCACACGCCGGCGTCGTTGATGCGCGCCTCGGCATGGATCACCCCCTCGCTGACCCCGGCGGCTGCGCAAGCACGTTGCACCGCAGCGGCAAGCTCGATTTGTGTTGCGTCCGGCAGGCGTGACGGCGTGATGTACAGCGTTTCTTCGAAGTAGGGGCCGTTGAGCGGATCGGGCTTGTCGAATACGGCCAGCACCTGCAATTCACCGTGGCTGAGCACCCCGTCCAGCGCAACCTCGATGCCCGGGATAAACGACTCGACCAGCAGGCCCAAGGCATCGGCACCGCGTTGAACGCGTGACTGAATGCGCTGCACCTGCTGGATCGCGCGTGACAGTTGCACCGCGTCGTCGACCCGGATGACGCCGCGGCTGGCGTTCAGTCGGCGTGCTTTGACCACCAGCGGAAATCCCAGCGCTTCAGCGGCCTGGGCGTCCTGATCCTGGATCGCGACAAATGAGGGATGCAGCAGGCCCGCAGTCTGTTGCACCTGGCGGAAATGGAGTTTGTCGGTGAGCCGCGCCACTGCCTCGGGCGGATTGCCCGCCAGCTTCAACGCAATCCGCAGTTGCGCGGCCAGCGCCACGCCATGATCGTCTGCCGCCAGCACCGCATCAACCTGCTGTCTCAACGCCCGTAACACCTGTGGCAACGCCGCGTCGGGCTGGTCGAACGGTACGCTCATCAAGGGGGGCAAGCCCCAGCCGGGCGCAAGCCGATGGCAATAATCCGCGCAGGTCACCAGCTCGACATCAAGCCGGGAAGCGGCCTCGATGAAATCCTGATTGGCATAGCCTGCGGCAGGAAGCAGCAACAGGAGACGGGGCATGATGAACTAGAAGCTGGCGAGTTGGGTTTCAGTGGGTTCGGCGCAGCAATACCAGGGTTCGGAATGATGCGGTATCACCACACCGAATTGCGCGGGATCGAGCGCCGGGGCCGTTTCACCCAATGCGGCGTGGGTGCGATTCCAGATGCCGGCAAACACGTCGGCGCGCGACAGCTCGGCTTTTTCTGCCGCCATCACCCACGCCATGATCTCGGCCTGCAAGGTGTCGGCGCGCACATCATCGGCCTGCCAGGGATAACCCAGCATGGCGTCATCGAAAGCGCCGACCTGCGCGGCAAAATCCGGCAGGTGCAACAGATAGGAACCTTGCGGCACCAGCAAACGAATTGCCAATTGAATCGGCGGCACCGCCTCGACCAGATTCAACCTGAGCAGGGCCGCCAACAAATCACGATAGCCTTCCAGCGTGGTCCACGGTGTGAATGGCACGAAGGTGGGGGCAAGCGCAATATCGAGCTCACGCACCAACGCCAGCGCTTCTTCAAACCCGGCCTGGGTATGGCCTTTGTCCAGCCGGTCGAGAATCGCGTCGTCAATTGATTCGACTGCGGCGACGATGAACAGCAGACCACACGCCTTTAGACGCGGCAGCAGTTCGGCGTGATTCAGCAGATGCTCGATCTTGATTGTCGCATCCCAACTCAGGTCGGGAAAACGCGCATGCAGTGCCTCGGCCACTTTCATCGCATGGGTCGGGCCATTGAGAAAATCGGGATCGCCAAAGCTGATGTGCTGCGCACCGACTTTGACCTGCTGCGCGATATCGGCCAGCACGATGTCCACCGGCACCGTGCGGAATTTTCCTTCGTACACCGGCACTACCGGGCAATGGCGGCACAGATGTTTGCAGCCGCGCGTGGCTTCGGCAAAGCCGGTAATTTTCTGCGTGCCGTCGGCCAGAATCAGTTTGGCATAGCGCTGCAGTTCGGGCAGGCCGTGGCGATCGGGCAGCAAGAATTCGATCTTGTCGCGCCGCACTACGGTGTCGGCTGGCGACACACCGGTTTGCACCCAGGCCAGCAGATCGGGTTCGGATTCGCCACCGAACACGGCTTCCACGCCCAGCTCGCGCAACCAGGCCGCGTTCATCGGCGCATACAAGCCAAACGCAGCAATGCGCGCGCGCGGCGCCAGTTCACGAATTTTCGGCAGGGCGGCGGCGGCGATCCGCGTGGCGGTGTGCATGCCCAGATAAATCGCGACGTATTCGGCGTCCTTGAACACAGCGGGATCGAGTTTTTGTTGCGACAGATCGAGACAGGCCACCGGGATCTCGGCGCGCGCAAACCAGGCTGCAGGCTGCGCCAGGTTGAAGGGCTGTCGCCCCAACTCGTAAGGACTGACCAAAACAACGCGCGCCCCGGAGGGCGCGCAGGTGCTGACGGTGCAAGCTGTCATCAGAATCCTTTTATTTACCCTTCGGACGCTGCTCGAACATTTTCGAAATGCCGGGCTCACGCGAAGCGCCCGCAGCTTCCATGCGCTTGAGGTATTCATCCCACATCGCGGTTTGATTTACACCGATGTCGTGGAGGTATTCCCAGGAATAAATCCCGGTGTCATGGCCGTCCGAAAAAGTGAAATTGATGCCATACAAACCAACCGGTTCGGCGGCATTGATCAGAATTTCGCGCTTGCCGACCTGCAGCACTTCCTGCCCGGGGCCGTGGCCGCGCACTTCGGCAGAAGGGGAATACACGCGCAGAAATTCGAATGGGATCTCGAAATGTGTCCCGTCATTGAACGCGATTTCCAGCTTGTGCGAAGCCTGGTGAAGCTTGATGTCGGTAGGGGTAGGAATAGCCATGGCTGAAACACTCAAAATGAACGCTGCCCCAAGTTTAAACCCGCAACGCGAAGAATAAACCCCGGCGGAACAAGGGACTGAAACCGATTTGATCTGAATTTGGTGCGTCCGGCGCGATTCGAACGCGCGACCCCTGCCTTCGGAGGGCAGTACTCTATCCAGCTGAGCTACGGGCGCTATGAGCCGCGAAGCATAGCGGGTTTGGCAGATCGAGTCTATCCACAGAAGCATGCATGACCCTTTCCTGACGGGCCGGCTTTCCTTATAATCCGTGGTTTTGATGCCTCCCCCCCAAGGATAATTACATGGCCGACTCGAACGCCAAGATGACTCAAGCCACTCCGCAAGAAGTCATTATTTCTGTTGTCGCCGGGCTGTTCGCGCCCCTGTTGGCAATTTTCCTGATCGTACAACTGGTGCTTGGCATTCAACAGGAACACAAACCCGACACCACCAGCGACGCCGCACAGAAAGCGATGCTCGCGCGCATCAAGCCGGTTGCCCAGCTGGCAGCGCTCGACGCCAATACCCCCAAGGTCGAAAAATCCGGCCAGGAAGTCTATGACGCGGTATGTTTCTCGTGCCACACCCCCGGCGCGCTGGGCGCACCCAAGTTCGAAAACAAGGGTGACTGGGCGGGTCGACTCGGCCAGGGCTACGACACCTTGATCAAGCATGCCATCGAAGGCATTCGCCAGATGCCCGCACGCGGTGGCGATGGTGATCTGTCCGACACCGAAGTGGCACGCGCAGTGGCGTACATGGCCAACGCTGCAGGCGCCAGCTTCAAGGCACCTGAAGCAGCAGCCCCAGCGGCAGCAGCAGGTGCAACCGCTTCGGCCAAACCGGACCCGGCCAAGGGCAAAGCCGTCTACGACGCCAATTGCGCGGCCTGTCACGCAACCGGCGTTGCCGGCGCCCCCAAACCGGGCGACAAAGCCGCATGGTCCGCTCGCCTGGGACAGGGCTACGCCGGCCTGTATGACAATGCCCTCAATGGGATACGAGGCATGCCGGCAAAAGGTGGCAATGCCGACTTGCCTGACGCCGACCTGGCGAATGCGGTCGCTTACTTGTTTACCGAAGCGGGTGGCAAACTGTAAGCCAGCGGTTTTGCTCAGGCAGCTTTATTCAAATAAAGGGAGACATAGGATGAAGGGCAGCATTTTTTGGGTCACGCTTGCAACGGCCTCGCTATTAGGTTGTGGTAAATCCGAAGAGGCTGCTGTCTCTCCCTCCATCCTGGAAGTCCCACAACAAGCCGAACAGGCTCCGATGGACTCCAGCCAGGTTGAACCTGTTCCGGCCCAGATTAGCGAGCCTGTAGCCGCCGAGGTGGTAACGCCTCCCACCCAACCCTCGGTGGTGGCGCCCACTGCACCCGCCAAGTCCACGCAGCCCATCGCGGCCAAACCTGTACAAGCTACACCCGTCAGCCCGGCCACCATTGCTGCTGAGGCCACGCCTGTTGCACCCAAGCCGGACTTGGCGCACGGCCAGCAAATTTATCGCCAGTCATGCGCTGTGTGTCACGACAAAGGGATCGCTGGCGCACCTAAACTAGGCGATGCCACTACCTGGTCAGCACGGCTGGCGCAAGGCATGGATGCGCTTTATGCTTCCTCATTACGCGGCAAGGGCGCAATGCCGGCCAAAGGCGGGAATCCGTCGCTGGCGGATGCTGACGTCAAGGCTGCGGTCGATTTCATGGCGGCGCAATCTCGCTAAGACTTCATGTCGCTTGTCTGCCCACATTGCGGTAGCAATCAAATCCGCAGCGCTGAATTGCACGCCCATGACGGCATACGGCACATGCTGTTCAGCACGCCGCGGCGCTGCCGCACATGCCGCCAGCGTTTCTGGACGACCAATCCCTACAAACCTTTATTGCTATTGACTGCCGTAGGCGCGTTGGTCGGTATCACCCTCTGGCTCGCGTTGGAGGACAGTCCCAACATGTCGGCCAGCCAGGCACCCAACAAGCTACCCCACGCCCGTGCGGCACAGGGCGATGCCAAAGCCCAGTTGCAACTGGGCTTACGCTATGTCGAAGGCGACGGCGTCATCCAGAACGACAAGGAAGCGGCCAAGTGGTTTGCGCTGGCGGCCAAGCAAGGTTTGCTCGAAGCGGAATATCACTACGGCCTGATGTTGTTGAAGGGCCGCGGCGTGGTGCAGGACTACAACGCCGCGTTCAAATGGATCGAAAAGCCGGCAAAGCGCGGCTATGCCAAGGCCCAGTACAGCCTGGGCGAGCTTTATCGCTACGGCACCGGCACTGCCATCAACAAGGCGCGCGCCTATATGTGGTTCAACCTGGCAGCAGCGCAAGGCGTGGACGCCGCTGCCAAGGCGCGTGACGGCCTGGTGTGGCAGTTAAAGCCTGAGCAGATTATTGAGATGCAGGAAGAAGCCCGGCAGATGACACGCTCGGCGCATGCCCCGGCGGCCGTTCCTGTCAATCCCTGATTCCTGTTTCAAGTTGCGCGTGGGCACGCATCCACATCCAGCATCCAGAACTGATGAGTATCCAGTTTCAGCCGGATTATTTTGCAAGGCGTAACTGAGCTGGTCACAGGTTCCTGCTCGCGAGCGCCCACACACTCATCCGCTCCGTGTGTCATGCTCGTGGTCCGGCGAGGATTTTCGCGTAAGGAATACCCCCAGCGTGATCATCAGACAAACCACGCCAGCCAGGGTAAAGGTGAGCGGCGCCCCCAGGCTGCTGGTGCCATACCCGATCGCCGGATAAGTGATCAACCAAAAGGCGTGGGTGAGCGCGAAATAAGCGGCATAGGCTCGTCCGCGATCGGCTTCGTGGGTGTGCTCAGCGAGCAGCGTCGAGGAGGGGATCGCGATCAGGGCCTGCCCGGCACCGTTCAAGAACCAGAGCAAGGCAAAAATCCACAACGGCGGCTGCAACACCCCCGGCAACAGCAGCACACCGAGCACGAGCCCCCCAACCAGCAAGGCGCGCTCGGTCCACCGATGACGCAGGCCATGAAGGGCAACGCGACTGTCGGCGCCGGATTCATAGCGGCCGGTTGCTCGCCCCAACACGAGTGCGGCGACTGTCGAGCCCACCCCCAGTGCCGCCATCACCACCACAAACGCCGTCTCGCTCAGGGCGAGAACTTCCTTCACGTACACGACGGTCGCGACGATCGCCGCAGCCCCGGCGATCGCTTCGACAAAGCTGAATATCAGCGCGCGCCGCAGCGACGCCTCGCGTAACAATATTTTTGCTCCGTAGGTCAGCTCGTGCAGCACCACGCCCGGCGAAAACTGTTTGGGCGGTTTCGGAATATGTCGTAGGGAACTGGCCGCGACCAGGCCAGCCGAAACCAGATAACTCGCCGCATCAAACCAGAATAGCCACTGCAGGCCCAGCAGCGCGACAAGAAGCCCGGCAAGCATAGGCGCCAGCATAGCCTCCATGTCCACCGCCACGCGCGACAACGACAGGGCCTTCACGTAGTGCGCGCTGCCGGCCACTTCGGGAATGGTCGCATCGTAGATCGGCGAAAAAAAAGCGGTGGCTGCGTTGATCAGAAAGATCATCACGTAAACCTGCCACACACTCTCGATAAACGGAAACAAGGCTAGAAGCCCGAATCGCACGATATCGGCGAGGATCAGCATGCGCTTGCGGTTGACACGATCCGCAAGAATTCCGGCCGGCTGGGAAAACACCAGGAAGGCGAGAATCCGCAGCATCAGCGCGTTGCCGATCACAACGGCCGCCGAGCCGCCGCCGACCAACTGATGCGCGAACAGCGCCAGCCCCACGGTGGTCACCCCGCTGCCGATGAGCGAGATGACCTGGGCGGAAAACAGCAGCCTGAAGTCGCGATTGCGGGCGAGCGGGCTCGCGAACAGGCTGGCAAGACTCACCCTAATGACTTCCTTTTCGCTGGCCGGCGCGAAGCGTCAACCATTCCATTGCGACAACCGGGAACGCGTTGGCCTCGGCCTTCCCGAATGAAACCGCGCTGCATGGTTTTGCTCACTTTGCCTGCTGCAGTGCCGCGTAAAAGCCACTCACTTTGAGTTTGATCCGAACCGGTTTATCCCCACGGTTACGCCAAAACCAACCATGCGTACCGTCAAACGGTGCGACAAATGTGCCTTGCGCACTGGATTGCTGCTGGTCTTTCCAGTAGCTGGCGAAATCTGACCCGGCATTCACGCGCTCGCCGTGCATGTCGAAATTGACCTTTCCGCCTTCGGCTTTCCAGGTAAAGACGAACTGCTCGCCTTGTCGCATGGTGGCCTTGATTTCATCGCCTTCGCCGGGTTGCAGGGTCAGTATCATTTCGTCACTGCGGAAAGGGACTTCGCTAGCAGTCACAATCGGCGCAGCGGCTTGTGCCGCCGGTGCAGCTGCAGCCTCACTGCCGGGCTGCACCACAGCAGAAGTGTCCGGGATCAGTGCCGATGCTGCCTCGCCACTGGGGGCGCTCAGCGTAGTCAGCCCCAGCGCTTTTCCAATCCCGGTTGGGTCGATGCCATGCTCGGCGGGCAGCACGAGGGTAATCAGGATTGCAGCGGCGGCGGCGAGTGCGATGCCCGTCGCCTTGAACAATTGGGGCAGGCTCGGCAGCGGGTGGGTATTGTGGGTGGTCATATCTGGATCCTTTAATTCAAAGTGTGAAATAGCGGGTTATTTGATGGCCCATCAGGATGAATCCCGCGGCCATCAACACGGCATTGGTTGCAAACGCCTGATGCCAAAATGCACCGGACCGCCGCCAGAAACCCATGGCGATGAGAATGGCGGCAAGCGCGAGCAACTGCCCAAGTTCGACCCCGACATTGAAGGCGAGGATGTTGGGCACCAGTCCATCCTGCGATAGCGTGAATTCCTGCAGTTTGGTGGCGAGACCAAATCCGTGGAAGAAGCCAAAGATCAGCACCGCGGCCTTGGTGTTGGGTTGAAAGCCCAGCACCCGCTTGAATGCGCCCATGTTGTCGAGCGCCTTGTACACGACCGAGAGGCCGATGATGGCGTCGACGATGTAGGGGTTGACGTGCGTTCCACTGAGCACGCCGTACAGCAGTGTTGCGCTATGACCCACTGCGAATAGCGTGACGTAGATCCCGACCTCGCGCATGCGATACAGAAAGAAAACCACGCCGAACAAGAACAGCAGGTGGTCATACCCCGTGACCATGTGCTTGGCGCCCAGATACATGAACGGGATCAGCTGCATGCCGCTGGCCTGCTCGATAAACAGCTTGTCATCCTCGGCAACACCGTGCGCAAACACACTCGTTGCGAGGAGCGAAAGCAGAGCGAGTGTGAAGAATGCAAACCCGCGAGTGCGCAAAGCGGCCTCGATCCGTTGCAGCGTGGAGATCAATGTGAAATTTTCTGTCATGTTCCCGATCCAAAATAAAGTGAGCGTCGAGGCGACGCCCATGTAACCTGCAATGTCGCTTGTTGCATCCTGGGTTTTTTCGGCTTCACGGATGCGCATGCGCGCTATCCGCATCGACATCCAGCGGCCACAACTGATGTGAATCCAGCTTCAGCCGGGCGTGCGCAGAGAGTGCATCCAGTTGCGCCTGCTGCGCCATCAACTGGCTTTCCAGCGCCAGCCGGCGATTGATCAGCACCTGATCCAGACTGCCTTCCCCCAAGCTATAGGCGAGGGCAGCCAGGCGGGCGGATTCTGTCTGCGCCTGGGCAGCACGCTCGGCCTGTTGCCAGTTTGCGGTCTGCGCGATGGCCGCTTCAAAATCCGCACGCGCCTCCACCCGCAAGCGCTGCTCCAGGCGGACGACGGCCAGTTGCGCAACGGTACTCAGTTGCTCAGCGGCCTGCTGATCGGTGCGCCGCGCCGCACCCGGTAGCGTCAGACCCACATTTACCCCCAGCAAATGCTCGTTGCCGCCGCCTTCGTTCTTGTAAAAAACACCGATGTGGGGATCAACACTGTGTCGTTTTGCCAATTGTCTCGCCTCGGCCTGCAACACCTCAGCCTGACGGCGCGCACGAACGAGTTCATGGTTGTGCTCGAAGACGGCATTGACGTACTCGTCAGCGTTACCGGTCGGCTGTTCGGGTCTAGGGAAATTCGTGTCTGCCACCACGGGCAATTCAGGAAAGACGGCACGCAATCGGTTGCGTGCCTGCTGCTCACGCGAAGCGGCCTGCTGCTGCTGCAGTCGCACCTGCGCCAGTGCGGCTTCCGCGTTGACACGCTCGGAGCGGGGTGCCTCGCCGAGTCGGATCCGCGCATTCACGTTGCCGAGCTGCTGCTCAGCCAGCGCATGTTGCGACTGCCATAGGTGCGACTGACTGTACGCATTCAGCCAGCCAAACCACAGGTCGAGCAATTGGCGTCCACTTTCGTGCAGGGCTTCACCGAGATTGGCTTCGGCATGCGCATTGAGCGCGCCGGCCAGCGCGCGATCGGCAGCCGCACGCGCCGGCAGCCGTACCGGACGCGACACCATCAATCCCCATTCGGCCTGATTATCGCGTGACGCAGACTGGATCCGGCGCTGCGCGAGATCACCACCGACCGTCCATTCTTCGCGCCCGCGCTGCAAGCCTTCACCGCGCAGGGTTTGTGCAGCAAAGTCGCCGCGGGCTTGCGTCACCGTGGGGGATGCCCACAACGCGGCCTCGGCGGCAACGGGATCAGGCAAATACGCTCCGTGCGCAGACAGGGAAAACGTCAATGCGAGCGCAAGGCTCACTGTATGCACGGCATTCATGCGCGTGCTCCTTTCAGAATGAATTGGCGATAGAGAAGCGGCAACATCACCAACGTCAGCAAGGTGGCGCTGACCAGCCCCCCGATGACGACGATGGCGAGCGGCTTCTGGATTTCAGAGCCAGGCCCGGTCGCAAACAGCAACGGCACCAGGCCGAAGGCGGCAATGCTGGCGGTCATCAGCACCGGGCGCAGGCGGCGCAAGGCGCCATCACGAACCACGGCATCCCCCTTCAAGCCCTGCGCGCGCAGCTGGTTGAAATGGCTGACCAACACCACGCCGTTCAGCACCGCGATGCCCAATAACGCGATGAAACCCACCGAGGCAGGCACTGACAGATACTCGCCCGACGCCGCCAGCGCAAAGATGCCACCGATCAGCGCCAGCGGCACGTTCATCATCACCAGCACCGCCTGGCGTACATCACCAAATGTGACATAGAGCAAGAAGCCGATCAGCAACAACGCGACAGGCACCACAATCAACAGTCGTTGTGCGGCACGCTGCTGGTTTTCGAATTGCCCGCCCCACGCGATGCTGTATCCGGTTGGCAATTTGACCTGCGTCGCTACCGCGGCTTTTGCCGCTTCGACGAAACTCACCAAATCACGTCCAGCGACGTTGCTTTGCACCACGGTAAAGCGCGCGGCATTCTCACGCTTCACTGCCACCGGGCCGGTAGTGCGCTTGAGCGTGGCTACCTGATCGAGGCTGATTTCACGACCATCAGCCAGCGTCAGGCGAATCGCCTGCAACGCGCCGGGAGACTCGCGCATGCCTTGAGGCCCACGCAATTGCAGCGGAATCCGTCGCCCGTCCTGCTGGATCATGCCAATGACCTCGCCTTCAAGCTGTATTCTCAGCAGCTCGGCGATTTCGTCCGCACTCACCCCAAAGCGTCCCGCCGCATCGCGGTCGATTTCTGCCTGCAGATATTGCACGCCATCGTTCTGCTGGGTGTAGACGTCGGATGCCCCCGGGATTTTTTCGACCACCTTGAAAATCTCGCCGGCCAATTGGTTGAGCGTGTCGAGGCTGGGACCAAAAATCTTGATCGCCACATCCCCTCGCGAACCAGTCAGCATTTCCCCTACCCGCATGTCGATCGGCTGTGTGAAGTTGTAGGCGATGCCAGGAAAACCATCAAGAATTTTACGGATTTCGTCGGTCAACCATGCCTTGTCCTGACGACGCCACTCGGAATGCGGCTTCAATACCAGAAACGTATCGGTGTCGTTGAGGCTCATTGGGTCGAGCCCCAACTCGTCGGCACCTGCGCGACCGACGATGCGGCGGATTTCCGGTACGTGTTTCAGCAATGCTGCCTGCACCCGTAAATCCTGTGCCACCGATTCTTCCAAGCTGATCGAGGGCAGCTTTTCCAGTTGCACCAGGATGTCGCCTTCGTCCATCGTCGGCATGAAGGTTTTGCCGATCAGGGGATACACGCCAACCGCTGCCAGCATCAGGATGCCTGCGGTGATGTACACAACTTTCGGACGCACCAATGCGCGATCTAGCAAGGGCGTGTAGAGATTCTGAGCCTTGCGCAGCAACCATGGATCGGTATGCGAACCCTGCTTCAGGAACATCGAGGCCAGCACCGGAATCACGGTGAACGCCAGCAACAATGATGCCGCCAGCGCAAAAACAATGGTCAGCGCAACCGGCGTGAACAACTTGCCTTCCAGCCCTTCCAGCGTCAGCAACGGCAGAAACACAATGGCGATAATGGCGATACCTGCGGTCACCGGGCTGGCGACCTCCTGCGTTGCCCACAGCACGCGTTGCAACGGCGTCTCTTCGGTGTTTTCCGGATCGTGCGCCAGATGCGCGACGACGTTTTCCACCACCACCACAGCGGCATCAACCAACAATCCAATCGCGATCGCCAGGCCGCCCAGACTCATTAAATTGGCCGACAAGCCGAACTGCCGCATCAACACAAACGTCGCCAGCACCGACAGCGGCAAGATCAATGCCACCACAATCGCGGCACGCAGATTGCCGAGGAACAGGATCAGCAGGATCACCACCAGTACGGCAGCTTCGAGCAGCGCTGTGCTCACCGTTCCGACAGCTCGATCCACCAGTTGCGCGCGGTCGTAAAACGTAGAGACCGTCACGCCTTTAGGTAGGGTTTTCTGAATGTCGGCCAGTTTGATCTTGACGTTCTTGATCAGCTCGCCCGCGTTAACGCCTTTCAGTCCGATGACCAGGCCTTCTACCGCCTCACCTTTGCCGTCCTGCGTCACCGCGCCGTAGCGCGCCAGCTCGCCCATTTCAACGCGCGCAACATCGCCGACAGTGACGACCACACCCGCAACCGACTTGATGCCAATGTGGCGCAAATCGTCCAGCGCGGCGATGCCGCCATTGACGCGCACCACCCAGGTCTCCTCGCCTTCGTTGACGCGTCCGGCGCCGTCGTTGCGGGTATTGGTTTCCAGCGCCGTGCGCAACTCGTCCAAAGTTACGCCACGTGAGCCCAGCGCAGCCGGATCGGGACTCACATCAAACGTGGCAACGCGGCCACCGAGCGAATTGACATCCGCCACGCCGGGAATCGCACGCAACTGTGGCCGAATGGTCCAGTCGAGCAGGATGCGTTTTTCTGCCAGCGACAAAGGCCCTTCGATGGTGAACATGAAGAGTTCGGACAGCGGCGTCGAAATCGGTGCCAGTCCGCCCGACACGTTGTCGGGCAGGTCGCCTTTGACATTGGCAAAGCGTTCGGCCACCTGCTGCCGCGCCCAATAGATGTCGGTGCCTTCTTTAAAGTCGACGGTGATATCCACCAATGCATTCTTCGACAAACTGCGAAGAATGGTCTGGTCCGGGATGCCCAGCAGTTCGGTTTCAACCGGCTGTGTGATGCGCGCCTCCACCTCTTGCGGCGTCATCCCCGGCGCTTTCAGGATCAGCTTGACCTGTGTGGTCGATACATCGGGGAATGCGTCGATCGGGATTTGCTGGTAGGCGCGAACCCCCAGCCCCGCCAGCACGAGCGCCAGCACGAGCACGAGCCAGCGCCGGGCCAGCGCGAATTCGATCAGGGTATTCAACATGTTATTCCCCCAACCACTGCGCTTTAAGCGCCGCCACACCCTTTACGGCAACCCGGTTGCCCGCAGTCAGGCCCGTGACCTCGGCCTGACTGGCGTTGCGGCGAATCACCTGTACCTGGATGGGCGAAAAACCCTGCGGGGTTTCGACAAACACGTAGGGCATGTTCACTTTCCACACCAGCGCAGCAGCGGGAACGACCAGATTCTCGGCCGACTGCGCACCGGTCAGCGCGATCTGAACCGACTGGCCAGGACGCAGCAATTGTTGCGGGTCCACCAGGCTGGCGCGTGCCAACACACTTTGCGACGCATTCAGTTGCGGCAGCAAAGCGCTGACGCGACCGCTGGCCGAACTGCCCGAGACCTTGACCGTCTGTCCCACAATGACCTGCTGCGCCTGGGTGGTGCTGAGCGGAATTTCCAGCGTCAGCTTCGACAGGTCCGCCACCTTAACCAAGGTCATCCCGGCGTCCACCCGCTGGCCGGGTTCGGCGTCACTTTCAATCACCACGCCAGCGATCGGCGCAGTCAAGGTGATCGAGCTTCCGGACACACGGCCGCCTCCCATCATGGAGAGCGCGGTTTGTGCCGCCGACAGGCTGGCACGCGCCGACTGCGCCTCGGACTGCGAGGCCCGCACGCGCGATTCGGCAATCAGGCCTTCGGCAAAGAGTTTTTTATCGCGTGCCGCAATCCCCGCGGCCAGTTTTGATTTCAGGCGCGCCTGCGTTAATTCATTCTGCGCGTCGGCCAAACCCGGCATCGACAGCGTAACCAGCGCAGCGCCCCGCTTGACCGTATCGCCCGCCTGAACATGAATCCGGGTAACCAGCGCATCGCCCGCAGCCGCAGCAACGCGCACACTGGCCGGTGGCAAAGTCACCCGCGCCGGATACGTCAGCGCCAGACTGACGCTTTGTGTGCCCGCAGCGACGGTCGCCACACCCAGGTTTTTCTTCTGCGCGGCAGTTAAGGGAATGACGTCAGCCGCAGCAGCGGGGACAGCGCAGACCAGCGCCAGGACAACAATACGTGAGGCAATAAAACCAGAAACCATGCTAACTCTCCAAAAGCGATGAAACAGCAGGCAAACGCGTGCAAGAGCAACGCGCTGCAATGGACAATCAGACGGCAGGGGGGGCTAAGGCGAGGGGAAGCGAGTGGTCAGACGGGACAAGATACAACGGCGGCGGCGCCGGCAACCCCCTACCCGGTGAGGATGTATCAATGCGCAGCAGCGTGACGGGCGAGATCGAAGGCACATCGGCGGATGCGCCATGCGCATCAGAACGAATTGGCATGCCATGGGCCACTTCGATTTCAGCGCCGTGCTCGCTTGCCGCAAGCGGATGGTATGCCGACTCGACATGCGCCCCCGCATGGGCATGGGCATGGGCATGGTTCAGACTGGCGTGACTGATTTGAACCGAACCCGCATGGGCATGGATGAACGGCGTCATCGTCTGCAAGACGATAACGATCCAGAGCATCAAATAACGGGGCATTCGGTTTGACACAATCAGGGCAGGCAAGTCCGGTTGGCGTAACGTTTTCAGATTACAGGGTGTGGCTCAATACTGCCAATCACACACAGTAATGAGTGAATCCTGACGATTGATTCTTAAGCGCGCCTTAAGTTGCAGGGATATCCCAGTAAATACCTTACGGCAGAATTGAACGCTTGCCTATTAAATGACCATTTTCCAGCGGGCCAGACAATATCTATCCAGCGACTTTAAAAATGCTTGCGAACAGAGTTCATAAGCGTCACGAGGGCAGAAACCGGCCGACTGCGGTCACTGAGTGAACCAGGAACATGCGTTCCTGGACGGCCGGTATACCTTAGCAAGCTGCCAGCGGCTGAGCTGGCATGGTTGGCAGGTCATTGACTAGAGCCGCCATCCAACCAGCAAGACGACGCCTATCCTTCTGTCCAACCCGCTGACAGCAACTCTGCCTGCGCGATCACTGTTTTAACAGCCTCCTCCTGCAAGTCCGGCGGATAACCATACTTGTTCAGGATGCGCTTCACCATCACGCGAATCTTTGCCCGCGCGCTTTCGCGCAGTGTCCAGTCTATCGTCACACTCTTCTTCACTTGGGTGATGAGTTCGGCGGCGATGACCTTGAGTTTGTCGTCGCCCATGGCGATGACGGCGTTCTGGTTGGCGGCAAGCGCGTCGTAAAAGGCCACCTCGTCATCCGTCAGGCCAAGTGCTTCGCCGCGCTTGGTGGCGGCGTCGAGTTCCTTGGCGAGTTGAATCAGCTCTTCGATCACCTGCATCGTGGAGATGGCGCGGTTGTGGTACGCGTTGAGGGTCTTCTTGAGCTTCTCGGAAAAGACCTGGCTCTGCACAAGGTTGCGCTTGGATCTGACCTTGAGTTCGTCCTTGAGTAGTTTCTCCAGCAACTCGGCGGCGACGTTCTTGTGCTTCAGGCCGCGCACTTCGGCGAGGAACTGGTCAGAGAGGATCGAAATGTCCGGCTTGGGCAAGCCAGCGGCGGTGAAAACGTCGATCACCTGGCCCTCGGTGGTGATGGCTTTGGAAACGAGCTGGCGGATGGCGGCGTCGACCTGCTCCGGCGTCTTCCGGTTGTTGCTGCTCTGCTTGTTGAGCGCGGCCTGGATCGCCTGAAAGAAACTCACGTCGTCGCGAATCTCGGTGGCTTCATCGCTCGCGGCGCAGAGGGCGAAGGCGCGGGAGAGTTCCGTCACTACCTGCACCCAACGCTTTTTGCCGTCGTCCTGTTCGAGGATGTGCTCCTGTCCGGCGGGGATGAGGGCGAGGCGTTCTGTGGGTTTACCGGTGATCCACTTGTCACGGTTGAAGCCATGCATCATGTCGCAGGCGATGTCGTGTTTCTCCAGCATCACGGCGATGGCCTGCGCGGTGTCGAAAGTCGGATCACCCTGGCCGCCGCTCTCGGTGTAAGTCACCAGCGCCTTCTTGAGTTGATCGGCCAGCCCCAGGTAATCCACCACCAGCCCGCCGGGCTTGTCGCGGAAGACACGGTTCACGCGCGCGATGGCCTGCATCAGTCCGTGGCCCTGCATCGGCTTGTCCGCATACATCGTGTGCAGGCAGGGCGCGTCGAAGCCGGTCAGCCACATATCGCGCACGATCACGATGCGGAAGGGGTCACGGCTATCCTTGAAGCGATTCGCCAGCTTGCGGCGCTTGTCCTTGCTGCGAATGTGCGGCTGCCAATCGGGACCGTCATCGGCACTGCCGGTCATCACCACCTTCACCACGCAGGCCTTGCCCTTCTCGGCTTCGCTATTTCCATCTGCGTCGTCTTCGGCGCTGGCCCAGTCTGGACGCAGCTTGATGAGCGCGTTGTAGAGGTCCACGGCGATGCGGCGGCTCATGCAAACAATCATCGCCTTGCCGTCCATCGCCTCGACGCGCTTCTCGAAGTGCATCACTAAATCTGCCGCAATGAGCGCGATGCGCTTCGGGTCGCCCACCAGCGCCTCCAGCGCGGCCCATTTGGTTTTGAGATTTTCCTTCTTCGTCAGCTCTTCGCCTTCGGTGATTTCCTCAAACTCCGCGTCGAGCTTCGGCAGCTCCGCGGCGTTCAGGCTCAGCTTGGAAATGCGGCTCTCGTAATAGATCGGCACGGTGGCCTTGTCGGCGACGGCACGCTGGATGTCGTAGATGGAAATGTAATCGCCGAAGACCGCCCGCGTGTTCGCGTCGGTCTTCTCGATCGGCGTGCCGGTAAAGCCGATGAACGACGCATTCGGCAGGGCATCGCGCAGGTTGCTGGCGAAGCCGTAGGACATCTCGCCGGTCTTCTCATTCACCTTGCCGCCAAACCCATACTGGCTGCGGTGCGCTTCATCCGCAATGACCACGATGTTCTGCCGCGCGCTCAGTTCGGGCATCGCCTCACCCTTTTCCGGCATGAACTTGTGGATCGTCGTGAACACCACGCCGCCGCTCGCCCGGTTCAGCAGTTCGCGTAAATGCTCGCGCCCGCCCGCCTGCACCGGCATCTGGCCGAGGATGTCGTGGCAGCGCTGGAACTGGCCGAAGAGCTGGTCGTCGAGATCGTTACGGTCGGTCAGCACCACCAGCGTCGGGTTTTGCATCGCAGCGTGCCGCACCACGCGTGCAGCGTAGAAAAGCATGGAGAAGCTCTTGCCGCTGCCCTGCGTGTGCCAGACCACGCCCGCGCGCCGGTCGCCCGGCTTGCCGCCGTGCATGCGGCCCGCCCAGTAGGTGCCCACATCCTGCTTCGCCGTGTTGGCCTCAACCATGCCCGCAGTCATGCCACTGGCGCGCACCGTTTCCTCCACCGCCGCATTCACTGCGTGGAACTGATGGTAGCCCGCGATAATCTTGTGCAGCGCGCCCGAGTCCGGGTCTTCCTCGAAAACGATGAAATGTTGGAGCAGGTCGAGGAAGCGCTGCCGCTCGAACACGCCGCGCACCAGCACCTCCAGCTCCAGCGCCGTCTTCGGCGCATCGCCCTCGCCATCAATCGTGCGCCAGACCTTGAACCACTCCTGGTTCGCCGTCACGGAACCCATGCGCGCCTGCAAGCCGTCGCTCACTACCAGCGCCGCGTTGTAATGCAGCAGCGAGGCAATCTCCGCCTTGTAGGTTTGAAGCTGGGCGTAGGCGCTCCAGATCGTCGCGTCCTCATCCGCCGCATTCTTCAGCTCGATCAAGCCCAGCGGCAGCCCGTTCACGAAAACCACGATGTCCGGCCGCCGGTTGTGCTGCGCCCCACCCGACGTTTCGATCACCGTGAACTGGTTCACCGCCAGCCAGTCGTTCGCCCGCACATCGCCGAAATCCACCAGCCGCACATGGTCCCCGGCGATGCTGCCGTCCCTGCGCGGGTATTCCACCGGCACCCCATCGCGCAGCATCCGGTGAAAGGCGCGGTTGGTCTGCGTCAGCGAAGGCGTCCCCACCCGCAGTACCTTGCGCACAGCCTCCTCCTGCGCCTCCTCGGGAATGGCCGGGTTCAGCCGCCGGATCGCTTCGCGCAAGCGCCCCACCAGCACCACGTCGCCAAACGACTCCCGCTCCGCCGCCGGCTCGCCGGGCGCGAGAAGCGGCCCGTGGCCGATGGCATAGCCCAGCTCACCGAACCATTCGAGCGCTGCGCCTTCGACAGTGGATTCGTTGAGGCTCATGGTTTGTCCCCTGTCTCCGGCAGCTCCTTGATCGCTCGGTCGAAGTCCGACTCGAACAGCCGATCCTGCACGATACGGTATTTCTCAAACTCACTTTCGGCATGGGCTTGGGCGATTTCGGCAGTGACTTTGCCAGCATCCTGCAAAATTTCCCGGTCGGTCGCGGCAATGAAGCGGTTGAGGCGGGTTTCCCAGTCCTGCATGGTCATGGGAATCTGCCGCAGCGCCATGTCTTCGGCCACATCGAGGTAGGCGGAGACAAGCCGCTGCAGTTGGGCCATTTCGTTTTCCGTGAGGTAGTTTTTCGCCACGCTGACATCGAACTTCTGGATTTTTCCTTCGGGCGCGTCTTTCCAGGTGGTGAGTCCCATGCTGTCTTTGGTGGCATCGGCACGGGAGAGGATGACTTCCGCCGCCGTCTGGCCGTGGATGGCCCAGTGCAGCTTGTTTTGCACGGTGGCAAAGAAGCGTTTGGTGGAGGCGGCGGTGACATCGTAGTCGATGGAAGTGGCGTAGATGTCGGTGATTTTCTGGTAAAACTTGCGCTCGCTGAGGCGGATTTCGCGGATGCGCTGGAGCTGTTCCTCGAAGTATTTTTTGCCGAGGACGGAGCCGTCGTTTTTCAGGCGCTCGTCGTCCATGGCAAAGCCCTTGATCGTGAAGGATTCGATGATGCCGGTGGCCCACTTGCGGAATTGGACGGCGCGCTCGGAGTTCACCTTGTAGCCGACGGCGATGATGGCGGCGAGTTGGTAGTGCTGGGTGTCGTAGGCTTTGCCGTCGGCGGCAGTTATTCGAAAATTTCGAATAACTGAACCGGCCTGCAATTCGCCGTCGGCAAAAATCTGCTTGAGGTGGTAGTTCACGGTGTGGGTGGCCACATCGTAGAGCAGCCCCAGCATCTTCTGAGTGAGCCAGACATTCTCATCGGCGTAAACGGCTTCGACGCCACCCTGGCCGCTGGCCGCCACAAAGGTCAGGTATTCCGCCGCCGAAGAGCGAACCAAGGAGACTGAGGTGTTCTTTTTGGCGCGACCGTCAGGAGTGGATTTGTTTTTGCTCATGGCCTGTTCTTTCTCAAATCGCAGGGGCTGGCGGGAAAAACTGAGTAGCGGGCTACCAAATACAAGGAGCTCAAATCCAAATTCGGGGAGCTGAGATTCGAAATTCGGGGAGGTCGTCCGAAAACAGCATTCGCCGCCGGTTTGCTTTTAAACAAGCAACTTATTGAAAGTAAAAGATTTAAATGGAACATGCCGTACCTAGGCCGGTTTGCTTTTAAATAAGCGTCACGCCCAGAATGGCACATAGCTTCGATAGCGGGTGGAGGTTTGGGCAGGGTCGGCAAGCTTGATTTTTCCAGCTTCCATTGTCGCCGCAATGATTTGGGAAACCGTTGCTGTCTTGTCCTCCGACAGCTTGAATCTCTCCCTCAAGCTTTGGTTGGTCATCTTTTCATTCATCACATAGCGCAGGCAGCAATGCTGGTAGCAAGCGCGAATGCGGTCATTGCGATCCATCTGTTCGATGTTCATGTGGGCGAAAAGCAAAGCCGAGGTGCGCCGTTCCCCCACCCTGAAATCAGGTGCCGGCAGTTGAAACACCTCTGCCGCCTGCACCACTTTATCCACGCCACTGCCTTTCTCTTCGCAGATACCCAGACGCCGCATCAGATCAGCCAAGCGTTCATTACGCGACTGGTATTCGTCAATAAACCGGTCCGGTGGAATGAAAGGCTTCCCGGGATTTGAAATCTCCATCCGGTCATCGTAAATCTCGATCATCACCGAGGTTCCAGTCTGGGTGAAATCCTGATGGATGAGCGCATTCGCCACCAGTTCGCGCACCGCAATTTCCGGAAACATCTTCACCTCCCGCCGCAGTGCCTGCTCGATCACCTCATTTGAAGGCACCAGTCCGTAGATGAACTCCACCAGACCTTGGAAGCCAACCGAATAACCTTTCGTGCCCAGCTTATCCAGCTTCGTCTTCAGCTTATTCTTGCCCTCGTAAACGATGACCCGCGCGGATTTCCGCGCCAACCGGTCGAACTGCTCCAGCTTCTTGGCAAACAGGATCGCTCCCAGGTTCGTAATCGTCCACCCGCCATCTTGGCGCAGGATGAGTTTCTCACTCTCAAAACGTTCCAACACACCGGCCCGATTGACCGGATAAGGCAAATGCAACAGGTCGAAATAGCTCTGCGTATCCAGAAGCTGAATCACCTTGTCATCATCGCAGTCGGCCAGTGCAAGCTGAGAAAACCAGTCTGGCTGCCCCTCCGCAAAAATCGCCCGTAGCCGATCCTCGCTCATCGGCACCAGTTCTTCACCGGCGCGCATGAGGTAAGCACCCTCGAAATCGTAAACCGTGCCGCGCGGGCGACCCGGAATATGGAACACCAGCACCCGACCATCAGGATGCAGCACCTCCTCGATTTCCACCCGGAAACCCAGGGTATGAAACATCTTGGCCGCCATCTCCACCGGATCATTAAAAGCCGCCGTGCCCACGACCTTGCGGGGTGGTTGATCTTCAATGCCGAGCAGCAGATACCCGCCGCCTTCATTCGCTAACGCCACGCAGTATTTGTAGAGCTTGCGGTTGTCGAACTGCGTCTTCGCTTCCTTGAATTCCAGCCGCTGATGCTCCGAATGAGCAGCCCGCCATATGTCAATTTGTTGAATCGTCGTCGCCATAATCAGCTCGTACTTTGCGCTAAATTTTTAGTGATGCCTGCACAATGCGGCTCGTGGCCGATGGCATAGCCCAGCTCCACGAACCAGGTCAGGGTTACGTTGAGGCTAGGTATCATTGGCACATCTCCGAATTATCTTTGCAGTGCTTGCGGACGGTCGCGAGCCAAGAGTCGTACCAGTACCAAGTTTTGGCGACTTGAACGCCATATCCCTTTGCCAGGTTCTTTGCATCGCAACTCTTCCAAAATCAGTGTGCTGCGCCATCCCAAACTTTGGAAAACCCTCGGCCTTAACCGAGGCCACTATCTGCGATGGAAGCCACTTTGGACGTTCCGTCTCTCGAATCACTGCGTACGTGGCGTTAACGCTCTTAGCAAGTTCTGAGTCGGCTTTAACGAAGGTGATGACTTGATCTGCCTGATTCGGATGATTCGCTGTCTTCGGTACAAAAATCACGCGATATGCAAACTTCTCACTCGCAAACTCTTCAGACGTCAGCGCACCGTCGAACCCCTCAATGTACTTTTTAATATGGCCCGGCAAACCCTTTTGTTGCGCAAGCGTATCGACCTGCTCCTGGCTGAGCGACGAGAATTGCAGGCTAACCGCGAGGTGCTTGGCGATGCCGTACTCTTCTCCGAACAGTGATGCGGCTGCATGATGATAGTTGATGCAGCAAGCCTGAAAGCGTGCACTCAGGAGATCATCGATCCGCGTGGTCATTTGATGCTCGATCTCATGCCGAAGACCGATTAGAAACTTTAAGTTCTGAACCACCTCACGCTCCAGGGGGCACTGCTCCTCATTCAGGCACCGCTCCAGTTCCCAATGTTTGAAGGCACCACCGTTCTTGGTGCGGTCATATTGCTTCCTCTTCGCTCCTTGAGTGAAGTACCGGTAATCAATGCCCACAGCGCGATAGTGCGCATGGAGAAGATATGTCCACGCGATGTTCATCAGAACAATGTAGGTTTCAGACTTGAACGTTACATTCGGGTTGTTGAAAATCTGAATAGCCGCAAGCGCCGCTTCGCGGGATTTCTTCAGCAGTTCTTCCTTGACGGAGAAAACTCGGCGAACGCGCTTGGCGGTGCTCATGTGGTTTCTTCCACAAGGCGATCAGCCACGCTCAACTCCCCGCTCAACTCCCCGCTCAGCAGCTTCGGTAGCAGCGCGTCGCGCAGGGTGGCGAGGGTTCGGGATTGGTGAAGGTTGGCGTGAACTTGCCGGAACAGCGGCGTCACTTGCTTATCGAAGGCGAGGAGGATCTCCTTCGGCGCGAGGAGAACGTCTGTCGCTTCGAAGGTGCTCGTGGTGATCGTATCGAAGATGGAGCCGTGACCACCTTGGACGAGGCGCTCAATGAAGTGACGGGCGTTGCAGTAGAGGGCGAAAGGCGCACCGACCTTTGAGCGCAGTCCGTAGCAGGTCTGATTCATTGCCATCGCATGGCCGAACATTGTAAGTCTCCCAGTCGTCGCTCCTCGCGCGACAACCACAGTTGCATTGGCCGGGATAACCTTCGTGGAGCTTTCATCGACGCCCTGCGTCGTGATGGTACGCTCGGTGGACACAAGGAAGGCTTCACCGCATTGGGAAACGTCCTTCGCGCTGGCCCACGGCACATCACCGTTCCAGTAGGCCGGAACATCGGTTTTGGGCGTGCCGCCACTCAGCAGGTCTGCTTGCCGGAGGATCGAGCCGGTCTCCCACCCTTCTGGAATGTGGCCGAGTGGGGAGTCTTGGAAGGTGGCGGGGAAGATGGCTGCGGTGGCTGGGTCGAGGGCGGCAGGGGGGCGGCCGTCGAGTTTGGCGCGGACGGGGTCGAAATCCACGAACCAGCTCTGGAACAGCGCCCGCGCCATCGCCTCCAGCGTCGTGTTCATCCGCCGGTTCAACTCGATCTTGTCGTCCAGTGCCCCAAGCACCGCCGCGATGGCTTCGCGCGTGTCAGTCGGTGGGATGGGAATCGGAAGCTTCGCCAAGTCGCGGAGGTTGAACGTGGCTTGAACGGTCGTCGTCGCCCACGTGCGAATGCAGTGCTGGATGAACGCGGTACGAAGGCAGATGGAAACCCAAAGGCTGCCGGGGTCTCTACGAACGGGAATTACTCCGACGGCACGAGCTACATTCCAGCCGCGCAGTTTTTCGGGGACGATGGCCACCTCGCCGAGAGTTCCAACGAGCGTCAAAAGAACTTCACCTCCACGCAGGCGGGAGCGCAGGAACTTGGCTTCAATTTCGGCTTCAACTTTGAGCATGTCCGTCGTGTCGATGCGCCCATTCCGAATGTTGTTCACGCGCACGATGGGAACACCATCGGTGGTTTCGCTTCCGGGTTGGACAATGCCGTATGAAACGCCGCGTTCGTCAACGAGATCGCCAAGCGATTCATAGCGCCAGCCGCTAGGGAGGACTGGCAACTCGTCGGGCAATGACAGATCTTCGAGACTAACTGCCAAAGCCCAGCCCCTTGAGGTTTGCTTTTATGGCCAGCTCCAGATTCGCCGACTCGGCGAACTGCACTTCAAGTTCGGCGACGAGGCGCGGCATCTTTTCCTCGAAGGGGTCGCCGTCGTCTTCGACTTCCTCGGCACCGACGTAGCGGCCGGGCGTGAGGACGTGGCCGTGGGCGGCGATTTCGGCGGTGGTGGCGGATTTGCAGAAGCCGGGAATGTCGGCGTAGGTTGATTGTCCTTCGACAGGCTCAGGACGAACGGCGTTTTTATCGCCGCGCCAGGCGTGGTAGGTGGATGTGATCTTGTTGAGGTCGGCGTCGGTGAGCTCGCGGTGGACGCGGTCGATGAGCGTGCCCATTTTCCGCGCGTCAATGAAGAGGGTTTGCTTTTTACGATTGCGGAAGCCGCGTTTGGCATCGGCGCCTTTGTTTTTCGCGATAAACCAGAGGCAGACGGGAATTTGCGTACTGTAGAAGAGCTGGCCGGGCAGCGCCACCATGCAGTCCACGAGGTCGGCCTCGATGAGTTTCTGGCGGATGTCGCCTTCGCCAGACTGGTTGGACGACATGCTGCCATTGGCGAGGACGAAGCCGGCCATGCCGTGCGGCGCGAGGTGGTGGATGAAGTGCTGCACCCAGGCGAAGTTGGCGTTGCCCTTGGGCGGGACGCCGAACTGCCAGCGCACGTCGTCGTCGCGGCGGTGCCAGTCGCTGTCGTTGAAGGGCGGGTTGGCCAGCACGTAGTCGGCGCGCAGGTCGGGATGGAGGTCGCGGCGGAAGGTGTCGGCGTGCTCTGCGCCAAAATCAGCTTCGATGCCTCTTAAAGCCAGATTCATCACCGCGAGGCGGCGGGTGGTGGCGTTGCTCTCCTGGCCGTAGATGCTGATGTCCCCGAGCTTGCCGCCGTGGGATTCGACGAATTTTTCCGACTGCACGAACATGCCGCCGGAGCCGCATGCGGGGTCGTAGATGCGGCCTTTGTAGGGGGCGAGCATTTCGACCAGGCAGCGCACGACGCAGGATGGGGTGTAGAACTGGCCGCCGTTTTTACCCTCGGCGCTGGCGAAGCGAGTGAGGAAATACTCGTAGACGCGGCCGAGCAGATCGACCGAGCGGTGGGTCTTTTCGCCTTCGCTGGCGGCGGTGAGTTCGATAGTGGCGATGACGTCGATGAGTTCGCCGAGGCGCTGCTTGTCGAGGCCGGGGCGGGCGTAATCCTTGGGCAGCACGCCTTTGAGGCGCGGGTTGTCGCGCTCGATAGCGACCATGGCGTCGTCCACGATTTTGCCGATGGTGGGCTGCTTGGCGCTGGCCTGGAGGTGCGGCCAGCGGGCGTCAGCGGGCACCCAAAAGACGTTCTCGGCCTTGTATTCGTCGGGGTCTTCGGGGTTGGCGCCGGCGTAATCACCTTGGCCCGCGACGAGCTTGGCGCGGTGTTCCTCGAAGGTGTCGGAGATGTATTTGAGGAAGATGAGGCCGAGGACGACGTGCTTGTATTCCGCCGCGTCCATGTTGTTGCGCAGCTTGTCTGCGGTGAGCCAGAGCTTGGCCTCGAAGCCAAGATTGGCGGATGAGTCGTTTTTCCTGGTGGGCGTTTTCGCCATCAGATTGCCTTTTGATTGGTGTGGGTCTCATGTGCGTTTTAAACACATTGCCTGCGCCATCTTAGCCGATTTGGGTGGCCTTCTTTGCCTGTTTCGCACCAGAAATCGTGATACAGCCCTTCGAATGGAGGTCAACTATCTGGCAAAAATTGCCGGACTCGATGCCTGTATCCGACGAATTTAATATCCACCCGGTGTCGGCTACAGCAATGACCGTTCTGGCCGAGGACTTGTCATTGAGCAGTTGCTTGGAGCGACTGCTGTATTTTGCAACCTGCCGCCCAACCGGTGACAGCGTGAAGGTCAGCCATGGGTCGATTTCAGCCATTTCTAGACTCAGGCAGATGATTGAGAAAACGCATCAAGCTCCAAGTCGCAATTGGCGGCAACCTGAAAATCAAACCGATATTTCCCGTTGCATCTAACACCGTTTCCCCTAAGTAAAATTTTCCGGTTTTTCCCGCTGACAAGTTGATTGGCTGCTTGCGATAAATGGCACGGCATCTTAAGGCTGCGCTAAGACTGCACTACTAGAGTGGTCTCATTGCATGACCGAAGGAGACCACCATGTCACGCTTGAAAACCGAACCCCGTCGCGTGTACGACCCGCTGCTGCGGCTGCTGCACGCAGCTATCGCGCTGTCTATCATCTCGCTCATCATCACGAGCCAACTGTCCGACTGGTTCGAGCATGGCCCTTATGAAGACACGCTATGGAATCTGCATATTTTGTCCGGCTATGTGCTGGCGACGAGCTTTCTGACGCGTTTGCTGTGGGGCCTGGTAGGTCCGGCCAGCGCACGCTGGCGCGACTTGTGGCACCCCGCTGTGTGGAAGGACAGCCTTCGGAGGCTGCGCCTACCTGCGGCACACCGGGTGGGGCACGATCCGATCGCCAGCCTGGCGTATCTGTTTGCCTATGGCGTGATGGCGCTGATGGTCGTCACCGGACTGGGACTCGCCGCCAGCGAATTCCAGGCCGGCCCGCTGGCCGGCTGGCTCGGCAACGCGACCTGGCTGGAGGACGTGCTGAAGGATCCGCACGAGGCTGGTTTCATCCTGATGCTGGGCTTTATCGGCCTGCACATGGCGGCGCTGGTATTTCACCACCTGCGCGGCGAACGGGTGGCGCAAAGCATGCTCACCGGCAAGCAGTACATCGATGCAGAAAGCGAGGTGCAGCATGATTAAGCCACTTGCCCTGACCATGCTGGCGCTGATGTCCGCCAGTGTAGCGGCCGCCGACACCCCGGCAACATTGATGGCGCATTTTGCACAACAAGCAGGCAGCCCGGTTTTGGCCCTGTCTGCCGCCCGCGGTGAAACACTCTACCGCAGCGAACATCCCGGGCATGCTGGCACGAGCGTGAGCTGTGCCAGCTGTCACACCGCCAACCCAAAACAACCCGGCCGCACCCGCGTCAACAAGCGCATCGAACCGCTTGCGCCCGCGGCAAACCCACAACGTTTCACCGATGCGGCCAAGGTCGAAAAATGGTTTCGGCGCAACTGCCAAGACGTGCTGCAACGCGAATGCAACGCACAGGAAAAGGGCGATTTCATCGCCTGGTTGAGTCAACTCAAATAAGGAGCGAGACATGAATACTTTATTACGTGGAATCGGAGTGCTAACAGCAGTCGGCACAGTCACTCTGCTGGCTTTTTCATTGCCGTCTGGCGTGGCCCACGGCGATGGCGGTGGCGATGTCATGCCCAGACTCGCACACAAAAACTGGCAGCAGGAATGCGCCAGCTGCCACCTCGCCTATTCTCCCGCCCTGCTACCGCGCGCGTCATGGCAGCGCCTGATGGGTAAGCTCGACAATCACTTTGGCGATAACGCCAGCCTTGATCCGGTAAACCAGGCTGATATCCTGCGATTCTTGGAGGCCAACGCCGCCGATTCTGGCACCAGTCAGATCGGGAGTAGAGTAATGCGGCGTATGGCGACCAAGGAAGCTCCGTTGCGCATCACCGAAACCCGCTGGTTCGTGGGCAAACACGATGAAGTGCCGCGCACAGCATGGTCGCGCAAATCGGTGGGCTCCGCCGCCAATTGCGCGGCATGCCACAGCAAGGCGGAACAGGGCGTGTTTGACGACGACTCGGTCAGGATTCCGAAATGAACGCCCAAGGATAAAATTGCACGATGCGCATATTGTTGGTGGAAGATGACCGCTTGTTGGGCGATGGGTTGCAGGCCGGGCTGACGCAGGCAGGCTATGCCGTTGACTGGCTGCGCGATGGCGAAGCGGCGGTGTCCGCCTTGTCGACCGAAACGTTTGTGGCGGTGGTACTCGATTTGGGCTTGCCGAAGCGCGATGGCCTGTCTGTGCTGCAATGGCTGCGAGGGCGCCATGACGCCACGCCGGTTCTGATTCTCACCGCGCGCGATCAACTGGAAGACAAGGTCCGCGGACTCGATCTGGGCGCCGACGACTATGTGCTGAAACCGTTTGACCTCGATGAAGTGACCGCTCGATTGCGCGCGGTCGTGCGGCGCGCCCATGGCCGCCCAGAACCGATACTCACGCTGGGCGAAGTCGAACTCAATCCGGCTGCACGCTCGGTGTTGCGCGCCGGTCAGGCGGTGGAACTGACGGCACGCGAATTCGATCTGCTGCACTTATTGCTGCAAAATGCCGACCGCGTGCTCACGCGGCGCGCGCTGGAAGAACAGCTCTACACCTGGAACGATGCGGTCGACAGCAACGCGCTCGAAGTCCACATCCATCACCTGCGACGCAAGCTCGGCAACGAGGTGATCCGCACGGTGCGCGGCGTCGGCTACATGGCGTCATCCGCCGCGACGCCCTCATGAGTGCTGCGCCCACCTATTCCCTGCGCCGGCGTCTGGTATGGCTACTGACCAGCGCGGTGGCCGCGATCTGGCTGCTATCGGTTGTGGTGGTGTATCAGCGCGCCCACCACGAGGCAGATGAACTGCTCGACAGCCAGCTGACGCAGATTGCAGACACCCTGCTTGCCATTGTGGCAGGCGGCGAAGTCGACCATTTCGTTAAGGAGCTGCACGAACACACGCAACGCTATCCCGTGCCTATTGCATTCGAGGTATGGCACGCCGACGACGGTGAAGCACGCCGCCTGGTGACGTCGCCCGGACATGCCGAATTTGCAGCGGGCATGACGACCGGCTTTAGTGAACATCTGTATCAGGGTGAAAACTGGCGTTTCTATACGGTTCAGGACAACGATGCGGAATATCGTGTCATCGTCGCGCAGGCCCATGCCGCGCGCGAGCGGTTGGCGCGCGAAATTGGTTTATCGCTCCTGATTCCCGGCATGCTCGCGTTACCCATGATGGCGCTGGCCGTATGGTGGGTGGTGGGACGCACGCTGCGGCCAGTGGATGCGGTGGCACATCAGGTCGGCTCGCTGGATGCGCAGGCGCTGGCGCCGTTGGACACATCGACACCGCTGCCTGAAGAGATTGCGCCGCTGCATGCCGCGCTCAATGCCCTGATCCAGAGGGTTACCGAAGCCTTCGACAGTGAGCGCCGGTTTACCGCCGATGCTGCACACGAACTTCGCACCCCGCTGGCCGCACTGAAAATTCAGGCTCAGGTTGCCCAACGCGCGCAGGAAGCTGACAGTCGGCAACGTGCGCTGGCACAGGTGATTGCCGGTGTTGACCGGATGACGCACCTGGTCGAGCAATTGTTGACGCTGGCACGCGTCGACCCCACAAGCCACAGCACGCCACCGCCATTGAACCCGGCAGAGTGTATCGCCACGGTTTGCGCCGAACTACTGCCGAAGGCACAGCGCCAGGCACAGTCACTGGTGGTGGATGCGACAGCGGTATGCCCGATTGCCATTTCCACAGCCTGGTTGGAAATTGCGCTGCGTAATATGGTGGATAACGCCTTGCGCTATGCGGGCGAAGGTGCGCGTATTGAAGTCCGCCTCGATAGAACTGGGGCGGGGTGCTCGATCACTGTCGCAGACGATGGCCCGGGCGTGGAACCAGCCCTGCGCTCACAACTCAGCGCTCGATTCGTGCGCGGTGAGCGTGAGGGGGAAAGTGAAGGCTGTGGACTCGGGTTGTCCATCGTGAGCCGAATTGCCCAGCTATCCCATGCCAGACTGGAATTGGGGGACGGGCTACCGCGCAAGGACGGGGGTCATGGATTGGCCGCCACTCTGCACTTCAGCTAAGCGCTCGACTCACGCTGAACGACACCCTGCCCAACAGAATGACTCCACGTCGTTGACCTGGT
The DNA here is from genome assembly GCA_030679915.1 of Thiobacillus sp. Taxonomy (GTDB): domain Bacteria; phylum Pseudomonadota; class Gammaproteobacteria; order Burkholderiales; family Thiobacillaceae; genus Thiobacillus. The sequence goes on from JAUXRY010000022.1 coordinate 111,122, forward strand.
CACGATCCTGATCAGCGGGATGTTCTGAAACAGTCACAAAAACACTTCGATCATGCTTTTCAATACACGGCCCGAGCCGGGTTTCGGAAATACGCTTTCCCAGGCCCGGGCAAGCACACCTACTGCGCGGGTTTGATTGCGGTGATGGTCATTGCGCCATTGATATTCTCAACATGGAATTTCACGGTATCGCCGACCTTGACACCATTCAGCAGCGTGGGCGAAACCACCTGAAAAACCATGGTCATGCCGGGCATATCCAGATTGGTGATCGGGCCGTGCTTGAGGGTGATTTTGTTGTTTTCCGTGTCGATCTTGCGCACCACGCCATCGCTCAATGCACTGGCTGCCGCTGAGGTTGGCGCGGCCGTTTGGGCATACAGCGGCGCGGTAAATGACAACGCAGCCATCAATACAATCAGTTTTTTCATGGTGAGACTCCTTTTGTTGAAAAATGCAGACAGGCGGCAAATCGTTCGCGCAGCATCACGCAATGGTTTGCCGCCACAAGGTTCAGTTTAATGCCCGGAATGGCCACTGGGTTTGCGCACCTTCACTTCGACATCGGTGGGTGTGCCCTTGGGTGAGGCGGATTTCGGCGCACGCACCGGATCGGATAACGCGCCGGTGTACTCGAAGGCCACTGTACCAGCGGGTGCCTTGTACCAGCCGGGATCGGAATAATCTCCCTTCTTCTGTTCGCGTCGCACTTTCATCATGGTAAACATGCCGCCCATTTCCACCGAGCCGTAGGGACCTTGTCCGGTCATCATCGGCAGGGTGTTGTCGGGCAGTGGCATTTCCATTTCGGCCATGTCGGCCATGCCGCGTTCGCCCATCACCATGTAGTCGGGAACCAGCTTGTTGATCTTTTGCATAATCCCGGTGTGATCGACGCCAATCATGGTCGGTGTGGCATGGCCCATTGCGTTCATGGTGTGGTGGCTCTTGTGGCAGTGGAACGCCCAATCGCCTTCCTCGTCGGCCAGAAACTCGATCTGACGCATCTGCCCCACCGCGATATCGGTGGTGACTTCCGGCCAGCGCGAACCCTTGGGTGTGGGACCGCCATCGGTTCCGGTGACCTCGAACTCCACCCCGTGCAAATGGATCGGATGATTGGTCATGGTGAGATTGCCGACCCGGATGCGGACTTTGTCGTTCAACCGAACGTTCAGGGTATCGATCCCCGGAAACGCGCGACTGTTAAACGTCCACAAGTTGAAGTCGAGCATGGTGTTGACCATCGGCGTCGCGCTGCCGGGATCAATATCGTAAGCATTCAGCAAAAAGCAGAAATCGCGGTCGACAGGATTAATCAGCGGATGCTTGCCCTTGGGGTGCGTCACCCAGAACCCCATCATACCCATCGCCATCTGCGTCATTTCGTCCGCGTGCGGGTGATACATGAAGGTGCCGGGCCGGCGCGCGACAAACTCGTAAACAAACGTCTTGCCCGGTTTGATTGCTGGCTGGTTAAGACCGCCGACGCCATCCATTCCATTGGGCAAGCGTTGGCCGTGCCAGTGGATGGTGGTGTGCTCGGGCAGGCGGTTGGTGACGAAAATTCGCACCCGATCACCTTCCACCACTTCGATGGTCGGCCCAGGCGACTGGCCGTTATAGCCCCACAGATGCGCCTTCATCCCGGGGGCAATTTCGCGCACCACCGGTTCGGCGACAAGGTGAAACTCTTTCACCCCATCCTTCATCCGCCACGGCAGCGTCCAGCCGTTGAGCGTGACCACCGGGTTGTAGGGCCGGCCATTCGGCGGAATCAGCGGTGGCTGGGTGTCGGGCGTGCCCATGCTGACGATCTCGGGCAATCCCGCCAGCGCAGCCGGTGTCACCGTGGCTGCAGCGACCGCGCCCGTCAGTTTGAAAAAATCGCGTCGTGAAGTCATGAGTAATCCTTTCAATGTCCGCCCGCTGCTTCGGCAGAGGCGGAGGAAGCTGAGGGTGCGGTCATCATGCCGGGGGTGCCGACCAGTGCCATCTGAAAATCGGATTCGGCCAGCCAGTAATCACGCTGCGCCTCGATGGCGGCGTTGACCGACACAATCTGCGAGCGCGCATCGGCCAGCAATTCGAATACACCGATCAGCATGCCGTTGTAGCGCAACACGTTCTCCTCGGAGATGCGTTTTTTAAGCGGCACGATTTCATCGCGCAGATGTTTGGCGATGGCGTACTGCCCTTGCTGCATGGCATAGGATTCGCGCACTTCCGAGCGCGCGTTAACCGCGACCTCCCGTGCCCGTTCGAGCGCCTGCCGATAGCGCGACTCCGCAGCAACCACCCGGCTCTGGCCCCAATCGAACAGCGGCAACTCGAAGGTGATTTCATACCCGCGCTGCTGCGGTTCGGTATTGGAACCGTTGTTGATGACGCCCAGTTCCAGCACATTGATCAGCCGCGTACTGCGCGTGAGGCCCAGATTTTTAGCCAGCGCCTCGGTTTGCAGCCTGGTCATCTGCAAGTCCAGCCGTGTGTCCATGGCCTGCTGCTCCACGTTGGACAGCGCGGGCAAGGACTGGGGCAAATCAGGCAGCCGATCGGGCAGTTTCAGCTTGTCTGCGCTGTTCAAACCCATCAGCCGAACCAGACGCTCACGCGCCTGCACTTTGGCCCCTTCTGCACGCGCTACAGCCAGCGCGGCATCCGCATAAAACGAATGCTCACGTGCCTGGCGCAGCTTGCTCCAGTTGCCGACCTTCGCCATGCGACTGGCAAGATCAGCACCCGCTTCGGCCGCTTCCATTGCCTGCTGCTGATACTGTGCTGATTGAATGGCGGTGACGGCAATGATCCAGGCCTTGCGCGTATCCGCCGCCAGTCGCAACACATTCAACACCAGCCCACGACGCGTTTGTTCAAACAGCCGTTTTTCGATCTCGGTCCGCATCGGCATCGTCAACAGGCGAGCAAGATTCAAGTGCAGGCTGCGTTCCCACTCCACCTCGTCGCCACGGGTGAGTCGGCCAATGGAAAAACCCGGGTTGGGCAAACGCTGGGCCGACACCAAATCGGCTTCGGCGATACCCAAGGTATTGAATGCTGCCTGCAGGCCCGGATTGTTGAGCAGCGCAATCTGCACCGCGGCTTCGTCTGTCAGCGGCTGTTCCAGCATCTTGTCGACGCGGGCCTGTGTTTGTACACGCGTGGCCTCGTCGCGCGACCACACCACGTCTTTCTGGATGCGCGACTGGGTGGCAGACTGGACAGCATCAAACCCGCCATCCTTTGAAAAACTGGCGCAACCGCCCAGCAGGGCTGCGGACATCAATGCCAGCACGAGCGTGCGAGGCATAGTGGGGGTTGTTTTCATGGTGAGCCTCTCAATGTCCATGCTGGCTATGGCTGCTCGGTTCTGCAGCGCCATCACCTGGTTGAGCGTCACGCAGATAGGTGAGCCAGCCGCCTATTTCTCCGACGCGGTCATTGGATGCGGACCAGTCACTGACGGGCTCATCGCGCCATTTTTGATACTGGCCAAGCGGTGTATCAGGTGCCATTCCCATTTCTTTTGGCATGGATTGTGTCGCCGTGGGCATGGTTTCGGCGGCCTGCGCCAAGGGCACAACCAGCATTGCAGCGACAACGAACGGTGCCGCCCACCGAGGCAATTGGACGCGGACAGGTAACGTCACTGGACGAATAAATGAATTCAACATGGTGAACCTCGCAAATTCAGCGGCAGCGTGCCGCAAACAGAATCAGATAAACGCGCTGGCTTGCAGCGCGGAATTCAAGCGAAGGCGAGTCGAGGCGGACGCTCGGGACTGTCGGGTATAAAGCCGATGAAAGTGTCATCCGCGTGGGGGGCGACACGATGTGCAAAAGGCACAATGGGTGCGGCATCGACAGCCGGAATCATCAAGGTCGAAGCGGCATGGCAGACGGTGCAGTGCTTGCAATTATTGGAATTAGGCGCTTTGTCAGTCTCTTTCGGCTCATGGCACGTTGCCAACGCCTCGCCCGACATCGCCTGTTGTTCCATGTGCTGGAACGTGGATTGGCCCTGATACGAAAACACGCAGCCCAGCATGGCGGCAGACGCAAAGGACTGTACTGGCAGGACCAGCATCATCAAGATCAGCAGGAATCGGGTTATTCGGGAACGCACTGGGTCAGTGTAATCAAAAAAACAGGGCCATCCAAATGACCCTCACCGGTCTCTCAAGGTTCCCCGACCTGCCGGATGGCTTCAAGAACGGCGCTTGCGGGGTTCGTAATGCACCACCGCGCGCATGATTTCGGAATAGGGGAATTCAGTACAACTGCCAAAACGGGCCTTGGCTTGCTGCACGGCTGCCGCCACATCGGTGCTTTCGTCGCCAGCGTCCCCCAGTGAAGCCGCCAACCCGCGCACGCCACCGCACTGGGCGCGAATTTCCTTGCCAAACGGCCACGGCGAATCGGGTGTGATTTTCAGGGCGAACTGCGCGTTCTCATGCAGCGCCTGATAAAAGCTCAGGCAGTCCTCGCGGGCTGCGGGGTCGCTACAGGCAATGGCTTCACGTTCTGCCAAATTGAGTTTGTGTGAACGGTCGCAGCCCACGCATCGCGACAGCAAAGCCCGTTCAAACGGACAGTTGTATTCAATGTAGGCCTTGCGCGCCAGCTTGTAGGCGTCTTCGTTGTACTCAGCCATCGGCCACCTTCAATATTCGATTGTGCGGACGTGACCCGAACCCTTCCAGGCCATTATCCAAACTTACCAATCGTCACCCGTGAGCCGGGTATCCAGTTCACGTTCTGCAGACAACGTCTCCTGCGCAGCGATTTCATTCTCGGCAAACATCATCTTGTATTTGTCGCCGGTTTTGGGATCGAGGGTTTTACGCAGCTCATTGGTCTGCGCCTTGGCCTCCTTGAACGAAGCCCATTCGCCCTGTTTTTCTAGCACCTTGAACATACCCAGACGAAAAACGTAATACGGCATAAAAACTCCTTAACTCAGCTTGCCGTGGCACTGTTTGTATTTCTTGCCCGAACCGCATGGACAGGGATCGTTACGGCCCACCTTCGGATACCCACCCCCTGCAGCAGCAGTGGCTTCGGCCTCGGCAAAGTCCTGGGCTTCATCGTAACCTGCGTGCTGATATTGCACATTGGACATATCTTCATGCAACTCAACGGCAGGCATGTCCTCAGGCACCCGTACCTGCACGGAACTGGTGATCTGCGTGACTTCGGCCTTGATCCCTGTGAGCATGCCCGAAAACAGTTCAAACGCTTCGCGCTTGTATTCCTGCTTGGGCTGTTTCTGTGCATAGCCACGCAGGTGGATGCCCTGACGCAGATGGTCCAGCGCCGACAGATGTTCGCGCCAATGGCTGTCCATGCTTTGCAGCATCACCGAACGCTCGAACTGGCGTAGACCCTCCGCGCCAGCCATCGCTTCCTTCTCGGCATGCGCCGCGTCGGCGGCACTCATGATTTTTTTGCGCAGACTCTCTTCGTTCAGCGTCTTGTCTTCATCCAGCCACTGCTGCAGGGGCAGATCGAGTGCGTATTGCGCGCCCAAGGCTTTTTCCAGGCCAGCCACGTCCCATTGCTCGTCCATGCTACCCGGTGCGATGTAGAGGTCGATCGCATCACTCAACACGCTGCCGCGCATGGCACGAATGGTGTCGCCGATATCCTCGCTCGCCAGCAGCTCGTTGCGCTGCTCGTAGACCACCTTGCGCTGATCATTCGACACGTCGTCGTATTCGAGCAGTTGTTTACGAATATCGAAGTTGCGTTGCTCAACCTTGCGCTGTGCGTTTTCGATCGCGCGCGTCACCCACGGATGCTCGATTGCCTCGCCTTCTGGCATCTTCAGGCGATCCATGATCGCAGCGACACGGTCAGACGCGAAGATGCGCAACAGCGGGTCTTCCAGCGACAGGAAGAAACGGCTGGAGCCGGGATCGCCCTGACGCCCGGAACGTCCGCGCAACTGGTTGTCGACGCGGCGTGATTCGTGACGTTCGGTGCCGATGATGTGCAAACCGCCCGCGGCCAGCACGGCATCATGGCGCGGTTTCCAGTCGGCCTTCAGTGCGGCAATGCGGCTGGCTTTCTCGCTGTCGGACAGCGCCTCATCCAGACTGATCGCGTCGAGTTCATTTTGAATGCCGCCACCCAGCACGATATCGGTACCCCGGCCCGCCATGTTGGTGGCGATGGTGATACCGCCCGTCATGCCGGCTTGCGCGATGACTTCCGCTTCGCGCTCATGCTGCTTGGCGTTGAGCACGTTGTGCGGCAACCCGGCTTTTTTCAGTTCGGCTGACAGCAGTTCGTTGGCTTCGATCGAGGTGGTGCCGACCAGTACCGGCTGACCTGCGGCATGGCGCTCACGGATGTCGATGATCACCGCCTGGTCGCGCTCGGCTCCGGTGCGGTAAACCTGATCGTGCTCGTCCTTGCGGATCATCGGACGGTGCGTCGGAATGACCACCGTTTCGAGACCGTAGATACTCTGGAATTCGAACGCTTCGGTGTCCGCCGTGCCGGTCATGCCCGACAGCTTTTGATACATGCGGAAAAAGTTCTGGAAGGTGATCGATGCCAGGGTCTGGTTTTCTTTCTGGATTGACACGCCCTCCTTGGCTTCCACTGCCTGGTGCAAGCCTTCGGACCAGCGCCGTCCGCTCATCAGGCGGCCGGTGAATTCGTCGACGATGACGACTTCGTCGTTTTGCACCACGTAATGCTGATCTTTGAAGAACAACGCATGCGCACGCAGTGCGGCATACACGTGGTGCATCAGCATGATGTTGGTGGCGTCGTACAAACTGCCGCCCTCAGGCAGCACGCCCATCTCGGTGAGGATGGACTCGATTTTTTCGTGACCCGATTCGGACAGCAACACCTGGCGCGATTTTTCATCGACCGAGTAATCGCCTTCGGACTCTTCGTCCTTTTGCCGGGTCAGTTTCGAGGGAACCAGATTCAATTGCAGGTACAGCGCGGTATTTTCTTCCGACTGCCCTGAAATGATGAGCGGCGTGCGCGCTTCGTCAATCAGGATCGAGTCGACTTCGTCGATGATGCCGTAGGCCAGCGGACGCTGCACCTTCTGACTCATCTCGTAGACCATGTTGTCGCGCAGGTAGTCGAAGCCGTATTCGTTGTTGGTGCCGTAGGTGATGTCAGCGGCATACGCGGCTTTCTTCGCGTCGTGCGGCATCTGCGACAGGTTGATACCGGTGGTCAGGCCCAGGAAGCTGTACAGGCGACCCATCCATTCCGCATCGCGACTGGCCAGGTAATCGTTCACTGTCACCACGTGCACGCCACGGCCTGTCAGCGCATTCAGATACGCGGGCAGGGTCGACATCAGTGTTTTTCCCTCGCCGGTGCGCATTTCGGCTATCTTGCCGTCGTGCAACACCATGCCGCCCACCATCTGCACATCGAAATGGCGCATGCCGAGCACCCTGTTCGACGCTTCGCGAACCACCGCGAAGGCCTCGGGCAACAGTTTGTCGAGCGACTCGCCGTTTTCCAGCCGGGATTTGAATTCGCCAGTCTTGCCGGCCAGCTCGGAATCGGTCAACTTCTCCATCGCCGGTTCCAGCGCATTGATCGCTTTCACCTTTTGCAGGTATTGTTTAACCAGCCGCTCGTTGCGACTACCAAAGACTTTTTTGAAAATGGATTGCAGCATGGGGAACCCGAAATGACCGCAGGACGCGGAAAATCGTCGAAGTTTAGCATAGCGCGGTGGACTGCCCATGCCCCTCGTGCCACACCCGCATGAGCACCTCCAGTCTGTCTGATCTGCTGGCCAGCCAGCTACCGAGTGGTCTGGCGGTTCGCGCCCGGGTTTTACTCAATACGCAGGCCGCATTGGAGCGTGCCCTGCCTGCCGCGATCGCCGGGCATGTCCGCGTCATGCAGCTGGAAAACGGTGTGCTGAGCCTGGCTTGCGACAGCGGCGCCGTCTCCAGCCGTCTGCGCCACCAGACCGAAGACCTGATCGCCAAACTGGGCAAGCACGGCATTACGGCGACCAGCCTGCGCATCAGTGTTAACCCCGAATTGCTGCCGCGCTACGTCCATCCGGTCGAAAAAGCCGGTTTGCCCGCCACCGCGCTGGAGGGTCTGGCACACCTCAGCACAGACATAGAAGAAGGCCCGCTTAAAGACGCCCTGACCCGATTGCTGCGCCACCATACGCCGCCTGGTCACGAATAACTTTAACAACGCACAAACGACCAATGCGCCCCCACAAGAGCAACCACTTAATGAAAAATGTACTGCACATGGCCTTGTTTGGAGCCATCTGGCTTTTAACCCCTACCGCAGGGGCCATGGAGATGGATTCCACACCCGTTTCCGCTGCCACGGGGAACCCCCGCCATGACAGCACCCAAAACGAGCAACCCCGCCCAAAGCCGGTCGGGGGAGAAGATGCGTTGAATACCTATCGCGCCATGTTTCTGGAAGGCAAAACAGCCAGCGACATGGAAGCGTTCATCGCCCAGTACAAAAACGCTGACCTGGAAAACCTGATCCCAAGAGCCACGATCAGAATGCGGACGTTTGCCGCCTATGAAGCGGCCTATCTTGTCCATCAATGCGACAAGGCAAAGCAGCTTCACCGCACGATTTCAGGATACAACGTCACATTGCCCTTCTCGTATGCGGCGTGCTTACGGGGGAAGACCGCACTGGCCGTCGATCCTGCGACCCTGTATGCGGCCGGCGTTCGCTTTGAAGCGGATGGCGAACGCGCGAGTGCGCGCACCTTATACCGAAACCTGCTGGACCGGTTTCCCCGGCATTCAGCAGCCAAGGCAGCGGCAGACCGACTCGCGCGCATGACCGAAACCGAAGCGCTCGATACAGCGCGTCAGCAGGAAAACCCCCCAGAGCTTGCCCCCGGTCCTTCAGCGCCGGCGTCCATCGCATTGCACAGTCCTGCGGCTACGGCCTGCCCCAAGGACCTCGGCTATCTCCGGTCCCAGATGGTTTTCACGGAGTTGCGACAAAACCCCAACTTTGACGAACCCATCGACAGCATCATCCACAAGGCAGGCGGGCTTGAAGCCGCCATCGCGGAACTGAAGCGGCTGATCCAAGAAAACCAGCGACCCTTGAGTCAAGCTGCAAGCGCTGTGCGCCAATATAAACCGGCTGACCAGGGTGGCGAGGCATTGGCATTCCGCTGCGAGAAACCGGATGGCGAATTCTGTTCTGCCAACTATCACTACCATCTGATACAAGAGGGCAATTTTTATTACACCGAGATGCTCAACAGCCTGCTTTGCAGAAAAACCGGAACCATGGAGCACGCACGGTATGCGCCCGCGCCCTTGGCTGGCGCAAAGTAAGGAGACGATAAACGGCAATCAGGGCGTGTCTGTGTCGGCCTGGACGGGGGCCAATGCCTCCAGCCCACCCCGAATGTGCAAGTCACGCTGCGGATAGGGAATAACAATGCCGGTCCCCTTGAAGGCACGCCAGATGGCCAGATTGATATCCGAACGTACATTGGCCATGCCCGACTCGGGATCCTGAATCCACACCCGCAGTTCCAGTTCGATGCCGTTGTCGCCAAACGCCAAACGCCATCAGGCGCGTAGCCGGCTCCGGGTCGGCAAGGACCCGCGGATTGGCCATCGCCGCCTCGCGCAGCAAGCTAAGCGCCTGTTCGGGGTCGTTGTCGTAGCTGATCGAGACCGGAATCTTCAGGCGAACATTGCGGTCGCTGAAACTCCAGTTGATCACCTCGTTGGTGATCAGGGTCTCGTTGGGAATCAGCCGATCCACCCCATCACGATCCCGCACCACCACATAACGCGCACGCAGTTCCTGCACCCAGCCGAATTTTTCGCCGATGGTGATGACATCACCCGGGCGAATCGAGCGGTCGAACAGGACGATGAAGCCGCTGATGAAGTTGCTGGCGATGCGCTGCAGGCCAAAGCCCAGACCCACGCCGAGCGCGCCGCCGAATACAGTCAATGCGGTCAGATCGATGCCCACCGCATCCAGCGCCAGCAAAAAAGCCAGCACCAGCAGCAGAAACTTGCTGAGCTTGACCAGCGCCACCTGCATGCTGGCGTTGACATACTCGGCCTGGCTGATGCGGTTCTCGATCAGCCGGGCCACCCACATCGCCAGCATCCATAACACGGCCACCGCCAGAACCAGCTTGCCCACTGCAAGCACTGAAATGCGCTTCTCGCCTAGCTGGATGGCCATGCCATCCAGCCCTTCCAGTACTGCGGGCAACCAGCCCAGCAGATGCAGCGCGACAACGATCCAGACCGATGTTGAAATAATGCTTTCCCAGGCTTTGACCATCGGGCTGGGGCGGAATGTCTTGCGTAAAAAATAGACTACCGTGCGAATTGTGGCCAACGACACCAACAGCGGCACCGCGAGGTTAAGCAATCCCACCGACATGTCTTGATGCGCCAGCCATGCCCGTCCCGCCACAACGCCGACCAGCATGCTGATCGGAAACAGAACGCGCTGCAGGGTTTTCAAGGCAAGATGGCGAAGGGCAAATTCCGCATTCTGTTCGGTGCGCGCCACCAGACCCTGATTCAATAGACGATGGACCAATAGCGCGGCTGCGGCTGCCACGACAATCACACCGATTTCCCACCACACCAAGGGGTCAAACATCAGGGCTTGCCCGGAGCTCAACAGGGTTTGAATTTCAGCGGGTAGCGTTAGGGCCATTTCGAATCACTCGCAGAAAGTTTTCAGCAACATACCGGACAGTTGCCTTAACCCACAAGCCTATGCATTTGGGCGGCACTGAACAAACCTCAGTGGTTACTATTTTGCGGTGTCACTACGGACTTATCCTGGACGATAAAATGAGCGCTCCGCTATTGCTTCGAAGCTTCCCACACGGCATGCTCTGCCAACAGCTCACCCCATCATCATGCGCAAACGCCCCGCACGCTTTGAATCCTCGCTATTTGCTTGTCTGCTTTCCGGCCTGATGGGGTTACGGATGTCAGGCATTGACCTGGACAAGCCTGGGTTTTCGCAGTGATTCTGCACACTGTGGCTATTTCATGGCTCAGCTCGTGGCTCATCGCATGTCCCGCTGTCATGATCGTTGCGCACTGCGAAACCCACCGCTCATGAAACGGGCCGGTTAAGACTGTCATGAATAAACACCGACGTCTGATTGCTGTCGTGTTGTTTATTTTTCTGTTGTTCGCAGTGTTTGAATTGTCCGGTGCCCGAAGCCATTTCACCCTCGGATTTCTGCAACAAGTCATCCGGGAACATCAAGCCAGCGGATTGCTGATTTTTGTGCTGGCGTTTGTGCTGGGTAATCTGATCCAGATTCCTGGCTGGATTTTTCTTGCGGCTGCGGTACTCACACTGGGACAATTCTGGGGCGGCGTAGCCACCTATTTCGCGGCAAGCATCTCGTGCGTTGTCACTTTCTTCACCATCCGCTTTGTGGGCGGCAACGCCCTTGGAAAAATGGATAACACGCTCGCCGTCAACGCCCTCAACCGGCTGCATGCTCACCCGATCAAAAGCATCTTTCTGTTGAGAATGCTGTTCCAGACACTCCCCGCGCTCAATTACTCCCTGGCGATAAGCGGCGTCCGATTTCGTTCTTACCTGATAGGCACCTTGCTTGGTTTACCTCTCCCCATTGCCGTTTACTGCATTTTTTTCGAAACGCTGGCAAAAATCCTGAAGATCATTTGATCGAGTTCAGGATAGAACCTACTCCCCTGAACCTTTTTCCAGGCAGTGCGTCAACAAGGCAAGGCTTTGCGTGAAGCGCACGCGCTGTGATTAACGTTGATGTCACCCCCTGCAAGGAGCACCCATGCACACCTTAAAACTGGCTATTCTTTCTCCTCTTTTCCTCGCCGCCACTTTGGCCGGCTTCGCGCATGCTGAAGTCAAAGAAATCAAGGATGGTGCGCAACTCACGCGGGAAGTCGATGCGAACGTACGCGATATTTCAACGCCTGATCTACGCCGCGAAATCGAAAAGAATCCGGACCTGGTGCTGATCGACATCCGCATGCCGGATGAAATCAAGCAGATGGGCGGCGCCATCAAGGCCACGCAAAACGTCAACATCCCGCGGGGCTGGCTGGAGTTTCGCGTCACCGGGCATGCGCTGCACAAGGACACGCCGATTGTCGTGTATTGCGGAGGCAACATCCGCAGCATCCTGGCGGCCCATACTTTGCAGCAAATGGGGTATACCAACGTGAAAAACTACCCGGATGGCTTCATTGGCTGGAGGCGGCAGGGGCTGCCGGTTGAATAAACTCTTTCAAGCTTATTCCCGTACGGGAACGTGCGATTTGCGTATGAACTAGAAAAGTTCGACTGAACCGCTGATGCGTTCTTCTGGTGTGAGTTCGCCACTGCTTACCAGCTCACGATAGGCGCAGACCTGATTGCGGCCATGTTCCTTGGCGTAGTACAGGGCCTTGTCTGCTTCCTCAAACACATGGGGTGGCAATACCTGATCAATGATCGGCGTAAAACCCACACTAACGGTCACTTGTCCCACCTGGGGAAACGAATGATTCTGTACTTTGGTCCGGATTCGCTCAAGAATGACTTTGGCGATTTCAGGTGTCACGCCTTTGACGAGAGCGACAAACTCTTCGCCGCCATAGCGGAATACCCAGTCTGCATCGCGTAGCGCGCCGCGAACCAGGCCCGAAAAAACCAGCAGCACCTCATCACCGATCAAATGGCCATAGTTGTCATTGACTCGTTTGAAGTGGTCGATATCAAACACGGCCAAATAGTCATCTTTGCCCTCGTCTTGCTTCCGGTTGAACCCGTTGGTCCGGGCCGAAAGCAGTTCACCCATCTTCTGTTCCATCTTCTTGCGGTTATACAACCCGGTCAGGGTGTCGCGTTCGCTGTCAAACAGCAACTTGGCATAGTTGGCGTGAATCTTGACCATGCCTTGCACGGTACTCAGGTCGGAATCGCTCCATTCGGGCTGCCGAATAATGATGACCTTGCGCCGACCTTCCAGAATACCCAGGCTGCTAATGAGATAACGCTGTCCATCAAGATCGAGTTGCTTATCCGATGCTGTGGAACTCAGGCTGGCCGCTTCGGCGAGCAGTCCATCGTCGATCGGGAACATCGGCGGCGGCAACGGACAATTCTCATCCTTGATCCACTGTCCGCGCTCCGTGCCTGGAACCAGCCAAATCAAGCCGGCTTCCACTCCGGGCAGCATCTCCAGAATGACATCCAGCAAACTTCGCAGCAACGTCAATTCGTCGCGTTGTTCGGTCAATGCCACCAAGGAATCTATGACTTGATGGTTACTCCCGGAATGCTTGGCAAGGACCATGACGACAACCTTCAATAAAGGATTAACAAGGATAAAACCTTGGCTGGTTTTTCAAAGCCATTTTTAGTTATCGCAGGACTACCCGCTCCACGACATACAGCAAGGCAATGATCAGCCCTATGACAATGGAGAAGCGCAGTACGCGTCCGACGTAACGCAAATATTTTCGGTTTCCGGTGAATAACCACGTCAAACCCAGCGCAACCACCGCAACTACCAGCGCGACGATCATCAGGCGAATGGCGATCATCAGGCGACAAGGGGATGCAAACGCAGAAAGGCGTCAGGGACGTCCTCGTTCTGCTCGAAGCTGACGCTTTCCCAGGATTCCTGATGCTGCAGCAATTCGCGCAGCAGCATATTGTTCAGTGCGTGGCCAGATTTGTAGGCTTCGAAAGCGCCTATAACCGGGTGGCCCAGCAAATACAGATCGCCGATGGCATCGAGCACTTTGTGTTTGACAAACTCATCGTCGTAACGCAGGCCATCCTGATTCAACACGCGATACTCATCCATGACGATGGCATTGTCGAGCGATCCCCCCAGGGCCAGACCATTGTTGCGCAGGGCTTCGACCTCATGCATGAAGCCAAAGGTGCGGGCGCGGGAGACCTCCTTCGTATACGCATTATCGGCAAAGTCGATGCTGACGGTTTTGCCGCTTTTCTCAAACACGGGGTGCTTGAAATCGATGGTGAATTCGACCTTGAAGCCGTGATGCGGCACAAAACGTGCCCACTTGTCACCATCGCGTACTTCGATTGGCTTGAGGATACGTACGTATTGCTTGGCGGCATCCTGCTCAATGATGCCGGCGGACTGCAGCAGATACACAAATGGCGCCGAAGAACCGTCCATGATGGGAATTTCGGGACCGGTCAGATCAACAATCAGGTTGTCGATGCCGAGGCCCGCGAGCGCCGACATCAGATGCTCGACGGTGGACACCTTGGCGGCGCCCAATTCGAGCATGGAACATAGCCGGGTGTCGGTGACCAGATACGGGTCGGCTTTGAGTTCAGCGGGGGGATCGAGGTCCATCCGCCGGAACACAATGCCGGAATTGGGTGCAGCCGGGCGCAAGGTCATCTCGACCTTGATGCCGGAATGCAGGCCCACGCCAGTGGCGTGGACGGGCGTTTTGAGGGTGCGCTGCTTGATCATCCTGTCATTTTAACCGGTCGCAGAGGGAGGGCGAGAGGAGAGGAGGTGCCGGGCTTGTGACCACGGCACCCTGATTGGGTTCACCCTCCCCCCGCGCCTCAGTCAGCCTGACGACGCAGAAACGCCGGAATATCCAGCGTGTCGATGCCGGAATCAGTCATCGCCTGAATGGTGCGCGAACGACGGCTGGTCATCACGCTGGGCAGCTCTTCACTATTCCCCACCATCATCGGCGCATCATCGGTGCCGGTACGGATGATCTGCATCGGTTTGGGTTGCGAGCGTGACACAGGGTTGCCCAGACCGGTTGCGACCATGGTGACGCGCAACGATTCACCCATTTCATCGTCAAGCACCTGGCCCACGATGACGCTGGCTTCTTCGGCAGTGAACGCCTTGATGGTGTTCATCACTTCGTGAATTTCACGCATCTTCACGCTGGACGAAGCGGTGATGTTGACCAATACGCCACGGGCGCCGGCCAGATTGACATCTTCCAGCAGCGGGCTGGCAACAGCCTGTTCAGCGGCGATGCGAGCGCGGTTCTCGCCGCTGGCTTCGGCCGATCCCATCATGGCCATGCCCATTTCGCTCATCACGGTGCGCACGTCGGCAAAATCGACGTTGACCAGGCCGGGGCAATTGATGACTTCAGCAATGCCGCCGACCGCGCCGTGCAGCACGTTGTTGGCTGCCTTGAACGCGTCGAGCATTGACACATCGTCGCCCAGCACCTGCATCAGTTTTTCGTTGGGGATGATGATCAGCGAATCAACGTGACGTGCCAGTGCCTCGATACCAGCGTTGGCGGCGCGCACGCGCTTGCCTTCGAACAGGAAAGGTTTGGTGACAACGGCCACGGTGAGAATGCCGAGTTCCTTGGCGACTTCAGCCACCACGGGGGCTGCGCCGGTGCCGGTGCCGCCGCCCATGCCGGCGGTGATGAACAGCATGTCGGCGCCGTCGATCAGTTCGGCAATGCGCTCGCGGTCTTCCAGCGCGGCTTCACGGCCGATGTCCGGATTGGCGCCCGCGCCCAGACCCTTGGTCACGCCATTGCCGAGTTGCAGTTGCAACTTGGCCTGGTTGCGCTTCAGTGCCTGCGAATCGGTGTTAATGGCGATGAATTCCACGCCGGTCAAACCCGAACTGATCATGTGGTCAACGGCGTTACCACCGCATCCGCCCACACCAATCACTTTAATCACCGCATCCTGGGTGTCTACATCCATCAGTTCAAACATATTGCTCTCCTTTTTACCCAATCAAAAACCACACTCTTGAATCTTTTGATGTGTTTGCCGCGATGTGTTTACGCATCTGGCACGACCATCAAATTCCGTTTCAACGTCGCCTGTCTTAATCCTGCGGCGCCGTCAGAAATTGACTTTGAACCAGCTCTTCATCCGTTCCAAAATATCCTTGATGCTGTTGCCGGACAGCTTGGGCGCACCGCGCCCGCGTGCTTCCAATCCTGCCATCAGCAGGCCCATGCAAGTGGCATAACGCGGGTTGTGCATCACTTCGGCCAGCCCGCCTTCGTAGCGTGGCCAGCCCATGCGCACGGGCATGTGAAACACTTCCTCACCCAATTCGACCATGCCCTGCATCCCTGCTGATCCGCCGGTAATGACGATGCCGGACGACAACAGCTCCTCAAAGCCACTGCGGCGCAGCTCGGCCTGTACCAGCGAATACAGTTCCTCCATGCGGGGCTCGATAAACTCTGCCAGGGTCTGTTTCGACAACGTGCGCGGCGGACGGTCACCAATCCCGGGCACTTCAATCATGTCGCGCGCATCGGCCAACTGGCGCAATGCGCAGCCGTAGCGCACCTTGATGTCTTCGGCTTCCTTGGGCGGCGTACGCAGCGCTACCGCGATGTCATTGTTGACCTGGTCACCGGCGACCGGAATCACCGCGGTATGACGAATCGCGCCGTTGGTGAACACAGCGATATCCGTGGTGCCGCCGCCGATGTCGACCAGGCACACCCCCAGTTCTTTTTCGTCTTCGGTGAGCACCGCCATCGCCGATGCCAGCGGCTGCAGCACCAGGTCATCGACTTCCAGTCCGCAACGGCGCACACATTTAATGATGTTCTGCGCTGCTGATACGGCACCGGTGACGATGTGCACTTTGACTTCGAGCCTTACTGCGCTCATGCCCAGCGGATCACGCACGTCTTCCTGGCCATCCACAATGAATTCCTGCGGGATGGTGTGCAGCACCTGCTGGTCAGTTGGAATATTGACCGCACGGGCGGTTTCCACCACCCGGTCGACATCCATCTGACTGATTTCCTTGTCCTTGATGGCGAACATGCCATGCGAGTTGAAGCTCTTGATGTGGCTGCCCGCAATGCCGGTATAGACCTCGCGAATTTTGCAGTCCGCCATCAATTCGGCTTCTTCCAGCGCACGCTGGATTGCGTTGACGGTCGCTTCGATGTTGACCACTACGCCCCGTCTCAGTCCCTTTGAAGGGTGCGTGCCCATGCCGATGATTTCCAGCTCGTCTTCGTCGTTGATTTCAGCAACGATGCAAACGATTTTGGAGGTGCCGATATCGAGGCCGACGACCAGGTTTTTAGGGTCTCTTGGCTTACTCATATTGCGTGGCACTCATGTTGTACTCGATTTGAAAGGGGATACACCGCGAGGCATCCGTACTGCAAAACCATCGGGGTAACGCAAGTCAACCGTGACAGGGTGCACTTTGGGTGCAGGTTCAAGTGGCATCTCCGACACACTTGACTCCGTCACGCTGTTAACCGCTGCGGGGGGAGTAAACACACGCGGATAGAACGCGACAAAACGTGCCAGTCGAACCTTGGCCTGTTCACGACCCAACGCGATCTGCATGCCGTTGTCCAGACGAATGCGCCATGCCCGGCGCGGCGACAGGCGTAATTCGTCAATCGTCATGCCCAAGGGCGCCAAGGCAGCCTGATAGCTGTGGAATGCCGTCACCACTTCGGCGCTGCTTTCCGCCGGCCCAGACAAACGGGGCAGTGGTTGGTTAAGCGCTGCGACGAACACCTCGCCCGCCTCACTCACTAACGCGTTATCGTTCCAGCGTGCCAGCGGCACATGCTCTACCAGAGTTACGACCAACGTGTCAGGCCAACGGCGCTCAACTCGTGCCTCACGAACCCACGGCAACTTTTCCAGACTGCTGCGAACACGTTCGAGGTCAACCGTAAAGAATGTGCCTCGCACCCGGCGTTCGGCGACTAGCTGAATCTGCGCTTTGGTCACATGCGCCATCGGCGTTTTCACATCAAGGTTATGCAGGGCAAACACCGGTTGTGCTGCGACCCAATTCACCACGCCATAAGTCAAAAGACCCAGCGCGCCCCACGTCAGCACGCGAGCAAGCTGACACATGGGGTGAGCAGCGAGTTCGACATGGGTACTCATGCCAGCGTCTGCTCCAGAATTTGCATACACAACGTATCGAAATCCAGACCCGCCACGCGGGCGGCCATCGGCACCAGGCTGTGATCGGTCATGCCAGGGGACGTATTCGCCTCCAGCAAATAGGGATTGCCAAGGCTGTCCAGCATGATGTCCACGCGACCCCAGCCGCGCCCACCAATCAGGCGAAATGCCTCCAGCGCCAGTTGCCGCAATGCCATCTCTTGTGACTCCAGCAGGCCCGCTGGACAGTGGTACTGGGTATCGTTACGCAGATACTTGGCTTCGAAGTCGTAAAAGTCTCTGTCCTTGGCGGGTTCCAGATGAATCAGCGGAAAAGCGGTACCACCCAGGATGCCGACGGTGAACTCAGCACCATCGATAAACCGTTCAGCCAATACCAACGGATCGTGCTCGGCGGCAAGCTCATATGCCGCTTTCAGTGTGCCTGGTTCGGTCACCTTGCTCATGCCGATGCTGGATCCCTCACGCGCAGGCTTCACAAAAATCGGCAAACCCAGCTTCTTCTCCACCGCAATAAAATCGCTTGCAGCGTTGAGCATCTCCCAGTCGGCTGTGGGTAGGCCGGCCGCGCGCCACAACAGTTTGGTGCGCCACTTGTCCATCCCCAGCGCCGAAGCCATGACGCCGCTTCCGGTGTAGGGGATATGGAGCAATTCAAGTGCCCCTTGCATGCAACCGTCTTCTCCGTAACGACCATGCAAAGCGATGAATACCCGATCGAACTCGCCTGTGATCAGGTCGCCAATATTGCGATTGGCCGGATCGAACGGGTGCGCGTCAACACCTTGACGCGTCAATGCCGCCAACACTGCCGCGCCGCTGTTCAACGATACCGGGCGCTCAGCCGATGTTCCACCCAACATGACAGCGACCTTGCCAAACCGCTTCGCCGGACTCTCTTGATTCACTGCCGCTCTCCAATAATTCTGACTTCGCGTATCAGCCGCACGTTGGTGCGCGCCTCAACACTACCTTCCACATGTTCAATCAGGCGCTCGATGTCGGTTGCATTTGCATTGCCCACATTGAAAATAAAGTTGGCGTGCTTTTCTGATACCTGGGCGCCGCCAATCCGAAAACCCTTCAGCCCGCAACACTCAATCAGTCGGGCAGCATGATCACCTGGAGGATTGCGAAACACCGAGCCTGCGTTCGGTAAATTCAGTGGCTGCGACGCGATGCGCTGTTTCAGCAATGACTTGATCGTCTCGCGCGAAGCGATGCCGTCACCGCGCGGCAATCGAAACCAGCCCCCGATGAACCATTCCTGCTCACCGTGTTTGAGCGCCACATGTCGGTAACCGGTTATGTACTCATCCGGGTAACGCTCATGGAGTTGGCCTTGCCGATTCACTGTCTGAACCTGAACCAGTTTGTCCCAGGTTTCGCCGCCATAGCAGCCTGCATTCATCGCAATGGCGCCACCGACCGTGCCTGGTATCCCCGCCCAGAATTCACCGCCGACCAGATTGTGATTGGCAGCAAAACGTGCGAGCTTCGGCGATGCGACCCCGGCCTGGGCAAAAACCAAAGAGGAGTCTGCATCTGAAGGGCCGGGAGGCAAGCCATGCACCCGGCTCTCGATTGAGATTTTCTTGAGCACGCCGTGCAACAAGATCACCACGCCGGAAACGCCGCCGTCTCGCACCAGCAGGTTACTGCCCAGCCCGACCATATGGATGTCTTCACGCAACGGCACCGAACGCAACAACCAGGTCAAGTCTTCCAGGTCGGCCGGGATGTAAACACGTTTGGCTGCACCGCCTGCACGCCAAGACACATGCTTTTTCATCGGCTCGTTGTACAGGAAGTATCCCCGCAACGTCGGCGCGGCGCCCCCGCCCAAATCCATTTCGCTCATCCGGTAGTCATGACGCATGCGTCTCTCCCAGGATTGGCGCTACATGGCTTATGCTGCCTGCTCCCATGACCAACACCACATCACCATCCTGCACGAGGTCGTGTACGGCTACAGGCAAATCGTCGACGCTTTCCACAAAAATGGGTTCAACCTTGCCCACTACTCGTACTGCACGTGCGAGCGCCCGACCATCCGCCGCCACAATCGGCGCTTCTCCAGCGGGATACACTTCGGTCAGTATCAGCACATCGGTTTCCGACAGGACTTTGACAAAGTCCTCGAAACAGTCGCGGGTTCGGGTATAGCGATGCGGCTGAAATACCAGCACCAGACGCTGACCCGGGAAAGCGCCACGTGCTGCAGATAAGGTCGCGGCCATTTCAACCGGATGGTGGCCATAATCATCGACCAGCAAAAAATGACCGCCAGACTTGGCAGGCAATTCCCCATAGCGTTGAAAGCGCCGGCCCACGCCATGGAATTCAGCCAGCGCCTTAACGATGGCAGCATTGCTGGCACCGACTTCGGTTGCCACTGCAATCGCCGACAAGGCATTCAACACGTTGTGCATGCCGGGGTGATTCAGCACGATATCAAGATCAGCCAAGCCTTCACGCCTGACGGTAAAGCACATTTGTCCATTCTCGAAGCGCGCATTGATTGCCCGAACCTGCGCCGATTCGTCGAAGCCATACGTGGTGATCGGCTTGGTAATGCGCGGCATTATTTCGCGCACATTAAGGTCGTCGACACACAACACCGCCATGCCATAAAAAGGCAGGCGCTGGCAAAAATCGACAAAGGCCTGTTTCAGTCGTTCAAAATCGTGGCCGTAGGTGTCCATATGATCGGCATCGATGTTGGTGACGATTGCGATCACGGGAGTCAGATAAAGAAACGACGCGTCGGACTCGTCCGCCTCGGCCACCAGAAAATCACCTTGACCCAATCGTGCGTTGACGCCGGCGGCGGTCAACCTGCCGCCGATGACATAGGTCGGGTCCATGCCCGCTTCACCCAATATACTGGCGACCAGACTCGTGGTCGTGGTCTTGCCGTGGGTGCCGGCGATTGCTATGCCCTGCTTCAGGCGCATCAATTCGGCCAGCATCAGCGCGCGTGGAACGATGGGGATTTTGCTGTCACGGGCAGCCACCATTTCCGGATTGTCTTCCGCCACAGCAGTCGACACCACGACGGCATCCGCACTGGCAATATTGTCAGTGGCATGGCCTTGATGAATACGCGCACCCATTTTTGCCAATCTCTGCGTCACGACGTTGTCGGCCAGATCCGAACCAGACACCGAATAGCCCAGGTTTAGCAGCACTTCGGCGATACCACACATGCCGACGCCGCCGATGCCGATGAAATGGATGTGTTTGACCGCGTGCTTCATCGCGCGAGCGCCTCACAAATATCAGCAACCTGCCGGGTTGCATCGGGTTTGGCCAACGACAAGGCTTTCTCGGACATGACCGCGAGCGCGGTGCGGTCCAAATCACTCATCAAGCCAGCCAGTTTTTCCGCGCTTAATTCTTTTTGCTGAATCAGCCATGCTGCACCGGCCAGACTCAGAAATTCTGCATTTCCGGTTTGATGGTCATCTACCGCAAACGGGAAGGGCACCAATACTGCCGGCACCCCTGCGCAAGCCAGCTCGGCTACCGTCATGGCACCAGCACGGCAAATGGCGAAATCGCAATTCCTGTACGCGTCTGCCATATCCTCGATGTAATCGCAGACTTCAGCCTCGACACCGGCGGCAGCATAGTTCGCGCGCAACACATCAAGGTGCTGGCGTCCCGATTGATGCACCACCTGAGGACGTTTATCGGACGGCACCAAGGCCAGTGCCTTCGGGACCAGATCATTCAGCGCCGACGCGCCCAAGCTGCCGCCCACCACCAGCAGGCGCAACGGACCGCTGTGCGGCGTCCGGGTTGTTGTAGCGATATCCGTGCGCACCGGATTTCCCACCCATTCCGTCATGACGTTACGGCAAGGTATGGGCTTGTCCACCGCATTCTTGAATGCCCTCGGAAAGGCGGTCAGTACCCGGTCAGCCAGGCAGGCCAATATCCGGTTGGTGAGACCCCCGACTGAATTCTGCTCGTGAATGACCAGCGGACGATTTAACAAACTTGCCATCATGCCGCCGGGGAAAGCCGTGTAGCCGCCCATGCCCAACACCACATCCGGCCGACGTTGCAGGATGACGCGCAAGCTCTGGCCGAAAGCAATCAGCAGCATCAATGGCAACAGCAGTTTCTTCAACACGCTCTTGCCGCGCATGCCGCCCATCGACACCCACACCATCTCGATACCCGCCGCAGGGACTACGCGCGCTTCAAGCCCCGCACGCGTACCCAGCCAGAACACGTCCCAGCCACGTGAGCGTAGCGCGTCCGCCACGGCAAGCGCGGGGTAGACATGGCCGCCAGTACCACCAGCCATGACCATGAGGGTGCGATTCACAGCGGCCATCAGAAGGTTTTCCCCCGCATCATCTGTCGATGCTCCCAATCGATGCGAAGCAACACGGCAATCGCCAGGCAGTTGGCAACGATGCCGCTGCCACCAAATGACAGGAAGGGCAAAGTGAGTCCTTTTGTCGGCAGCAAACCCACATTCACACCCATATTGATCAGTGCCTGAACGCCGAGCCAGATACCAATGCCCTGCGCCACCAGCGCGCAGAAATTGCGCTCAAGCTGCGCGGCACGATGGCCGATCATGAAGGCTTTTATGATGAGCCAGGCGAACATGCCGACTACGATGACTACGCCGACAAAGCCGAGTTCTTCAGCGATCACAGCGAGCAAGAAATCGGTGTGCGCTTCGGGTAAATAGAACAGCTTCTCCACGCTGCCGCCCAGTCCCAAGCCCAGCCATTCGCCCCGGCCAAATGCAATCAGCGCGTGTGACAGTTGATACCCTTTGCCGTAGGGATCAGCAAAAGGATCCATAAAACCCAGGATGCGTTGCATCCGGTACGCCGACGTGAAAATAAGCATCGCGAAGCCAGCCAGCAATACCACCATCAGTCCGGCGAACACCTTCCAGTTGAGCCCGCCTAAAAACAGGATGCCCATGGCAATCGAAACGATCACCACAAATGCGCCAAAATCGGGCTCATTCAATAACAGCGCACCGGCCAGCATCATCACCGCAGCCATCGGCATGAAGCCCTTCTTGAAGTCATGCATGAAGGCGGCCTTGCGCGTGGTGTAGTCAGCGGCATAGAGCACCGCAAGAAACTTCATCAGTTCGGATGGCTGCAGATTGGCGAAGCCAAGCGGAATCCAGCGACGACTGCCATTGACCTCACGCCCGATGCCGGGAATCAGCACCACCACCAGCAACAGCAGGCCCGCAAGGAAAAGGAACGGCGCCGCCTGTTGCCATACCCGTGTTGGCACCTGAAATGCACCGATACCTACGCCCACACCCAATGCGATGAAAATGCCTTGCCGAATCAAATAGTATTCACCGTTGCCCCCGGTGTAGCGGGCCGCTTCCGCTATGGCGATGGAGGCGGAATAAACCATCACCAGGCCGATTGCCAGAAAACCCATAGCCAGCCACAACAGGCCGAAATCAAGTTCGGCGCTGGGTTTGGGGGCGCGGGCAGCGTATAGCATCAGCGAGCCGGCCTTTTAGCCGCCAGATTGTTCACGGCCTCGACGAACACTTCGGCACGATGAATATAGTTGCGGAACATATCGAAGCTGGCGCACGCGGGGGACAGCAACACGGCGTCACCGACCTGTGCCAGACACTGCGCTTTCTCGACGGCTTCTACCAGACTGCCAACCGGATACACTGCCACGCCACTGCCTTCTATTGCAGTCGCGATTAACGGAGCGTCGCGCCCTATCAACACGACCGCGCGAGCGTTGGCCGTCACTGCGGCCTTGAGTGGGCTGAAATCCTGCCCCTTGCCTTCCCCCCCCAAAATAACCACCGCGCGACGGTCACCCATGCCATAGAGTGCAGCTTCGGTTGCACCGACGTTGGTGCCTTTGGAGTCATCGTAATAAGTGACGCCCTCAATTTCGGCGACCTTTTCCACCCGATGCGGCAGCCCCTTGAAATGCACCAGTCCACGCAGCAAGGCCTCGATAGGTTTGCCCAGCGTGCACGCTAATGCCAGCGCCGCCAGCGCGTTGGCACCGTTGTGCAAGCCCGCGACTGGCAGGGCTGACAGCGGCATCAGCATTGCGTCACCCTTGCACAGTTCGTTTTCACACAAACCAAAATTCTCGCCACTCGGGCAGCTGTCCAGACCAAACGTGACGACCTGCCGCCCGGAAATTGCCATTGCCATGCTGCGCGCATCGTCACGATTCAAAACCTGGATGCCGTCGCCGCTAAATATCCGTGCCTTGGCCGCAGCGTAGGCGTCCATGTCGGCATAACGATCCATATGGTCTTCCGACAAATTGAGCACGGTGGCGGCGGTGGCGTTAAGACTGAAGGTCGTTTCCAGCTGAAAACTGGACAGTTCAAGCACCCATACCTTCGGCGCAGCAGCCGTGTTCTGTTCGACTTCCAACAACGCATCCAACACCGGCAGGCCAATGTTCCCCGCCACACAGGTGCGTAACCCGGCCATGCGACACATGTCTCCGCACATCGCAGTCACAGTGCTTTTACCGTTGCTGCCGGTGATCGCAAGCACCTGCATCAGCCCATCCGAGTCGGCAGACTGTGCAGCTTGCTGGTTGAGCGCGGCGATAGCGCGCGCAAATAGCTCAACGTCACCTACGGCTTCGACGCCCGCAGCAATGGCGCGTGCGACGGCCGGTTCACTTAGCGCAATACCGGGGCTTACGACAAGCAGTTCAGCCGATTGCAGGCGTGCATCCTCAAACGGGCCGGTGTAAAGCGGAACCTGCGGCAACATCTCTGCCAAAAGCGCTGCCTGAGGCGGCGCCGCACGGCTGTCAGCCACACTCACTTGCGCGCCGCGTGCCGCCAACCAACGCGCGCACGACAAACCGGTATCCCCCAGCCCAAGGACCAGGATGTTTTTGGCAGAAAGATCAAGGCTGTCGTAGTTCATCTCAACTTCAGGCTCGACAAACCAATCAGCACCAGCATCATGCTGATGATCCAGAATCGCACGGGTCGGTTTTGGTATCGACATAACTTGCGGAAGAAGCCCGCAAGTGAGTCTCTCCCACACCATTCCGTGCTGCGATTCATCGTGGTTGCGCTCATCTCAGTTTCAGACTCGAAAGGCCGATCAGCACCAGCATCATGCTGATGATCCAGAATCGCACCACCACCTGGTTTTCCTTCCAGCCCTTGAGTTCGTAGTGGTGATGGATCGGCGCCATACGGAATATGCGTTTTCCGGTGAGCTTGAATGAGGCAACCTGCACCATCACCGACAGGGTTTCGACCACGAACACGCCACACATGATGAAGAGCACAATTTCCTGGCGCACGATGACGGCGACCACACCAAGCGCTGCGCCCAAAGCCAGCGCGCCGACATCGCCCATGAAGACCTCAGCTGGATAGGCGTTGAACCACAGAAAAGCCAGTCCGGCACCCGCCATTGCAGCGCAAAATATGGCCAATTCGCCGGCACCTGGAATAAAAGGCACGCCCAGATATTTTGAAAAAACTGCGTTACCTGCAACATAAGCAAACAGTGCCAACGCAGACGCGACCATCACCGTGGGCAGGATTGCCAACCCATCAAGACCATCCGTCAGGTTGACCGCGTTGCTCGATCCGACAATGACAAAATAAGTGAGCGCAATAAACGCAACGGCCGACATGGATAAGGTCGCATGCTTTAAAAAGGGAATGATGAGTTCGGTATGCACAGGCTCAGACGCGGTTTGCCAGAGGTAGACTGCTACCGCCAGGCCAATCACCGACTGCCAGAAATATTTCCAGCGCGAGGGTAGGCCGCGCGAATTTTTCTCCACCACTTTGCGCCAGTCGTCGATCCAGCCGATGACGCCAAAGCCCACCAGAGTGAACAACGCAACCCAGACATAGTTGTTCGACAAATCAGCCCACAACAGCGTGGTGATCGTAACCGAAACCAGAATCAGCGCGCCGCCCATGGTCGGCGTGCCTGCCTTGACCAGATGGGTTTGCGGGCCATCGCTGCGTACAGACTGACCGATTTTCAGTGCGGCGAGCTTGCGGATCACGGCAGGGCCGACGATAAAGGAAATCGTCAGCGCAGTGAGCGTCGCCATCACCGCACGTAGCGTCAAATAATTAAAGACGTTGAATAGCCGAATATCCTGGCCGAGTTGTTGAAACAACCACAACAGCATGTCAGCTTGCCTCCATAAAACTTTGCACCACACGTTCCATTTTCATAAAGCGAGACCCCTTTACCAGCACGGTGGTTTCGGCCGTCAATTCGTTCTCGAGTTCGGCCAGCAATTCCTCTATCCGCTCGAAATGCATCGCTCCGGCACCGAAGGCGCCTGCCGTTTCCCGGGTTAAATCACCCAAGAGCAATAAGCGGTCAATGCCTGCATCACGTGCAGCAAGGCCGATCTGGGCATGCATCGCGGCGGCGTCTGCCCCCAATTCACCCATATCCCCCAGCACCATCACTTTCTTTCCCGCATGCTGAGCGAGGACGGTCAGCGCGGCTTTCACTGAATCGGGGTTAGCGTTATAGGTGTCGTCTATAAACGTGCTGCCATGCAGCGCGGTTTTTCTTTCCATGCGGCCTTTCACTCCAGTAAATCCCGACAGCCCCGCAACGATGCTGCGGTGGCTGATATCCAGCGCAAACGCAGTGGCCGCAGCGGCGAGCGCGTTCATCACGTTATGCTCGCCGGGCACCTGCAGCGCGATTTCAAGGGTGGCATTGGGTAACACCAGGGTCAGCGCTGCACCATATTCGGTAGGCTGATATTTCCCACGCACCGCCGCCGGTTGGGTGAGACCAAAATCGGTGACGCTGCGCTGCGCATTGAATTCACGCCACAACCAGGCATGAGGATCATCGGCGTTAAACACAGCGATCCCTGCGCGCGTCAAGCCATTGAATATTTCACCCTTGGCCCGCGCGATATTTTCGACTGAGCCCAAGAATTCGATATGTGCCGTCATGGCGTTATTGACCACCGCCACATCTGGACGTGCAAGATGCGTCAGATAGTCGATTTCGCCCGCATGGTTCATGCCCATTTCAAATACGGCAAACTGATGCGTCTCGCGCAAGCGCAGCAGCATCAACGGCAGACCGATATCGTTATTCAGATTGCCTTCAGTATTTAGCACAGCGTCTTCTGACCCTGCCTCCACGCGCAAGATTGCTGCCAGCATCTCCTTCACCGTGGTTTTACCGTTGCTGCCGGTCACTGCCACCACCGGCAAGCTGAAGCGTGCGCGCCAGGCCGCAGCCAGTTTGCCCAATGCAAGCCGAGTGTCGTCAACCCGGATGGCACTTGAATTTTCTGGCGCCTGAGTTTGATCCAGCACCACCCCTACCGCACCTTGCTGCAAAGCCCGTGCGGCGAAGGTGCCGCCATCGAACTTGTCGCCACGCAGCGCAATGAACAAATCGCCCGGCAGGATCGATCGACTGTCGGTGGACACGCGCAGCACGTCGGTGTCCGT
Source organism: Thiobacillus sp. (assembly GCA_030679915.1). GTDB lineage: Bacteria > Pseudomonadota > Gammaproteobacteria > Burkholderiales > Thiobacillaceae > Thiobacillus. The sequence continues at coordinate 138,525 of JAUXRY010000022.1, forward strand.
GCCATCAAAAGGCACGTCCAGCATGGCGGCCGCCTCTTCAAGACGCATCATGTCCACGCCTCCAGCGCCTTGCCCGCGACGGCTATATCGGAGAAGGGCAAGCGCTCACCAGCGATCTCCTGATAGTCCTCATGACCCTTGCCTGCGACCAGTACGACATCGCCGTGGTGCGCGCCACCAATCGCTTCGAAGATGGCGCGTGCGCGATCCGGTTCGTTGTGAACCCGATGATCCGCCTTGGCGTTGGTCACACCATCCAGAATGTCATTGATGATGTGCTGTGGGACTTCATTGCGCGGATTGTCACTGGTAATCCAGACTTCATCCGCGCCTGCAGCTGCAACCTGCCCCATCAGTGGGCGCTTGCCTTTATCTCGATTGCCGCCGCAACCGAATACGCAAATGAGGCGGCCGCCGCTGGCAATTTCGCGCAGGGTTGCAAGTACTTTTTCCAGCGCATCGGGCGTGTGTGCATAATCCACCACCACCAGCGGATGTGCATTGCCGCCCAGCGTCTGCATCCGACCTAGCGGAGGGGTGATATGCGCCAAAGCCTGACAGGCATCATCCAGCTTCACGCCCGAGACCAGCAAGGTGGTGAGCGTCGCCAGCACATTGGCCGCATTGAAGCGGCCCAGCAGGGGGACGTCCAGCTCGGCATTGCCCCAGTCTGTACGTACCTGCAGATTCAGCCCGGCTTGCGATAAACGCAGCTTCTCGCCCACCACAGCGCCTCGCTGGAAGCCATAACCTGCGACACGTGCAGCATGGACTTCATTTTCCAGCTGCTGACCGAAGGCATCATCGACATTCAGCACCACCCAATCCAGACCCGGCCAGCTGAAAAGCCGCGCTTTGGCATTGGCGTAGCTGTCCATGTCCCCGTGGTAATCGAGATGATCACGCGATAAATTGGTGAGCACCGCAACATTGAATGCAGTGCCATTGACGCGTCCCTGCTCTAGCCCATGGGATGACACTTCCATAGCGCAGCCCACGGCACCTTGCTTACGGTATTTCGCCAGGCGACGCTGCAATTCGATCGCGTCGGGCGTGGTGTTCAGAGAAGGGATCAAGGCACCGGGAAAACCGTTCCCTATGGTCCCGATGACTGCAATTTTCTGACCGAGTTGCGCGAAGGACTGGGCTACCCAGTGCGCGACTGATGTTTTTCCGTTGGTGCCGGTGATACCGATCATGTGCATGGCACGTGAAGGCTCGCCATAAACATGTGCTGCGATTTCGCCGATGCGATGCTTAAGCCCAACCACGCCTGCATTTGGAATGCCCAGCGCCGGATCCCATTGGTGATGATCCGCCTCCCACAGCACGCCATCTACGTGCTGTGCAACGGCTTGAGCGATGAAATCGCGGCCATCGCGTGACTCGCCCGGATAGGCCGCAAAAATTACACCAGGTGCAGCCTTTCGGCTGTCACTTACCAGTTCGCAAACGGGAACACCCAATCGCTCCAGAATGTGTGGCACCGATTCAAGGTGATCTTGCGTGAAGGGTTCTGCCATGCCGGATCGAGAGTCAGTTTGCGCCATACGTCCCTCCACCTGCTCGTGCCACCAAGGACGATGCATTCCGCGTCAATTTGGTGGAGGTTTCGGGCGCGTCGAGCGGCAACCCTAACTGGCGCAAACTTCCGGCCATCACCTGAGCGAAAACGGGTCCCGCCACACTGCCACCGTAGTACACGCCACCGGACGGCTCATCAATCACCACACCAATGATGAGCCGCGGGTTGGACGCTGGCGCCATCCCGACAAAAGAAGACAGGTAGCGATCCGAAGCGTAGCGACCATTGACCAGCTTGTGAGCCGTGCCTGTTTTCCCTGCCACGCGATAACCCGGCACCCGAGTGCGCGTTCCGGTACCACCTTCCTGGGTGACCAACTCCATCATGGCACGCACTTCACGCGCCACAGCTGGGGAAAAAACGCGTTCGCCAACAATTTCCTGCGGCTCACGCTTCAGAAACGACAGCGGCATGACTTCACCATCGTTGGCAAAGGCCATATAGGCGCGCGTCAGTTGCAACAAGCTGACCGACAGGCCGTATCCATAGGCCATGGTGGCCTGCTCTACCGGCTTCCAGGTATTGGCATCACGCAGCCGGCCGGCAGATTCTCCGGGGAAACCCGATCCGGGCATTTGACCGAAACCCGCGCGGTGCAACACTTCCCAGTGCTGCTGTGGCGTCAGCGACATCGCCATCTTGACGGCACCGACGTTACTGGATTTCTGGATGATTTCACTCACCGTCATCTGCGGGTGGGTATGTTCGTCCCGCACCAGCTTTTTACCCACCAGCCATGTTTGCGGCGTATCAATAACGCTATCGGGATGAAACAGGCCACGTTCCAGCACCGCCGCTGCCACGAATGGCTTGATGGTTGAACCGGGTTCAAACGTGTCGATCACCGCGCGATTACGCATTGAATTAGGGTCGTAATCCCGGCGATTGTTCGGATTAAAGACCGGCTGATTGGCCAGCGCAAGAATTTCGCCGGTCTTGGCATCGAGCACCACCACACTGCCGCCCTTGGCCTTGTGGGTAACAATCGCCGCCGCCAATTCGCGATGAGCCAGATACTGAATTTTGAGATCGAGGGCCAGCGCCAGATTGCCACCCATCTGCGCCGTTTTGATCGGTGCCAGATCACGGATGGTATTGCCGCGGCGGTCGCGCATGATCTGGCGTTCCCCTTCGCGCCCTGCCAGCCATTCCTGATAGGCGCGCTCAACGCCTTCCTGACCCAGGTCATCCACATTGGTAAAGCCGACGACATGTGCCGCCACCTCTGCTGCCGGGTAATAACGACGAAACTCTCGCCGCAGATGCAAGCCAGGTACGCCCATTGCAGTAATTCTGGCGGCTTGCTCCGGTGTGACTGGGCGCCGCACGCTGAATTCACCCCGGGTTTTTCGATCCAGTTTGGACGCGAGTGCACGCGCAGGCATATCGAGCACTTTGGCCAGATGCGCCCGCTGCTCGCCAGTCAATTCAAGTTCAGCCGACCGCGCCCACAAGGATTCAACTGGCGTACTGATGGCCAGCAACTGGCCGTTTCGATCAGCCACCTGTCCGCGATGCGCGGGCAGTGTGAGATTGCGGTTGGCGACTGCGTCACCCTTGCCCTGCAGGTAATCCGTATTGAGGCCCTGCAGATAGAACGCGCGCCCGGCTACCACCAGCAACCCACTCAACAACAACCCGCCCACTGTCGCCATGCGCCACGGGGCCAGATTCAGCTTGAGCAGTTTGCGTGTATGGAAATTCATGGCGCACTTCTCCATGATTCAACTCGACCGGTTTCAACACGAATGCGCTCTTGTGGAGGCGGAACCAAACCCAATTGCGTGCGCGCAAGAGTATCGACCCGGGCCGGGTTGGCCCAAGTGCTCTGCTCAAGCTGCAATCTCCCCCATTGCTCCTCGAGGGCGCGCGCTTCTTTTTTCAATCTTTCCAATTCCACGAAATACGTGCGTGAGCGGTGTTGCGCTTGAATGACAGCCAGCGCACACATCACCAACACCACAGCCAGAACCACATTAAGGCGACTCATGCCGCCACATCCATTTTTTCCGCCACGCGCAACACCGCACTACGTGCACGTGGATTAGCCGTGACCTCAACATCACTGGCGTGCTGCGCGCGCCCAACCAACTTCAGACGCCCTGGCTTCAACAGGGCCGCCCGTATCGGCAACCGTCGAGGTGCCTGCTCGCCTTGTGATTCATCGCGCATGTAGCGTTTGACAATGCGGTCTTCCAGCGAATGAAAGCTGATCACTGCAAGCCGTCCACCCGGTTTCAGAAAGTCCACGCATTGAGGGAGTACCTGGCTCAGCTCTTCAAGCTCACGGTTGATATAAATCCGTATAGCCTGAAAGCTGCGTGTCGCCGGGTGTTGCCCCGGCTCACGCCACTTGAGCGTGCCGGCGATGAGGCTCGCCAGCTGCGCAGTACTGCTGATGGCTTCTTCTTGTCGTGCCGCAACAATCGCGCGCGCAATCGATTTAGCAAACCGCTCTTCCCCGTAGGTGCGGATGACTTCACTGATTTCTCCCTCTGTTGCCGCTGCCAACCAGTCCGCAGCAGAAAGCCCGCTTCCCGGATCCATCCGCATATCGAGTGGCGCATCAAAACGAAAACTGAAGCCACGCGTTGCATCATCCAGCTGCGGAGACGAAACCCCTATGTCCAATAGAATCCCGTTCACCTGAGTCAACCCCAACCCACCCAGCACCTCACCTAACCGCGAAAAAGCACTGTGCACCAGCGTCATCCGCGCATCCCGCAAAGCCGCCCCGGCCTCAATGGCATCCGGGTCTCGATCCAGCGCGATCAATCGTCCTTTAGATCCCAACTGCTCAAGAATCAAGCAGCTATGCCCACCGCGGCCAAAGGTCGCATCGACATAAACTCCATCGTCAATAATCGCCAGCGCCGCCACCGCCTCCTGTGCCAGCACCGGCACATGGGCGGCATCCATCACAACGTGAACCCCTCCAACTCAGGAGGCAGCGTGTCGTCTCTAAAGGTGAGTGCCTGCGATACCTGTGCTTCCCAGCGCGCTTCGTTCCACAACTCCACTTTGCTGCCCTGGCCAACCAGCACCACGTTTTTATCCAGCTCGGCAAACTTGCGCAGCATCGGTGGGAGCAACACGCGACCGGCGCTGTCCATATCCATGTCGTGCGCATATCCCACGAGCAGCTGCTTCAGGCTGCGGGTACGGGGATTGAAGTCAGACAAGGCGTTGAGCTTTTTCTCGATCGGCTCCCACTCGGGCAGCGGATACAGCAGCAGGCACTGGCCCGGGTCGGCCGTGATGACCACGCGCCCCGCGCCGTTCACCAGAAGTGCGTCACGGTAGCGCGCCGGCACTACAAGCCGGTTCTTGCTATCCAAACTGACTGTCGCAACTCCCCGAAACATGCCTACTCCTGATTATTGATTTGGATTTGGCTGAAATTCAGCCGTGATCGGATGCGCACATTCTCCCACATCCTCCCACCATTCACCACTGCCACCCACTATAGGGGATAGTTTTGGGGGGGTCAATATAAAAAACGCAAAAAAACCCCTATGCCTCAATGACTTAGGGGTGGTTTCAGGTTGTGGATAAGTTTCTGGAAAAACCGGCGCTTAGCGGCTTTTTTTGCCTCAAATTTGAGGAAAAAACGCTAAGTGTTTGAATTACATATAAAGTGGGGGAGTCAGCCGATAAGCCGGGTTCTGTCGTGGACAACCATTCCTCTAGGCGGATCATTACTAATCCGCTCATGCCACCTACCCGCAGACTCAGCGAGCCGCTTCATCGCCTGCCTATTTGGTGTTGCTCCGGATGGAGGTTACCGCGTTTCACCGTAACTAAATACGCTCGTCTCTGTGGCCCTATTCCTCGCCTCACGGCGTCCGGCCGTTAGCCGGCATCCTGCTCTATGGAGCCCGGACTTTCCTCTCCCATTTGCATGGCAGCGGTTGTCTGACTGGCTTCCCCATCCGAATTATAAGGCGCATTGCCTCGATATAACCCCCCTTGACTTAAGCCGCGTATTTGCTACCTAGAGATGACAGGGCCGAATGCTGACCCCTGACAGGAGATCCATCATGAGAAGACGACTGTACTTCATGGTGCCGGACGTGGTGAGCGCCCGACAAATCCGTAACGAACTTTTACTCAATCGCATTGAGGATGGTCACATTCACGTCCTGGCCAAGGACGGCATTCCCTTGGCAGGCATGCACGAAGCCTCAATCCTGCAGAAAACCGACTTCGTCCATGGCGCCGAAACGGGCTTGGCCGTGGGAGGCGGCATCGGCATCCTCGCTGGCTTGGTGGCGGTGTTCTTTCCCCCAGCAGGCGTGGATATGCAACTCGTCACCATCCTGATCACCGCCCTGATCGGAGCCGCATTCGGTGCATGGGTCGCCAGCATGGTCGCTAGTTCGATTCCCAACTCGCGGCTCAAAACCTTTGAATCGGCGATCGCTGCTGGTCACATTCTGATGATGGTGGATGTGCCTTCAGGACGTGTCGACGAAATCAAGAAACTGATTGCATCGCACCACCCCGAAGCCATGGGGTCAGGTGTCGAGCCCACAATTCCGGCTTTCCCGTAACTCGCGTGTCTCCCACTCAGCCGGGCATCTGCCCGGTTTTTTTATGCGCGGTTACGCGTCAACGACGCACCAACGGATTGACTCGCCCGCACGCAATGGCACCAGGCTATCGGGGCCCAGTTTGATACTGATCGGCACCGTCCAGCTTTCGCGCTTGAGTGTAATCGTGTCAGTGTGGCGAGGCAGGCCATAAAAGTCCGCGCCGTAAAAACCGGCGAAGGCTTCGAGCTTGTCCAACGCGCCTGCGTCTTCGAAAGCCTCTGCATACAATTCGATCGCTGCGTGCGCCGAATACACGCCGGCGCAGCCACAGGACGACTCCTTGGCGCCGACCGCATGCGGAGCAGAATCGGTACCGAGAAAAAACTTGGGGCTGCCAGAAATCGCTGCTGCTACCAGCGCCTGACGATGCATTTCGCGCTTCAAAATCGGCAGGCAGTACAGGTGAGGCCGTATACCGCCTTTGAACATGGCATTTCGGTTGTAGAGCAGGTGATGCACGGTAATGGTAGCCGCCACATTCGCGGGGGCGGCGGCCACAAACTCGGCTGCCTGGCGGGTGGTGATGTGTTCGAGCACGATTTTCAGTTTGGGAAAATCGTGAATCAGCCGGGTCAGGTGTCGCTCAATAAACACGGCCTCCCGGTCGAATACATCGACATCTGAATCGACCACTTCACCGTGCAATAACAACGGCATTCCGACTTCTTCCATGACTGCAATCGCTGCATAGGTTTTGGCGAGATCTGTCACGCCGGAATCAGAATTCGTCGTGGCGCCCGCCGGGTAATACTTCACAGCATGCACAAAATCACTTTCGTGCGCGCGACGGATTTCATCCGGCTGCGTATTGTCGGTTAGGTAGAGCGTCATCAATGGCTCGAATGCCGTCCCTGCTGCTGCGGCCAGCAAACGATCACGATACGAGGACGCATCTGCCACTGTAACGACAGGGGGCTTCAAGTTTGGCATCGCAATGGCGCGACCAAATACGCGCGCAGTATCGGGTACGACGCTCTGCATGGCAGCGCCATCGCGGAAATGGATGTGCCAGTCGTCGGGGCGAGTGAGGATGAGGGTATCGGTCATGCGTCTTCCTGATCTTGCGGTTTTAATGCCAGCGTCATTTTATAGAGATCGGCCTTGCTGCGTCCGGTGATCTTCGACGTAAGCTTGGCTGCCAACGTTGGCGGCAACTCGGCCAGCAACACATCAAGCACCCGCATCGCTTCGGCGTCGACCACCGCAGCCGCAGCTGCAGGCGGATGCACGATCACCACGAATTCTCCGCGCACGTTGTTGGGGTCGGCGGCCAGCCAGGCCGGCGCATCACGCAACGGCAGGGTGACGATGGTTTCGAACCGCTTGGTGAGTTCACGCGCCAGAGTGACAGCACGCGCATCGTCCAGCACGGCAGCCATATCGGTCAGCGTTTCTTCAATCCGGTGCGGCGCCTCATAAAACACCAGCGCGCTCGGCAGAGCTGCAAGCGTTTGCAGCTGCGCGCGGCGGGCGCCGGCTTTGGGCGGCAGGAAGCCATGGAACAGCCACGTCCCCGACTCGACACCGGCAGCCGATAGCGCCGTGGTTACAGCAGAGGCGCCGGGAATCGGAACGACAACCAATCCAGCCGCGCGTACGGCTGCAACCAGCCGCGCGCCGGGATCGGAGACTGCCGGCGTGCCTGCATCCGACACATAAGCGACAGCTTCACCCGCAGCTATCCACGCGATCACCTTGTTGGCAGCCTCGCGTTCGTTGTGCTCGCGAATCGATACCATCGGCTTGGAGATATTAAAGTGCGCGAGCAGCTGTCCCGACACCCGGGTGTCTTCAGCCGCCACACGGTCCACACATCTCAAAGTATCCAGCGCACGCAAGGTGATATCGCCGAGGTTGCCAATGGGCGTGGCGACCACATAGAGCGCAGGCGGCAGACGGGTATGATGGGTAGATTCATTCATGGGCTGTCATTGTCGCAGATGTTGAAAACCCTGCTTGGGCAATCCGCTGAAAAACAGGCTGAAATCTTCCTCGAGTCCAACGGACTGAAGCTGGTTGCGCGAAATTGGCGCTGTCGCTTCGGCGAGATCGACCTCATCATGCAGGATGGTGCTACGCGGGTTTTCGTCGAGGTACGTTTACGCAGCCGCAGCGAATTTGGGGGTGCCGCCGCCAGCGTGACGCCCACCAAACAAAGAAAGCTGCTCGCCGCAGCCCGCCAATATCTGACGACACTGAAATCGCTACCGCCCTGTCGCTTCGACGTGGTGGCGATGTCGAGTGACACCCGTCCCGACTGGATCAAAAATGCGTTCGATGATATGGGATAATTGCGGCTATGGCTTTATTAGACAGAATACTGGGCCACTTCAAGGCCTCAGCCCAAGCCAAGCTGGACGCTGCAGACATCCTCGCACCGCAGATTGAGCAAGCAGCACGCCTGCTGGTGCACTGCTTTACGCAGGGAGGTAAGGTGCTGGCCTGCGGCAACGGCGGCTCGGCAGCTGATGCACAGCATTTCGCCTCAGCCATGGTCAACCGGTTCGAGCAGGAGCGGCCGGGGCTTGCGGCCATCGCGCTCACAACCGATACCTCAACCTTGACTGCAATATCGAATGATTCCACCTATGATCAGGTTTTCGCACGCCAGGTGAAAACCTTGGGTCAGCCTGGGGATATTCTGTTGGCAATTTCAACCAGCGGCAATTCACCCAATGTATTGCACGCCGTAGCCGCCGCTCACTCCCGCAACATGCATGTCATCGCACTGACGGGGCGAAGCGGTGGCCGGATGGCGGAACAAATGCAGGAAGACGACGTCTTCTTGTGTGTGCCCGCAGAATCCACTGCGCGTATCCAGGAAGTCCATCTGCTTGCCATCCATTGCCTATGCGATGGAGTGGACAGCGTTTTACTAGGAGCTGAAGAATGAACAAACTGATACAAATCGCGTTGGCAGGCCTCGTATTGTCACAACTGCAAGGATGCGCGACCGCCGTGGTGGGAGGGGCCGCGGCAACCGGATCTGCGGTCGCATTGGATCGTCGTACCGCAGGCGTATTCGTGGGAGACCAGGAAATCGAACTGCGCGCACAAAGCCGTCTGAGCGATGCCTTCCCAAAAAATTCCGCTCACATTTCCACCACCAGCTATAACCGTCAGGTACTGCTGACTGGTCAGGTACTCGACGAATCCACTCGCGTACGTGCGGGCGAAATCGTCAAAGACGTTCCGGATGTGCGCGCCGTACACAACGAAATTAGCGTATCGGGTGCCACTTCTCTGACGTCTGATGCAAATGATACGGCCATCACCAGCAAGGTGAAGGCGCGTATGCTGCGGGACGAAAGAGTCCCTGGTACCAAAATAAAAATCGTGACAGAAGTCGCCGTCGTTTATTTGATGGGTCTGGTCTCGAAAGACGAGGCCATGATCGCCACTGAAATTGCACGAACCACAAATGGCGTAACCAAGGTTGTTGTTTTGTTCGAATATATCAATTGATGGCGACCGCTTCCGCGCACAAGCTGTGTCGGCCAGGCAATCTGGTCTCCGCGCGGAAGGTGTTCAGCCACAATTATTTTCATCGCCCAACCTGACACCCATTCATGATTTACCACGACCTGCGGGACTTCATCGCCCAACTCGAAAAAATGGGCGAACTCAAACGCATCGCTGTGGAAGTCGATCCCAAACTTGAGATGACCGAAATCGCCGATCGCGTACTGCGCGCAGGCGGGCCGGCATTGCTGTTTGAAAATCCCAAAGGCCATTCCATTCCGGTGCTGGCGAATTTGTTCGGTACCGTTAAACGTGTCGCGCTGGGGATGGGGGAAGACGACCCCAGCAGGCTGCGCGAAGTGGGCAAATTGCTGGCCTACCTGAAAGAGCCGGAGCCTCCAAAGGGGCTGCGCGATGCGTGGGATAAATGGCCTGTACTCAAGCAAGTGTTGAACATGGCGCCGAAGGAGGTACGCAGCGCGCCATGTCAGGAAATCGTATGGGAAGGGAATGACGTGGACCTGTCCCGGCTGCCGGTGCAGCATTGCTGGCCGGGGGATGTGGCACCACTCGTCACGTGGGGGCTGACCGTCACCCGCGGTCCGCACAAGGCGCGGCAAAACCTCGGCATTTACCGTCAACAGGTGATCGCGCCCAACAAACTTATCATGCGCTGGCTGGCACATCGCGGCGGCGCACTGGATTTTCGCGAGCATCAACTGGCGCATCCCGGCAAGTCGTTTCCGATTGCGGTTGCATTGGGCGCCGACCCGGCGACGATACTCGGCGCCGTCACGCCGGTGCCGGATTCCCTGTCGGAATACCAGTTCGCCGGTCTGCTGCGCGGCGCCAAGACCGAAGTGGTGAAATGCCTCGGCAGCGATTTGCAGGTACCGGCCTCGGCCGAGATCGTGCTCGAAGGCGTGATCCATCCGGGCGAAACCGCGCTCGAAGGCCCCTACGGCGACCACACCGGCTACTACAACGAACAGGAAACTTTCCCGGTGTTCACCATCGAGCGCATGACGATGCGGCGCAACCCGATCTACCACAGCACCTACACCGGCAAGCCGCCGGACGAGCCAGCCATGCTCGGCGTGGCACTGAACGAAGTGTTCGTGCCGTTGCTGCAAAAGCAGTTTCCCGAGATCACCGACTTTTACCTGCCGCCCGAAGGCTGCTCCTACCGCATGGCGGTGGTCAGCATGAAGAAGAGTTACCCCGGCCACGCCAAGCGGGTGATGTTCGGGGTGTGGAGTTTCCTGCGCCAGTTCATGTATACCAAGTTCATTATCGTTACCGACGATGACGTCAATGTGCGCGACTGGAAAGAAGTGATCTGGGCGCTGACCACCCGCGTCGACCCGGCACGCGACACCTTGCTGGTGGAAAACACGCCGATCGACTATCTCGACTTCGCCAGCCCGGTTTCCGGACTCGGCAGCAAGATGGGCATTGATGCCACCAACAAATGGCCCGGTGAAACCGCGCGCGAATGGGGCACGCCCATCGTGATGGATGCTGCGGTGAAGGCAAAAGTCGATCAGATGTGGCAAGACCTCGGCTTGTAGGCCCACACGCAGACGATCAAGCCCCAGGATTGACGCACCTACCCCCACACAACGTATGAGGACAACTTCAAAACCGATTTGCTGCATCCGCAGCAGGTTCGATTAGTCCCGGCGCTTCAGGGTTGCCTCCCAGTCAGCCGGCGGCTCAGTTTGGCCCAGTCGCACGATGCGCCCCACTTCGTTTTCATACCACCCGTTATGCTGCTTGTTGGGCTCAACCTCATACCCCCATAGCGCACCATCCGCATCCTGTGCCAGCCAGGCCACCCAGTCAGGCATCGTTTCAAGCTTCATCTTTGCTGCCGCACTGTCCCCATACGCTGAAATACCGCACATACACCCACAACGCCAGCGGTAACAATGCCAAGCGCACCCACTCACTGGGCCAATTGGGCCACTGCCAGACATGCCAGGCGTCCACTGCCACCGTCAGCGACTGGAACAGGGCCAACGCCACCAGAAATAGGCCCATGACTCGACAACCAGGATTCATTTCGTAGCGCCGGTCTGAGCCACTACGGGCTGAGGCTCGTGTGGAGTCGTATGCACCCATTCCAGCAACGCGCGCTGAGCCGCCTCACTGCGCCGGGCATTGGGGTGGTTGACCAGCAAGATAAAGCTGACTCGCTTGCCACCCGCGGTGTACACATATCCGGCCAATGCGCTGACATCGCGCAGGCTGCCGGTTTTGAGGTGGGCGTTCCCCGCAAGCGAACTGCCGTTGAATCGCTTCTTCAGCGTGCCATCGATGGCAACGATCGGCAGTGCCGACTCGAATTCGGCAAACAAGGGACTGCGATAGGCGGCGATTAACAATTGATTCAATGCTTCAGCGCTGATGCGTTCGATGCGCGACAGTCCGGCGCCATTTTCCAGCACCAGTTTTTGGGTGGACACGCCACGTTGCGTCAAGGCTTCAGTGACCGCATTGACGCCTTTTTCCAGGGTTGCGGGCGCACCAAACTTTTCAGCGCCCAGCGTCAACAGCAGGTTGCGCGTCATCAAATTGTTCGAATATTTATTGAGTTTGGTGAGCGCATCGGTCAGCGGCGTAGAGGCGAATTTCAACAGCGGCTCTGAGGCTGGTGCACGTCCGCTTTCCGTGGTGCCACTCAAAGTACCGCCCAGCTCAATCCAGAGTCCGCGAAAGAGCAAATCGAACGTGGTCGTGGAATCAAACAGGTTCAACGACAGACTTTGTTCTCCGCAGCCCCGTTCATAGCGCCCACTGATTGCCAGCACTCGATACGCGCCCACAAAAATCATTGGCTTGATCGCATTCCTGCCACCATTGCACTCAGCCTTGTCCTCCAGCACCAGTTGCGAAGTCAGGGCCACCCCATTCAGCGCAACGTCTGATATGACGTGTACCTGTTCCCCTTCAGGTTTCAATCGCAAGGTAATGGCGTTGAAATTGGCCACCAGTGGACCTGGCGTAGCGTTATAAAGTGCCAGCGGCTCATCGTCAAAGGCACCTGGATCCATCTTTGGTAAATCGAAGTGGCTGGTATCGAGCACCAGATTACCGCGTATGTGTTGCACGCCGCGTGCGCGCAATCCACGCTGCAGCAACCACATTCGTTCCAGTGTCAGCGTGGGATCGCCATAGCCTTTGATAACAAGATCACCATCCAGCACACCCTCTTTGAGGGTGCCGTTTGCCCAGACATCGGTGGACCACGTATACCCAGGACCCAACTGATTCAGGGCGGCAAAGCTCGTCACCAGTTTCATCACCGATGCTGGGTTGAATGCAGCTTCGGTGTTGTGGCTCAGCATGGGTTCCGCCGCATCCAGCGATTGCACTCTCACCGCCACGTTTTCGAGTGGGATGCCGGCCTGCATCAGCGCCTGAGTAAAGGTGGCAGGAAGCTCTGCCGCATGGACGGGAGCCGCAAAACCCGAAAACAGCGGGCCGGCAAGAAACAGGAGGGCGATTCGAAACGAACACATCACGTCATTATGCCGAATTCTGCGCACGGTATTTCCCGCGACCGGATCAACATATTGCGAAACGGATTGCTTCGCATCGACAGGCAGGTTTAAGCGCGGTAGCGGCACCCCTGCCTCCAGGCCACCCGGACAGCCTTCACAGGGATTGCCTGATGGCCAGTACGGCCTGATTGCGCAATGACTTGAGCAGAGAAAGTTCCTTCTCGGGAATCGTGATATCGCCAGGCTGAGGCCGGTCGGCATAGATCAGACCGATCGGCTTTCCTTTCACGATGATAGGAAACAGCACGAAGGTGCGCGCCGATACGTTTTTCCGGTACCACGCCGGAACGCGCGCGGCGATCTTCGGATCGTTGATGTCGGCAAGAAGAATGTCAGCATTGTTCTGAAGCGCCACGAGGAATACATCCGGCTGCCCGGACAGACGGAAATCAAAGGCTTTGGCCAAGTCTTGCACGCCATCGCCAAAGCCAAATTTGCCGCACATGGTGTTGTGACGGCCGTCCTTGATGCACAGCAGCACATGCGCGAACCCCATGCCGCTATACATGGCTTCCAGGATCATGCGCAAAATATCGTTGATGGAAATAGCATCGTCAATCAGCGAATTGCTGACATCCTGCAAACCCGAGGTGAGGATGGATTGCGCGTCCGCGGATGTGCGCTGCGACTGGGCACCGGCTTGCCCCGATTCCACATCGAGAATCCGCGCGCGTTCCTGCAGCACGCTGGCGTCCAGAGCGGCCAGATCGTCGACCGTCTCGACTGGCGACGTGCAAGTATCAGCGTCCTTCCCGGGCGATACGCCTGGCACTGCAGTCAAGCCCGCCCATTTCGCCGCCTGTTTGGCAAAATCGCTGTGCTTCAGGTTAACGTTCACCGCCAGGGCAAACTGCGCGATGTCCTGCATCGACTTTCCCATCAGCCCGGCGAGCTGTTTTTCCGTCACCTGCAGACTGTCTCCAAAGCGCGCGGCAAGTCGAGTCAGTACCTTGCCGCGATCCGCATCCGAGGTCTCGAGAACAGCCTCGCACAATTCGTTGGAAAAGCCCGCCAACGCACACAGTCGGTCGGAATTGTTCGTGCATTTCCTGATTTTCCCGGTTGGCAGCTTTTTCATGGTCTGCACCAATTGATCCGGAAACCCCCAGCTGCGTGCGATGCCGATGCCAAGCGCCTCGAACGTTACCCCCAGCACCTCGGCCGAGGCGCGGGCATCGCTCAGACCTTCGACCTCGACACGCTGTCGGATCGAGACTATCTCCTCAGGAAAATAAAACATGGCCAGCATGCGCCCCAGATTGTGCAGCATGGCGCCGATAAACGCCTCCTCCACATCCCTTACTTGCATCTCGCGCGCCATCTCACGCGCCATCATGCCTGCGTACAACACCTTGACGAACTCTTCCTTCAACTGTTGCGCGTGCGCCTTGTTAGCCATATTGTCGAACAGGATCAAGCTTAAGGCGATTGATCGCACCGCATCGAAGCCAAGGATCACCACTGCGCGCGATATGGTGCTGATCGAGCCGCCGCCGACCTGGTTATAGAACGCAACATTGGCCAGCTTCAGCAGCTTGTTGGTAAGCGCAAAATCCTTGAGGATGTTGTTGGAAAGCTCGTTTACCCCCTCCCGGTCGGACGAAGCAATGCGGTTGATCGCGCCTATGGCCTCGGACAAGGCCGGGAAATCACTGTCGGTCTGCATCTGGCGCAGCAGGATATCCAGCGCATTCCGTCCGCTTTCGCCCCCCGGCTCTTGTAGTGCGTTTTCTTCACTCTTCATCATGCGCTGAAACACGTCGTCCTCTTCCGTTCCGTATTAAAGGGTAACGGCCTGAGATGTCGATGCTTGAGCAATTTGGTTCAGCATGCGGCGCTCGACTTCAGTCGCCGAACGGAGAGAAAACGGAGCGGCCGCCGCGTCCACACCCGCGGTCAGGGCAGATCGGGAGGCTCAGCTCAGGTCCCGCACGTACCAGTCCATCGCTTCGGCCATGCCTTCACCAATGCGGTGCGTGGGTTCGTATCCCAAGCGTGTGCGGGCTTTGGAAATATCGGCGAGCGAGTGGCGCACGTCTCCGGCACGAAAGTCCTGATAGTTCGGCTTGAAATCAGCCAGGTGAGGGAATCGTGGCGCAAGCAATGCGCGGATGGACTCGAATAACTGATTCAGCGTGGTGCGATCGCCAACAGCTACGTTGTAGACCTGGTTGGCTGCATCGGCATGCTGGCTGGTGGCCGCCAGCAAATTAGCCTGAATCACGTTGTCGATGTAGCAGAAGTCGCGGCTGGTTTCGCCATCACCGTTGATGTGCACAGGTTCATTGTGGATCATGCTGGCAACCCATTTGGGCACCACGGCAGCGTAGGCGCCATCGGGGTCCTGGCGGCGGCCGAAGATATTGAAGTATCTGAGACCCACGCTTTCCATACCGTAGCAGCGACCAAATACATCGGCGTACAACTCGTTCACCAGTTTGGTCACCGCATAGGGCGACAGGGGTTTGCCGATAGCATCTTCTACCTTGGGCAATGCAGGGTGGTCGCCATACGTCGAACTGGACGCCGCGTAAACGAAGCGCTTGACCTGGGCATCGCGCGCGGCAACCAGCATGTTGAGAAAGCCGGTGTTGTTGGCGGCATGGGTTGACAGCGGGTCTTCCAACGAACGTGGCACCGAACCCAGCGCGGCCTGATGCAGGACGTAATCGACGCCTTTGCAGGCGACGTGGCAGGTGGCGAGGTCACAGATATCGCCACGTATGAAGCTGAAACGCGCCCAGCGATCAGGGCCAACGCTGGCCTCTACCTGCGCCAGATTTTTTTCGTGACCAGTAGCAAAGTTGTCGAGGCCGACGACGTGCTGATCAAGCTGCAACAAGGCTTCGACCAGGTTGCTGCCAATGAAGCCTGCGACACCTGTGACGAGCCAGTTTTTGGGCTCGGCGGCGAGCGTCTTCTTCAGCGCGTCGAACGCGGTCATCACAGCCTCCAGAGCGCGAAGCCCGCCGCGTTAACCGTGTCTGGATCGTAAGCCGACTTGACGTCGGTAAATGCGCCGCCTTTATTCAGTTTTGATGTCAATTCGGCAAACGATTTTTCCAGATACGCGCTGTGCGAAACGGCGGCAACGATGGCATCACATGCTGGCAGGTCATCCCACGGGGTGAGGCTGATGCCGTATTCATGTTCGGCTTCGCGCGATTCACCGAGCGGATCATGCACATACACATCGCAGCCAAAAGTCTGCAGTTCGCGGATGACATCGACGACCTTGGAGTTGCGCAGGTCGGGACAGTTTTCCTTGAAGGTCAGTCCCAACACGTTGACCTTTGCACCCTTCACTTTCACACCGTTGGCGATCATCTTCTTCACCGTTTCCTGCGCGACGTAGGCACCCATGCCGTCGTTGATGCGGCGCCCGGCAAGAATCACCTGTGGGTGGTACCCGAGCATGTCGGCCTTGTGCGTGAGGTAGTAGGGGTCAACGCCGATACAGTGGCCGCCGACCAGACCCGGGCGAAACGGCAGAAAATTCCACTTGGTGCCGGCGGCTTTCAGCACTTCGATCGTATCGATGCCGAGGCGATGGAAGATCAGCGAGAGTTCGTTCATCAGCGCAATATTGAGATCGCGCTGGGTGTTCTCGATCACCTTGGCGGCCTCGGCCACCTTGATCGAACTGGCACGGTGGACACCCGCAGTGATCACGCTGCTGTAGAGCTCAGCAACTTTATCGAGAGTAGCGGCATCGTCACCCGACACCACTTTAACGATCTTGGTAATGGTGCGTTCCTTGTCGCCCGGGTTGACACGTTCGGGTGAATAACCGACGTGGAAATCCTGCAACCATTTCATGCCGGACTGTTTTTCCAGAATCGGGATGCAAACCTCTTCGGTTGCGCCGGGGTAGACTGTGGATTCGTAAATGACCGTCGCACCCTTTTTCAGATACTTGCCGACGGTGGTGCTAGAACCGATCAATGGCGAGAAGTCGGGAATGTGCGCGGCGTCAACCGGCGTGGGCACCGCAACAACAATGAAGTCAGCCTTTGCCAGGTCGGCGGGATCGGTGGTCACAGTCAGCTGGGTGGCTGCCTTGAGGTCTTCCGTTGAGACTTCGCCGGTTGGATCGCGGAATTGGCGATATTGCTCTATTTTTTCAACCGAGAGGTCGTAACCGATCGTGGTCATTTTTTTACCGAACTCAACCGCCAACGGCAAGCCCACGTAGCCCAACCCAACAACCGCAACTATGCTCATGCCTGGATTCCCTTATGAATAAAAAATCTTTGGTTCTGTCTGGATTGTATCGAATTTGCGGAAAGCTGCCCGGATACACCCTCCAGCCATCCCAACTCCTGGTCAGCAAGTGTCATGCCCGCTGGGCGCTGATCGCGCTTGTCCTCTGCTCGCCTGCCAGCGCCGATGTGGCCGACATGGTACTCAACATCAAACCAGGTGTGGTTGGGGTGGGTACCTACAACCCCACCGGCAGCCCGCGCGCCAATCTGCAGGGCACCGGTTTCGTCGTGTTGGATGGACGCTATGTGGTGTCGTGTGCGCACATTTTCAGCAAATTGCTGGATTCCGAAAAAAAAGAAACCTACGCTGTGTTTATTGGCCATGACCGGCAAATGGAAGTGCGGACCGCACAACTGATTGCAACCGACAAGGCACGTGATCTGGCGTTGCTCAAAATTTCTGGCAAGCCTTTGCCGGCACTCAGGTTAGGCGACTCCACCACCGCGCGCGAAGGCTGGCAGCTGTATTTCACTGGTTACCCAATCGGCTCGGTGTTGGGGCTCAACCCATCCACTCACCGCGCAGGCCTCGCCGCGATTATTCCCATCTTCACCCCGCTGCAAAATACCTCCCAGCTCAACGCACGCACCCTGAGGCAGGCGCAGGACCCCTATGAAGTATTCGAACTCGATGCCATCGCCTATCCCGGCAACAGCGGCAGCCCGGTCTGGCACCCGGACACCGGCGAGGTGCTGGGCGTGGTCAATTCAGTTTATGTGAAGGGCGCGAAGGAAGCGGCGCTGTCTGCCCCGAGCGGCATCAGCTACGCTATTCCAGCGAAATATGTGAAACATTTACTGGAGCAGGCGCTGCCGTAACGGCCTACATTCCCTCGGTCAGGCTGACACCAAAACCCAACGATTGCTGCTTGTAGTTGTAATCGACCAACGATTCACCATAACCATTGAAATACTGGACATAGCCTTTGAGGCGCCCATACAGCGGAAAGCTCCAATTGAGTTTAAGCGCACCGCGGTTGTCCGATGACTTGAGGTTATTGCGTAACAACAGCGAATAAGCGTTACGGCCGTTTCGATAAACTGCCAGCACGTCACCATGACCCAGGTAATCCTCGATATCCGGGTTGTCATCGTTCCTGTTTTTTTCCGGAATGCGAACCCAGGGCCGGATCATCACCGCCAGATTGTCGCGTTCAAAACCGAATTGCGCGTAGACACGGTTCCAACTGCGCGATAAGGTTTCCCCTCGGCCGTTCGACTGGTGCGCCAGACCCAGATTGATAAAACGCCCGCGAAAGCCGGCCAATTCATAATTGGTTCGCAATACCAACATCGCTTCCGGCTCGTAGTTCGTCTCGCGAAAGGGCGAAGAGATCGTGTCGTTATAGGCCTGCCAAAACGAGGTGATAGTGTAGCCGAACCACAGATCGAGGTTGTCGTGACCCAGCACGCCTTCCATCGCCTTGATCTTGAAGCTCAGCTGCAACTCGGTTTCGATGGAGTCGAGTCCCAGGTCGGGCTGCGTAAACGTATCCTTGAACGGGGTATTGTTGGGCGAACTGCTGTACTTGATTGGCAGAAAATAATTGGGGCGATGCGGACGAAACAGGAAAGCACCCTGCTTGGCTTCGTCATCCAACTCCCAATGACGCGACAGCGTTGAAAGCAACTTGGTTTCCACAGGCACAGCTTGCGCCACAACGGGTTGCGTATCGGGCGTGGCTGCAGCTTGGGGCACCGGCTCGGGCTCGGGCGGGCCCACCAGCCGGTCATAGCATGCCAGACGCTCCACATCCGCCGGAATCACACTGCACCCCTCCCAGGCAACGACCGAGGCAGCGTGCGACTGGCCCAGCAAACCGATGCAGAGCAAAATGAATGAAGCTTGGCCTAATTGATGTCGATTACGTTTCATATTAAACCTGTATTCAGTCGCAGCTCACGCCGTGGCCCGGAGGGGCGCCATAGTATCCCAACCGAACCTGATTTTCGGGTCTGCCAAGCCGGTTGCTACCGATTGCTCGCCATATCCTACAAACACCTGACGCAGCTTGCGGCGAAACTGACGCCGACAGACCGTCCAGCTTCACCCGCCTCGGCAACAAGCTTGTATGGCCGATTGGGTATGAATCAGCAAAAACAAGGTCGGTCGTCGCCGGATCGAATGCAAATACCAGGGGTTTTTGGCGCGCGTATCGCGCCCAGCCTCAAACACGCCGCAATCGACCAGATAGCTGGAGCCGGTCACTTCACGTGTCGCACCGGGAAATATCAGTTTCATTTTCTAGTCTCCATTTGCGCCAAAGTTTCCAATATTGCCTGTGTCAGCGAAGTAATGTCAGCGGCCTCCATAACGTAGGGCGGCATCACGTAGACAGTATTGCCAATGGGTCGGATAAACACACCTTGCGCCAGCGCCAGCCGGTGAAAGTGTGAAGCAAAATCCGCTGCGGTCTCGGCCACCTCAAACGCCCAAATCATGCCGCATTGGCGGAAGTGGCGGACGCGTGGGTGAGCGACCACTTCGCCCAGGATCTTCGTGAACTGGGTCGATTTATCGCGGTTTGCAGCGATAACTCCATCCGACTCGAAGATATCCAGCACTGCCAGCGCCGCCCGGCAGGCAAGCGGGTTGCCGGTGTAGGAATGCGAATGCAGAAAGCCTTTTGCCGTGGCGTCGTCGTAGAACGCTGCGTAAATTGCGTCGGTTGTCAGCACCGCTGACAAGGGCAGATATCCTCCGGTGATGCCTTTGGACAAGCAGATGAAATCGGGCTGTATGGCGGCTTGCTCACACGCGAACATTGTGCCCGTTCGCCCAAAGCCCACTGCAATTTCATCGGCAATCAGATGCACACGGTATTGATCACATAACTCGCGAGCCCGGCTCAGATACACCGGGTGATACATCGCCATGCCCGCTGCTCCCTGAACCAACGGTTCGACGATGAAAGCGGCAGTGGTAGTGGCATGCTCAGCCAGATGGGCTTCCAGCGCGTCGGCGCAGCGCAGGGCGAAGGCCTCGGCCGATTCCCCGGCCTCAGCCAGCCGCGCATCCGGCGTGGGCACTTGTACCGAATGCCGCAGCAGCGGTTCGTAGATACGCTTGAACAGCGGGATATCGGTCACGGATAACGCGCCGACGGTTTCGCCGTGATAGCCGTTTTTCAGGCTGATGAATTCATTTTTTTTCACCTGGCCAGCGTTGCGCCAATAGTGAGCACTCATCTTCAAAGCAATTTCGGTGGCCGAAGATCCGTCCGAACCGTAAAAGGCATGACCCAGCCCGGTCAGCTTCGCCAGCCGTTCAGACAGCTCGACCACCGGTGCATGGGTGGCGCCGGCCAGCATCACATGCTCGATTATTCCCAACTGGTCGATGATGGCTGCGTTGATGCGCGGGTTGCAGTGGCCGAACAGATTGACCCACCAGCTCGAAATCGCGTCCAGATAACGCCGTCCGTCGGTATCGATCAGCCACGGCCCCTCGCCACGGGCTATCGCCAGTGGTGGGGTGGCTTCCAGCTGCTTCATCTGAGTACAGGGATGCCAAAGAAACTGACGAGAACGATCTTGCAATAAAGACATCAGGCAACCCAGAGCGAACCGAATCACGAGTTTAAGCGGCGTCGGAATCGATCACCACACCCATGCTTGAATTATTGTCCTCGCAATGGGCGGGCAAACCCAAAATCCATCCGGTATCTTCACACTTAAAAGGTGCTCACCTTCACATGCAATAACTGACGCCAATTTGCTGACAGGTCTGTTGATAACTCATCAACTATAAAATTAACCTTTCAGCCTGACAATCGGTAACTGGACATAGTATAGGCGCATAACCAATTGAATTTATTAACATTTTACAATTGAAGAATATATTACATCGGTCCAGAAAACCCATTTTCCCATTGCTGGATCTGCCATCCTTGAATCATTTATCCAATATCTGGATACATCACTTAATCCTTCCTGCTTTTTTACTTCAAGTCACCTTACTTTTTGCCGATATCTACATGAGAAGCTTCTAATAACTGGATGAATCGCACTTCATGCTCCCCCAAGCTGTACAAGCCCCTTCCAGCGCGACGGTACAGCCACAGACGCCTGGCCAGACCACACACATCGTGTTGTCCGCTGCGCAGCTCTTGCAGCTGCAGGCCGAGCTATTGGGGCGCAAGCGATTTGGCGAAGCCGCCACCGCACTGGCCCAGCAACTGGCCAGCAGCCTGAAGTGTGATCGCGTCAGCATCGGCTGGCGAGAGCGCAACGGCATGACCGTCATTGCCGCCTCCTACGTGGCCGAAGTGCATGCGCGGCAGGAAACCGCCCGACTGGTTGCCGCCGCCATGGACGAAGCCGCCGAACAGGGCATCAGCCTGATTCACCCCGAACCCGACACCGCCCGCCCGCACATTGTGCTGGCGCACGACGAACTGGCGCGGCGTCAGGGCTATGCCCTGTGCACCGTCCCGCTGGCGCATGACGGTGCCATCGTCGGCGCCCTGACCCTGGAAAGCCGCAGCCGCGCCTTCTCCCCCGACGAGGCCGCCCACATTGAACGCGTGGCCACCCTGCTGGTGCCCGCGCTCGCCCTCAA
>JAUXRY010000002.1 GCA_030679915.1 Thiobacillus sp.
TATAAAGTATTCACCATCGCCGCGGGTGCGCTGTCGATGGCATTGCTGCCATTTACCCTGGCTTCACTGATCGGCCGCGGCGCACGTTTTTTTCTGGTTGCAGGGTTGATGGCCTGGGGCGGCGCACGCATGGAAGTGGCGCTGCATCGCTACGTTGACCGCCTGGGCTGGGCGACCGTTGCGATGGTGGTGATTGGCGCGGCCCTTTATCACTGGACCCGCGCATCGTGACCGAACCGGTCTACGCGGGCAAGCGCATTGCCCTGCTGACTCAGCATGGCAAGGAAGCGGTGATCGCACCGGTACTCGACGCTGCACTGGGTTGCCGGGTCGAGCGTGTCAGCGGGTTCGATACGGACACGCTTGGCACCTTCACCCGCGACATTCCCCGCGCCGGCCATCAACTTGAAGCTGCACGCCGCAAGGCGCGCATCGGCATGGAATTGTCCGGCCTACCGCTGGGATTGGCGAGCGAAGGGGCTTTTGGTCCTGACCCGGTGGCAGGCCTGTTCCCCTGGAACGTCGAATTGCTGCTGTTCATCGACGACGAACGCGGCATGGAGGTGACGGGCAGGGCGCAACGGGCGACACGCAACACCCATCTGCTGACGGATGACTGGGAGGCCGCCGCGCGATTTGCCCGCAAGGCGGGCTTCCCCGAGCATCATCTGGTGGTGCGCCCGCAGGCCGAGGACGACCCCCGTATCGAAAAAGGACTCGACTCCTGGACGGCGTTTGAAGCTGCTTTTCATCAGGGACGCGAGCAGGCAGCCAACGGCCGGGTGTTTCTTGAGAACGATGTGCGTGCCCACGCGCATCCCACGCGCAGAGAGGTCATCCGGTTGGCCGCCGAAGAACTCGCGGCCAAGCTGGATTCATGCTGCCCGGTGTGCGGCACACCGGGTTTCTGGATTATGGAACGGTTGACCGGTCTGCCATGCGCCGATTGCGGCGCACCCACGCGGGAAGTACGCGCGACCGTTCATGGCTGTCTCAAGTGCGGCCATCGCGACACGCGTGAACAAGTCGACGCGGAACATGCCGATCCGGGGCGTTGTGATTATTGCAATCCGTGAAGCGACCGTGGACCGGAACGGCGTTCGGCGTGAGCACGTTTCCGGGCGTGCCGAATCTTATGCGCTTCCGGTAAGCTAGCCGAATGCCACTCAACATCGACTCCCCACTCACCCGCCGTGTTGCGGCATTCGCGTTTCTGATCCTGATATTCGGGTTCACCTTGTGGGTGCTGTCACCTTTTTTTGCGTCACTGGCCTGGGCGGGCATCCTGGCGTATGTCGCCTGGCCGCTGCATCAGCGCTTGCTCGATCGGCTGCCCGAGCGCGAGAACATCGCCGCATTGCTGACGACGTTGGGCGTGGCGGCAACCTTGTTGCTGCCGCTGGTGTGGGTCATGTTCACCGTGGCGATGGATGTGGCCACAGCCACCGCGACGTTTAAACAACTCCTGGCCGAAGGCTTGCCACCACTGCCTCCTGCCGTAAGTGCCTGGCCGGGCGGCGCCTGGTTTGTCACGCAATATCAGGCGGTACAGGGTGATCCGGTATGGCTTCACGCGCAGATCGGCGTGCTGGGGCTCGATGATCCCGCTTCGTTCAAAGCCTTGGCCGGCGGTGTGGGGCGCATTGCGGCGAAATTCGGTCTGGCGGTATTTGCATTGTTCTTTCTTCTGCGCCACGGAATGAGCGTTCTGGCGCAGTTTCGCGGGGTGGCCACGCGCTGGCTGGGCGATGCCGCCCGAGGCTACATCCAGGCCGTCGGCGTGACGGTGCGAGCCGTGGTGTTTGGCATTGTGCTCACCGCGCTGGCGCAAGGGGTGCTCGCCGGCCTGGGTTATTGGGTGGCCGGCATTTCGGCGCCGGCATTATGGGGCGTGATCACTGCCCTGATTTCGCTGATTCCTTTTGTGGGTCCAGTGGTGTGGATCGGGTTGTCTTTGAGCCTGTTGGCACACGGCGAAACGCAGGCCGCGCTGGGCTTGTTCCTGTGGGGCGCGCTGGTGGTGAGCTGGGTTGATAACCTGATCCGCCCACTGGCCATCAGCGGGCCGACGAAAATTCCGTTCTTGCTGGTGTTTCTGGGTGTGCTCGGCGGCCTCAATGCATTTGGCCTGATCGGCCTGTTCCTGGGGCCGGTACTGCTCGCCGTGTCGGTCGCGATTTGGCGTGAATGGCAGGTTCACGCGCGTTCAGTCTGAACATGGCGCCCGCACTTCAAGACACTTGAGGGGTGGGCTTGGTGGTATCCTTGCAACCTGCGTAGGGACTTTTTCCGATATGCGCGAATCCATCCCGTCGCTTACGCGACCCCAGTACGCTCCCCTACAACGCAACACTCAAACAGACAGCAATTGCAGCCATGACCAACCCCAAGATGACCTACGCCGGATTTCACCATGACAAACATGGGATCACCATGATGGGGCGCGTCGTGCTGGACGCCTGGGTGTTTGGGTTTTTGCCCGAAACTGAAGATTGTGCAGGCTGGGATCTGGGCCGCATGCAAGTGCTGATGGACAAGATTGAAGCCGAGTGGGACAAATATATGAATTTGCCCAGCCGCCTGCCGCCTGAGCTGCGTGACCGACATACGGCCATCTATAAAATGGCAGTGGAAGAGGCGCGCAAAAAAGGCTGGGATCCCGAACTCGGCGATGACGATTAAACCAGTATTTGATTGCCGTTATCCACTCGCCTGATTTGCCCCCATGGAACTGACTCCGCAGCTGCTGCAACTCGCCACCCAGGCGCTCGACCTGGTACTGGATTTCAAACGCCCGGCTGATGCCGAGCTGTCGGCCTTTTTCCGCGACCACAAGAAGCTCGGGCCGCATGACCGTGCCTTTGTCGCCGAAGCCGTATTCGGCGTGCTGCGCCGTTATCGCTATCTGTCGGTGGTGGTGCCGGCTGCCAATCCGCGCACGCTGGTGATTGCCTGGATGATCAAGGCGCGTGGCATGAGTGGTGCAGTGCTGGAACAATTCGCCAAGCCCGAGCTGATCGATCATATCCGCAACGCCAAAACCGATGATCTGGTGCTGGGCATCGCTGCCGATTTGCCCGACTGGGTGATCGAAAAGCTGCAGCTGTCGATGAGTGATACCGATATCCTTGCGCTGGGCCGCGCCCTGCAGTTGCAGGCGCCGCTGGACGTGCGAGTCAATACGATCAAGGCGAACCGCGAGGCCGTACTGGCGCAGTTGCTCGCAGAGGGCATGGCCGTTGAGGCCACACCGTATTCGCCGTGGGGCATCCGCTTCAAGGAGCATCCTGCGATCAACCGTCATCCCCTGTTCGTCAATGGCAGTCTGGAAGTGCAGGATGAAGGCAGCCAGCTGTTGGCGCTGTTGGTGGGCGCGCGGCGCGGTGAAATGGTGTGTGACTTTTGTGCGGGAGCGGGCGGTAAAACCCTTGCCATCGGCGCGATGATGGCCTCAAGTGGCCGCCTGTACGCGTTTGATGTGGCCGAAAAGCGGCTGGTCAAAATGAAGCCGCGGCTTGCGCGATCAGGTTTGTCCAATGTTATGCCGCAGCTACTCTCATCCGAGAACGACACGCGGGTGAAGCGGCTGGCCGGCAAGCTCGACCGCGTGCTGGTCGATGCACCATGCTCGGGGCTGGGCACCGTTCGCCGCAATCCCGACCTGAAGTTCCGCCAATCGCCCGAAAGCGTGGCAGAACTGACGCAAAAGCAGACAGCCATTTTGCGTTCGGCAGCCAAGTTGTTGAAACCCGGCGGTCGGCTGGTGTATGCAACATGCAGCCTGCTGACGGAAGAAAATGAGGCGGTAGTCGAGACGTTGTTGGCTGAAGGTAAATTTACTCTGTTGCCGGTTAACGAAGTATTGGCGCAGAGTAAGATCAACCTCGACACGGGCCCCATGCTCAAGATGTCCCCTTTAATCCATGGTACGGATGGCTTTTTTGCAGCGGTGCTCGTCAAGACAGCTGATTGATTTGCTAAAGGAGTTGCAGTTTGAACGGGATGCTTCTTTCAGCCTGATTATCGAATATGACCGCTGCGACATTCGACCCTGATGCGCTCGGCAGCTTGTGCGGCTTGTTTCGCGCACGTGTCGCCGCATCGCCCGATCAGCTTGCCTACCGTCAGTTCGATGAGGCGAGCGACGCCTGGGTCAGTTATACCTGGGCACAGGTGGCCGCTGAGGTAGCGCGCTGGCAGGCTGCGCTGATCAGGGAAGGCCTGATCCCCGGTGATCGCGTGGCGGTGATGCTGAAAAACAGCGTCGAATGGATCATCTTTGATCAGGCTGCGCTCGCGCTGGGACTCGTCACCGTGCCGTTGTATCTCGATGATCGCCCCGAAAGCGCCGCGTACATTCTCAACCATTCCGGCGCAAAGTTGCTGCTGGTCGAAGGCAGGTTTCAGCATAAGAAGCTGGCCGAAATCACGGGCTCGACCGCCACATTGCAACATATCGTCAGTCTGGTGGCGCCGGACAGCGCGTTGGTGATCTGGAGCACCCGCTTTGTGGTGGCAGCCGACTGGCTGGCGGCCGCGAACAATACGCCGATACCCGAACGTCACCTGAGCCCGGATCTCCTGGCCAGCATTGTCTACACATCGGGCACCACGGGGCGGCCAAAAGGCGTGATGCTGACGCACGAAAACATCTTGCGGAATGTCTTTGCCGCGTCCGGGTTCGCGGACTTTGGGGCGCATCCCGTGTTCCTGTCTTTTCTGCCGCTGTCGCACATGTTTGAACGCACCGCCGGCTACTACCTGCCGATGCTGCTGGGGGCCGAGGTGGCGTATGCGCGTTCCATCGCCCAGCTGGCCAACGATTTGCAGGTCATCCGCCCAACGGTGCTGGTTTCCGTGCCGCGTATTTATGAACGGGTGTACGGACGGATTCAGGATGGACTGGCCACGAAAAGCCCGGTGGCGAGGATGTTGTTCAATCTGGCGGTGCGGGTGGGCTGGCGCCGTTTTGAGCATGCCCAGGGGCGCGCGAGCTGGCACCCCGAACTGGTGTTATGGCCGCTTTTGAACAGCCTGGTGGCCGGCAACGTCACCGAAAAACTGGGCGGGCGGCTGGCGCTGGCCATATCCGGCGGTGCGGCGCTGTCGCCCGATATCGCGCGCGTTTTCATTGGCCTGGGTGTGCCGATTTACCAGGGCTACGGACTCACCGAAACCAGCCCGGTGGTGTGCTGCAACCGGCCGGGCGACAATCTGCCCTCGAGTATCGGCAAGCCGCTGCCAGGTATCGAAGTGAAAATTGGCGACGAAGATGAGTTGCTCACGCGCAGCCGCTGCGTGATGCGCGGCTACTGGCAGAATGAAGACGCCACGCGCGAATTGATCGATGCTGACGGCTGGGTTCACACCGGCGACAAGGCGCGCGTCGATGCCCACGGTTTTTACACCATCGTGGGTCGCATCAAGGACATCATCGTGTTGAATAACGGTGAGAAAATCCCGCCCAGCGATATGGAGTCTGCAATACTGCTTGACCCCTTGTTCGAGCAGGTGATGATCGTCGGCGAAGGCAAACCCTATCTGGCCGCGTTGACCGTTTTGAACGAAGCGCACTGGGAAGCCTTTGCCGCCAGCATCCACGTCGACCCAAAACATCCCCTGATCCTTCGCGACCCCAAGGTGATCAAATTGATCACTCAACGCGTGGCAGCACACCTCGGGCATTTTCCGGGCTATGCTCAAATCCGGCGCCTGCATCTGGACCTCACGCCATGGACGGTGGAGGAGGGGTTGCTGACGCCCACCCTTAAAGTCAAACGCAACCAGGTGCTCGAGCGTTACCGTGCGGCGGTCGATGCCATGTATGCTGATTTCGCGCGTTAAGTTTTCAATAAAAAACTGGAGAGACACATGCCCTCATTTACGTTTAATCGCTTACCGCTTGGTCTGGCTCTGGCCGGCATGGCCAGTCTGACGCATGCCGCCGGCTTTGCGCTGATCGAGCAGAACGCCAGCGGCCTCGGCAATGCCTATGCAGGCCAGGCCGCGAGCGCCCAGGATGCCAGCACGATATTTTTCAATCCAGCCGGAATGACCCTGCTGCCCGACCGC
Source organism: Thiobacillus sp. (assembly GCA_030679915.1). Classification (GTDB taxonomy): domain Bacteria; phylum Pseudomonadota; class Gammaproteobacteria; order Burkholderiales; family Thiobacillaceae; genus Thiobacillus. The sequence continues at coordinate 6,073 of JAUXRY010000002.1, forward strand.
CAGGTTGTGATGGCGGGCCACCTCATCAAGCCGCAGGCGGAATTCGGTGGTGTAGTTAATCCGGTAATTCCGGGCGTTAACAACGGGGGTAACGGAGGAGATGCGGGTGGCCTTGCCTTTATTCCAAACGGTTATTTTGCATATCGACTGACACCTGACATTCACGTGGGTATTGGCATGAATGCGCCGTTTGGTTTGAAAACCGAATATGACCGCACTTGGGCCGGTAGCACCCATGGGGTCAAATCCGAGTTGAAAACGATCAACCTCAACCCCTCGATTGCCTGGAAAGCGAATGAGTCGCTTTCATTGGGTGCAGGTCTCAGTATCCAATATGCGAAAGCAACGCTGACCAGCAATACTGGATTGGCCGGAATTGCCACTATAGAGGGAGATGATATTGGCTGGGGCTTTAATCTGGGCGTATTGTGGAAGCTCAACGACACGACCCGTATTGGCCTAGCCTATCGTTCGGAGGTGGATCAAAAACTGGAAGGAACGGCCAAGTTTTCAGGAGCCCCTGGGTTAAACACTCAAGCAACAGCGAGTGTTACTTTGCCGGATAGCGCTTCGTTATCAATGGTCCATAACTTGAACCCACGCCTGGAACTGCTGGCCGACGTGACTTGGACGGGCTGGAGTGATTTCGATGAGTTGCGTGTTATACGGACTCTTGGCACACCGATAGTTACGCCCGAAAACTGGAGCGATAGCTATCGGTACTCGGTAGGTGTCAACTATCGCTTAAATGACAAAACGACCTTGCGTGGGGGTGTGGCATACGACGAAACCCCGGTGTCCGATGCTTTCCGCACGGTACGCATTCCAGACGAGAGCCGGACCTGGCTGGCCTTTGGTGCGCAATATCGCCTGTCCAATAAAACCGCGCTCGATTTTGGCTACGCACACCTGTTCGTCAAGGATGCGCGGATCAATAAAACAGAAAGTGGCGTGACGCTCACCGGCAAATACGAAGCCTCGGTCGATATCCTCTCCGCACAGCTGACCCACAACTTCTGACCTTGTCTCAAACTATCCCTTTCGACAACCTTCTGACGCGTCTCATCGAAGACGGTCAGGATATCGTCCTGCTGTGGCAATTGGGTGTGCTGGCGACGTGCGCGCTGGCGGCCTGGGGCGCGATGCGACTGGCTCAGCCGTATCTCGCCAAGACTGAAATTTCATGGTCGGCTGGACGCGCGGGGCTGCGCCGGGCAGGGTTTCCGCTCGCCATGTTGCTGGCGTTGCTGCTGGGGCGCGAGATTGCGGAAATCTGGCTGAATAAAACACACTTGCTGAATCTGGCGGTGCCGCTCTTGCTGGCGCTGGCGGGCGTGCGGCTGGCGATTTATGCGCTGCGCTATGTGTTCGAGCCGCGCGAGTCGCTCAGGCTGTGGGAGCGCACCGCCGCCTGGCTGATCTGGGGTGCGTTCGCGCTGCACATCACCGGTTTGCTGCCGCGCATTCACGCGGCAATGGAAGCGTTGTCGTTCCAGTCGGGCAGCAATCGTTTCTCGCTGTGGCTGCTGTTCCAGGCGGCGGCGGTGATCGTGGTGGCGGTGATTGCCGCGCTGACTCTGGCGCGTGTGGTCGAAACCCGGCTGATGGGCGTCACCCAGATGAACCTGTCGCTGCGCATGGCGCTTTCCAAGGCGGCGCGCACCCTGTTTCTGCTCCTGGCCGTGCTGGCGGCGCTGCCGGCGGTGGGGATCGACCTCACCGTATTGTCGGTGTTCGGCGGCGCGCTCGGCGTGGGGATCGGGTTTGGTCTGCAAAAAGTCGCCAGCAACTACATTTCCGGTTTCATCATCCTGCTCGACCGCTCGGTGCGCATCGGCGATCTGATCACGGTTGACAACAAATACGGCCAGGTCAGCCAGATCAACACGCGCTATACCCTGTTGAGGGCGCTGGACGGCACCGAAACCATCGTCCCCAACGAAACCCTGATCACGCAGACGGTGATCAACCATTCGCTGTCCAAGCCCAATGTGCGGGTTGCATTGCCGATTCAGGTTTCATATGACTCCAATCTGGAGCAGGTCGAAGCCTTGATGCTTGAGGCCGCCCATGAGCAAGGCCGGGTCATCCTCGACGATCCAGACAGCCTTCCCAAGGTTTTGCTGCGTGAGTTTGCGGATAATGGCATTTCGCTGGAGCTCGCGGTATGGATTCGGGATGCCGGTGAAGGCCTGAACAATCTGCGCTCAGACATCAATTGGGGGATCTGGCGACGCTTTAAGACGGCAGGCATCGAGATCCCCTTCCCGCAGCGGGTGGTGCACTGGGCCCCGCCGGAAAATTTAACTTTGAATAAGCCTTGATTTTTATGGGGTTTGTCCGTAAATTAGCTGATGACTTTGTCCTGTTTTAGGAACCAAAAACTATGCAATTAGGCCTGTTGGATCTTCCTTGGTGGGGTTATGTGGTGGCAGCGCTGGCGCTTACCCACATCACCATCGCCGCCGTCACCATTTTCCTGCACCGCTCGCAGGCGCATCGCGCCGTCGACCTGCATCCCATCGTCAGTCACTTCTTCCGTTTCTGGCTGTGGCTCACCTCCGGCATGGTCACCAAGGAATGGGTCGCCATACACCGCAAGCACCACGCCAAGTGTGAAACGGTCGACGACCCGCACAGTCCGCAGACGCGCGGCATTAAAACCGTCTTCTGGCGGGGTTCCGAGCTGTATCGCGCCGAGGCCAAGGTGGCCGAGACGCTGGAAAAATACGGCCACGGCACGCCCGACGACTGGATGGAACGCAACGTCTATAGCCGCCATTCGGCCAAGGGCATTGCCCTGATGATGGTGATCAATCTCGTCCTGTTCGGGCCGATTGGCCTGACCATATGGGCGGTGCAAATGGCATGGATTCCGGTTACCGCCGCCGGCATCATCAACGGTATTGGACATTACTGGGGCTATCGCAACTTCGCCTGCGAAGATGCCAGCACCAACGTATTCCCTTGGGGCATTCTGATCGGTGGCGAAGAGCTGCATAACAATCACCACGCTTACGGCACTTCGGCTAGGTTATCGAACAAGTGGTATGAGTTCGACATTGGTTGGCTCTACATCAAGCTGATGACCTATGTTGGACTGGCTACCGTCCGCAAGGTGGCGCCCACGGTGAAATGGCAACCGGCCAAACCGTTGTGCGACCTGGATTCCTTGCAGGCCATCATTACGCATCGCTATGACGTGATGACGCGCTTCGTCAAAAGTGTACGTGCCGAGAGTGCGGCCGAGATTGCCAAGCTCAAGGCCAATGCAAGCCTGCCGCAAAACTGGAATCTCAACAGCTTCCGTCGCTGCTTGCATCAGGAACCTGCCGAGTTGGCAGCGGCAGACAAAGCCGGGCTCGATACCCTGCTGGGCAAGAGTGAGCGGCTGAACACCGTGTATCGGATGCGTCAGGAACTTGCGGCCATTTGGAGCCGTTCTACGGCAACGCGCGAGCAACTGCTGGAGCAGTTGCAAGCATGGTGCAAACGTGCTGAAAGCAGTGGCATCCAGTCACTGCAAGATTTCTCGGTACGCCTGCGCTGCTACGCTTAAGTATCGCGTTGTAACGACTTGAATAATGAAACAAGCGGCCTACGGGCCGCTTGTTTCATGGGGAGGGGCCATCGCACGCTGGTGAATTCAGTGGAACTACATCCAATAAAAACCCGCCGGTTGGCGGGTTTTTTATTGGGTTACCCGCTGAATTACTTCAGCTTGGTTTCCTTGTACATCACATGCTTGCGAGCCTTGGGATCGAACTTGCTGATCTCCATCTTCTCGGGCATGGTCTTCTTGTTCTTGGTCGTGGTGTAGAAGTGACCGGTGCCCGCAGTGGACTCCAGCTTGATCTTTTCGCGTCCGCCTTTAGCCATGATTCAGCTCCTTAGACAGCAACGCCGTTGGCACGAAGGTCAACCAGAACAGCATCAATGCCATTCTTGTCGATCGTGCGCAGGGCAGCGGTGGACAAACGCAGACGAATCCAGCGATTTTCGCTCTCAACCCAAAACCGGCGGTATTGCAGGTTGGGAAGAAAACGACGCTTGGTTCTATTGTTGGCGTGGGAAACGTTGTTTCCGACCATGGGCTTCTTGCCCGTAACGACACATACGCGAGCCATGATACTGCTCCAAAGTTGATAGGTTATCCGGTCAGGGATGGCTAACGAGCCAACCCGAGAACCGCGATTTATACCACAGCCTTCAAGCCTGAAGCAAGTTCTACGACGATCTACAATTGGCCCGCTTCCATGAACGACAATGAAGACGCGCCTGCCACGATGAAATGGTCGAGCACACGAACGTCCACCAGAGCGAGCGCATCCGCCAGTTTGCGGGTGAGCGTAAGGTCGGCCTGGCTGGGTTCGGCCACGCCACTGGGGTGGTTGTGCGCCAGAATCAGAGCGGCTGCGTTATGCGCCAGCGCGCGCTTGATGATCTCGCGCGGATAAACACTGGTTTGCGTCAGCGTGCCGCGAAACAGCTCTTCCACCGCAATCACCCGATTCTGCGCGTCGAGAAAGACGCAGCAGAACACTTCATATTCCTTGCCGCGCAGAATCAGCCGCAGATAATCGCGCACGGCTGCTGGGGAGGCCAAGGCATCGCCCGATTCCATCTCTTCAGCCAGGGTGCGGCGCGCCATTTCCATGACCGCCTGGAGCAGGGCATATTTGGCCTCGCCGACGCCGGGCGCGGCGCACGCCGACGTTTTGTCGGCCCGACACAAGCCGCCAAGGCCACCAAAACGTTCGATCAGGTCGCGACCGAGGTCTACTGCGCTTTTGCCGACCACGCCGGTGCGCAGGAAGACGGCGACCAGTTCGGCGTCGGTCAGGGAAGCGGCGCCGCGTTTGAGCAGTTTTTCGCGCGGACGCGTGTCTTCAGGCCAGTCGCGGATCGCCATGCCTATCTCTCTCCCGTAGAATGTTGCCCATTGTCATGGAAAGTCCTTCGGGAATCGAGACCGTGTCGCTGAAAAACAAAAAAATCATTCTAGGCGTTACAGGGGGTATAGCCGCATATAAGGCGGCTGAACTGTGTCGTCTGCTGGTCAAGGCCGGCGCTGACGTGCAGGTGGTGGTGACCATGGCCGCGCAGCAATTCGTGACCCCCCTCACATTTCAGGCCCTGTCCGCCAAGCCCGTGCTGACTTCCTTGTGGAATGCAGCCAACGGCGATGGAATGGATCACATTCATCTGTCGCGCGATGCCGATCTGTTGCTGGTCGCCCCCGCTTCTGCCGACTTTATGGCCAGATTGGCGCAGGGGCGGGCAGACGATTTGCTGACGACCTTGTGTTTGGCACGTATCTGCAGACTCGCCATTGCGCCGGCGATGAACCGGGAAATGTGGGCCGCTGCGGCAACCCAGCGCAATCTGGCGCAGTTGCACGCGGACGGCTTGAGCGTATTAGGTCCGGCTGCGGGAGAGCAAGCCTGCGGTGAAGTGGGTCTGGGGCGGATGCTGGAGCCCGCCGATATTCTGAATGCCCTGCCCGGGATGTTGGGCTTGGGTGTATTGGCGGGTAAGCGTGTGCTGATCACGGCAGGCTCCACCTTCGAGGCGATTGACCCGGTACGTGGACTGACCAACCTGAGCTCGGGCAAGATGGGCTACGCGGTGGCGCAGGCGGCGGCCGAGGCGGGTGCGGAAGTCTGTCTGATCTCGGGTCCGAGCTGTTTGCCGACCCCTGCGGGTGTGCGTCGTATTGACGTCATGGGTGCGACAGACATGCGCAATGCCGTGATGGCGGAACTGCCCGGTGACGTGTTTATTTCCGTTGCGGCCGTGGCCGATTACCGGGTGGACACCACCGCGACGCAAAAAATCAAAAAAAGCACTGACACCCTGACGCTGCAGCTCGTTGCCAATCCCGATATCCTGGCGGAAATCGCTGCCCTGCCGAACCCGCCGTTTTGCGTCGGATTTGCCGCAGAGACCGAGCATTTGGCGGAATATGCCGAAGCCAAGCGTATCCGTAAAAAATTGCCGCTATTGGCAGGCAATTTGGCACAAGACACGCTGGGTCAGGACACAGCCGAATTGGTGTTGTTCGATGACCAGGGCCAACACCCGCTGCCACGTGCAGATAAACTCACCCAGGCGCGACACTTGATCCGCCACCTTGCAACCTTGCTGAATTGACGAAATTCCGACAAATATGAAGATGGATGTGAAGATTCTCGACACTCGCCTGCGCGATCATCTGCCGCATTACGCGACAACCGGTTCTGCGGGGCTCGATTTGCGCGCCTGTATTGATGCGCCCATCCTGCTGCAACCCGGCGAAACCCAGTTGATTCCTGTCGGTTTGGCCATCCATTTGGCTGATCCAGGGTATGCGGCGTTGATTTTGCCCCGCTCAGGCCTGGGTCATAAGCATGGCATTGTGCTGGGCAATCTGGTGGGGCTTATCGACTCGGATTATCAAGGCCAGCTCATGGTTTCCGCCTGGAATCGCAGTCAGCAGGCGTTTGAATTGGCGCCGATGGAACGCCTCGCGCAATTGGTCATCGTGCCGGTGGTGCGGGCCGAATTCAATGTGGTAGACGATTTTGAGTCAAGTGAGCGAGGCACCGGGGGATTCGGCAGCACGGGTCGCCAATAGTGTCGGATTACTTTACACCTAGGTGCATTAATATTATTAATGGGATGGCTGAGTGGGAGTCCGCAGTTTGGGGCATGGATTTTGCTGAGTCTATTGGCATGTAGGCTGAACCCCCAGAGCGGAATCTGGACTTGGTCATTGCGGAAACAATAAACATAAAGAGGCGGAGCCTGCTGGCGCATCAAACATGCACCACACATCCATATTGCGGTTTGGTCTGATCCTTGTCACAGCCTTGGTGCTGTTGGCGGGTGCCGTGACGGCCGCCATTTTTCTGACGCGTCCGCAGTCTGTCCCCATTCCGGAAGAATTCGACAAGCCGGTGATGGCGACCCAAATCGAGTTTATGGCTGAAGCCATGCAACGCAGTGCTGCCCGCATTGCCGCCCATCCCCAGACGCTGGCATGTTTCACCACCGGGTCGCCAGACGTCTGTCAGGCGCAGGCAGCTAATTTGCATGCGCTAAATCAGGATGCGACCGTGCTGTTCGCCACCGATGGACAGCGCCAGCTATTGCCCGGATTTTTACCCGGCGACACCCGCAGGTTGCTGGCGAATGCCGGGAGCGACGGGATGGGCGCAACCGCTTCGGCCACTTTTAATTTATCGCTCTCGCATCCGGTTTCCAATACCGAAGGCAAGCGTCTGGGCTTTGTGATCGTCGAGCAGAGCGTGCCGCAGTTGCAGGCCTTGTTCGATACGCTTCCATTGCCGGACTCTGCCGCTTACGCTGAGTTACAACAGATTCAGTCCGGTGATGTTTCCATGGTGCTGATGCGGCGCGGCAATCAGGCAATTAAACGCCATGCGCGTGCCACGTTGATTGCACTGGCGGGTACGCCCTGGCAAATCGCTGTGTGGCGCCCGATCGTGCCTGTGGTCGAAAGCATCGCCCCTTATGTGCTGAGCTGGCTGGTGGCAAGCTTGTTGATCGCGATACTGGTGGTGGGGACCATTCTGGCAGTGCGTACCCGGGTGAATGACAGTCTGCGCATGCTGGTGAGATTTACCAACGACTTGCGGCAACAGCGCCTGCGCTCTGCCTATCCGGTCAGTCTGGCCGAATTCCAGACACCACTGGCGACCATGCTGAAGCTGGGCAAGGTGATGATGGGGCAGCAGAAAGAAGTGAGCTCCCAGGCACGGCTGGATCACCTCTCGCAGGTCAATAACCGACGCAGCTTCGACGAAAAACAGAAAGAGTTGTTTGCCAGCATGAAAGACGGCTGGTCACACAGCCTGCTGATTCTGGATATCGATAATTTCAAGCAGGTGAACGACACCTTCGGCCATGAGGCAGGCGATCAACTCATCATCAAGTTCGGAGACGCACTCAAAAATTGTTTGCGTAACAGCGACTTTATTGCCCGCCTGGGAGGGGACGAGTTTTGTGTCATGTTCCCCTTCACGCCGCTGGACCGGGCGCAGGAACTGGCCGAGCGGCTGCGTGCCAAGATGCCCGAGAGCGTGGAACTGATCCCCGGGGTGACGCAGAAACTATCCTGGAGCGGTGGTTTGTCTGAATACAGTCGTGATGACAAGCAGGAAAATGAAGCGCTGGCGCGCGCCGATACGGCCTTGCTGGAAGCCAAACGCAGCGGCCGTAACATCACGCGGATCAAGGACGCCGCTTAAGCCCGATCAGTAGCAGCCCAATCCCCAGCACGCCCCACAACCCCAATACGGGTGCATTGCCCCAGCGTACATAAGGCGTGCTGCCGGCGTAGCCCTGAATGCTGCCCGTGAGACTGCCGGAGGTAAACGGCGGCAGACTGGCCAGTATCTGGCCTTTCTCATCAATGATGGCAGTCAACCCGGTGTTGGTGGCGCGCAGCATCATGCGCCCGGTTTCCAGTGCGCGCATCTGCGATATTTGCGCGTGTTGCCAGGGTGCAAACGAATCCCCGAACCACGCCAGATTACTCACATTGACCAGCACGCTCGCGGCCGGCAACTGGCGGATGATTTCCTCACCAAAGACGTCTTCGTAACAGATATTGGCCGCCACGCGCTGGCCGCCAATGGCAAGCGGCGTTTGATTGCGATCGCCACGTGCAAAATCCGACAGCGGAATATGCAGCACCTGGATTATCCAGCCCCATACTGCTTTCAACGGGATGTATTCGCCGAAAGGCACCAGATGCACCTTGTGATAATGCTGGCTGGGCGCGCTGCCCAGGCTGAGGACGCTGTTGTAGTACTTACCGTTCACCGATCCGGTCGGCAATCCCGTCAGGATGTCACCACCATTCTTCTGGCCAAGCGTCACCAGCCCGTCGCGATAGAAATCGGGCAGATCCGATTCAAACAGCGGCAGTGCGGTTTCTGGCAGCACGATCAACTGTGCCGGCGAGGCGGCGGCCATGCGCGCATAGCTCTCGAGCGTGGCATGGGTTTTTTCGGGTAGCCATTTCATGTTCTGCGGAATATTGCCCTGCAGCAGCGCAACCGAAGTGGGTGCGCCGTTCGGCGTCGTCCAGTCGATTCCCCGCAAAGCCTGACCGCCTATTCCTAGCGCAAGCACGACCACACCAATCCAAATGCGTTGTGCGGGCATAGCGCGCAAGCTCACGCTCCATGCCAGCAGAGCGGCCGTCAGTGCCAGTAAAAATGACACCCCATAGACGCCGATTAAGGGTGCATAGCCAGCCAATGGGCTGACCGGCACTTGCGAATAGCCGACCGCCAGCCAGGGGAACCCCGTAAAAATCCAGCCGCGTATCCATTCCGTTACGCCCCAGCAAAGCGGGATCAACATCAATAATCGCAACGTTGAGGAGACGCGCCAGCGTGCCTGTAGTGCACCCACGAACGCGGGAAACAGGGCCAGCAGCCCACAAAACAGGAAGGTCGCCAGTGCCGCCAGTGCCATCGGCATGCCGCCGTATACCGATAGGCTGACGTAGATCCAGCTCACGCCGGTGAGGAAAAATCCCAACCCCCAGGTCAAGCCGATCAGAAAGCCGGTGCGCGCAGAAGTTGTTTGGGCAAACAGTCCAAACAGAACGACCAGACTCAAGATGGGTAAAGGCCAAAGGTAAAAGGGCGCGAATCCGGCGACAGCCAGTGCTCCGGATAACAGACTGATCAGCAGTAAGGAAAAAGAAACGCTGCGATTGGCAGCGTGTTCATCCACCGGGAAAAACCGCGCGGCACTCAATGCGCAAACTCAAAGTCGATATGGCCGTCGATCAGGGTATAGCGGACTTGTCCCTGCATGGAGTGGTTGAGGAAGGGGGTGTTGTCGCCTTGGCTAGCGAGCGTTTTTGGGGTGGCGACCCACTCGGCCGCTTCATCAAAAATGCAGATGTCGGCACAGCTGCCCACCGAAAGATTACCGCCTGGCACGCCTAGAATTTGTGCCGGCTTCCACGAAATCAGGTCGATGGCCTTGATCAGGGGGACGCCCATTTCGCGCGCCCATTTCAGTGTCAGCGGCAGCAGCAGTTCAACACCGGAGGCACCGGGCGCCGATTCGCCAAACGGCACCTGCTTCACATCTTCGTCAACCGGAGTGTGGTCCGAACACAACGCGTCGATGGAACCGTCGCGCAGCGCTTCGCGGATGGCGTCACGGTCACGCAGACCGCGTAGCGGCGGCACCAGATGCAGGTGCGAATCAAAACTGACGAGATCGTTTTCCGACAAATGCACGTGCGTGCTCGCAACGTCGCAGGTGATGGCCAGCCCCTGCGCCTTGGCTGCGCGTACCATCGCGATGCCTTCGCGGGTCGACAGTCGGGCGAGGTGAATACGGGCGCCGGTTTCGCGTGCCAGCAGCAAAATCGTAGCCAATGCCACGGTTTCGGCCAGCGCCGGAATGCCAGGCAGGCCGAGGCGCGAAGCCACCGCACCATCATGTGCAACGCCGTCACGCGCCAGCGACAGGTCCTGCGGCCGTAACCACAGGCTGAAGCCAAACGTGGCGGCGTATTGCATTGCGCGCAGCAACACTTGCGGGTCGGTGGGCACTGCGTCGGCCTGGGTAAAGGCGCGGCAGCCCGCTTCGGTCAGTTCGGCCATCTCGGTCAACAGCTTGCCTTCGAGTTTTTGCGTCAATGCGCCAATCGGGTAAACGCGCGGGCCTGGCAGGTTTTTGGCGCGGAATTTCAGCATCTCGACCAGGCCCGGTTCATCCAGCGGCGGGTCGGTATCGGGCGGGCAGGCGAGTGAAGTGATACCACCAGCGGCGGCAGCGAGCATTTCCGATTCGAGGGTGGCGCGATACTCAAAACCGGGTTCGCGTAGCCGCACCGACAAGTCGACCAGACCGGGGCACACCACCAGACCGCTGGCGTCGATGACGCGGTTGGCGTGAAAATCAGCGGGAGGGGTGCCGAGGCCGACAATTTTGCCCGCCACCACAAACACGTCGATGACTTCATCCCTTGCATTCATCGGGTCGATCACGCGGCCATTCCGGATATGAATTTTCATGCTGTCGTCCCTCCCGCCAGAATCGCCATCACCGCCATCCGCACCGCAATGCCGTAAGTCACCTGAGGCAGAATGACCGACTGCGGGCCATCGGCCACTTCGGAGTCGATCTCCACGCCACGGTTCATCGGACCCGGGTGCATGACGATGGCGTCGGGTTTCGCAAGCGCGAGCTTTGCCGGCGTCAGGCCAAAAAACTTGAAGTATTCCTGTGCGCTCGGGAGCAGCGCGCCCTTCATGCGTTCGCTCTGCAGGCGCAGTGTGATGATTACATCGCACCCATGCAGACCGGCTTCCAGGTCGTGGTAGACCTTGACCCCCATCTGCTCAACGCCGGTGGGCAGCAAGGTTTTCGGAGCGATCACGCGGACCTCCGGCACCCCCAGCGTGGTCAGCGCGTGGATTTGCGAACGCGCCACGCGCGAATGCAGCACGTCGCCGACAATGGCCACGGTCAGATTATGGAATTCGCCCTTGAAGCGACGGATGGTGAACATGTCGAGCAGGCCTTGCGTCGGATGGGAGTGGCGACCATCGCCGGCGTTGACGACCGAGATATGCGGTGCGACATTGCGTGCGATGAAATGGGCCGCCCCCGATTGCGCATGGCGCACGATAAACATGTCGGCGTGCATCGCCGCGAGATTATCGACCGTGTCGAGAATCGCCTCGCCCTTGGTTTGACTGGAGGTGGCGATATTGAGGTTGACGACATCGGCGGAGAGGCGCTTGGCGGCGATCTCGAAAGTGGTGCGGGTGCGTGTCGAGGGTTCGAAAAATAAATTGAAGATCGATTTTCCACGCAACAGCGGGACTTTCTTCACCTCGCGCTCGCCGACGTCCATAAAGGATTCAGCGGTATCGAGAATGTGCGTCAGGATCGTTCGCGGCAAGCCGTCGAGCGTAAGCAGGTGGCGCAGGCTGCCATCAGGGTTGAGTTGTAGATTCATGCGAGGGTGAGGGTCAAATGGCCATCGTCAAGCCGTGACAGGTTGATATTCTGATTGCTGGGCACGGTGAGTGTGTGGCCTGCAAAGTCGGGCCGGATCGGCAGTTCGTGGCCGCCGCGATCCACCAGCACCGCCAGCCGGATCGAGGCGGGGCGGCCATAGTCGAACAGCTCGTTCATGGCTGCGCGCACCGTACGCCCGGAGTGCAATACATCGTCGACCAGCAGAATGTCACGGCCTTCCAGGTCGACCGGCAGGTTGGACGGTTTCACCTGCGGGTGCAGACCGATGCGGGAAAAGTCGTCGCGGTAGAACGAAATATCGAGTGTGCCGAGGGGCTGGGTGCAGCGCAGCAGCACATGCAGGCGCTCGGCCACCCACACGCCACCGGTATGAATGCCGACGATGAAGGTGTTGGGGGTGAGCGTGGGCGCTATGGCGTCAGCGAGTCGCGTAATCAGGGTGTTGGCGTCAGGCAGTGAGGCGGGCATCAAAAAATCCTTGGAGTATGAGTTTCGCGGCAACGGCGTCCGTCAGCGCTTTGTTCTTTTTGCCGTGGATTCCGCGCTCATGGAGTTCGGATTCGGCCGCTGTACTGGTGTGGCGTTCGTCCACCAGAAACACCGGTAGATTGAAACGCGATTCTAATTTACGTGCGAAGTTTTTGGCCACCCGGGTCATTTCGTGTTCGCCGCCATCGGCATGGGTGGGGATGCCAAGTACCAGCAATACCGGTTGCCATTCGGTCATGAGTTTGGCGATAGCCGTGAGCCGTGCATCGGTGGAGTCGGCCTGGATGACCGTGAGGGGATGAGCAACGCCGATGGAGAGATCGCCCGACGCGACACCGGTGCGTTTCAGGCCGAGGTCGAAGGCCAGTACAGTGCCGTGGGTGTCTCCCGGGTTCAACCTGGAAACCGTAGTTGGATGCGCCCGATGGTGCGTCTGGGCGCGGGGAGGCCACGAAGCGAGGAGGCGGCAGGCCGTGGCCTGCAACGACGAACGACAAAGGCATGCACGTGACCGGGCGTGTCAGCGGGTGCGTAGCGGCCCCAGTTTGATGGCAAACCCGATCCAAGGTGGAAGAACCGGTACTCATGCGGCATTCCATAAGAACTTGAGCGGTCAGCTGCGGTTTCCAGGTTCATGCGTGTCCGGCTTCGTCTGACAAACTGGCGAAATCGATGCCGAGCAGCTTCATCGCAGCGGGCAGGCGTTCTTCAGGCGTCAGGTCGAAGATAACCTGTGGGTCGGCGGCCACCGATAGCCAGGCATTTTGCTTGATCTCTTCTTCCAGCTGGCCGGCGGCCCAACCCGCGTAGCCCAATGAGACCATGAATTTTTCCGGCCCGACATCCTGGCTGACCGCTTCCAACACGTCTTTCGAGGTGGTGAGGCTGACGATATCCTTGACCGTGAGGGTGGAGCTGAAGGTATGGGGCGGCGTGTGCAGCACAAAGCCACGCTCGGTCTGAACCGGGCCGCCGAAATAGACTATTTTGTCGCGCAGGTGCTCGGGCAGGGTCAGTCCGATTTGATCGAACAGCGTCGACAAGTCCAGATCGATCGGCCGGTTGACCACCACACCCAGCGCACCTTGCTCGCTGTGGTCGCAGATATACGTCAGCGAGCCATGGAAATTGGGGTCGACCATGCCCGGCATGGCGATCAGAAAATTGTGGGTGAGGTTAACGGTTTCCATCATGGCCCTTCCATTGTAATCTGCCTCAAATCCAGCCAACACCTCTTTTTTTACAGATACTACTCACAATATAGCGACTCACATGCCCTATGCCTGAATACCCAATTGCGCTGGTCTGGTTTCGGCGCGACTTGCGCGACTACGATCATGCCGCCCTTTACCACGCACTTAAACGTGCCCGGCAGGTGTTTTGCGTGTTTGTTTTCGACCGTGAAATACTGGATGCGTTGGCCGATCCGGCCGACCGGAGGGTCGAATTCATCCATGCCAGCGTGACCGAGTTGCAACTGGCCTTGCAGGCCAAAGGCGGCGGCCTCATCGTCAAGTACGGCATTGCCCGTAACGAGATTGTCCTGTTAGCGGCTGAGCTTCGGGTGGATGCGGTGTTCTACAACCATGACGATGACCCCGCTGCGCTGGCGCGCGACGCCGCGGTCGGACACGCGCTGAACGCCAACGATATTGCCGTTCATCACAGCAAGGATGCCGTGATATTTGAGCGTGAGGAAGTGCTCACCGCCGGCGGCACACCCTACAGTGTCTTTACGCCCTATAAAAAGGCCTGGCTGAAAACGCTGACACCTTATTACCTGCAAGCCTATCCGGTCGATCGCCATGTTGATCGGTTGGCGGCACGCTCAACGGACATTCCCACGTTGCAGGCTATGGGGTTTGTCCCGACCAATCTGGCTGAACTCAAACTGCCCACCGGCATGTCGGGCGCCGCAAGATTGCTGGACGATTTCATGGATCGCATCGATGGCTATCAACAAACACGCGACTTTCCCGCGATAAAAGGGCCGTCGTATTTGTCGGTGCATCTTCGCTTTGGCACAGTTTCAATCCGTCAGCTTGCGGCGGCCGCCTGGCAACAGGATGGGCGCGGTGCGCAAACCTGGCTGTCCGAACTGATCTGGCGCGATTTCTATCATCAGATTCTCTGGCACCGACCCGATGTGGCCGCAGGCCACACCTTCAAGCGGCAATATGATGATTTGCCGTGGCCAAATCCGGTTGGGCATTTCGAGGCCTGGTGCGAAGCGCGCACCGGCTATCCGCTGGTCGATGCTGCGATGCGTCAGCTCAATCAAACGGGCTACATGCACAACCGCCTGCGCATGGTAACGGCTTCGTTTCTGACCAAGGATTTGCTGGTCGACTGGCGTCTGGGAGAGCAGTATTTTGCCGCCAGGCTGATTGATTACGACCTCGCTGCCAACAGCGGTGGCTGGCAGTGGGCAGCGTCAGTCGGGTGTGATGCGCAGCCCTGGTTCCGCATCTTCAACCCGGTGACGCAGTCCGAACGGTTCGACGCGCAAGGCCGGTTCATTCGCCGCTATCTGCCTGAGCTGGTTCAGGTGCCGGATCAGTTTATTCATGCGCCGTGGAACATGTCGATGTCGATGCAAACACAATCCGAATGCGTGATAGGCCGTGATTACCCTGCACCGATAGTCGAACATGCCGCTCAACGTATTCGGGCGCTAGCCCTGTTCAAGGACGGCCATGTCGATCTGGTTTAGCGGGTGCCGGGTCGGCAGACCGGCGGGCAGGTCTTGAGGCCGCTCAGGTAGCAATCTATGAGTGGGGCGGCGCATACCGAGAGATTGTAGGTCTCGGGTTTGAGTACCCATTCGTGCATCAGACCGACCATGTACGCATGGAGGCCGTGTGTGGCGAGGAAGGTGTCGGTGGTTGGCGGCAACTGACCAGCGGTGACAGCCTGGTCAAAAAGCTGTTGAACCTGGGTCAGGCAGGAGGCGCGGTCGGCTTCGTTTTTCGCCGCTACGCCGGCCAGTTCCTCGGTGAATTCACATTTGTGAAAAATCACGTCAAACATGGCTTGCGTATCGGCATGCTGGGCAAGCTGGGTCAGTGCCATCAATGCAAGCTGCCTGACCGTGGCGAGGGGATCGTGCTGCGCAGCCTTGCTGGCCTCGGCCAGCAAGGCTTCAACCGGGAGGGTGCCGCGCTCGCAGACCGCCTGAAACAGCTCGGCCTTATCCTTGAAATACCAATAGATGGCGCCGCGTGTCACGCCAGCCCGCTCGGCTACATCAACCAGGCGGGTATGGGTGACGCCACGCTCCCGAAAAACCTGGAGGGCAGCAGCAAGCAGAGATTCGCGGGTGGCGAGTGCGGCTTCGCGTGTTTTTTTGACCATGGGTGGCATTGTCCCGTAAAGCGTTGTCGGGTGCAATTTACATTCGTGCATGTATGCTTATATGATGATGGGACTTTAAAAGGGCAGGGGGCTGCTATGCACCGACTTTCAGCGGGATTCGTTTTAGGCATGAGTGTGTTGCTGGCGGCATGTGGGCAGAAGGAGGCTGCACAACCCGGTGGAGGGATGCCGCCACCCGCCCAGGTCACGATCGAGATCGTTGAGCCGCACACCGTGCCAATCAGTTTCGAATACGTTGGCCGCCTGGAGGCTTCGCGCGAGGTGGAAATCCGGCCTCGTGTCGCCGCGGTCATTGAGCGCCGTTATTTTGAGGAAGGCGCACCGGTGAAGGCGGGCGCACGTTTGTACAAACTGGATGCGGCCAGCATCGCCGCGCAGGCTCGCGCCGCAGGCGCAGAACTCGCCAACCGCAAAGCCCTGCATGCACAAGCGCGACTCGAACTTGAGCGGAATCAGACGCTGGCCGCGCAGGGGTTTGTCAGCGCCCGCGCGTTGGACGTGACGCAAACTGCGCTGGCGGTGACCGAGGCGGGCGTGCGCGCCGCACAGGCAAACCTTACCGACGCGCGAGTCAATCTGGGTTATACGGATATTCACGCGCCGCTTAGCGGTGTGATGGGGAGGGCGCTCCAGGTGGAAGGTGCGCTGGTTAGCCCGACCGGACCAGCGTTGACGACTCTGGCGCAAATTTCGCCCATCTACGCACGTTTTTCAATTGGTGAAGATGCTCGGCTGGCGCTGGAGAAGCAGCGTGAAGACGGCACCCTGGAGCAGGGGCGCCAGCAGGTTGCCCTGGTTCTCGCTGACGGCACCCGCATCGATGCGAAGGGCAAGCTGAATTTCAGCGATTACAAAGCGAATCCGCAGACCGGCGCGTTCGATATGCGTGCCGAATTCGCCAATGCCGATGGCAACCTCAAACCTGGGCAGTTCGTCCGGGCGATTGTTGAAGGCGGCAAGCTGCCCGATGCCATCAGCGTGCCGCAACCTGCCGTGCAAGATGGCCCCACCGGCAAGTTTGTCTATGTCGCCACCCCAGGCGAGAAAGGCATGACGGTGGCGTTGCCGCGTCCGGTTGAAGTGGGTCCGTGGATCGGTAGCGGTGAGCCGGGCAAAGGTCAGGGGCGCTGGGTCATCTTCAGCGGCTTGAAGCCGGGCGACAAGGTGGTGGTTGATGGAATGGCGCGTATTTTCTTCCCTGGGATGCCGATTACGCCTTCAGTCGCGGGGGCGCCAGCAGCTCCACCACCCGCCAAGACCGCAGCCGCCGCAGCTAACAAGTAAAAAGGGACGCACATGTTCTCGCGATTCTTTATCGACCGGCCGATTTTCTCGGCTGTGATGTCCATCCTGATTGTGTTGGCGGGTTTGCTGGCAATGCGCACCTTGCCGATCGCGCAGTATCCTGAGATTGCACCACCGGTGGTGACGGTTCGCGCGATTTATCCGGGCGCGTCGGCAACCGTGCTGGAGCAGACCGTGGCGGCGCCACTGGAAAACGCGATCAACGGCATCGAGGACATGATGTACATGAGCTCGACCTCGGCGTCGAACGGCGTGCTCGAGATCCAGGTCACGTTCGAGATTGGCGCTGATGTCGATCGTGCGGCGCTCAACGTCAACAACCGGGTCAAGCAGGCCGAGGCGCGGTTGCCGGAAGAGGTGCGCCGCCAGGGTGTGACGGTGGAAAAAGGGTCGTCGGCTTTCCTGAAAGTCCTGGCGTTTTTGTCGCCCGATGGCCGTTTCAACGATCTGTACACCAGCAATTACGTCACGCTTAACGTGCTGGACCGGTTGAAGCGCATTCCTGGCACGACCAATGTGCAGATTTTTGGCGCCAAGGATTACGCCATGCGCATCTGGCTGAAACCCGACCGCATGGCGCAGCTGGGTGTTACGGTGGCCGACCTCACCCGGGCGATCAACGAGCAGAACACACAGTTTGCCCCTGGCAAGATCGGACAACCGCCGGTCGATAACGGTCAGGCGCTGGTGTATTCGCTGACCACCAAGGGGCGCCTCGTTGACCCCAAGGAATTCGAGAACATCGTCATACGCGCCAATGCCGACGGTTCTTTGCTGTATTTACGCGATGTCGCGCGGGTCGAACTCGGCGCCAAGGATTACGACTTCACCGGTCTGTATAACGGCAAGCCTGCCACGCTGGTGGGTATCTTTTTACAGCCAGGCGCGAATGCGCTGGACGTGGGCGACGAGGTCGATCGTACAGTCAAGGAACTGAAGAAAGATTTTCCTCAGGGGCTCGACTACGCGGTGCCCTATGACACCACGCGCTTCGTCGAAGTCTCGATCCGCGAAGTGGTAAAAACGCTGGGCGAAGCAATCGTGCTGGTGGTGCTGGTGGTGTTTGTGTTCCTGCAAAACTGGCGCGCCACCCTGATCCCGATTCTCGCTGTGCCGGTGTCGCTGTTGGGCACGTTCATCGGTTTGTTGATGCTCGGCTATTCGATCAACACGCTGACGCTGTTTGGCATGGTGTTGTCGATCGGTATTGTGGTCGACGACGCAATCGTGGTGCTGGAAAACGTCGAGCGCATTATTCACGAACAAAATAAAACGCCGCGCGAAGCGGCGCTGCAGGCCATGCGTGAAGTCAGCGGCCCGGTGATCGCCATCGTGCTGGTGCTGTGCGCAGTGTTCATCCCGATCGCCTTTCTGGGTGGCCTCACCGGCGAACTCTACCGCCAGTTTGCCGTCACCATTTCGATCTCGGTGGTGATTTCAGGCGTTGTCGCGCTGACGCTCACGCCAGCGTTGTGCGTCGCCTTACTCAAGGGAACGCCGCAGGAACCCGGACGTTTTTTCCGCGCATTCAATACCGGATTCGCCAGGGTGACCAAGCATTACCTGGGCGGCGTCACGTTTTTGATGCGGCGTTCATTCTTGGCGCTGGCAATCTATCTGGTGA
The DNA here is from genome assembly GCA_030679915.1 of Thiobacillus sp. Lineage (GTDB taxonomy): Bacteria > Pseudomonadota > Gammaproteobacteria > Burkholderiales > Thiobacillaceae > Thiobacillus. Next base: position 24,893 of record JAUXRY010000002.1, read on the forward strand.
TGATTGTCGCTGCCATCACGATGTGGCAGTTCACGCCCGGCAGTCTGGTGCCGGACGAAGATCAGGGCTATTACATAAGCGCGGTCTACCTGCCGGACGGCTCCTCGCTTTCACGTACCGAGGCGGTGGTGCGTCAGGTCGACGCGATTGCACGCAAGGACCCAGCGGTCGAGCACGTCGTCGCATTCGCCGGGCTCGATTTTCTGGGCGGTGGTTTCCGCAATAGTGCAGCGACGATATTCGTCGTTGCGCGCCACTGGGACGAGCGCAAGAAAACCGTTCAGCAGATGGTGGGCGAACTGATGGGTTCAACCGCGGGTATCCGCGAGGCTCTGGTGCTGGCGTTTGCGCCGCCGCCGATTTTCGGTCTCGGCAACGCGGGCGGATTCGAGTTTTATATTCAGAACAAGGGCGAGGGCGGGCCGAAGAAGCTTGCTGAGGTGAGTGATGCCTTCCTCGCTGCCGCGCGTCAGGACAAACGCATGGCGCAAATATTGACGCTGTGGCGGCCGCATGTGCCGCAGCTGTATGTCGACGTCGACCGCGAGAAAGCCAAGATGCTGGGCGTCCAGATCGACGACGTGTTCAACACCTTGTCGGCCACGCTGGGTTCGTACTACGTCAACGACTTCAATAAATACGGCCGTACCTGGCAGGTGTTGATGTCGGCTGAGCCGGGTGCGCGCAAGACACCGCAGGATGTGTCGGCCTTATTTGTGCCGAACAAAACCGGCGACATGGTGCCGATGTCGGCGCTGGCACGGATCAGTTTTTCGTCCGGCCCCGAAACGCTCGACCGCTACAACAATTATCAGGCGGTCAAGATCATGGGCAGCGCGGTGCCCGGCATCAGCTCGGGTCAGGCGCTGGAAATCATCGACGAAATTGCGAAGAAAACCTTGCCGCCCGATTTCGGCTATGAGTGGACCAGCGCCTCGTTCCAGGAGAAACGTTCGAGCGGGACGTCGGGCATTGCCCTGGTGCTCGCGGTGGTGATGGTGTTCCTGATCCTGTCGGCGTTGTATGAAAAATGGTCGCTGCCGTTTGCTGTGCTGATGGCCTTGCCTTTTGGCACTTTCGGCGCATTGGCCGCGGTGTGGCTGCGTGGACTGTCCAACGACGTGTATTTCCAGATCGGGCTGGTGACTTTGCTGGGGCTGGCGGCCAAGAACGCGATCCTGATTGTTGAGTACGCCATGATGAAAAAGCAGGAAGGCTATTCCAGCGTGGCTGCTGCGCTCGAAGCTGCCCGCTTGCGGTTCCGCCCGATTCTGATGACCTCGCTCGCCTTCATTCTCGGTGTGTTGCCGCTGGCAATTTCGTCGGGCGCGGGTGCGGGTGCGCGTCATGCCGTGGGCACCGGCGTGGTAGGCGGCATGCTTGCCGCGACCTTCCTGGCGGTGCTGTTCATACCCTTGTTCTTCCATTGGGTGTCGGACAAGCGCTTGAAAGTCGATCAGGCAGAGATCGACGCGCACCCGCACACGAACACGCACCCGGTCAGCGTGCATGTCCCGTCGCATCATCCGCTACCGCCGACGACTGAGCCGCCGCCCTGACGCAGCAATGGTAACCAACAAAAATCCGGGCTGTGTGCCCGGATTTTTGTTGGTTTGGATGCGAATTTAAGCCCGCTTTATCGCGGTGGAAACCGCTTCTACCGGGTGAAACCATGTACGAAAATGAGTGTTTTCTTAATTCGCCCAGAGTTCGTCCAAGTCCTGAATACCCCACTTGGCCGCATCCTCGCGGCCCACGATACTTTCCGTTGCACTAGGGTGCGAGAGGTCGATCAATTCAGGCACGATACGGGTCTGCGATTTGGTCGAAAAAAACACCTTGATACGCGGCGCCAACAGCGACTGCTTCGATTGTTCGACTACCACTGCCAGGCGACCGGAGCTGAGCTTTACCAGCGAGCCAACCGGGTAAATGCCGATGCTTTTAATGAAGGCCTGGAGCACGTGTTCGTCGAAATGCCCTGTGCTCCACTGCATCATTTTCTGGATGGACTCGGCAGGGTCCCAGCCTTTCCTATAGGGGCGGTTGGATGAAATGGCGTCGTAGACGTCACATATCGCGCCCATCTTGGCATGGAGGCTGATCTGGTCGCCGGCCAGTTTGTCGGGGTAGCCACTGCCATCGACTTTTTCGTGGTGGTGACGGCATACGTCGAGCACGATGTCACTGGCGCTTTTGCCTTCAACCAGCAGGCGGTGTCCTTCGACCGGATGACTCTTGATGATGCGGAACTCATCGTCGGTCAGCTTGCCGGGTTTGTTCAGCACGTCAATTGGCATCATGGCTTTGCCCAGATCGTGTAGCAGGCCGGCCATGCCCGCCTCCCGGACTTCCTGCTCGCTTAGGCCCAGCTGACGCGCCAGCGATGCCATCAGTGCACATACTGCGACGGAATGCATGTAGGTGTAGTCGTCGGCGGTCTTGAGGCGTGCCAAGCTGATCAATGCGCCAGGATTGCGGAGCACGGACAGGGTGATTTCTTCGACCAGTTCGCCCACGGCTTCGGTGCTGACCGCGTTCCCCATACGGACTTCACGGAACATGGAGGCGACAGCCTGCTTGCCCTTGTTACAGATCATGGCGGCACGCGTGAGTTCTTCGCTCATCGACGTCGGTTTGGGGGCCATGGTGTACTGAGCGATCTCGGCCTCCATCAGTATCTCGGTGACGGATTGCTCGGGTGCCGTGGGGCGCGCCGGAACATCCAGGCCCCTGGAGACATCGATCCAGACCTCGGTGATGCCGCTTTGGATAATGCTGCGGATTTCTTCGGGTTGGGTCAGGGTGAACTTACTGCGCCAGAAAGGATGATCCATCCAGGAGCCGCACAGTTCATGGAGGTGCATGCCTACTTGCAGGTCTTGTGCATTGATTTTTTTGCGCATGGTCGAAGATGAATCGGTATTGTGCGCAGATTCTGTAGGGTGCAGGGTGAGAGACTTATTACGGTTTTTCAGCGCCGATCTTGAGTGTTGCCCACAAAAAAGCCGGGCATGAAGCCCGGCTTGATGTGCGTGCGTGTTGCGCCGACTCATCGGCGACCACGTTATTTACGCGGCTTTTTCGTGGTGGTAACCGGTCACGATATCCACTTCGGACTTGGATCCCAGGATCACCGGCACGCGCTGGTGCAGGCCATCGGGGCTGAGGTCAAGGATGCGCTCGCGGCCGGTGGTGGCGGCGCCGCCAGCCTGCTCGACGATGAAGGCCATCGGGTTGGCTTCATACAGCAGACGCAATTTTCCGGCCTTGGCAGGGTCCTTGGTGTCCTTGGGGTACATGAAGATGCCGCCACGGGTGAGGATGCGGTGAACTTCGGCGACCATCGAGGCGACCCAGCGCATGTTGAAATCGGTGCCGCGTGGGCCGGTTTTTCCAGCCAGACACTCGTCGACGTAGCGCTGTACCGGCTTTTCCCAGAAACGCATGTTGGAGGCGTTGATCGCGAATTCGCGGGTTTCGGTCGGAATTTTCATGCCGGGGTGCGTCAGCACGAACTCGCCGACGTCACGGTCGAGTGTGAAACCATTGGTGCCGTGACCGAAGGTCAGCACCAGCATGGTCGACGAACCGTAGATGGCGTAGCCGGCGCACACTTGCTGGGTGCCGGTTTGCAGGAAATCTTCGGTGGTGGCGGCGCGACCGGCGACCGGTGCTTTCAGAATCGAGAAGATGGTGCCAACGGAGATATTGACGTCAACGTTGGACGAGCCATCCAGCGGATCGAACACCAGCAGGTATTTGCCGAGCGGGTACTGGTTGGGGATCGGGTAGCAATCGTCCATTTCTTCCGACGCCATGCCAGCCAGGTGGCCAGCCCACTCGTTGGATTGGATCATGATGTCGTTGGTGATGACGTCGAGCTTTTTCTGCGTTTCGCCCTGCACGTTCTCGGAGTCGAGCGAGCCCATCACGCCCAGCAGTGCGCCTTTGTTCACCACGTTGGAAATTGCTTTGCACGCAATCACAACGTCGTTCAAAAGTGAGGTGAAATCGCCGGTGGCGCCGGCAGTGCGGCGCTGTTCTTCAATGATGAATTGGGTAAGCGTGGTGCCAGTGTGCATGGGAAAACTCCGAAAAAGCGGTAAATAAGCAAATCAGAATATTATACATGACGGCCGTTCAAAGATGACCTGAGTGGCGATGTGAAGTGTAGTCAAGCCAAAGCGGAAGCGCGTGACGAAACAACTTGGATTTGAGACGCTAGGCGGGTCCCAGCGTCTTGGCATACGCATGTTGTGTTTTGATGCGGGCATAGCCCAGGGTTTCGTAAAAAGGATGAGATGCCGTCCGGGCGACGTTTGAACTCACCCAAAGGGTGGAGACGCCTTGAGACGCAGCCCATTGTTCCGTAGCGGCCACGAGCGCATGACCTATGCCGGCACGCTGTTGGGTGGCGGCGACAACCAGGCCGACAATTTCGACGATGTCACCCGACTCTAGAATAAGCCGACGTTCTGCCGCTATCCAGCCAAGCAGAGGGGGTGTATCCCCCACGGCAACAGCAATAAAGTGATCTGGGCGCTGTAGTAAAGCATGAAGTCGTGATTCGATTTTGGGGAGGGAATGGGTGTAGCCGAGTTCGAGGGTGAGGCGGGCAAGTTCAGGCGCATCGGATCGTTTGGCGGGTCGAACAAGGCATGACATGCAACCCCCTTCGCGCAGGGCAATTCAAATTATTCCGTCCCGACCAGCTGGTCGGAGCGGGTAAAGGTCCAGGTGCGGGTAATCGACAAGATATCGGCCTTCTTGCGCATGTCATCAGGAAATACGGCATATGGGGCGGCCATTTCGACAATTTTGATGGCGGCGGCGTCCAGTATCTTGGAGCCGGACGTTCGATCTACTTCAACCGTTTCGATGCGGCCGTTGGCATAAATTGATACGGTGAGCTTGAGGCTGCCGTAAATACCCTGCCGCCGCGCAGCTTCTGGATAGTTGACGTTGCCCACGCGCTCGACCTTGGTGATCCAGTCTTCGACGTAGCGTGCAAACGCATACTCTTTGACGTTGGCACCGACAAAAGCACGCTTGGGTCGCTTCTGGTAGTCGTCCCATTGCTGCGAAATACGCGCCTGCAGATTGGCCATTTCACGCGCTTGCTGGTTGATCTGGCTGGTGTCGATGGTGGGCTGAACCGGCGTGGGCGGAGCAGACAAGGGCTGGTTTTGTACCTGGGCGGCGGGCTGTAACTGGGTCAGCAGGGTTTTGGCTTGCTGTTCGAGATCCGCCACACGTGCTTTCAATGCGGTTTCTTCAGCACCCGTCTGGGTTTTGCTGCTGGCGGGCAGGGGGCTCTTCAGCCGCCGGTCTTCGTCAGTGTTACCGCCACCCGCCAGATTTACCTGTGCCAGCGCGTCGGGGTTCAGCGGCGACTCTGCAGTTTTGGCATTGACCAGCACCACTTCCATCGGCAGGTTCGGGTCTTCGAACAGGCGCGGGTTGATTTGCACAAACTGGGTCGACAGGACCATGCCGTGCACCGCGGCCGACGCCAGCATGGCCAGCGCCATGCGCGTGCCTTGCTTGGAGGGTTCTGCGAGATGGGGAGTGGGGGCGGTGACCATGAGGGTTAACTTTACAGGCAAGCCTGATTCTACGGAACGACCAGGCTGCTGTCAGTCGGCGTTTCCAGTGTTTCCAGTAATTCGGCATGAAAGCTGATATCGAGCAGGTCAATACTCGACAGTGCCAGCCTTACTTTGGAACCCGGCGCGACCCCGGCGACCGAGGGCGCACGCGTCACCAATGGCAGACTGTCGAAGCGCACCAGATCGTCACGAATCACGCTGGCGGTGACTTCGGTGATGCTTTCCTGCATTAGCCAGCGCAGCATCCAGTAGCGTTCCAGCCGGCGTTGGAACTCATTGTAGGCATCGTAGGCCAACTCGAATTCGCGCACCACCGAGAACAGTTGTTCGCTACGGGGCGGATAGGCCGGGTCGGTTTGCTGCACCAGCGAAATCAGCTGACGCTGGTTGACCAGGTCGACATAGCGGCGCAATGGCGACGACGACCACGCATACTGGTCGACGCCGAGACCGACGTGCGGATCGGGTGACGTCGTCATCCGGGTTTTACCGCCCGATTGCGCGCGATAGATGCCGGGAATCTTGTTTTCAGCCAGCCACCCACCCCAGTGCGCGTTGGCGAAAATCATGAATTCCGACACCACCTTGTCTATGGGGCTGCCGCGTTTGCGCGGCACAATGCTGACGCGCTCGCCATCGACCTTGAAGTTGTAGTCGACGCGATCGACGGTATCGGCCTTGCCGCGCCCTGCTTCGAGGACTGCGGCAAAATCATGCAGCCATTCAAGCTCGCGGCGGTAGGGATAGTCGACTACGTCCGGGTTACGCAGGGTGTAGGCATTGAATTCGACTTCCAGTAATTCGTGGCGCAGGTTGTCGGCGATGTGCACCATCTCGAGCCTGGTTTCGGTGCCGAGCACGCGCAGGTCGGGCGCGACGTCGATGTACAGCGACAAGGCCGGACAATCGTGGGTTTCGCCCAGCGTGTAATGGTGGATCAGCGCATCTGGCAGCATGGTGATCTTGTTGCCGGGGAAATAAACCGTCGACAACCGCTCGCGTGCAACTTTGTCGAGTTCCGAGCCGGGCGCGATACCGAGTGCTGGTGCAGCGATGTGGATGCCGACCCGGATGTTGCCGTCGTCCAGCCATTGCACCGACAAGGCATCATCGATTTCGGTGGTCGCCTCATCGTCCATCGAAAACGCGCGCACCGTGCTGCGTGGCAAGGCAGGAGGGTCAACCGGTTCGGTTACCTCGGCAAATCCGGTGCCGCGCGGAAAGTGTTCCAGCTGGAAGCAGGCCTGATGAAACTCGAGGGTTGACGGAATGGCGCCGCAGCGTTCGATCAGCCGCAGCTGTGACAATCCGGTCGCTGCCGCTGCATCTTCCAGCGCCTTGTATTCCAGCGTGTTCTTGTCTGGCGCGATCAGAATGCGCGGTACCAGCGAGACGTATTCTTCGGGTAGCCGGAATGCAGTCAGTTCTGCAGCCAGGTTCGCTTGCCGTTCGGCAGCGAGCCGTTTTTTCTCCTGTCCGGCCTTGGCGGCTGCCAATGTTTCGGTGGGCGCCGGACGGTAGCGGCCTTTGCCTTTTTTGTGAAAATAGATCGGCGAGCTGTGCAGCTTCAGCAACAACGCAACGGCTTCGGCCGGGCGTGGCGTGTGGCCGTAATATTCCTGCGTCAGTTGCTCGAAACCGAATTCGTCTGTTCCCGCGGCTTCCCACAAAAAATCGGCGTCGAGTTCGGCCGCAAGGGTTTCAGCCTCGGCCATTACTTCATTCGGTGTGGGCGCGGCAAAGCGCAGCAGCAGATTGGCCGCCTTGATTTTGCTGCGCTTGCCCGAGGCTGTCTCAACCTGTGCCGTGGCGTCGGTTTCGGACAGGATGGAACCGGCCTTGAAGTGGCCGTCTTCTTCAAAAATAACGTGCATGGAAAATCAGAAATCCAGAATGGTTTGAAAGTGACGCTCGAAATGGGTAAAGCCGTGATCGCCGCCTTCTTCAATAAGTTGCGTGGCTCCTGCATAGTAGATTACCGCATCGCGGTAATCGAGTATCTCGTCTGCCTTTTGCGCCAGCAACAGGTAGCGCTCGGGTCGGGTAATGTGCTCAACGTCCAGCGCAGCCATTTCGGCCAGGTGTGCATCGGTCAAAACCCATTTTTCGCCTGTGTGCCAGTTGGTTTGGGTGCCGATGGCAGTGCGCATGAGTTTGTGTGCGTGTACCGCAGGATTGACCAGCACCGCTTTCCAGCCGTTTTTTTCAGCCAGCCAGGTTGCGTAAAAGCCGCCTAGCGAGCTGCCTACAACCGTGACCGTAGCGGGTTTTGTCCTCGCCAGAGTTGATTCGATTTTGATGATGGCTTCACGCGGGCTGTTGGGCAGTGCCGGGCAGTAGTAATCTGCCAGCCGGCCAATACGCGCCATGTGCTCACCCAGTTGCCTGGCCTTGCCGGAAGCGGGGGAGGAATTGAAGCCGTGGAGATAGACGATCATTTGCGGATTTTACCGGGGAGGGGGGGATTCCTGAAATCTACGCTCGCCACCGTTCGCCCTGAGCTTGTCGAAGGGCTGTCAACAGTAGTGGAGTGCCTTGCAGGAGCACCGACCGTTGGCCGGGGGTAGCCCGGCAGCAAGTCACATTTATTGTATCGCCCAGAAAAGTAACCAAAAGAAGGCGACCCCCGGCCAACGGTCAGCCGTCCTGCGAATATTTCAACTATCGCCAACAGCGCTTCGACAGGCTCAGCGCGAACGGTGGTTAAGGTAGTGCGCTGCAACCACCACCGCATCCTTCCTTACGCATACCCCCCATACCGATGCATCGGTGTCAGCACAATGTCCTCGTGGTAGTGGTGATGCAAGGAGTCCAGCAATTTGGCATGAATTCCGCCGAAACCGCCATTGCTCATCATCAATATGTGGTCACCAGGACGAGCCTCCAGAACCAGCTGATTGACGAGTTGGTCCAAGTCGTTGAATACGCGTGCCTTCTCGCCCAAGGGCGCAAGCGCTTCGGAAGCGTCCCAGCCAAGGTTGGCGTCAAAGCAGTAGACGAGGTCGGCATTGACGAGGCTGGCGGGTAGGGCGGCTTTCATGACGCCGAGTTTCATCGTGTTTGAACGCGGCTCCAATACAGCGAGGATGCGAGCTTTGCCAACTTTCAGGCGTAAGCCATCCAGCGTAGTGGTGATGGCCGTGGGGTGGTGCGCAAAATCGTCATAAACGGTAATGCCGTGGACTGAACCCCGGTTTTCCATGCGGCGCTTGACGTTCTCGAAGCGGCTCAAGGCATCGATCGCGACCGCTGCCGGAACGCCTGCGTGTCTCGCGGCAGCAATAGCAGCGAGCGCATTCAAACGATTGTGTTCACCAATAAGATCCCAATTCAGTCGGCCCTGGAGCGTGGTATTGAAGAAAATGTCAAAGCTTCCATGCTCATCGGGAAGGCCGGCGGTCCACCCGGTTGAATCGGTGGTCTGTTCGTTTGCGTCTGCACCAAAGCGCTCCACCGGTGTCCAGAGACCGCACGCGAGGACACGGTCAAGATCGGCATCACGGCCATGCGCTACCACAAGTCCATTTCCCGGAATGGTACGAACCAAATGGTGAAACTGGGTTTCAATGGCTGCAAGGTCAGGGAAAATGTCGGCGTGATCGTATTCCAGATTGTTAAGAATGACGGTACGCGGGCGGTAATGAACAAATTTCGAACGTTTGTCGAAAAAGGCAGTGTCATATTCGTCAGCTTCGATGACGAAAAAGGGCGTGTCGGTCAGCCGCGCAGAGATGCCGAAGTTTTGTGGAATACCGCCGATCAAAAAGCCGGGGCGCATCTTTGCATCGTCAAGTATCCACGCCAGCATGGCTGAGGTGGTGGTCTTGCCGTGAGTGCCGGCAACAGCAAGCACCCATTTATCGTGCAGAACGTTATCCGCCAGCCATTGCGGACCGGACGTGTAGGGCAGGTTGCGGTCGAGAATGGCTTCCATTAATGGGTTGCCACGCATAACCACATTGCCCACCACAAACATATCGGGATTGCGATCAATCTGGTTGGCATCCCAGCCTTCGATCAACTCGATCCCCAGGGCACGCAGCTGGTCGGACATCGGCGGGTAAACGTTGGCATCACAACCCGTGACAGTGTGGCCGGCGGCGCGCGCTATCGCAGCCAGACCGCCCATGAAAGTGCCGCAAATACCAAGAATGTGCAGATGCATGATGTGTGCTGAGTATCCCGCTGTGTTGGGTTGAGAACGATGGAGAGCGTGAATTATCCCACAGCTGTTGCGCGTGCTTGCTGGATTAAATGGGTGAGCAACGCGCGTAGCTTGGCTGGGCGAAGCGGCTTGTGCAGCAAGGGGAAACCCGCGCGACTTATATGCAGAATAGTATCGGGCGCGGTATCGCCGGTGACCAGAATGGCTGGAATATCGCGGTTATATTTTTGTCGCAACCGGGTTATCACTTCGATGCCATCCTTGTCGTCAGGTAGCCTGTAGTCTGAAACGATGACATCCGGTACGCGACCAATGGTGTCCAGCCATTGCAGGGCTTCATCCGCACTGTGCGCCGTGACCAGATCAATATTCCAGTTGTCGAACAGCTCAGCCATGCCGCGTAAAATCGCACTTTCATCGTCGACCAGAACGACCAGCGCATCGCCAGGGATGGGCCCAGGCGCGCTGATCGGCATGGGTGTCTGAATCAGTCTCGCCTCGCCACAGGGCACATCAATACTGAAGATCGATCCATGCTGTGGGCGCGATTGCAGGTCGATCCGGTGGCCAAGCAAGCGGCCCAGCCGTGAAACGATGGCGAGCCCCAGTCCTAACCCTTTACTGCGGTCCCGTGCAGGATTGTGCAACTGCACGAATTCCTGAAAAACACTTTCCAGCTGGTCGGGCGGAATGCCGCGGCCGGTATCGATAACGCTCAATCGAACCATGCGTCCCCGGCGACGACATGCCACCAGTATGCCGCCGTCATCGGTGTAGCGGATTGCGTTGGCGATCAAATTGGCCAGGATGCGTTCGATGAGTAGCGGGTCGCTGTAAAGCGTGGCATCGCAGGGGCGAAACCGTAGCCGCAATTGTTTTTCCGCAGCCAGTGCGCTGAACTGCTTGTCAATTTCGCCCAACAACAGCCGTAGTGAAAAGTGTTCTGGATGCGCTTCGATTGTTCCAGCGTCCAGGCGGGAAATATCAAGCAGTGAATTAAACAGCAACTCCATGGCAGCGGTTGACGCTTCGATGTTGTCGATCAGGGTTTGCGTCTCGGGTTGTTGGTTACGCGTCTTAAGCGCGGCGACAAATAATGAGAGCGCATGCAGGGGTTGCCGCAGATCGTGGCTGGCCGCAGCAAAAAATCGAGACTTGGCAAAATTGGCGCGTTCGGCCATGTCCTTTTTGGCGGCAAGATCGGCTGTGGCGTCGCGGATCCTTTTTTCCAGTTCGCCGCGATGCGTCTGCAAGGCTTCGGCCATGTTGTTGACCCCGGCTGCCAGTGCGCCAACCTCGCCCACTGGTGGCAGTTGGGTGCGCACAGCCAGATCGTCACAGGCGAGACGTCCGACCACCTGCCCCACATGCCGTAATTGTCCAGCCAGACGAATGGACAGTCGCCATGCCAATGCGCCGGTGATAACGAATGCCAGCAGCATCAGGAGTGCCGCCTGGATCAAGGTGCTGCGTTTGAAAAAGTTGATCTGATCTAACGAGACGCCCACTTCAACGCGACCCAGCAAGGCATTGGAAGCACGCGTTGAAGGATCAGCCGGGCGAGCACTCAGATAATCGGCAGCAGGAAAACGAATCTCGGCACGTTGGCTGAAATGGTTCGCTGGAGATTGTTTGTGTGAGACATCCCCCGTGTGGGCGATCAGCTGTCCGTTGGCGTCGGTGATACGAACAAACGACAACTTGCTCTTATCGGTCTCAGCCTGAAGCAGGGCGATGGTCCGCGCCGTATTGCTGTTGAGCAGTGTATACGGCAGCGTATCGGATAGATGGCGTGCTGCGTTATAGGCTCGGGTTTGCAGGGTCTCTTCAGCTGTCGCGAGCGTACGCGTTGTGAAGTAGGCCACCATTCCAAACTCGGTCAGCAAGGCGGGCAGCAAGGCAATCATCAGCATTCGGCTGCGGATGCTATAGAGCGGCAGACGGATGAGGAAGTTGCGGAAAAAGCCCACGTTCTACGAGGATTGAATTTGCCGCTGGATGGCCAACACGGCTTCGGTGCGGTTGGTGACCTTGAAGGCACGAAAAATGGCGGCGATGTGGACTTTCACGGTGCTTTCCGACATCGCCAGCATGCCGGCGATGGCCTTGTTCGCGCAGCCTTGCGCGAGCAGGCGCGCCACTTCAAGTTGACGTGCGGTGAGCCCGCTGTGTTGCAGGTCTTCGAAATCAGCGGGCGCCACGGCGTGCAAACCGTTGTCGCCAAGACAAGCGGGCATATACAAATCGCCGGATAACACTTGACGCAAGGCCGCCAGCATCATGGTGGTGGAAGTCGCCTTGGGGATATAGCCCAGTGCGCCGGCTTCGAGTGCGCTGCGAATGTCATACGGCGACTCCGACGCGGACAGCACCACGAGGGGAATATCCGGAAAGCGGCTGCGAAACTGGGTGATGCCTTGCATCCCGACAAATCCAGGCATGTTCAGGTCAACCACCGCGAGATCAAGGTCGGTATGGGCGGCCGTCTGCGCAAACAGGCTGGGGTAATCGTGCGCATCGATGATTTCGACGGCCGGTTCGAGTTGTGCCAGCACCTGACGCACGCCTTCACGCATCAAGGGATGGTCATCAGCCAATAAGGTTTTCACGTGAGCGCTCCCTGCATGGCAGGGATTTTAGTACGACTCCTGTCGAATATCGTGATGTTTGACCCGACGGGTGTCCACAGCAAAACATTTTTCGCAGATGAACCGACGCTTTAAAGCGGATGAATGGTCTGAAAAGGCTTAACTGCCGCGTACCTTGCGCGTTCCTTCGTCGATTGCGGCCTCCAGATAGCCAAAGTAGAAGTCCGCGATCAGCAAGCCGACGATGGGTTCGCCGGTTTCGTGCCCGCGCGTGTCGAACACCTTGACCGTGGGTACGATGGATACCTTGTTGAAGACGGCAAACGCGCCTTCGGTGGTGGCGCTGCCATCGAAATTCATTATGGGTGCATTTGAACCCACGGTGACTTCACGAATGATCACTCTGTTCCGGTACGCAGGGTCTTTCTGCATGGGCAACAGATAGATCTGTTTGACCTGCTCGCAGTAGTGACAGCTTGGGCTCGAAAAAAGCACCAGGACAGGCGCTTTGCGCTGCACAGCCATGCGCGCATCCGCCTTGAAATTGGCTGCGTGGACGAGATTGTTCCCAGCGCTGGCGGGTCCAGACAGCGGGATTCCCCATGTTAAAATCAAGGCGCAGGCTGCAATCAGTCGCGTCATGGTAATCGTCCTTTCAGTGGATGCGGGCGCATCTGTATGTTTATGAGTTTCGCGCCATCTTTAACTAAATCAAACAGTCAATTCCTACTGCCATGCATATCTTGACCATCGCTTCTCGTGAAAGTGCCCTTGCCATGTGGCAGGCCGAACATATCCGTGACCGCCTGCGGGTGCTGCATCCCGCATGTACTGTGAACATCCTGGGCATGACCACGCGTGGCGATCAGATTCTCGATGTCACGCTGTCCAAAATCGGCGGCAAGGGATTGTTTGTGAAGGAGCTTGAGGTCGCGCTCGAAGACGGCCAAGCCGATCTGGCAGTCCATTCGATGAAGGATGTGCCAATGGAACTGCCGCCCGGGTTTGAGCTCGCCGTAATTGGTGAGCGTGAGGACCCGCGTGATGCCTTCGTGTCGAATCAGTACGAACGCTTATCCGACCTGCCGCCAGGCAGCGTGGTTGGCACCTCTAGTTTGCGCCGCGAAGCGCAGTTGCGTGCGCGTTATCCGCATCTCGTCGTAAAACCCTTGCGCGGCAATGTGGGAACACGACTGAAAAAACTCGACGAAGGTCAGTACGCTGCGATCCTGCTGGCTGCCGCCGGTTTGAAGCGGCTCGGTCTGGGTGACCGGATCAAGAGTCTGCTCTCGGTGGAGGACAGCATTCCAGCGGCGGGACAGGGTGCGCTGGGTATCGAAATTCGCAGTGGAAATGCCACAGTGGCGGCAATGCTGGTTGCGCTCAACCATGTCGAAACGGCCGCTTGCGTCCGCGCTGAACGTCAGGTCAGCCGCGTGCTCGGCGGCAGTTGTCAGGTGCCATTGGGCGCGTATGCGGTGTTGCAGGACGGCAGGCTGGTGATGAATGGTTTTGTTGCCCATCCGGACGGCAGCCGTTTCATTCAGGAACGGGCCGAAGGCGACATGCAGGACCCCGAAGCCGTGGGCCAGCAATTGGCCGACAAACTCTTGGCGTTGGGCGCGCGCGCCATTCTCGACGCCTTGCCGACCGCATGATCGCCCCCCTGGCCGGGCGGATGGTGCTGGTGACGCGGCCACAGCAACAGGCGGCTGCCCTGTCACAGGCTATACGTGCAGCCGGCGGTGAGGTATTCGATTTTCCTGCACTCGTGATCGAAGCCGTTCCACTGGACGCATTGAGTGCTTCACTTACGCAATTGGAAGCTGCTGATATCGCGATTTTTATCAGCCCCAATGCAGCACAATTCGGCATGGCTGCGATACAGGCTGAAAGTCGCTTGTCGGCCTCAACCGAAATTTTTGCAGTGGGGCCGGGAACCACCCGGGTATTGCGGGACCTGGGTGTGTCACAGATCATCACCCCGCAGGGACAAGACAGCGAAGCGCTGTTGGCCTTGCCACAATTGCAGCATGTCGCGGGCAAACGCGTGGTCATCGTGCGGGGCGTTGGCGGGCGGGCTTTGTTGTCCGACACCTTGACCACGCGAGGTGCGGACGTGCAGTTCCTTGAGTGCTACCGTCGCGGTTGCCCGCAGGCTGATGTCGCTCCGTTACTGTCGCGTCTGCAAACCGGTGGCATCGACGCGGTTACCATCACCAGCGCAGAAGCTTTGCACAATCTGGCTGGATTGCTCGGCGAGGCCGGGGCGCCCTTGTTGGCTAACACCCCGCTTTTCGCTCCGCATGAGAAAATTGCCGAAGCGGCCCGCCGTTTTGGCATTGCACACGTCATCGCCACGCCGGGTGGCGATGCGGGGTTGGTAGCTGGACTGATTAACTGGTTTAGGAACGCGCCATGAATGACACGACTGATACGTCCACTGTTACGCCTGCTGAGGCTCCCGCTGTCGAAGTTACCCCCTCTGTGTCCCCTCCACCAGCGGCACCTCAACCTGTCGTCGCTCGCGAACGTATCCACGTGCTGCCTATTGTTGCGATGCTGGTGGCGACGCTGGCCCTGGCAGCCGCTGCCTGGTCGTGGTCCGACAGCCGCGAACGCATCCGCGACCTGAAGACTGAACTGGCGCGTCGCCTGGCCGAGTCGGGCAGCGAAGTGAGCGAAAGTCGTTTGCTGGCGCGCAATGCCGACGATGTGATGCGGCAGAGCAGCGAAAAGATTTCGCGGATGGAAAACCAGATGGTGTCGGCCCAGCAACAACAGCTGGCACTGGATACGTTGTACAAAGAACTGGCACAAGGGCGTGACCAGTGGACGCTAGCGGAAATCGAGCAAATTCTGCTCACCGCCGCGCAACAGGTTCAGCTGGCGGGCAACGTGAAAGCGGCGATCATTGCACTGGAAGGTGCGGACATCCGGTTGCTACGGTTGAATAAACCACAGTTCACTGCACTACGCCGTGCCATTGCTGCCGACCTGGCGAGTTTGCGGGCGGTGCCGTCGCTCGACGAAGTGGGCATCAGCGCGCGCATCGAAGCCTTGGTGGCAAACCATGCAAGTTGGCCACTGGCCAGCGCACAGAGCTCCGAAGCGGTGCCCGCGCCCCACGTGTCGGGCAGCAATATTGCTCAGGAATTGTGGACGGAGTTGAAACACCTGGTGCAACTGCGCCGTGTGGAAGGCAATGAAGCTGTCCTGCTGCCACCGAATCAAGCCTATTTTCTGCGTGAAAACCTGCGCTTGCGCCTGCTTTCTGCCCGACTGGCCTTGCTGTCGCAGGATCAGGCTGGATTCAAGGCGGATCTGCGTGCCGCACTAGACATGTTGACGCGATATTTCAATACACGTGATGCCTCCGTTGTTGCGGCAACCCGGGAAATCAAACGTCTGGCCGAACTGCAGATCGTATCCACGCTCCCAAGCATCGATGCCAGCCTGGCCGCATTGGATGCCTACAAGGAGAACCACTGATGCGTGGGCTGATTTCGGTTCTGATTGTTGCGCTACTGGCTGTTGGGCTGGCCATGGCCGGGCGTTACGACCCGGGTTATGTCGTGCTGGTTTATCCGCCCTGGCGGATGGAAATCTCTTTCATCAGCTTCGTGCTGGTCCTGGCCGGTTTGATCATCGGTGGCGTGATGCTGCTGCGGCTGGCTTCGCTCACACTTAATCTGCCCAGCATTGTGCGCGCACAGCGTGAGCGCCGCGCGGCAAGAAAACGCGATGAGAATTTTGTCGGAGGCCTCAGGGCGTATGCGGAATATCGCTATCAGGATGCCGAACAGTCACTTGGCCAATGGCAAGGCGACGAAGCACGGATGGGACTGGCTCGGGTGTTGGCTGCCCGCTCTGCGCAGGAAATGCGTGCCGTGGCGCAACGCGGGCGCCACGTTCAAAGCGCGACCGAACACGGTGCCGAACTGGCTGCGCAGTTGTTTGAAGCGGAATCCTGCCTCGATGCCAAGGAAGCG
The DNA here is from genome assembly GCA_030679915.1 of Thiobacillus sp. Lineage (GTDB taxonomy): Bacteria > Pseudomonadota > Gammaproteobacteria > Burkholderiales > Thiobacillaceae > Thiobacillus. Next base: position 41,250 of record JAUXRY010000002.1, read on the forward strand.
ACTGATGCGCTGGTGGCGATTAATCGAGCCAAGGAAATCGCCCCGCAACACACTGCATTGTTGCGACTGGAGCTAAAAGCACGTCAGCTTACCGGGCAATGGGATGAGGTCGAGCGCTTGCTGAATGCGTTGGCACGGAGTAACGCGCTGGACAGTGTTGTGTCGACCCAGATTCGCCGCCTGACCTATGCTGAAATCCTCAAACGGCGCGCCGAAGATGACCGCGGGCTGTTGGAATATTGGAAAAAAATTCCATCAGAGTTCAAGCAGGATGCCTTTGTTGCACGGGCGGCAGCGCGGGCTTTCATGCAGCGCGGTGGGCACGATACGGCACTCGACGTGCTGGAAACCACCCTCAATCGCGAATGGAACGAAGATCTCGTGGCATTGTATGGCGAGATCTGCGGCAGCAGCCCGAAACGGCAAATCGAACAGGCCGAGAAATGGTTGCGTGCCCAGCCGCGCGATGCACAATTGTTGCTCACATTGGCGCAGTTGTGCAGCGTGCAGCAGTTGTGGGGCAAGGCGCAGAGTTATCTGGAAGCGAGTCTTGCCATTTCAGCCAGTGCCGAAGGCCATATCCGGATGGCTGAGCTCAAGACGCAGAGTGGTCAGACAGGTGAGGCGTGTCAGCACTATCAAAAGGCGTTGGCACTCTGTCGAGCGGTCAAATAATTCCGATTTCCTGCCCGGTTTCTGTGCCGGGCTCCCTGTCATTTTGGGCATATATTCGTGTGTATGCTTATTATCTTGAAACGTTATATTTCTTGAGGACTACTGCCATGCGTACTGTTTCACTGTCTATTTGTGCCGTTGTATTGAGTGCAATGATGCTGTCTGCACCCACCAGCTGGGCCGCCGCAGCCAAGCCCGGGAAAACAGCCCAGCCTGGTGTATACAAGCTGGAAATTGACAAGAACGTCAGCTTGAAAGACGCGGCTGAATCGATGCGTCTGCGCGCGAATGCCTTGAATCTGCGGCTGGTTGCCGAGCTCCCCTTATCCAAGCAGGTCGAAGCCATTGTCGGCAAGCCGCAGCGCGTCGTTACCATTTTTCAGTTCTGCGATGCTGTGACCGCCATGGAGCTGATCGATATGAGCATGGACTTCGCGACTTACATGCCGTGCCGTATTGCCATGATCGAAGATGCTGACGGACGAGGCTGGCTGATCATGACGGACATTAACGTCGACTTGCTGGCTAAGGAAAAGAAACTACAGAAAGTGTTAACCGAACGTATCAAAGGAGTGCGAGAGGGATTGATCGAGATCATGAAGGCCGGTGCCACCGGCGCGTTATAAATTTAGGCTGGGTAAAGCACCTGTCTTAAACGCCCGCTCAATGCGGGCGTTTGCATTTCATGACAAGAGGTCGGTATCCGCCGCATACACGAAGGAGTCGGCGAAAAACTCTTCTTCGGGCAAGTCGCGCGTTTGCGTGAAAGCTTCGCGTGCGCTGTCTACCATGATGGGTGCGCCGCAGGCGTAGACCTGATACCCCGACAAATCAGCAAAATCATCCAGAACAGCGTCATGGACAAAGCCGGTGCGGCCCTGCCACTGATCAACCGGCTCCGGGTTGGACAACACCGGAATGAAGCTGAAATTGGGGCGTTCAGCCAGCCATTGCTGCGGCAGCTCGGCCATGTACAGATCCTTCAGCGAGCGCACGCCCCAGTACAGAATCAACTCGCGATCGGTGTGCTCGCTAAAGGCGTGTTCGAGCATGCCCTTGATCGGCGCGAAGCCGGTGCCGCCGGCGATAAAAATCATCGGCTTTTCGGAATCTTCGCGGATGAAAAAGCTGCCGAGCGGGCCTTTCAGACGCAGGATGTCGCGCGCTTTCAGCGTGGAGAATACCTGGTCGGAGAACAGGCCGCCCGGTACGTGGCGGATGTGCAATTCCAGCAGCGCATCGTCGTGTGGCGGATTGGCGAGTGAATAACTGCGTGCCTTGCCGTCTTTCAACTGGAAATCGATGTATTGGCCAGCCAGGAACTGCAGGCGTTCAGCGGCAGGGAGCTTGATTTTGACCACCATCACGTCGTCGGCGCGTTTTTCGAGTTTCTCAACCCGGCACGGCAATACTTTTGTCACGATATCTTTGGCGGCGCCGATTTCCTTGGCCTCGATGGTCAGGTCGGACAAGGGCTTGGCGCGACAGAACAGTGCGCGGCCCTGCGCCTTCTCTTCATCTTTCAGCGCGGTGGGCGAATGCTTGCCGTAATCGAGCTGACCGGACAACACTTTTCCTTTGCACGAACCGCAGGCGCCGTTGCGGCATCCATAAGGTAGAGAGAAGCCCTCGCGAAGGGCGGCTTCGAGGATGGTTTCGTCTTCGTTGACGCTGAATTGGTGCCCGCTGGGCTGGATGGAGACCTGATACGGCATGATGTGCGCTTAAAATACGGTGATAAACCAAGCAATTATCGCTTGAGTAGGCAGGGATTTCACCCTTATATAACAAGGGTTACAGGCAGACAGGCATGAAAAAGATCTTGATTGTGGGGTTTGGCGACGTGGCCACGCGACTGGTTAAGCACTACGCCGGGCAGGCCGAATTCGTCGGCATGATACGCAGCGCTGATCGCGTTGCAGCGCTGCGCGCGCTGGGCGTGACCCCTTTCGTGGCCGATCTCGACGATCCTCAAAGCTTGCGTCGCCTGCCTCGTGTCGATGGGGTCTTTCATTTTGCGCCACCCCCGAGTGAAGGACAGACCGATCCGCGCACAGCGCGTTTGTTGCATGCGCTAACGCGGCGCGGCAAGCCGGGTGCACTGGTGTATATCAGCACTAGTGGCGTGTATGGCGACTGTGGCGGCAACTGGGTGACTGAAACGCGTGCAGTAGCGCCGGTCAATGGTCGCGCGGTGCGTCGTGTGGACGCCGAACGTCAGTTGCGGCGGTGGGGTGAGACGCAGCGGGTACAGGTGAGCATTCTACGTGCGCCGGGCATTTATGCCTCCGACCGGTTGCCGCTGGAGCGCATCAAGCGCGGCACCCCCGCACTCATCAGCAAGGATGACAGCTATACCAATCATATCCATGCCGATGATCTGGCGCGTCTGGCATGGGCGGCCCTATTTCGCGGTCGAGCGCAGCGGATCTACCATGCGGTCGATGCACATCCGCTCAAAATGGGCGACTGGTTCGACAGCTGTGCCGACGCCTTTAATCTGCCGCGGCCACCCCGCGTGAACCGGATCGAAGCGGAAAAGGTGTTGTCGGAGGCCTTGCTGTCTTTTTTGCGCGAGTCGCGCCAGCTGTCGAACACGCGGGCGACAACCGAGCTGAGGCTGAAATACCGTTATCCAACATCGGACGATTGCCTGCGTGAAATCAAACAGGCGCGTGGGCAAATGCTGCTTTTTTAAGCATGCCCGGCGCAGACAGTTATTGAACTAGCGCTGTAAATCGTCGGGTTCGCGTTTGAATTCGCCGTCGATTGTTTTGGGGGCAACGTTTGAAGGTTGTTCCCATGTGGTGGATGGCGCATCGTCGTTGGCGGGGCGCAGCGGGTCAGTTTTACGTTTGTCCCACGTGCCCGGAATCAGTAGCAGCACCACAGCGATGACATCGCTGATGAAGCCGGGGAAGACAAGTAGACCGCCCGCGAGCAGGATACGACCGCTCGCCAAAAGCGAAGACATCGGATTGACGCCTGATTGCATGGTGAACGCCATACGGGCGCCCCAGGCGACACGCTCAAAGCGGATCAACGTTACACCGGCGATGACCGCAAGCAGTAACCACAGCAGAACCCAGGCTCCGATTTTATCGGCAACCCAAAAAATGCCGACGGCTTCCAGAACCGGAAATGACAGCATGAGTAGTACAACCCAACCAAAGCGCATGACATGGAACCTTTGTTAATCTTGACCAATTTACCCGATGTTGCGAGCGCTGAGAAATTAGCGCAGATCCTCATTGAGTCTCGAGTGGCGGCCTGTGTGAACGTTTTGGCGCCATGCCACTCCATTTACCGTTGGCAGGGAATGGTAGAAAAAGCGGTCGAGATTCCCTTGCTGATCAAGACCACCACAGTAAACTACGCGCAGATTGAAGCATTGGTCTGTATTCATCACCCCCACGCTGTACCGGAATTGATTGCCATACCGATAACACACGGCCTGCCTTCCTACCTTGCCTGGCTGGCCTCGGAGACTGAAAAACATGAATAGATGGATCCGTTTGCTCAGCGCACTGCCACTACTTTGGGGCGCGCTCGCACATTTTCCAGTAGTCAACGCACAGGAATTTATCGACCCTGAACTTGCGTTCAAGTTCTCGGCACGTGCGCTTGATGCCAATACGCTGGAAGCGCGCTGGCAGATTGCCGACGGTTACTACATGTACCGTGACAAGTTCAAGTTCGAGCTCACCGGCGGCACCCTGGCTAAACCGACCATGCCCGCAGGCAAGATTAAATCAGACGAATATTTCGGCAAGGTTGAGGTCTATCGCAAGGATGTACGCATCACGTTGCCGATTCAACGTACGCCCGGTACGACATCCGTCACCCTCAAAACCGTGTCACAGGGTTGCGCGGATGCCGGCTTGTGTTACACCCCGCAAACCGCAAGCATCACGATCAAGCTGCCGGAGCCGATTGCTTCTGCGGTCGCCGCCCCCCCCGCTTCATCACCTGCGTCGCCCGTTTCTACGGTCTCTGCATTGGATGGGCTGCGCAGCCTGGGGGGCATGGACATGCCCAAACTGCTGCCGCCGGAAGAAGCTTTTCCGCTTGTTGCAGCGATGCCGAATGCACAGACCGTCAAATTTGATTACACCCTGACCGCCGATACCTATCTGTATCGCGACAAGCTGGGATTCGTTGTCAAATCACCGTCCGACGTCAAGATAGTCAAGGTTGAAACGCCCGCGGGCGATGTCAAGGAAGACCCTACTTTTGGGCGCACCGAGGTGTACCACAAGAACTTTTCAGCAATCGTGACCTTGTCGCGGGTGCTGGCCGCCAATGAAAAATTGGTGCTGGATACGACCTGGCAGGGCTGTAACGAAGCCGTCGGTATTTGCTACCCGCCGCTTAAGCGCGACTTTTCGCTGACGCCAGGGGTGGGTGCGGCTGAGGCATCTACGACGGGTACGAGTGTTCAGGCAGCTGCGGTTGAATCAACCGACGAATCCGATACATCAAGAATTGAGCGCGTGCTGAAAGACGGCAGCTTCTGGGGTGTAGTGGCGACCTTCTTCGGCCTGGGCCTGCTGCTGGCGCTGACGCCGTGCGTGTTTCCGATGATCCCGATTCTGTCGGGCATCATCGCCGGGCAAGGCAAGGACATCACCAAAACCACCGGCTTCCTGCTTGCGCTCGCCTATGTCCTGGGCATGGCGATTACGTATTCACTGGCCGGTGTGGCCGCAGCGCTTTCCGGCACCTTGTTGTCGAATGCACTGCAGAATCCCTGGGCGCTCGGGATAGGCGCGGGCATTTTTGTGGCCTTGGCTTTTTCGATGTTCGGTTTCTTTGAAATTCAATTGCCGAGCTTTATCCAGAGCAAGTTTTCCGACGCTTCCAACAAGATGAAGGGGGGCAATTTTGCCGGCGTGTTCGCCATGGGTGTGCTGTCAGCCGTGATCATGGGTCCCTGCGTTGCCCCCCCGCTGGCGGCTGCCTTGGCCTTCATCGCACAGACAGGAAACACCACGCTGGGTGGCGTCGCCTTGTTTGTACTGGCATTGGGCATGGGCGTGCCCCTGCTGTTGGTTGGCGTGTCGGCAGGTGCCTTGCTGCCACGTGCCGGTGGCTGGATGAACGCGGTCAAGTACTTCTTCGGCGTGATGATGCTGGCTATTGCGATCTACCTGATTTCGCCGATCATCCCGGCCTGGATCAACATGCTGCTGTGGGCCATGCTGCTGATAGGCTCGGCGGTTTACCTGCATGCACTCGATCCGCTTCCCCCGCATGGCTCCGGCTGGATGCGTCTATGGAAAGGACTGGGTGTGGTGTTGCTGATCGGCGGTCTGGCAATCATCATCGGCATGTTGGCGGGTGGTCGTGACTTGTTCCAGCCGCTTGACGTGTTTAAGGGCAGCGTTTTCAAGGGCGGGTCGGGTGGACAGGCTGTCGCAGCCGAGCAAAAAGGTTTGCCATTCGAAAAGGTCAAGGATGTCGCCGAACTCGATGCACGCCTGGCTGCGGCCAAAGCCGAGGGTAAACCCGTCATGCTCGATTTTTATGCGGACTGGTGCGTGTCGTGCAAGGAAATGGAGCATTTCACCTTCAGCGACCCCAAAGTGCAGGCACGTTTACAGGATGTCGTACTGCTGAAAGCTGATGTCACCGCCAACGCTGACGCCGACAAGGCGCTGCTCAAGCGCTTCAATCTGTTCGGCCCACCCGGGTTGATTTTCTGGAATGCGGCGGGTGTTCAGTCAGGCTACAAGGTCATCGGATTTGAAAAGGCCGAGAAATTTTTGCAAAGCATCGACTCGGCGTTGAAATCCTGATTCGGATTCTGGTTTTGGGCTAGTACCGCCCAGCGGGTTTCATGCCGGGCGAGCCAGTTCGCGACTGGTGAGCTGGAAATCAAAGTGCTCGGGTTCACGGCCGTCCAGCCGGGTGTCGCCAAATTCCGCATAGGGATACATCAAATAGGGTAGTGGTCCTTGCGCGGGTGGGGTCAGTTCAAAGTCCCGCGCCGTATTGAGCCCCACCCAGTTCATTTCCCAAAAGCCGAATAAGCGTTTGCGTAGTGCGATGACGCGCGGGTCATTCAACGGCAACTTTTCTTCCAGCACCACTTTGCGGACGTCGGCGGGGTCCACTGCAACCCAGCCGTGCCGGGGTGAATAATATTCAGCACGGCAGTGGTGGGCTTTCGAGATGTCTCCCGCTTTTCCCAGGGTTTTGAACAGGGCCGAGTCGGCAACGCGCACGCCATACATTTCACGTGCCGGCAGCCCTGCCGCCCGTGCCAGCCCAACAAACAACGAATTGATATCGGCACATTTGCCGCCAAGATCGCCCGTTTCCAACATGAATTTGATATTACCGAGACCACAGCCGCGAACGGTGGGCTTGCGGAAAGTATTGTCGACAACCCAGTTGTAAATCGCCTTGGCGCGGGCATCCGGTGCGTCGATGCCCTGCACGATCTTGCTTGCGGTGGTAGCGACGATGCCGTCTATGGGCATGTTGGCGGTGGGTTCAAGATAGCGCGCAATATCCGGTGTAATCAAGTACGGGCGCCCTGCCGGTGTTCGCTCACGATTCTGTGTGGAGACCACAGCTGTCACAGCGAGCTTCCGTGACGCGTTGGTGTCGTTCCATCCGGCGGCGAACATGGGGGCCCGATAATCGGTGTCCCAAGTGAGGACCGCTTGTTCGGGTGCGGTTTTCCAATTGACGGATATCACACGCTGATAATCCACTGCATCCACCGGAAGCGGTAGCCATAACTTCCCCGCGCCTTTTTGTGCGGTCAGGTCGACGGTGTAGGTGAGTTCGAAGGTGCGCCAATCATCGGCGGGCAGGCTGGCCGATCGGGCTGGGGTCATGGAAAAAAGCAGAGGTGTTGCCGCTGCCAACCGCATAAAGTCACGACGCATCATGGTGGTCTCCAAAACATGTTCCCTGTGGAAACGTGGGTTGTTCAGGTTGCGTAAGAGCCTTGTTGCGCACGGGCCATCATTGTAGGTCCACGGGCAATTTTCTGAGTGTAGCAGCCCTGTCTAAGGTTGCTAGCGAACCGAAGTCAGCTGCGGCGCAGTGTCGTAATGCTGTCCAGTAATGGCGTGACGATGGGCTCAATCTTGCGCCGCATCAGCGATCCGATTGCGGTGGTTTTGATGAAAATCGGCCGCACGGTATCGGCATCTATCGCGGCCAGAGCGTCGAGGGCCATGCAATCGGGTTCCAATTGAGGAGCGATCGCAAGGATGGTTTCACGCGCTGCGTTGCGTGTGGTTTCGTGGGTCTGGCGTAGTGGCGCACACCATTGTGCCAAGGCATCCAGCGTGTGGTTGACGACTTCCTGAATTTCCGGGCGGTCGAGAATGTAGGAAAGGGTCAGGAGAAAGGTTTGTCCTTGTCCCGATAACGCTTTTTCCAGCATCTCGCTATACGGGTTATCCGCGAGCCTCGGCACGCCGGTGAAATCTGGTCGTGCATTGCGCGGGTTGGGCAGGTTATCAGCTTGTAATTCGAGAAATGCGGTGTAATACGAATTGCGGGTTGTGCCGCGTTTCCAGATCGACAGGCGCTCGGCATCAGTCAACACGCCGGAGTAAAGCATCACGGCGACGGTATCAAGAATACCGACGTCGTCTTCGTGCAGAAAAGCCAGGTGATCGACCAGAAATTCAGCCAAGGTGCGCCCCATACTGCCTTGGCACACCACGTCGCGCATCAACATCAGCCGCGCGTTCTCGATGGTCGGCATGCACCACCAGGCGTGGCGCGCCATGTCATCGGTGAGTGCGGGCGAGTGCACCACGGCCACCACTGCCTCTTCTTCGGCGATCAATAACAATTGCGCCAGATGTTGCGGCGACAGTCCGGACTGCGACTGTCGCGTCCAGCGTGTCAGGTGCACGGGATAACCCCCGGGGGAACCCAGGACGTGGCCCGAGAGCAATTCGCGCACTTTCTTTAAATAGCGGTCGGAGCGTTCGTTGGGTTTGAGCGGAACACTGGCTTCCCCCTGTGGCGTGAGCGCCCATAAAGTCATGCTCGACTCGTCGATGCGGACAGCTTTAAGTTCGGTGTTGAAAAGGACGTTGAGCCGTAGCTCGTCTTCGGGGGAAAGCTCGTCGTTCATAGGGCCTTGAAAACTTTGCCGGCGGCAGAAACGGTGGCGTCAATGTCGGCGTCGGTGTGTGCGGCCGAAACGAAACCGGCCTCGAATGCCGAGGGTGCGAGGGTGATGCCTTGGTCGAGCATGGCGTGGAAGAAACGGTTGAATTGTTCCTTGTCGCATTGCATGACTTCGGCAAAGCTGGTCGGCGGTTTCGCAGCGAAATACAGACCGAACATGCCGCCGACCGAGTCAGCACAGAACGTGACGCCGGCGTCTTTTGCTGCTGCCGACAAGCCCGAGACCAGGCGCTGGGTGCTGGCAGAAAGGCGTGTGTAGAACCCTGGCTCGCTGACCGCTTTGAGCGTGGCCAGACCCGCTGCAACTGCCACAGGGTTGCCCGACAAGGTTCCGGCCTGATACACCGGGCCCAGAGGTGCGAGTTTGTCCATCACCTCGGCACGGCCACCGAAGGCGCCGACCGGCATGCCGCCGCCGATGACTTTGCCCAGCGTGGTGAGGTCGGGACGGATGTCGAGCAGTTTTTGCGCGCAGCCCAGGTCGACGCGGAAGCCGGTCATCACTTCATCAAAAATCAGCAGTGCACCGGAGGCATCGCACACGCGGCGCATGGTAGCCATGAACTCGGCCGTCGGTTTGACCAAGTTCATGTTGCCGGCAAACGGCTCGACGATGATGCAGGCGATTTCGGTGCCGAGTTCGGCAAAGGTGCGCTCCAGTCCAGCGATGTCGTTGTAATCCAGAACCAGCGTCTGTGCGGCGGTTTCGGCCGGTACGCCCGCCGAGGTCGGGTTGCCGAAAGTGAGTGCACCGGAACCCGCTTTCACCAGCAGGAAGTCGGCGTGTCCGTGGTAGCAACCTTCAAATTTGATGATCTTGCTGCGCCCGGTAAACCCACGCGCCAGCCGGATCGCGCTCATGGTGGCTTCGGTACCGGATGACACCAGACGAACCTTCTCGATGCTGGGCACCAGTTGGGTAATCAATTCAGCAATTTCCAGTTCGGCCGCCGACGGCGCGCCGAACGATAACCCGCGTGCGGCGGCATCCTGTACTGCCTTGACCGTACCGGGATGCGCATGGCCGAGAATCGCCGGGCCCCATGACCCCACGTAATCAATGTATTCGCAACCGTCTGCATCCCACACCCGTGAACCTTGCGCATGATCGATAAACAATGGTGTTCCACCGACGCTTTTAAATGCCCGCACCGGGGAATTCACGCCGCCGGGGATGACTTTTTGCGATTGCTCAAACAGGGTTTCGTTACGGTTCATGATTCAGATCTCATTCTTCGGGTTCGGCTTCAAACAATTGATTCAACGCATGCGCAGCCGAACGGATATCAGGCGTATTGAAGAGGGCCGACAACACGGCGAGGCTGTCCGCGCCGGCATCCAGCAGGTGCGGTGCATTGGCAAGCGTGATTCCGCCTATGGCGATAATCGGTATGTGGATAAGAGGAGTGGCCTGGCTTAACAAGGCCACGTCTGCCCGCTCGGCCGCAGGCTTGGTGGGGGATGCAAAAAAGCTGCCGAACGCGACGTAGTCCGCGCCAGCAGATTGTGCTGCCTGCGCGAGTTCCAGGCTTTGGTAACATGACGCACCGATCAGTTTGTCTTTGCCCAGGATGATACGGGCTTCACGCAGCGTGCCGTCATCACGCCCCAGATGGACGCCGTCGGCGTCACATAAATCGGCCAATCGCAGATCGTCGTTGATGATCAGTGGCACACCAAACTGGTGGCACAGCGCGATGAGTTCACTGGCTTGCGCGTGGCGGCGGGCTACATCGGCTGATTTGTCGCGGTACTGGACGGCCGCCACGCCGCCTGCCAATGCGGCTTCGACCTGCATCAGCAACTGCTCGGTATCGGCCGTCTCGAGGGTGATGGCGTAAATGCCGCCGGGAAACTTAAGCATGGTAGATGCAGGCAATCAAGCATTGCCCTCCGCCAGGCTGTCCTGGGCCCAGAAAAATCGATCTGGAATATATTGCCCCATCCCGGGGCGGAAGGCCGCTTTCAGCGATTCGTAAGTGAAGTTCTGCGCTTCGCGTACCGCAGTAGGAACGTCATGCCCATACGCCAGATTGGCAGCGATGGCCGAGGCCAGAGTGCAGCCCGAGCCGTGATAGCTTCCCAACAGTCGATCCCAGGCATCGGTTTGTACGTGGCCGTTGGCGTCGTACAGACTATTCAATACGCGCGGCGTGGTTTCGTGCGTTCCTGTAATGAGTACGTACTCACACCCCAGGTCGGTCAGGTGTTTGGCACACGCCTCAAGCGCCATGTCTTCCTCGTCAGACTCGAACAAGGCCAACCGGCGTGCTTCGTGGCTGTTGGGCGTGAGCACGCTGGTTTGCGGGATCAGCAGGTCGCGCATCGCCGAAATCATGTCTTCGGTGGCCAGTTCATCGCCGCGGCCGGACGACAGGATCGGGTCGAGCACCACGGGAATATCGGGATAGTCGGCGAGAATCTCGGCGATGATCGCGATCGACTCAGGGCTGCCCAGCATGCCCAGTTTGAAAGCGGCAACCGGCACGTCTTCCAGAAGCATGCGCGCCTGATCCATCACCCACTCGGAATCGATCACCAGGATTTCATCCACTCCGGCGGTATCTTGCACCGTCAAAGCCGTGATGACCGACAACGGGTGACAACCCAGGCTGGCCAGTGTCAGCAGGTCAGCCTGGATGCCCGCGCCGCCAGTTGGATCGGACGCGGCAAAACTGAGTACCAGCGGTGGCGTGGGTTTGGGCGAGAAAATTGGCGGCATGATGTCACTGCTTTAAAATCAAGTTCCGATTTTAGCTTGAATTACCCTTGTCCTATGCCTGAAACCCCTGAATACAAGAGCTGGATGTGCCTGATCTGCGGCTGGATTTACCATGAGGAGACGGGTGCGCCTGATGATGGCATTGCGCCCGGCACGCGCTGGGAAGATGTGCCGATCAACTGGACCTGCCCGGATTGCGGAGCACGTAAAGATGATTTTGAGATGGTTGCCTTTTGAAAATGATCTGATTTCGGTTCCAGCCCAAGCAATAACTGAGGTCTTTCTGCACCAGCGAGAGCCTATAAAGCCCGCTTTTTGAAAACGGAAATTCTAGTACATTAGTTTATGAGCCAATGGTAGAATCCGCCCGAGGGTTTTATATGGTATATCGATAGATCGATATTTTAATAATCAATCGGAGAGACCAAAATGATTCAGCGGTGGATTTCAGCTTGTGTTTTACTTGTTTTTTCATCAGCTTCTTGGGCAATTTCCCCTTACATTCAAGGTGATGCGCTAGCTGGGGGCAGTGTTCAGGCTGTGGCGTCAGCAGTCGAGGCCAAACTCAAAGACAACGGCTTTAAAGTGGTCGGCAAATATTTCCCCAAAAATCTGGCAGGCTCCGGGGTGGTTGTGGCCACGGATGACGCCATGTTGAAGGAAGTGGGCGCCGTGGGTGGCAACGCAGTGTTAGGCGCAGCCATTCGGGTGGGAGTTAAAGCCGATGGCAGTGTGTCTTACACCAACCCTGACTACTGGTATCGTGCCTATTTCCGCAAATCCTTTGACAAGAAGGAAGGCGCGGTCAAGGCGCTTCAGGCACGTTTGCAGGAAGCTCTCGGCGCGGGTAAAGGGATGGGCGGTGATGAGCCTGAAGCAAGCTTGGCCAATTACCGTTACATGATCGGTATGGAGCGTCTGGATTCACATAAAAACAAACTGGTTGAATACAACAGTTTTGCTGAAGCATTGAAGACTGTTCGTGAAAATCTGGCCAAAGGTGTGGGTAAAACGTCCAAGATCTATGAAATCGTGCTGCCAGACCGTAAATTGGCGGTATTCGGTGTAGCCATGAATGATGGCGACAATAGCGATGGCGAATGGATCAAGCGCATCGATATGCAGAACTATGTTGCAGGTTTGCCCTACGAGATATACATCAATGACAAGCAGGTGGAAGCACCGCATGCCCGATTCCGGATTGCGTTGGCGTTTCCTGATGTGGGCATGGGGCAGTTCATGCGTATTTCTTCCTTGCCGATAACCGTTCTGGAAACCATGAATGGTTTGGCGGGCGTTGACAAGAAATCGGAGGGAGAGGGCTGGCAGTAATAACCAGAAACTCTGTGCAGATCCGGGTCAAAAGGGCGCCATTTAATGGCGCCCTTTTATTTCGCCCGCAAAAAGTGTGCTTGCTCTGAGAAGGCAACATTAAAGAAGCCGCATTCCTTGCCGTAATGTAATCCACACAGGGGGTGGCCATTGCCGCCTGCCCAATGATCCTCGTGGAGAAGCGTGTGGATAACGAAGTACTGAAGGGCGTCAAGGTGATGGTCATCGATGACAGCAACACTATTCGCCGTAGCGCAGAGATTTTTCTGAACCAGGCCGGCTGTGAAGTCATTCTGGCGCAGGATGGTTTCGATGCGCTGTCAAAAATTACTGACCATGACCCGGATGTGGTTTTTGTCGACATCATGATGCCGCGGCTCGATGGTTACCAGACCTGCTCGTTGATCAAGCGCAACGCCAAATACCGGACTACGCCCGTAATCATGCTGTCGTCCAAAGATGGCCTGTTTGATCGCGCACGCGGCCGCATGGTGGGATCGGACGAGTATTTGACCAAGCCTTTTACCAAAGACACGCTACTGACGGCGGTGCGAGAGCACGCCTGTTCAGCGGCATTACCCGTTTCTCAAGGAGTATAAATTATGGCGATCAGCCGCATTCTGGTTGTAGATGATTCCCCCACCGAGCGCTTTTTCCTGTCTGAGTTGCTGGTTAAAAATGGTTATCTGGTCAGCATGGCTGAAAGTGGTGAGGAGGCTGTTGCTCAGGCCAAACAAACGCTGCCCGATTTGATCGTGATGGACGTCGTGATGCCTGGCATGAACGGCTATCAGGCTACACGAATGATTACCAAGGAAGAATCGACCAAGCATATTCCCGTCATCATGTGCACCACCAAGGGCCAGGAAACTGACAAGGTTTGGGGGATGCGTCAGGGGGCGAAGGCTTATCTGGTCAAGCCGGTAAAACCGGAAGACCTGCTTTCGCAAATCAAGGCGCTAGGCTGAGCGGAAAGATATGGCCAAGAAATTCAATCTGCGCGAATTTCAGACCACGCTTTCGCAGAAATTGCAGGCGGCAGCGAGTCGCGACAATACCGGCTCCCGCCTGGGGTTTCGAGTGGGGGATGTGAATTGGCTGGTAAGCCTCGCCGATACGGAAGAAGTCATTCCCGTTCCGACCATTGTCCAGATGCCGGGCGCTCGGCGGTGGTTTCGCGGGGTGGTCAACATCCGCGGCAACTTGTTTGCAGTGAGCGATTTTGCGGACTTCATGGGGCAGGGCGTAACAAAAGATCACGTTGATTGCCGGCTTCTGATTCCACACCACGACTTTGGGGTGAATGCCGCTTTACTCGTTCGCGGTACGTTGGGACTGAAAAACATCAACCATTTTGAAGAGCGCACCGCTCACGCTGCACACCCGTGGATTGCGCGCCAATACGCTGACGATACTGGAACAGACTGGTGTGATATGGATTTTGGACAATTGCTAGGCAACGTGGAGTTTCTCAAGGTTGAGGCTCAGCTCGGTAATTGATTGAATATTGAATACGGAGCGCATAGGCGCTGAATACTGGAGGGACTGGAGCGATGAATATGGCAATCACAATGAACGGACTTAAGGGCCTGGCTGGCCGCATGACCGAAAAGGTCACCGGCAAAAAAGGAAGCGAGCACACGACGCTGATTATGCAGACGGTGCGGAAGCTAGCCGACACAGAGACCGGCCAAGCCCCTTTGATTGGTCGTCTGCCGGTAGAGAAGCAATACCTCTACGCAGGCGGCACGCTCATTGTTTCGCTGTTGCTGGCGGCCGGCTTTACCATCTACAGTTTGGTTCAGCTCGACAACCGGACCCAATACGAGGTCAAGGCAGGCGAATTGAAAGTGCTCTCGCAGCGGCTTCCGCTAACAGCACAACAGTCCGTTCTGGGTAACGCAGCGGCGTTTAAAAAATTGGCTGAAGGCAAGGTGGTTTTCGAAAAGACCTTGGTGGGTTTGACCGACGGTGATGATCAAGTCCCCGCTTCCGGTGGCTCTGCACGCGATACATTGGGGAAAATCAGTGAACAGTGGAAAAAGTTCAATCCACAGGTTGTGCAGATTCTGTCACAGCAGAAAAACCTGGTGGCCTTGAACGAGAGCGTCAAGAGTATTAATGCGCTGAGTACCGATTTGCAGGAAGTCGCCGAACAATTGGCCAGCCAGCTTGCTGACACAGGTGCCACCGTGCGTGAAGTCTCGCGCGCCAACCATCTGGTGATGCTGAGCCAGCGTTTGCCTAAAAACGCCAACCTGCTGTTGTCCGCTGACCTGATTGACCCGGAAGTGGTGCTGCAACTGGAAAAAGACACCACCTCGTTCCGTGAAACGGTGCAGACACTAATGGGTGGCTCGGCCATCAAAAACAGTGACAGCATGCTGACCCTCGAAGACCTGGGTACAAACATGGCCGATATGGTGGAGGCGGTGGGCGCAGTGCTTGCGAACACGCAGCCGCTGCTGCAATCCAAACTCGCGGCGAACAATTTGTTCGTAGGTAGTGATGCGTTGTTGGCGGATACGGATCGGCTGTCGCTGGATTATCGTAGCGTCGGCGGTCTCAGCTACCTACTTGCGGCTTTATTTGGTGTTCTGGCGCTAGGATCTTTGGTGTTGTTGGGTTTGGTCAACATTAATGAAACCAAATCCCGTGCGCGCAAGAGTGAAGAAGAAAACAGCCGGAACCAGGAGGCGATTCTGCGGTTGATGGACGAACTGGGTGAGCTTGCTGAGGGCAACCTGACCATCAATGCAAGCGTCACCGAGGACATCACCGGTGCAGTGGCCGACTCGATTAACTACACGGTAGAAGAATTACGGACGCTGGTGCGTGGCATTAATAATGCGACGCAGCAGATGGACCAAGCGGCGGATGCTGCTGGTCAAGTTTCCGAGTCGCTGCAACAGGCTTCACGTCGCCAGTCTGTGGAGATCGAAGAAACCTCTGCAGCGGTGGTGAATCTGGCACAGTCTGTGCAGCAGGTATCGGGTAACGCCGCTGAGTCAGCCCGTGTGGCTGAACAATCGCTGGCTGCTGCTGAAAAAGGCCAGCAGGCTGTGTCGAATGCTATTTCAAGCATGAACGGATTGCGTGAACAGATTCAGGAAACGTCGAAACGAATCAAGCGCCTGGGCGAATCGTCACAGGAGATTGGTGAAATCGTGGAACTGATTTCGGACATTACCGAGCAAACCAACGTGCTCGCGCTAAACGCAGCCATTCAGGCAGCATCCGCTGGTGAAGCCGGACGAGGCTTCTCGGTGGTGGCAGAAGAAGTGCAGCGGCTGGCAGAACGTTCAGCCGATGCGACCAAGCAGATTGCTGCCATTGTGAAAACGATTCAATCAGATACCCACGATACGGTGGCGGCGATGGAAGTCTCGACCCAGGGTGTGGTCGAAGGCGCCAAGCTGTCCGATACGGCGGGTCAAACACTGGCCGAAATTGGTGTGGTGTCGAAGACACTGGCCGGACTGATCGCAGATATTTCATCGGCTACACAAAGTCAGGCCGAGTCGACTGCCAAGGTGGCTGAAACCATGCAGGACATCAAATCGATTTCCGCACAGACCAGCAGTGGCACACAGCAAACGGCTGATTCGATTGGGGGCATGAAACAACTGGCTCAAGACCTCAAGAACTCGGTTTCAGGCTTCAAACTTGCCTGAACGGACTGACAATCACTTGAACGAGCAGCCGACCATGGCCACCGCAATTAACCTCAGGAATTACACACCATGAGCGCCAACCTCGATTACGATACCGGCCCACTGAACTGGGTGCGCGGTGACATCGACGCCGCCCTGCAAGCCGCCCTCGGACGTTTGCAGGCCTACAGTGTCGATGCCGATCTGACCAATGCCCTGCGATTGGCGGGTGACGATGCCCACCAGGTGACGGGCGCATTGCGCATGGTTGGGCTGGAAGGTGCCGCCACGCTGGCAGGTACGTTGGAGTCCTGCCTGCTTGATATCAATGAAAACCGGTTGAATGCCAGTGACGATCTGATGCGTGCGCTACGCAATGCCATGGAAGGGTTGCAGCGCTGGGTAAAAGATTTGGCGGACGGACGTGGTAGCGGTGAACTTGCACTCTTCCCGCTCTACAAACGGCTGCGTGAGTTGCAGGGCATCGAACGGGTGTTCGAAGGTGAACTGTTTTTTCCGGATTTACGGTCAGGTGTACAGACCAAGGCTGCTAACGATGGCCTGTCACAGGAGGCGTTGGCGGCTGCCGTCAAAACTGCACGTGCACAATTTCAACGTGGTCTGCTGGCTTTTCTGCGTAATGTAGACGCTGAACAGGGTCTCAAGCGCATGCGAGACTCGTTGGCTACCATCGAAGGCATCGCCCCTTCGCAAGCCTCGCAAACCTTTTGGTGGGCATGCGTCGGATTTGTCGATAGCTTGATGGCACACGGTGTGGAAGCCGATTTTCATGTGAAGCAGTTGCTGGCGCGTGTGGATTTGCAAATGCGCCGCTTGATGGAAGGTTCTCCTCAGGTTGCCGAGCGCCTGATGCGCGATGCCTTGTTTTTTATTGCAAAAAGCGAAGCGCTGGATGGACGTGCCGCGGAAATCCGTTCCAGGTTTGGTCTTGATCGTTATCTGCCCGGCCGTGGCATGCTGGACCCGGAAGCCTTGGCGCGCATGCGCCCGGTACTGGACGCCCTGCAAGCGGGCTTGAAAGCTGCGCGAGATCATTGGCACGGATTTGTGGAAGGCCATGCTGAACAGTTGGAGCAATTCAACACCCAGTTGGTACGTATGCAGCCACAGGCCAAGAGCCTGGAAGGCAGTGGCTTGTCAGCCTTGTTGGATGAACTGGGTGCAGCGGCAGTCGCTGCAGCTGGGAGCGAGGGTGATGCACGTGAACAAATGAATCTGGAAGTGGCTTCCACACTCTTGTTCATGCAAAACGCCGTCAATCAGGAAGATATACTTCACGCGGATTTTTCCGATCGTGCGCAAGGGCAGCAGGCTCGTTTACGTGCGCTGATCGAAGGCCGCGAGATGCCGGTCAGTGTCGAAAGCGAGGCGAGCCAGCGTGAATCCGAGCGCGATATGCTGGTGCAAATGGCTCAGGAAGTCGGTCAGAATCTTCGTCAGATGGAGGAAGCGCTGGATGCCTTCTTCCGTGACTTCGATGACCGCGAAGCACTGGCGAAGCTGCCTGCCTTGTCACAACAGGCACAAGGCGCACTCACCATGCTTGAGTTGCCCGATGCTGCCAGTTTGCTGGCTGCCGCGACCAATGTGGCGAATCCGTTTGCCAAAGAAGGTGAGCCGGACGAGGCGACTCAGCAGAAGCTGGCAGACGCCTTTTCCAGCCTGGGTTTATTTATTGAGTCCTACTGTGCAGGGCGTGCAGATGCCGTCCGCATGCTGCGGCCGGTTTTGGTTGACTTTGGCGTCATCGGTGCCGATAGCCCTGACGGCAATGCCTTGGGTGAAACGATAGAGTCGGGTTTGCCCGCGCGTAAGGAAGGGGTACAAGCGGCCTATCTAGATTGGCGCGAGCAGCCGGACGAAGGCACAAAAAAAAAATATCTTGATTCGCTGACCGAGCTCAGCCGTGATGCTGAGTTGATCGATGACATTTCGCTGAAGCAGAAAACGCGCGCTGTACTGGATGCCAGTCGTGATGCCGATGAGGCTACGCGAGAACTGGATGCTGAGGTCATGGCGCTGACCGGTCTGGCCGTCCCACAACGGGCAGAAGCTGAATTCCAGACGATGCCGGAAACAACATCCACGTTGTCGATAGATCCGGTTGAAGCGGCGCTGGAGCCTGTTGAGCTCATTGAGCGCACGCCCCACCTTGACATTGAAGCGGCTTCAGCCGAGGCAGATGTTGAAGACCTGCAAACCAGCTCGTTTGAGATGGTTCATACGGAAGACATCTCGACGACAGTGCAACCCGTTTCCACAGATGAAACTGTCACCTCACTCCCTGATTCGGAGTGGATGCAAACGACCATTTCAGCGGGTGTTGAACTGGAGCTCCTGGAGATTTTCCTGGAGGAGGCCAACGAAGTTTTGGTCGCCATAGGCGATGCCAATGCGCTCTGTCAGAGCGATCCTGAAGACCCGGAGTCGTTGACTGTCATTCGTCGCGGATTTCATACCTTGAAGGGTAGCGGCCGCATGGTCGGTTTGATCGAGCTGGGTGATGTGGCTTGGCGCCTTGAACAACTGATGAACAGTTGGCTGGGTGAGAAAAGGTCCGTCAATAACGATCTGATGGATGTGATTGGTCGTGCGCGTGACCTGTTCAAGGATTGGGTCGATGCGCTTCAGGCGGACCAGTCTGTGGGATTGCCCGTTGCCGCATTACTTGCTGCTGTTGAACGCGTCGATCAGGGATTACCCATCGATAGCGTGCCCGAGCAGGTAATAGCTCAAGCCACCACTAGTCTGAACGACGAGCATGCTGATGGAATTGCAGTATTGGATGGCTCATCCAGCGCGGAACTCGATTTCGAAACCGAATCTGAACCGCTGCCCGCAGTCACACCCGACCTGGATTCAGCAGGCGAGCTTTCCCTCAGCCAGGAAAACAAGCTTTCCGAAGTTGAGCGGGACGGGGACCGGGATACTGAGATCAGCTTCATCGAACCGACAGATGAATCCCTGTCCGAATTTGAAACTGCAGACATAGCAGACATCGTGGACATAGCAGACATCGTGGACATTGATCCCGAGCTGGATGTCGGCGCATTGATTGAATATGCAATAGCGCTCTCAGTCCCTGAGGTGCCAGATATGCTCGATGAGGTGTGCATTGGATCGGTGTGTTTGTCCAGCAACCTGTATGAAATTTTCATGGTCGAGGCGCATCAACGACTGGCTGTATTGCAGGAAGAATCCGAGCGCCACGCAGAAGCGGCCAACAGTACGGTCAGCGAACACGCGCGCAGGGCTATCCATACCCTGGGCGGCATTGCGGGAACAGCCGGTATCACGAATCTGGCCGATCTGTCTCACGCCTTTGAGCAGTATTGGAATCGGTTTGTGCATGCGCCCATGCCGGCTGCACACTTGCCGCTGGTTGATGACACCATCGCTCGCCTGCATGAAATGATTGCGACCATTGAGTTGGGTCAACTGCCCGAATCAGCGAGTGACTTGATCGCAACCCTGGGCGAACTGGAAGACGAACAAATCACGCCGGTCGCGGAACCGGTTGCGGAAGTGTTCGAGCCGGAAGTAACAATAGTCGAAGCCATTCTGGACACCGACGAATCTGTATCTGATGGGTCAATCAGCGCGGCCGAGTCGTCAGCGCACAGCCCCGCTGAAGCGGAGCGCGACGTGTTCGACGTCAGCACACTTGTGTCCACGATCAAAGCGTCTACACCTACGCCGGTATTTGAGCGACGCGATGTGGCGGATGAAATTGACGAGCAGTTGCTGCCTATCTTTATCGAGGAAGCCGAAACACTGGTCCCGGACACCAGCGCGCAGCTGCGTGCCTGGAAAGAGGCACCAGGTGACATTCCTGCACGTGATGCGCTACAACGTAACCTGCATACCATCAAAGGCAGTGCCCGCATGGTGGGCGCGATGCGACTGGGCGAGCTGACCCACGTGATGGAATCACGCGTGATTGCTGTAATCGAAGGCCATCTGGCTGCAAGTCCGGAAGTATTCGATACGCTCGAAGCGCAGCTCGACCGTTTGGCCGATACGGTTGATCGTTTGAAACAGGGCGACTTCACCCCACTCGCAGAAGACGTGTCACCGTCAGCCCCGATCGCGGCGCCTATTGAGCCGACCTTATCCTTGCTAGAAGAGGCGGAATTGCTGCGGACGCCGATGGCGGCACGACCTGAAGCACCGGCACAAGCGGCGACGCGTGACAACGCGGCGTTGACCTTGCGCGTGCGTGCCGATTGGGTTGACCGCATGGTTAACCAAGCAGGCGAAGTGGCGATTTCACGTTCACGAATTGAAAGCGAAGTGTTTGCTTTCAAACGCCACGTCAATGAATTGTCCGAGGCGCTAGTGCGCTTGCGCGGCCATATCCGTGAAGTTGAAATTCAGGCCGAATCACAGATGCAGGCAACCTTTCAGACACCGGGCGTGGCTGAACAGTTTGACCCGCTGGAATTCGATCGTTTTACCCGCTTCCAGGAAGTCACCCGATTCCTCGCCGAAAGCGTGAACGATATTTCCACTGTGCAGCATATTCTGCTGGCCCGCCTGGGCGAGACAGAAGCCGCGCTGATCCAGCAATCACGCCTTAACCGAGAACTGCAACAGAACCTGTTGCGTGTACGGATGGTGCCGTTGAACTCGGTTTCCGATCGTTTGTACCGCACCGTTCGGCAAACTGCGCGCGATGTAAACAAGCGGGCGCAGCTCGACATTCAGGGCGGCGATCTGGAAATCGACCGTTCGGTGCTGGAAAAGGTCACCGCGCCGCTGGAGCACTTGCTGCGTAACGCGCTGGCACACGGGGTTGAGACCCCGGAAGCTCGCCGTGCAGCGGGTAAAACCGAATTTGGTGAAATCGTGCTGATCGCACGCCAGTCCGGCAACGAAATGTTGTTGACGGTGAAAGATGACGGCGCAGGCCTCAACTACACCCGCATCCGCGAAAAAGCCGAAGCCGCCGGATTATTGCTACCCGGTGTCGAGCCGACTGAATCACTGCTGGCACAACTGATTTTCGCGGCAGGATTCACTACAGCCGAAACCGTGAGTCAGGTTGCGGGCCGCGGTGTGGGTATGGATGTGGTGAAAAGTGAAATTGCCGCTCTGGGTGGGCGCATTGATATCGTTTCGACTGTGGGTACCGGAACCACTTTCAACATCTATTTGCCGCTGACGCTCGCCATGACGCAGGCTGTCATGATTCAGGTGGCCAAGCACGATTACGCGCTGCCGACACCCTTGGTGCAGCAGGTGCTTGAACTAAAACCCGCTGAACTGGAACAAGCCATGACCAGTGGTGTAGTAACGTGGCGGGGTGCTGACTATCCCTTCTCGTATTTGCCGCATTTGCTGGGCGACACTGAGGCAGTGCACGAAGTCATGCGCTACAACCCGGTCATACTGCTGCAAAGCGGTGCCAGCCAGGCTGCTGTACTGGTCGATTCGATCGAAGGCACGCGCGAAATTGTGGTCAAGAATATTGGCCCGCAGATGGCGCGTATTACCGGGGTGGTGGGCGCAACCGTTCGCGGTGATGGACGGGTGATTCTGATCATGAACCCGGTGCCCCTGGCATTGCGTTGGGCCAGCCTGCCGCGTTCTGCCATGGAACGCAAAGCGCCCGCTGAAGCGGTTGAAGTCAGCCAGGCCTTGCAGCCACCGATGATACTGGTGGTGGATGACTCACTCACGGTACGTAAAATCACCACCCGTCTGTTGACGCGGGAAGGTTTCCGGGTCGACAGCGCGAAAGATGGCGTAGACGCGCTGGAGAAAATGCAAGACCTGGTTCCGGATGTGGTGCTGCTCGACGTCGAAATGCCCCGCATGGATGGCTTCGAACTGGCACGTGTGATGCGCAGTGACGCGCGTCTGAAGTCGGTGCCGATCATCATGATCACCTCGCGTACGGCGGATAAACACCGTAATCACGCGATGGAAATCGGCGTCAACGTCTATCTGGGCAAGCCGTATCAGGAGCAGCAGTTGCTTGACAGTATTGCGGGGCAACTCGAGCAGAGCGTAACCGTTCCGGCGTGATCGCTATCGTGGTTAAAAAATGGGCGGCGTACCGCCCGTTTTTTTTCGTCTAGCGTTTCAAGCTGGCTAAATCGCTACCTGCGAGGCTGGCGAGGTTTGCATCACCCTTTGCCGCATCCTGGTGAAAGGTTGTCATCAGCTGTTCTGCCACATTCATCCAGTGAACCTCCGCGGCGGCCACCACTTTGGCCAACTTCGTCGTGTTGTGGTGAGTCAGCCAATCTTCATACGCTTGGGGCAGTGCTGGAAAAAGTGCACGACGCAAGCCGGACAGGTTGGCCAGATAAAAGTGCAACGACCCCAATGCTTCACGTTCGAAGAGGGTTGGCAACGTCACCATGCAGTCGGCCAGGTGGTCACGTACCGCGCGTGCCAATAGCTCAGCATGTTTGGAACTGAGATGTCCAAGCATCGTGTTCCAGTCGTCGCCCAGCAGCCGTTCTGCGCGGGCCTCACCAATCTCGTGCAGGATCATCACCTCGCTTTCGGCCTCTTCCATGCGGTCGAGTCCACGTTCAACACTGCGTTCAAAATCGTAGTACGTAAACGCGCGGCCCAGCGCGGTGTCTTTCTCCTGCCATTGCCATTCTTCGTATTTGTTCCACAGCAGCCGCCGTACTGCATCCATACGCAGGAAGATGGCGCCATCACGCATCGCAGCAGGCGGGGCAATCAGGTCGCGCGCATATTCGCAGCCTGCCACCAGAATCTGCACCCCTTCACGCATCTCGGTGCGTCTAAGCTCGGCCAGTACAAAGTGGGGTTTGCGATAACGCCCGAGTCCACTGCTGTAAACCAGGCCGAGCGGGAGCAGCGCGCGGTTGACGTCGTTGGCTTCGAACGGGTCGATGTCAGCTGCGCTGAACGGCAAGGGTGCAAATTCCTCCTCTTCCACGGTATCCCACAGACTTTCGCGCGCGTTCAACCAATCGCCTAGTTCGTCCTTGGGTAGACGCGCGCCGTAGGGGATTTCCATTTCCCAGCGGTAGTACTCGCGCATTTCCAGAAGAAAGGTGCATATCGTCATGTCGCGCGCGTGTCGAGCGTCGGCAATGGTGCAATTCTTCTGCACGGTGTCGATAAGGGCGGAAAGGTTTTCATGCATGTACGGCTCCTGGAAACAGCTTCAATTAGAAGTGTACAAAGAAAAACAGCCCGATCAACCGGGCTGTTTCTGGGGGTATTGCAGGGTGTTTTTCGGGGTATGGCCTTTGGCCACGCAATACAAGCGGCGAGTCGCCGGTTAATGGCGCCGGGTGGCACCGAAATAATTGAGATCGGCACGCGAACGGCGGCTGAGATCAAAGCGAGCCGCCTCGGTTCCGCTAAACTGGCCCGCGAGCTGACCATAGACTTCGGTGGCCCAGGTTTTATCGTTGAGCGCGTCGGCAATGCCTTCAGCCCAGCGCAACTTGTCGGCGGGTTTGCTTAAATGGGTACCGCATTCGACATACCATTTCTTCAGCGTCTCTGCGGGCATGGCAAAGCTCTTCAGGCGATCAATAAACTGAATGCAGGCGTCGCCATGGGTGCAGGTCGCCGCAGCAGCGGAAAAGTACTCATCGGCTTTGGCAGCTTTGCCCATGCCTGCGTATAACTGGCCAATGTGCGTCAGGGCATAGTGATCTTTCGCTTGGGCGCGCGCAGCTTCCAGCAGGCGACTGGCTTCAGCGATATCCTGTGTGGCAGCAAAGCTGACTTCTGCCAGTTTGGCACTGTCGTAGACCGTAGCGTTGGCATCGGCAGCCTGAGCAGCTTCGCGGGCGGCGAGGAATGCTCGGGCTTTCGCTGTTCCCAGTTCGCGATGTTTCAAGTGTGCTGTTGTCACGACCAGATCTTTGAAGGTGATGAACCCGGACGCGTTCTCGGCTGCACGGTCGAGCAGGCGATTGAGCCAGTCGATATCATCCAGGTTTTGGTCCACCGCCAGCAGAATCGGCTTGTATCGCGAGAACTGGTAGTCTTTGCCGTCGAGTAATTCTTCGGCGGCCTGGATCAGTTTGGCGGCATAGAACGGGTCTTCCAGTTCGAGCCGCACCCGTTCAGCCAATGCGAGGTATTGCTTGACGTTACCGGCTTCATCTTCCAGTTTTTGAAACTCAAGATAACGCACGTGGTTGGCCTGGCGTTTTTCCAGTTTGGCTTTCACGCGGGCCATGCGCTCGGCATCGTCGGCCAGGTGGGCCTCGACTGCGGCGACCAGTTTCTGCATTTCATCCAGGCCGGCCACGGCTTCTTCTGCCTTGTCCAGCAGTGCGGCCGCACCCGATTTGTCGCCCACGCTGGCCAATCCTTCGGCCAGTTCGATGTGCTCGCCGGTAGCCGTGGCGAGTTCGCCGGCTTTTTTCAGCGCAGCCTGCAAGAAAGCGTCGTCGCCTGCCTGCTTGGCCGATTCGACCAGCGTTTTGGCTGTGCCAAAATCGGTTGCGCCATGCAGCGCACGCTCGTACAAGGCCTTGGCGCGCGCCGGATCCCCCAGTGTCTTGGTGACTTCGCCGGCCAATGCCAACAGATCGGGCACCGTGGAAAGTTTTTCAGCAGCCTTGTTGAAAATTTCCGCCGCATAGTCCTTGTCGAGCAAATGTTCGACCGAGGCCGCCGCCAGCTTACTGAACTCCACCGCACGCGAAATTTTTGCTTCCGCCTTTTCCAATACTTTTTTGGCCAATGCGCTATCGGCAATCACGCTCATCACGTTTTTAGCCAGATCGATCAGCGGGTCGAGGTTGCTGGTTTCCTTCAGCGCCTTTTCATACGATTCCACAGCGGCAGCCTTGTCACCCATCACCTTGAACTTGGCTTCGGCCAGTGCAACCTGCTCATCGCCGCTCATGCAATAGTCTTCTGCGGTTTGCAGCAGTTCCTCAGCACGGCTTTGTTCGCCCAGCGCCTTGTAGACGATGGCACAGGCCGCCAGATCCTTGGTGAACTGGCAGTCGTCCGCCACGCGGTCCATCAACTCCTTGGCATAGGCGGCATCAGCCGGTTCCTGCAGGGCTTCCAGTGCCAGTGCAGCATAGTCGGCACCGCCGCTGCATGCGGCTTCTTTGGGGGTGAGGGTGTCGCGGGTGGCCATGGCTTCGTCTCCGTGAGAATTTGATCTGTGATTTTCCGCCCGTGAGCGGTGGGCAGCCAATAAGTAATGGTGATGGCGCTATTAATGCATTGAAAAACAGGGCGTTTCATCTGCGTTACCGTGCATGCCCGATTTTGCGGCAGGGCTCATGTCGCCTATCTGTTCCATCGACCTACACCTGTCCCCAGGCAAAAATAGTGCGTTACCGCTGTAAGGCCAGGCGTCTCTTGTCGACCAACGTGGGCATGGCAGTCGCTGGCTTCGCGTAAAGGATGGATTGCCCTGCATTGAAGCATCGCGCATTTGTGCTTCATTTTCGCCTGATGGCCTGGGATTTACAGGCCTCATATCAACAACGTGTTTCATTCATCAAGGAGAAATCTACATGTCAATTCAATCCAAAGGCGCAATCCTGGCTTCTGCCGCCGCTGCAATAGTTCTGTCAATGTCGGCTGCTGTTGCCGCTGACAGCCCCGGTGGAAGCACTGGCGCGGCAGTCGGCGCGAGCGACAAAGTGCATTGCTATGGCGTGCATTCTTGCAAGGGCAACACCGACTGCAAAACCACTGAAAATAGCTGCAAGGGCATGAATGCTTGTAAGGGACATGGCTTCAAAGGCATGGCCGCCAAGGAATGTCTGAGCAAAGGCGGTGTGATTTCCGACCTGAAGGGCTAAAACATCAGCCGAGACCCAGACCTTGCGCCTGGGTTTTCACCCCGAATGTTTGTTTCCATGCCGACATTCAGGGTGAAAATTCCATTCATGGCCCTCTACTGATTTTTTCGATTTTGCCCCATGCCCTTTAATACCCCATCAGCCGCCATCAAGAAAGAATCGCCGGGCTTTGGCCTCGGCTTGCGGCCGGTGCATTACCCGGACTTTCTGGATCAACCTCAGACGGTCGACTGGCTGGAAATAATTTCTGAAAATTACATGGTTCCCGGCGGCAAACCCCTGGCCATGCTCGATGCCATCCTGGAACGCTATCCGGTCGCCATGCACGGTGTGTCCCTGTCGATCGGCTCAACCGATGGCCTGGATACGCACTATCTGGCCGAACTCAAGGCGCTGGCCAAGCATGTGCAGCCGATGTGGATTTCAGACCATCTGTGCTGGACTGGCGTGCAAGGCCGCAACGCGCATGACTTATTACCATTGCCTTACAGCGAAGAGGCGTTGCGGCTGGTCGTACGCCACGTCAATCAGGTGCAGGACACGCTGGGCCGGCGCATCCTTCTGGAAAACGTGTCGAGCTACCTCAACTACCGCAGCTCCGAAATGAGCGAATGGGAATTTCTGCGTCAGGTGGCCGAACAAGCCGACTGCCTGCTGCTGCTCGACGTGAACAACATCTATGTCAGCGGCATCAATCATGGCTTTGATCCGATCACCTTCCTGGACCACTTGCCGGTCGATCGGGTGCAGCAAATTCATCTGGCCGGGCATAGCGATCACGGCGACTACATCGTGGACACGCACGATCACCCGGTGGCCGAGGCCGTATGGGACCTTTATCGTTATACCTGTACGCGATTTGGTGACGTGGCCACCATGATCGAGCGCGATGATGACATACCGGAATTAGTCATATTGATTGCGGAACTGGATCAGGCGCGCGCCATAGCCGCCGAGACCCTGGGGCACGGGATGCAGGAAGTCAAGGAGGCCGTGCTGTGAAGTCGCCCGAGTTGACCGATCTTCAGGTTGCCTTCCATGATCATTTGCTCAACCTGCCCAGCGCGATTGCGCATGAAGTGGCCGATGGCGGACGCATCAGTGTCGATCACCGGCTGCATATTTATCACAATGCCTATCGTGTTCGCCTGCTGGAAAACCTGCAGGATGCCTATGAAAAAACCTGGGCGTATCTCGGCGACGAAACGTTTGAGTCGTCTGCGTTGGCTTTCATTGAGGACAACCCGCCCAAGCACCGCAACCTGCGCTGGCACGGTGCGGAATTTCCGCATTGGCTGGTAAACCGGTTCCCGCAGGATCGGGATATTGCCGAACTGGCGCTCATCGACTGGCAGTTGCGTCTGGCGTTTGATGGTCCGAACGCGAGTCCGGTTCAGCCTGCGGAATTGGCCGGGTTGGCTGCCGAGGATTGGGCCGGTGTCGGGTTCCAGTTTGTGCCTACCCTGTTTATTGCGCCTGTACACTTTAACAGCGTGGCCATCTGGCATGCGCTCGATCAGGAGCAGGCGCCGCCAGCCGCAGGATCGTTGCCCGATCCCACCTGGCTGTTGATTTGGCGTAAAGGCTGGCAACCCCATTTCCGCACGATTCAGGCAGCTGAACATGCAGCGCTGATGCAATTGCAGGGCGGCGCCTCGTTTGCTCAGGTGTGTGCTGACCTGGGCGAGGAGTTTTCTGATCAGGAGGCCGCCAGCGTAGCCGCCGAGAGTCTGCGAACCTGGCTGCAGGATGAAATGCTTGTTGGGCTGACGGGAACGTCAGCCTAAAAATCAATGCTTGTCCGGGTGCGGCATCAGCTTGTCGATGTATGCAATCGACACGGCCGAGGCAATGAACGCCATGTGAATGATGGTCTGCCACATCAGCACCTTGTCGGTCAGATTGGGCGCGTTGATGAAGGTCTTCAGCAGATGGATCGACGAAATGCCGATGATGGCGGTCGCGAGCTTGACCTTGAGCACGTTGGCATTGACGTGCGATAGCCACTCGGGTTCATCCGGGTGGCCTTCGAGGTTGAGACGCGAAACAAACGTTTCGTAGCCGCCAACGATGACCATGATCAGCAGGTTGGAAATCATCACTACATCGATCAAGCCCAGCACGATGAGCATGATGGCTTCTTCGTTGAGGCTGAAGGTGCCCGTCACCAGGTGTTGCAGTTCGACCATGAAGTGCACCACGTAGACCAGCTGCGCGCCGATCAGCCCCAGGTACAACGGTACCTGCAGCCAGCGGCTGCCGAACAGGATGGAGGAGAGGATCTTGTTACTGGTGGTAATAGGTTGAGTATTTGGGCGTTTCATGGGGGTAGGGGCCAAGAGTTGGAAGTTAAAGGGTGAACACAGCCATTACAAGACATAGCGCGCGAGGTCTTCACGCGCGGCGAGTGCAGCAAGACGGGTGGTGACAGTCTCGGCGTCAACCAAGTGTTCGCCGGTGACCGTGCCGGCATCAAATGAAATATCTTCCAGCAGCTTTTCCATCACCGTATACAAACGGCGTGCGCCGATGTTTTCAGTGCGTTCGTTGACCTCGAAGGCAATTTCGGCAAGACGTCGGATGCCGTTATCCGTGAATTTGAGCGTAACCCCTTCAGTCGCCAGCAGTGCTTCGTACTGGCGCGTCAGGCAGGCATCGGTCGAGGTCAAGATTTTCTCGAAGTCTTCCACCGAGAGCGCCTGCAGTTCGACCCGGATCGGCAGGCGACCCTGTAATTCGGGGATGAGATCGGACGGCTTGGACAAGTGGAATGCCCCGCTGGCGATGAACAGGATGTGATCGGTTTTCACCATGCCGTATTTAGTCGAGACCGTGGTGCCTTCGATCAGGGGAAGTAGATCACGCTGCACGCCCTGACGCGACACATCGCTGCCCTGGGCGTCGCTGCGGGTGGCAATCTTGTCGATCTCATCGAGAAACACGATCCCATTCTGTTCGACCGCTTCAAGCGCCTGCTGCTTGGTGTCTTCTTCGTTGATCAGCCGCCCCGCTTCTTCCTCAGTCAGCAGTTTGAAGGCTTCACGCACCTTCAGTTTGCGACGCTGCTGACGGCTCTGTCCCAGGTTCTGGAACATGCCCTGTAGCTGTTGCGACAGGTCTTCCATCCCCGGCGGGGTAAAGATTTCCATGCTGGGGTTGATTGCGGCCAGTTCGATTTCAATTTCCTTGTCGTCGAGTTCGCCTTCACGCAGCATTTTGCGGAAGCGCTGGCGGGCAGTGCCTTCCTCGTGTTTGGGCGCAGTCTCGTCAAGGCCGACGCTGCGCGGCGGCGGCAGCAAGGCGTCAAGAATGCGGTCTTCGGCGGCTTCTTCAGCGCGGAACTGTACCTTGGACGTGGCCTGCTCGCGTATCTGCTTGATCGCGGTTTCCATCAGGTCGCGGATGATGGTGTCGACGTCGCGGCCGACGTAGCCGACTTCGGTGAACTTGGTCGCCTCTATCTTGATGAAGGGTGCATTGGCGAGCCGTGCCAGGCGCCGCGCGATTTCGGTCTTGCCGACACCGGTCGGGCCGATCATCAGGATGTTTTTTGGCGTGATTTCCTGGCGCAAGGGCTCGCTCACCTGCTGGCGCCGCCAGCGGTTACGCAGGGCCACCGCCACTGCACGCTTGGCCGCAGCCTGGCCGACGATATGCTTGTCGAGTTCGTGAACGATTTCTTTAGGGGTCATGACGAGGATGAAGCGCTTGAAGTGGGCCGAGTGAATGACTTCCCACTTGACTCACAGGGTTTCAATGACGTGATTCTGGTTGGTGTAAATGCAGATGTCCCCTGCAATGGTGAGGCTCTTTTTGACGATTTCAACCGGACTGAGGTCGGTATTTTGCAGCAGGGCGCAGGCGGCGGACTGGGCATACGCGCCACCGGAGCCGATGGCGGCAATCCCTAATTCGGGTTCAAGCACATCGCCATTGCCCGTAATAATCAGCGAGTGCTCAAGATCCGCCACCACCAGCATGGCCTCGAGCCGCCGCAGCATGCGGTCGGTGCGCCAATCCTTGGCGAGTTCGACCGCGCTGCGCATCAAATGCCCGGAATGTTTCTCGAGCTTGGCTTCGAAGCGCTCAAACAGGGTGAAGGCATCCGCCGTGCCGCCGGCAAACCCGGCCAGGACTTTTTCCTGATACAGCCGGCGTATCTTGCGAGCCGTGGATTTGATGACGATATTGCCGAGCGTGACCTGGCCGTCGCCGCCAAGGGCTACGTCCGCGCCGCGCCGGACGGACAGAATGGTAGTGCCGCGATATTGTTCCATGGGACGATTATAAATGAGGCTCGTCCTGAGTCGGGGAACCGTAGGGATTAGTTCCTGTGAGACAAGGGGACGGTGAGGGCGGGCCCCAGCGCCACCCGCAATGGACGCTGGTCAATCAAGCGGAAATTAAACGGTATTACGGGGAAGAAGTTGCGCCAGCTGGTCGATGCCCATGACGCGGAAGAGTTCGTGGATGAGCGCATTGTGGCCACGCAGGGTAATGGATTTGCCGCTGCCGAGGCACTGCATCAATACGC
Organism: Thiobacillus sp.; assembly: GCA_030679915.1. Lineage (GTDB taxonomy): Bacteria > Pseudomonadota > Gammaproteobacteria > Burkholderiales > Thiobacillaceae > Thiobacillus. The sequence continues at coordinate 72,135 of JAUXRY010000002.1, forward strand.
TGATGAACTGACTGACACTACCGTAATCCACGCGGGTGACTTTCGACAGATCAACCAGCACTTCATTGTGGGTGGCGGCATAGCTGCATAGCTGCTGCAACATACTGTCGGTACTGGGGGTGATTTCCCCGCTGAGACACAACGCGTCGTCGAGAGACTCGACCGGTGCAGCTTGTACAACGACGGCAGCTTGCACTTCACTCCAGGAGGGGGGTGACACTTCAAAGCGCACAGCGTAATCCACTGCCAGATCTTCGAACAGCTCTTGCTGGCCAAGCGTCTGATACAACTCCAAGAGCAATAGCCAATGGACCGCCCGGCTCTGGGTGGCGCGGTTGAGATCCTGCAACAGCGCAGTGAGTCGGTCGACGCCGCTGACCTGCAGCTTGCGCTTGGCTTTGCGTGCAGCACTCAGGAGCTTTGCGCACTCGTCGGCCCCGTATTCGTCGACCATTTCAATACGTGAAAAATCGATCCGAACGACCGCTTTCTTGTTGGTTGCGGAAATACTTTCATGCAGGGAGACGGCCGCATTCTTGTTCAGCAAACCCGGTAACTCCAGACTGGCAGCTTGTTCCTGAGGTGATTTGGATGGCCCGTTGCCATTGATTTGTTGCCAGACTGGCGGCGAAGATTCAAACCGAACGGCGTAATCCAGCGCCAATTGGTCGAAGTCTTTTTCGCGGTTCTGGATGCAATACAGATCGAACAGCATGAGCCAGGCGCGATGGTCACCCGTGGCCAACACCTCCTTCAACATGCGCTCGGCCACATCAACCTGATTGCTGGCATAGAGGATGGCCGCTTCGTCGACGGGTGACTGCGGGGCGCCGCTGTTTTCCTCTACCACGATCCCGCTTGCGCCCATTTCCATGGTCAAAAGTGTTTCGGTGGGCCGCGACTCCATAGCGGGCGCAGCCGCCGGCGTATTTTTTTGCGCAGGGTCAGGCGTTTTGTCTTTGCTTTTTCTAAAAAACGGGAGAGCCACGAATAGAGGTTCTTAGATGAGGAGCCGATGATGGATACTAGCGCTGTCAAGGGTTTGCAGCAACCCGCTGCATTCTACCTGCGATCAGTGACGTTGTTGCGAGGGCAACAACAATAGCAGGGCCTGCCGGCCAGTCGAACAGGGCCGAGGCGCTGAGGCCGGCCGCATAGGCCAGTCCCCCCAAGAGCCAAGCGGTCAGCAGTCCCGTACGGTTCGTCTTCTTGCGTACTGCCAGCGCAGGCAGAATCAGGCTGGCAAATACCAGATAGACGCCGATCAACTGGACCGATGCGGTAATCGCAAGTGCAAATATCAGGTAAAAGCCCAGGCCGCCAAGTATGGGTGCGCCGGGTCGCATTTCGCGCCATGCCCATAATGCCAGCAGTGTGGCATACAAGATTGCAAGCTGGGCAACCTGCATCGGCGTGGTCCAGAGGATCTGTCCGGTTAGCAGTTCGGACAGGTGCTCCCCACCGTGTGGATCTCCAGACAACAACAGCACGCTGAGGCTGGCCGCGACCACAAACGTCGAGCCGATCAGTGCTTCCTGAATGTCCGGCCAATGGCGTTCGCAAAATGCCAGCAACGCGGCGCCTGTCAGTGCGGCTGCCGCTGCGGCAAGCTGGGTGGACCAGCCATCCGGCGCGAGGTTAAAGGCATGCGCTGCGATGACCCCCAGTACTGCGATTTGCGCGATCGCCAGGTCCAGGAAAATGATCCCACGCGCCAGCACCCGCCGCCCCAGGGGGACGTGCGTCGACAACACCAGCAAACCGACAAGCAGCGGCCAGCCGAGCAGGCTGGGGTCGAGCGCGGCCAGATTCAGGTCAGTAATACTCATGGCGCAACTTTCAACAGTTGGTCCAGCGTGTCGTCGAACAGACCGAACAGGTCGCTTGCACGCTTGCTGCCGCCTACGGTGTAGGGCAGCGCAAGCGCGGGAATACCCGCGCGCTGCGCCAGCCAGTCAGCAGGGCGTGGACTTTGGTAAGCCGCCCGCAATACCAGCTTCGCCGGCGTTTCCTGAAGTTGCGCCGCCACACTGGCCAGATAACCCACCGAGGGTTCAACCCCCGGCTTGGGTTCCAGCGTCGCCAGCGTGCGCATCTCCAGCCAGTTCAGAAGGTAGGAAAACGACTTGTGCTGGACCACGACGGGTAAACCCTTTAGCGGTTCGGCACGTGTTTGCCAGCCGGTCATGGCGGCATTCCATCGGGCAGAAAAGCTCACACCGCGCGCGCGGTGTGCAGCCGCATGGGCGGGATCGATCTCGATCAGGCGTGCGGCCAATGCTTCGCTCACGCGTTGGATGTTGCGTGGATCGGTATGGATGTGCGGATTGCCGGATGCGTGGACGTCGCCGTCTGCACGGTCGAGTCGGGTGGGTTTTTCCATCAGGGTGACAAACCGGGTGGCCTCGAAGTAGCCGGGCTGCCCAGGCTGAACGCCAGCGTTTCCGGCATCGCGTAACAGAATGGGCAGCCAGCCGATTTCCAGCTCCGCACCGGTGCAGACCACTAAATCGGCGCGCCGCATCTGGGCAATCAGGCTGGGGCGCGCTTCAATCCGGTGCGGGTCTTGCATGGCGGTGATTGCGCTGTAGACCTTGACGTCGTTGCCGCCGAGTTCACGCGCCAGAGCGGCCCACTCGGGTTCGCAGGCAAAGACGTTCAGCGCGGCATGGGCACTGAGGGGCAATAATAAAATGAGAAGTGCAAGCAATCGTTTCATGTCGTTTCCTTAGAAAGTGTGCGCGCCGTGGCTGCCGAGGCTGTGCACGTATTGCACAAACCACTGGTTTTCGGCGAGACCTTGCATGGACTTGTCTTTTGAGTACTGCAGACGCAAGCGAGAAAACTCGGAAGGCGAGTAGTCAAGCATCAACGAATGACGGATCGGGCTGTAATTTCCCGCGTTAAGTGAGGCGTTGTTGCTGCCGAAGTCGACCGAACCGGTGTTCAGCCGGTCGTAACGATAGCCGGTGCGCCAGCGCGGCATGAATTGATACACGCCCTGTGCGTATAACCCTGATTGTTGCGTGCGGTAGGCGCCCTCGGTGCCGTCGCATTTCCCAAAGTCGGAGGTGTTGTCCTGGCACAGAAGAGTGCCGCGCTCGTTGCGAAGGAAATATTCGGTCGAAAACTTGAAGCTGCGTTCGCTGGCGTTGCCTTCAGGTGCCCATTTCCAGACAAAGTCCGCCACCCAGGTTTTGCTCTTGCCAGAGAACAAGGTGTTGCCTTCCACGGCGTTCAGGTCGTCGAGGGAGGCCTCGCGGTCGCGTGCCTGGGTTTGCAGATAAGAAAGTCCCCCGCGCCAGCTGTGAGAGGCGCCGACGTCGCCGCCCAGATGGCCGAACAGCGCAACACTGCCCACGCCGTTCCGGTTGCGGTCGGTGCCGGGAAAGTTGGCGCCGCGGCCGGCTTCAGCGCCAAGTTCCAGGAACAAATCGGTCGGCGCCACCCATTTCAGTTGCAACCCGTCGTTGCCATAGGCCTCGCCGAAGAGTGCGCGGTACATCAGGGTATTGTCGGCAAAGTCCCAGGCATGCGGATGTTTCTCGTTCTGGTACCCAAGGCCGGACCGAAAGCGGCCGCCCTTGATTGAAAAGCCGTTTCCGAGGCGGGTTGTTTGAAACCAGGCTTCCTCGACTTCGGCTGCTTCGTCTTGCAGGGCCACAATCAAATGTCCCCGGAAGCTGGGGTCGATGCTGGCGGACATCACCAGTTCGGTTCCGTTGAGCGAGAAACCTCGCGTCGGGGTGCTGTCGTGATCGGCGGGCATGAATCCGGTGATACGACGTTTGTCGCCATTTCCGAGATGGGTATAGCCCCCCTGCAGGATGAGCGAGATATCCGGGTTGAACCGGTTGCCGGCCGATTGCACAGGGGCAGCTTCGGCAGCGGGCAAGGCCACAGGTGCGGCATTTTCAGTTTGTTGCAATCGCGTTTCCAGTGCCTGGATGCGCGCCTCGTAGTTGGATTTCAAGGCCTGTATCTCGGCGCGCAGCGCATTGAGATCCGGGTCGGCAACAGCCGGAAAGGTAGCCGCGAGCGCGGCCACCAGCAAAGTGGTACGTAACATGGTTTAACTCCGTCAATAGCAATGAACGCCGGCGTGACGCGTCAGCGCCGGGAGAATTCAGGGATTGAGCGGAGTGGGTGGCGCGCGTGCGCAGGCCGGGAGAGGCGCAAGATCGACGCGCAATCGCGCCGTGTAGAGGGCAACGAGTGGGTCGCCCGTTGGGGTCGCCAATATGAAGTCGCTGGGGGGTACGCCGCCGCCCAGTTGTGCTTGCGCAACACAGACCTCGCAGACCTTGTCGTGCAGCGTGGAATCGTCGGTGTGGAGGTGGGTGAGGGCGTGCGCGAACGCGGTCGCCTGACCCAACATCAGGGCCAGTGCAAACAACCAGGGAAGCAGACGACGCGACAACATGGGCGGGATTCTACTTGTTCGGATCAACCGGTGGTACCGGATCGTAGCCATGGGCGCAGCCGGGACGGCAGCGGCCGATGCGTTTGGCCGCCAGCCAGCCGCCCTTGAGCGCGCCGTGCTTTTCGATGGCTTCCTTGCCGTATTCCGAACAGGTGGGCAGGTAGCGACACTGGCGGCCCAGCCAGGGCGAAAGCACCAGCTGGTAGCCGCGGATCATGCCGATTAGCAGTTTTTGCGGCAAGTTCATGGCTGCGCCTGCGTATCCGCTGCAACATGGCCGCGCGCCGCGCCGGTAAAGTCGGCCAGCAACTTGGCGACAAACTCGGGGTCGAGATCGCGCACGATGAAAACAAAGCGACTGGTGTGATCGTCGTCCGGCCAGGCCTCGAGCTGAACTTCGGGATACAGCACGTGCTGGATGCCATGCAACACCACTGGCAGCGCTTCGTCCTGCAGATTGACGATCGCCTTGAAGCGCAGCAGATTTTCGGCGCGAAACGACGTGAGCATGTTGAGCGCGGACTGCAGGCCGTAGCGATCAAGCGGCGCGTCGAGCACCACCGAGAATGCCTGGATGCGCGTGTCGTGTAATTCGGTTTGAGGTTTGCCACCAAGCTTGCCGGCGCTGGCGGGCTGATAACGCGCCTGCTTCAGCCAACGCATCACTTCGATCGAATGGGTTTCGGCATTCCAGAGACCCAGATTCTGGATCGCGGCGGGATCAATTTCACCATTCGTTACAGCAATGATATCGGCCGCCGGGTTCAAGGTGGCGAGTCGCTCACGCAGGGCGATGACCACTTCAGCGGGCGCAAGATCGGTCTTGGTCAGCAACAGCTTGTCAGCCACTGCCACCTGTTTGACTGCTTCGAAATGTTCGTCCAGCTGACTCATCCCGAACACGGCATCGACGGTGGTGATGACGCCATCGAGGCGGTAGCGCGCGCGAACCCAGTTGTCGTGCAGCAGGTTGTCGAGCACCGGTACGGGGTCGGCCACACCGGTGGCTTCGATGATGACGCGTTCGAACGCAGGGATGTCGCCCTTCTGCCGTGCCATCCACAGGTTTTTCAAGGTGGGGGACAGGCTGCCCGAAATCGTGCAGCAGACACAGCCGCCCGACAGCAGTGCCATCGGCCCTTCCATTTTTTGCAATAACTGATGATCGAGCGCCACTTCGCCAAACTCGTTCATCAGAATGGCGGTGCGCGGCAGCGTGCGCACGAGGTGGTTGAGGACGGTGGTTTTGCCGCTTCCCAGGAATCCGGTCAGCAGCGTGATCGGAAGTGGTACATCCATTTCAGGCGGGGTGCGCGGAGATCAGGCGCGCATTTTTTCCAGTTTCTCGTGGCGTTCCTGCGCCTCGATGGAGTATTCAGCGGTGGGGCGCGCCAACAAACGGGCCAGACCAATGGGTTCACCGGTTTCCAGACACCAGCCGTACTCGCCGCTGTCGACACGTATCAATGCGGTGTTGATTTTTTTAAGCAGCTTGCGTTCACGGTCGCGTACGCGCTGTTCCAGCATATGCTCTTCTTCGACCGTGGCGCGATCGTTGGGATCGGCAAAGTTTTCGTTTTCTTTCAGGGTCGCGCCTGTGTCTGCAGCGTTGCTCAGCATTTCATCGCGCAAGGCTTCAAGGCGTACGCGAAAAAAAGCGAGCTGGGCCGCGTTCATATAGGCCGAGGCCGGCATTTTAAGCAGCGCGGCTTCAGTGATCGGTTTGGCTGTGGTCGGCATCGGAGGACTCCAGGTGTCTTTAATCTATCTAATACTGTTGATCGTGCACTCAACCAAACTATTGGATTAAGGTCAGGCGTGGGAAAACGCAACGAAGTTACAGGCTATGCCTAGTAACTAAACCGTACATGATAACCCCCCGGACCCATTATCGGCACCCCCTGCTGTAGAACCATGCTGGGCGGCCCTTTAGCCCGTCCGTAGCGATGTGTTTGTTGCTGAACCCCTGCAGATAACCCGCCACCGGCCCCATTTGGGCAACCCTCCCGAAACATGAGGGATCGCCAAGGATGGGTGATAATCCGGGGATGAAAACCGCCTTGTTGCTATCAGCCTTATTGGCATTGCTGACCGCTTGTGGTCGAGATACCCCACCTGCTCCCCCGGCCGACATTCGACCTGTTCGTGCGGAGCAGGTCGGAGGGCTCACCGATCACACCCGCACCCGCTATTCTGGCGAAGTGCGCGCCCGTTACGAAACCGATCTGGCTTTTCGCGTGGCCGGCAGAGTGCAAACCCGATCGGTGGAGGTGGGAACGCAAGTTAAAGCCGGCCAAGTGATGGCCGCACTCGATCCACAGGATTACGCCCTGGTGGCGAACGCGGCGCGGGCGCAGCTCACGGCTGCCGAGGCAGAGGCCCGGCTGGCGCAGCAGGACTTGCAGCGGTTTTCTGCGTTGCGTGCGCAAAAATTCATTTCCCAGGCGGAGCTCGATCGGCACAGCACCGTGGCCGCCGCCGCTGCTGCCAAGGAAAAGCAACTGCGCGCCGAGGCGCAACGCCAGGGCAATCAGCAAAGCTATACCCGTCTGACCGCACCGCACGCCGGCGTGGTGACGGCGATTTCATTCGAGGCCGGACAGGTGGTGGGCGCCGGTCAGCCGGTGGCACAGCTGGCGCGTGCGGGTGAGAGGGAGGTGCATATTGACGTGCCGGAAAATGCACTCGCTTTGCTGCGTACTGCACAAAACCTGACCATTCGTTTGTGGTCGGCGCCTGGCGTGACTTACTCCGGACGTTTGCGCGAATTGTCTCCGATGGCCGATGCAGGCAGTCGTACCTACAGTGCCCGCGTAAGCATACTCAAGCCAGATGCAGGGGTGAAGCTGGGCATGACCGCAACCGTCGAGGTGAGCAGTGAGGCCGCAGCGGGGTTGTCGGTTACGCAGACTGCCTTGTTCAAAATTAACGGCCAGCCGCAAGTGTGGGTGGTTGATCCCGTCAAGCAAACAGTGGCTGCGCGTAGCGTGCAACTGGGTGCACTCAGCGGCGATCGGGCGGTGGTGGTTTCAGGTCTCAAGGCAGGTGAATGGGTGGTGACTGCCGGCGTGCATAAAATTGCGCCTGGCCAGCAAGTGCGGCTTACGCCCCCACGCAACCATGAGTGATCCACAGCCACACGAAACTCCGCTCAAGTTCATCCCCGGACGCGGCAATCTGTCGCGTTGGGCGGTCGATCATCCCGCGCTGGTGCGATTTTTTATTGTCCTGATCTTGTTGGTGGGTGCGCGTTCCTATTTTCAACTGGGTCAGGCAGAAGACCCGCCGTTTACCTTCAAGACCATGTTGATTCAGGCGAACTGGCCCGGCGCAACAGCGGAGGAAGTGTCCGAGCAGCTGACCGAGCGGATTGAGAAAAAGCTGCAGGAAATGCCCGAGCTCGATTTTGTGATGAGTTATGCCAAGCCAGGCGAAACAGCGCTGTTCGTCAATATCAAGGAGGACGTGCGGGGGGGCGACGTGGCAGAAGCCTGGTATCAGGTCCGTAAACGTATTGGCGATCTGAAACAGCAGTTTCCTGCCGGGGTACAGGGTCCATTTTTCAATGATGAGTTCGGTGAAACCTTTGGTTCGATCTACGCGTTCACCGGTGAGGGGTTTAGCCAGGCGGAATTGCGTCGTGCTGCCGATGATGTCTTGCGCGAAGTGCTGCGTCTGCCCGATGTCGGCAAGGTCGAATTGTTTGGGGTGGTACCGGAAAAAATCTACATCGAGATATCGGCGCAAAAACTTGCCACGCTGAACTTCAGCCCACTGCAGCTCATGCAGGCAGTGCAAGACCAGAACGGCATTGTCGCCAATGGGCGGGTGGAGAATGACGTGCTGTCGATCCCCCTGCGGGTGTCGGGGCCCTATTCCGATGTTGAGCGCTTGCGCGAGACCATCATCAAGGTGGGTGCAAACAGTCTGCGTCTGGGCGATATTGCCGAGGTCACGCGACGCTACGAGGACCCGCCTTCGACGTCTATACGCTCGCAGGGTGTGCCTGCCGTATTGCTGGGGGTGTCACTGGCCAAAGGAGGGGATGTCATCGCCATGGGGCATGCCGTTTCGGCTGCCATGGCGTCGATGAAAAAGACCTTCCCGGTCGGACTTGAAATCGAGCAGATTCACGACCAGCCACGCATAGTGAGCAGTGCCGTCAATCTCTTCATGACAAGCTTTCTCGAAGCGGTGGCCATTGTGCTGGTGGTGACGTTCCTGGCATTGAAATGGCGTGCCGGCTTGGTCGTGATGCTTTCGATCCCGGTGGTGCTGGCCATTACCTTCACCGCCATGTGGCTGTTCAAGATCGACCTGCATCGCATTTCTACTGGCGCACTCATCATTTCACTGGGTTTGCTGGTCGATGACGCCATTATTGCGGTGGAAATGATGGCGCACAAGCTTGAAGCGGGCTGGGGGCGCTATGAAGCGGCCACCTATGCCTTCCAGTCCACCGCGTTCCCCATGCTGACAGGAACCCTGCTGACCGCGACCGCCTTCCTGCCCATCGCGCTCGCGAAATCAATGGTCGGTGAATACACCTTCGCCATTTTTGCGGTCACGACCATCGCACTGCTTTCATCCTGGCTGGTGGCCGTTCTGGTGACGCCTTATCTGGGCTATATCCTGCTCAAGCCCAGCCATCAGGAGACGGATGAAGACGCCACCTACCAAACGCCGTTTTACAACCGCTTTCGGTCAGGGGTGACCTGGTGTGTGACGCATCGCCGCATCGTGATTGCATTAACAGTAGTTGCGTTGATTATTGGCCTGGCTGCGATGCAGCGGGTCGAAAAACAATTCTTTCCTCAATCCGACCGGCTGGAAATACTGGTTGAGATGTGGTTGCCGGAAGGGGCTTCGATTGATGCCACCCGAGCCGAATCGATCAAGCTTGAAAGTGTGTTGCGCAAAGATCGAGATGTCGCGCATGTGCTCAACTATATTGGCCAGGGTGCGCCGCGTTTTGTGTTGGCGCTGGACCAACGGCTGAACAACCGGAACTTTGCGCAGCTGGTGGTGATTGCAACGGATGTGCCGGCACGCGAGCGTGAAATCGCGCGTATACGACAATTGTTCGAGACCGATTTCCCCAACGTGCGCGGACGCGCTGTCCGCTTTGAATATGGTCCGCCAGCGGGCTATCCGGTGCAATACCGGCTGTCGTCTACCGATGTGCCACAGTTGAAGGTGGAAGCCGAAAAGTTGCGCAAAATCGTCGCCGCCAACACCCAGGTGACGGCAGTCAATCTGGATTGGAACGAACAGTCGCTGGCGGTCAAGGTGCTGCTCGACCAGGACAAAATCAAGGCGTTGGGGCTGAGCTCGGATGGGGTGGGGCGCTTGGTGGCGATGCAGTTGTCGGGTGTGACCGTCACCCAGTTTCGTGAGGATGACTTGCTGGTCGATGTCGTGCTGCGCTCGCCCCGCAAGGAAAATCAGGAGGTGGATGCGCTGCAGTCTTTGCCGATTGGAAACTTCAACGGCCAGAGCATCACGCTGGGGCAAATCGCGCGCTTCAAACCCGCGTTTGAAGATGGCGTGATCTGGCGGCGCGATCGCATACCAACCATCGCGGTGCGCGGCGACCCGGTAGGCAACCTCCAGCCGGCTACGGTTATTGATGCGCTTGCGCCGCAGGTGGCCCAATTCAAGGCGCAGCTGCCTGATGGATTCAGGCTTGAAGTGGGTGGCCCGGTGGAGAGCAGCGCCAAGGCCAATTCTGCCATTGCCGCATCGTGGCCGCTGATCGTGATCACCACCCTGAGCTTGCTGATGCTGCAACTGGGGAGTTTTTCGCGCGCTGTGCTGGTGGTGTTGACCGCACCGCTCGGCATCATCGGCGTGGCGGTTGCATTGCTGGTGAGCGGCAAACCGATGGGCTTTGTCGCGCTGCTTGGCATTATCTCGCTGGCTGGCATGGTCATGCGCAACTCGGTGATTCTGGTTGACCAGATTCAGCAGGATGTGGCCCGGGGCTTGTCGCAGTGGGATGCCATCATCGAGTCCACCGTACGACGTATGCGTCCAATCACGCTGACGGCAGCGGCCGCTGCGTTGGCTATGATTCCGTTATCGCGTTCAATTTTCTGGGGTCCGATGGCGGTCGCGGTGATGGGCGGGCTGGTCGCGGCGACTTTTCTTACGCTGTTTTTCCTGCCCGCGTTGTATGCGGCCTGGTTCAGGGTGAAAGTGCGTGAGTAATCTACGACGGAAAGCCGGTGGCGGTGAAATGAAGACAGTTCTGATCGGGCTTGTATTGTTATTGGGCGGATGTCGATCACTCGACTCCCCCAACCCGGTTTCGCCTTATTACGCCTACACGACCGGGTGGGTGGTGCGTCTTGATCAGCCGTTGACGATTCCTCCGGATGCCGCCACCGTGCGCTTGCAATATGGCGAAATTGTGCCGCGCAACAGTGTGCAGGAGCACGATGCCTACTGCGTCGTGGAACTGAATACAGTCAGTTCCGATCCACAGATACTTAAACCGGGTCAATTCAATGTGTGGCGGGTCACGCGTAGCGTTGAAACGCTGGCCGCTACCCCTTCGCCTTTTATCAAGGCAGGGTACGTGCAGGATGATTCCGGACCTTCGTTTCTGTATTACAAAACCGAATTTCACCTGCGTGATCCTGCGCAGCCGAATTTACGCAGCATGACCTGCGCCTGGGATCAAATGGCGCCTGGCAACCGGACATTTATGAGACACCTTACCTTGAATGAAATTCGCAGCGCGCTGGGCAACTGGATCACACTGATTCCGCCCAGGGAGACCCTGTGAAACCCATGGATACACGTGTCTCGCCTGGTACGCACGTCAAACTTTCGAAATGGGAAGCCAACGATCGTGACATCATCGGCAAGTAAAAAAGCGATGCGCGTACCCTCATGAATGAATATCCGGTAGCGCTGGAAACGCTACAGGATCTGATTTATGCCGAAGGGAAACTAGCTGCTGATTGAAGTATTGAAAAAGCTGAAAATGCGTTACCCAGAATCAGTTGCAGGGGCGTCCGATACCGAATCGAGTGATGATTTACTGAACCAGTGCCAGCTGGGGCGGTTGTGGATTTTGCCAGTTTTCGGAGCCTTGCAGTCGGGTGACTGGCACCCAGTTCGGCAGCGCTTCCGGACGATGGACATGGTAACCCTGCAAATAATCTACGCCCATGTTGTTTAGCAAGGTCGCCATGTCGGCGTCTTCAACCTGCTCCGCGATGGAAAGCATGCCGAAATCGCGGGCCAGTTGTGCGATTGAGCGCACGATGGCCTGATCGCGCCGGTCATTCAGCATGCCGCGTACAAAGGCACCATCGATTTTGAGGTAGTCCGCGGGTAAATTCTTGAGATAAAAGAACGAGGAGGCATCGCGTCCGAAGTCGTCCAGTGCCACTTGGCAGCCGCGTTCGTGCAACCCCTGGATCAAACGCTGGGCATCTTCCAGGTTGACCACGGCGGCTGTTTCGGTAATCTCGAAACCGAGCCGTTCACCCTGCACACCATAACGATCGAGCAGCTGACACACCGCGCCGAGAAACGACGCGTCAGCAACTGTTTTCCCGGACAGGTTGATGAAGTACACCGCGTTGTCGTCGGGCTGCGCAGCCAGATAGGAGACGATGGCCTCCAGCATCCAGCGGTCGAGGATCGGGGCCTGTCCATAGCGTTCCAGCGCGGGCAGGAGCTTGGCCGGCCCTTCGATCACGCCATTGCGTAACCAGCGGATCAGGACTTCGTAATGCGGCTGGCCATGGCTGGTCGTGGGCTGAATCAACTGGCGATAGGGAATGAATTGATTGCCTTCCAACGCCTGCGCAAAATCGGCTGCCCAACCCATTTCCGCTTCCAGTCTGCGGAATCCCACCTCATCGGCTTCATACAACATGACCCGACCGCTGCCCTCTGACTTGGCACGGTAGCATGCCATGTCAGCCTGGATCATGATGTCTCCCGCAGTGGTTTCGATTTGGGTAATGGGCGCAATGCCCGCGCAGGCGCCGAGCGTGAAGCGCCGCCCTTTGTGTTTAAAACGAAAATCGTGAATTCGTTGTACGAGGTCGCGGCAGATATTGATCGCCTTGTCGGGTTCCGTGTCGAACAGAATCAGCCCGAACTCATCGCCGCCCAGGCGACCCAGATAAGCATTGTCTGGCAAGTTGGCCTGCATGATTGCTGCAATATCCATCAGTAGGGCATCACCTACCGAGTGACCGCAGGTATCGTTCACCAGCTTGAATTGATCGAGATCGATGTAGCAAAACGCATGCTGTTGCGATTGTTCTTGTGCGGTGCGCAGGGCGCGCTCCAGGCGGCCCTCTACTGCGCGGCGATTGGGTAGCCGGGTCAAGGTGTCGTGAAAAGCCATGTCGCGCAGGCTGTCCAGCAATTGCTTTTTCTCGGTTTCGTCACGCAGCACATACACCGCACCCATCCCGTCGCCCCCGGTCAGGGGTGCACAGCTGAAACTGATTGCAAGGTGCTGGCCGAGTCGAGTACGCAACTGCGCGGAACCTGTTTGCCCATGGAGTGTGACAGGTGCCGACATGAAGCAGGCTGGCGATTTCTTGTTGCCACCGCCCTGATCAAGTTGTATGAGCTGGTCGAACGGATGTGACTGGGCCATGTCGAGGGGAATCCCAAGCAGCGTTTCGGCCGCGGGATTCAGATAAACCACCTGGTTGAGCGCGTTAGTCACGATGACCGCATCGTTGATCGATTGCAGCGTTACCTGCCAGCGTTCCTTTTCTTCACTGATAGCCGCCTGGTCGAGCTTGCGTTGCGTAATATCGAAACGGATGGATAAATACTTGAGCGGCAGGCCGTCATCGCCCTTGATCGGAATGATGGTCGTGGCGGTCCAGAACAGTCGGCCATCCTTGGCACGATTGCAGATTTCGCCGCGCCAGCTTCGGCCGTTGATGATGGTTTCCCAAAGCTGGCTAAAAAAGGCCGTATCGTGCCAGCCAGAATTGAGGATACGGTGATTCTCCCCAATCAGTTCCTCACGGGTATAGCCACTGACAATGCTGAATAGCTCATTGCTTGAGGTGATATTGCCGGCAAGGTCGGACTCGGTCACGCACGCCGAGCTGTCGAGCGCTTTTTGCTGCTCATTGAGATCCGTCAGCAGATGTTCCAATGCCACACTCATGAGATTGAACGCATGTGTGGTTTCCCGCAACTCGGGTGGACTGTCCGCTCGAATCGGGATGCGCGCACTGTAATCGCCGGTTTCGATCTGGCGCGCGGTAGCGCGAAGCCGGTAAAGGTCTTTAAGGCTGAACTTCAGGAGAATGTGCGTCAGCCAGCCGAACAGAATGAATGCAGCGGCCAGTACCAGAAATAACCGCGTGCCGAGATGCCACAGAAAGGTTTCGTAGGCCTGTGGAGACGGTTTGATCAGTAGATTTCCGTAATCCATGCCACCGACAACCAGCTTTTGCTGAAGAACAGGGGGATGCAGTCCGGTGAATGAATTAAACCATCCGGGGTGATCGGTTGGAAGCGCTGGAGCCGATGCAACCAGGGTGTGACCATTGGGGGCGGTGTACTCTGCAATGAGCAGATTGCCGGCTTCAACGGGAAGTTGAAGATGTGCTTTCACTGCGCTGTAATCTCGAACGATGGCCGCATCGGTTACCACTTGGGACAGCGCAGCGAGTTGGGCTGAGGCCTGAATCTTGAGTGCAACACTGGCGTCTTGCCGGGCAATTTGCAACGCTTGTTGCCCGGTCAGTGCGAGTACCCCGAGCAAAACCACCCATCCGGCACCCATGATGCGGCCCTGCACACTTAGCCGTGAAAGCTTCAGGGAGAGGAAGCGGTGGGAAACTCGTAAGAGGGAAATGGCGCTCATGCGAGGTGAATCGGTCGCATTTCACCGCCCTGAAGGGTCGAACCCAATGACTTCACGTAAAAAACGTGCATCTACAACCCGCGTGAGGATGGATTCAGGGTTTTTTGCGTGCGCGTGGGTGGGCTTGGTCGTAAACCTTGGCAAGGTGCTGCCAGTCGAGATGGGTGTAAATCTGAGTGGTACTGATGCTGGCGTGGCCGAGCATCTCCTGTACTGCGCGAAGATCACCTGACGATTGCAGTACATGGGTGGCAAATGCGTGGCGCAGCATGTGCGGGTGAACGTGCTGGCCGAGGCCGGCTTGCATGGCCCAGCGATTGAGTCGTAATTGAACGCTGCGCGGAGTAAGGCGGCTGCCGCGCTGGCTGATGAACAGTGCGGGCGTATTGTCTTGTACCAGGGGAAGTCGGTGCTTCAACCAGGCAGTCAGGGTGATCAACGCCTGGTGTCCCACCGGAACAATTCGGGTTTTGCGGCCCTTGCCGGTGACCTGCGCTTCGCCGGTTTTCAGGTCGAGGTCGTTCAGGTCGAGGTCGCTGAGTTCGGACAGCCGCAGGCCAGACGAATAAAACAGTTCGAACATGGCGCGGTCGCGCGCCTGCAGGGCGTCATCAAACGCAGTATTGGTTGCGCCGTTGAGAAGTTGGGAGCACACGTCGGGCGAGAGCACCTGCGGCAAGGCGCGGGCCGCTTTGGGCGGACGCAAGCCGATGCAGGGGTTGCTGGCGTATCCAAGGCGGCGGCAGGCAAAGGTGTAAAAGCCGCGCCAGCTTGAAAGCTGGCGCGCCACGCTGGAGGCCGCCAGGCTTTGGCCGCGAAGTTTGACGATGGCACCGCGAATGTCGGTGATCTCCAGATCAGCAAGCGATTTTTCGCCAGCCAGCTTGCAAAGATTGCTCAGGTCACGCTGATAGGCCGCAACCGTGTGTGGCGAGAGCCGCCGTTCGGCTGCGAGGTGCTGCAGATAATGATCGACGGCGTTCACGGCCAAAAGTGATCAGGGTGAGGGCTGCATCCGGAGCAAGGCAGCGCTGACCAACTGGCCTATCCGTTCAATATAGAGCGTGCCCATGCCAGGATAGAAACGCTTGGCTTCTTCCGAAGCCAGCACCAGCAACCCAATCGGCTCCCCCTGTGGGGTGGGCCGTAGCGGAATGCAGGCAAACGCGCGCAGGTGTGGCGATATTTCTCCGAACCAGTCGCTGGCCTCGTCTATCGCCAGTGCACCACACACAGGGTGCGTCATGGCCATGACGTTGGCACGGCCTTCTGCGGACATAGGGTCGCTAAGGCTGGTTGCGGCGTCTTCTGGCAGATCCCATGCGCGCAGGGCGTGGTGCGGTACCTCGAACCCATCACGCAGATGGATAGCCAGTGCGGCGGCGATATCCTGCGGGGTGCGGGCAGTCAGCAAGGCCATGGTCATGGCGTGCAGTTTTTCCGAAATACCGTCGTTTTCCTCGCCGAACTGAATCAGCTCAGCCAGCTTGGTTTCCAGCATCTGCACCTTGTCACGCATTGCGATGAGTTGACGCTCGCTCATCGATACCGCATGGGTGCCATGCGGATGCGGGATATGAAGGTCCGCCAGCAGCGTGGGGAAATCGTTGAAAAAATCCGGATGCCGGGTCAAAAACTCGGCGATGGCTTGTGGATCGAGTGTGGTCGGTTGCATGTCCATTAGATTTCCAGTTCTCCCTCAAATACGGTTTCAGCCGGCCCGGTCATGTAGACCGGCTGGTTTTTTCCTGCCCATTCGATAATCAGGTCGCCGCCGCGCGTGTGCACGCTGACCGGACTTTTCAGCCAGTCCTGATGAATGCCCGCCACCGCTGCCGCACAGGCGCCGGTGCCACACGCCAGAGTTTCCCCCGCGCCGCGCTCAAAGACACGCAGACGGATGTCATGTGGGGTGAGCACCTGCATGAAGCCGGCGTTGACCCGCTGCGGAAAGCGCGTATGCGATTCGATGGCGGGGCCGAGAATGTCGACCGGCGCGCTGTCGAGGTCGTTGACCCGCAGCACCGCATGCGGATTGCCCATCGACAGTGCGGTGATATTGATGACGTGCTGACCGACCTTGAGCGGATACGTCATCGCTTCGGCTTCGGCGACGAACGGGATGTCGGCGGGCGCAAAACGCGGCGGGCCCATGTCCACCCTGATCTGGCCGTTGTCGAGGAGGTGGGGCTCGATGATGCCGGAAGCGGTTTCGACGCGAATGCTTGTTTTGTTGGTCAGCCCGCGGCTGTGCACAAAACGCACGAAGCAGCGCGCACCATTGCCGCATTGCTCGACCTCCCCACCGTCGGCGTTGAAGATACGGTAGCGGAAATCGACATCGTCACGGGTGGATTTTTCAACCAGCAAAACCTGATCACAGCCGACGCCGAAATGACGGTCTGCGATTTGGCGATATTGCGCGGCAGTTAACGCAATGGGCTGCGTGATGCCATCAAGCATGACAAAGTCATTGCCGAGCCCCTGCATTTTGGTGAAGCGCAGTCTTGTGCCCTTCGGGGAATTAATGCCCATCGTATTCATTCTGTTTTAAGCCTGACGTATTCCTTGAGGATGCAGCGGTCCATCACCACTACCATGCCGCCAGCTTGCGCCTGCAGCGCGGCAGCTTCGGCAACAATGCCTTCCTGGATCCAGATAGACGGCAAGTGTAGCGCCAGGCATTGCTCAACGATAGCGGGGAGGTGTTCGGCAGCGCGAAATACATCAACCAGATCGACCTGAAACGGAATGTCGGCCAGGCTGGCATAAGCCTTTTCGCCGAGCACTGTCTCCACCAGCGGGCGCACCGGAATGATCCGGTAGCTATAATGTTGCATGGCTTGCGCTACCCGGTAGCTTGGCCGCGCGGGCTGCGGCGAGAGCCCGATCACGGCAATGGTTTTGACGTGATCGAACACGGTGCGCAGGGCGGCATCGTCTGGATTGCTAAAACTCATAGCCGTTGCTCCATGATGTGGTCGTCCATCACAAACCCCTCTCCAATATCGAACACCCGCGATTCGATGATGCGGAAACCATAGCTCTGATAAGCCATGATCGCTTGCGTGTTGCCGCGGTTGACTTGCAGCCATAGCCGGCCGGCATGCTGTCGCCGGGCCCACTGCTGGATGGCAAGCAGCAGCGACCGACCGACACCCTGACGTTGTGTGTCCGGGTGAACGTAAAGTTTGTCGAGCTTGCAGTCAGTGGATTCCATCATGGCATGGGCAAACCCGACCAGTGTCAGGTCTTGATGCGCAACCCACCAGCCATGAGCGGGATCATTCTGTTGGGTGCGAATGTGGGTGGTGGCGTAACGGTCGGCCAGCATGGCATCGATTTGCGCCTGTGAAATCAGTTCGGGATAGGTAGATTGCCACACCACTCGCGCCAGCGCACTGACAGACGCGATATCTTCGGCATTCAGCTGCCGTACCTGCAATTGAGCGTCACTCATACAGGCTGGATTCGCCTATGGGCCGGGTTTTGAAACGGCGGTGCAGCCACAGATACTGTTCCGGCATTTCACGGATGCGGGCCTCGATAAATGTATTCATGCGGGCCACATCCGCATCCAGATCGGCACTCGGATAGTTGTCCCACGGCGGATAAAAGCGCACCCGATAACCGCGTCCGCCCGGCAACTGGGTCGTGACAACCGGAATGATCTGCGCGCCGGTGAGCTTGGCCAGTCGCGGCAATGCCGACACGGTGGCTGCGGATATTCCGAAAAATGGCGCGAAAACCGCGTTTTGGCGACCATGATCCTGGTCAGGCAGGTAGTAAAAAGGTAATCTGGACTTGATGGTGCGCAGCGTTGACTGGATCCCCTCGGAGCGCGCGATCAGGACAATGTCTGAAAAACGTGTGCGCCCATGACGCATGTATTGATCTACCAGCGGATTCTTTGCGGGCGCATAGATTGAGGCGATTTTCTGATCCATAGTCAGCCGGATCCCTCCCATGTCGAGGCCGACAAAATGCGGTGCTAACCAGATGACCGGGCGGACACCATCGCCCATTGCCGCCTCGGGATTGTCGATCTGCACCAGGCGCCGTACGCGTGCCGCCGAGCCCCACCACAAAATCCCATGCTCAAGAACCGCCCGGGTAGACGTCTGAAAAATGCGCCGCAGCCAGCGGCTGCGCACGCTCTCGGGTGTATCGGGAAAGCACAGGGCAAGGTTGGTGGCAACGATGTGTCGACGCTTTCCGGGTATCAGCGCGAGCAGCCAGCCGAATGCGTTGCCCAGCGCTGCCTGAAGTGGCAGCGGTAACCCGTGCAACAGCCACAGAAAACCGATAGCGATCCAGCTCGGAAGCAGCGAAAGGCGTAAGCGGTGTTCAGCACGCATCGGGTTCATGCTTCGACCGGATTGTCCGGGGACGGGGCACTACCCGGCCGCTTGTGCCGGTTGTAACTCCACAGGTATTGGGCCGGGAACCGCCGAACCACTTCCTCCACACCCTGATTGATACGGATGGCCGCTTCGGTTTTGTCGGCGGGAAAGTCTTCGCTCTGGGGGAAAACATGCAAGTAATAGCCGCGCCCCCAACTGAGCCGTTCGGCCACGACAAAAAAAGCCGCTGCGCCGGTTTTGCGTTGCAGGCTGGCGGTCAGTGTCGGGGTGTAGGCCGGGCGGCCCAGGAAGGGTGCCCACACGCCATCGCCACTGGACGCCACCTGATCAGGCAGGATGCCAATTGCTTCGTGTCGCTTGAGCGCGGCCAGTTGCGCGCGTACCCCGGAAAGATCGGTCGGTACCAGCTTCGCCTGCCCGCGTTGACGTCCGGCCAGCATCAGGTCGGCGAGCACAGCCTTGCGCGGCGGCTTGTAGAGGGCAGTGAACGGATGCAGAGACGCGTAATAGAGATTGATCATCTCGAAACAGCCGATGTGCGGCGCGATGACGATCACCCCTTTTCCCGCCGCGCGTGCTGCATCGATATGTTCCCAGCCACTGGTGCCTTTGACCAGCTTCAGCACGTCTTCATAGGGACGCAGCCATACCGGCAACAACTCGATAATGCCTTTTCCGGCCTCGCCGATGGCCGCGCGCAGCAGGCGCTTGCAATCGTGCTCCGGGTTACACAAGCCGCTATCGAGCACATTGTTGCGCATGCGGGCGGAATGTCGGCCCGGCGACCAGTAGATCACCCAGCCGAGCACTATGCCCAGCCCATGCAGCACGGGCAGGGGCAAACGGGCCAAAAGCTTGAGCGGGAAAATCACGCAGTATTGACGCGTTGGGACGAGGCACGGCACAATGGCCAGTCGAAAGCCGCCGCGTTAATCTGGACAACTTGCGGGCGGGATACAAATACAGCTAAAGCGTCGCCGCTCTGTTTGTCCCTCGAGTCGGTTACGCAGTCGGTAACAGGGGCAACAGGAGCATTCATGCAAAAAGATTTCATTTTCACGTCTGAGTCGGTATCGGAAGGTCACCCCGACAAGATGGCGGACCAAGTGTCGGACGCAGTCCTCGACGCGATTCTAACCCAGGACAAACAGGCGCGCGTGGCGTGCGAGACACTGCTGACCACCGGTTTGTGTGTCATCGCGGGCGAAATCACCACTACGGCGGTGATTGACTACAACCAGGTCGCGCGCCAGACCATCAAGCGCATCGGCTACGACTCTTCCGAAATCGGCTTCGACTACAACACCTGCTCGGTGCTGGTCACCATCGGCAAGCAGTCGCCCGATATCGCGCAGGGCGTGGACCGCGCGCATGACGACAACCTCGATCAGGGCGCCGGCGACCAGGGCCTGATGTTCGGCTATGCCTGCAACGAAACCTCGGTATTGATGCCGATGCCGATTTACCTCGCGCACCGACTGACCGAGCGCCAGTCTGAACTGCGCAAGGATGGCCGCCTGCCGTGGCTGCGTCCGGATGCCAAATCACAGGTGTCGATCCGTTATGTCGATGGCAAACCGCATTCCATCGACACGGTGGTGTTGTCGACCCAGCATAACCCCGACATTTCGCACGCCCAGCTGACCGAAGCGGTCATCGAGGAAATCATCAAGCCGGTGCTGCCGAAAGAGATGTTGACCGCAGAAACCCGCTATCTGGTCAATCCGACCGGACGCTTTGTGGTGGGCGGCCCGATGGGCGACGCCGGCCTTACCGGGCGCAAGATCATCGTCGACACTTACGGCGGTTCCGCACCGCACGGCGGTGGTGCGTTTTCCGGCAAGGACCCGTCCAAGGTCGACCGCTCGGCCGCATACGCAGGGCGCTATGTGGCCAAGAACATCGTCGCCGCCGGCCTGGCCGACAAGTGCATGGTGCAGGTGAGCTACGCCATTGGCGTGGCCAAGCCGACTTCACTGATGGTCGACACCTTCGGCACCGGCAAGATTTCCGAAGAGAAGATCGTCGAACTGATCCGCGCGCACTTCGACCTGCGCCCCAAAGGCATCGTCCAGATGCTCGATCTGCTGCGCCCGATCTACACCCGCACCGCAAGCTATGGCCACTTTGGTCGTGATGAACCGGATTTCACCTGGGAAGTGACGGACAAGGCGGCCGAGTTGAAAGCAGCCGCGGGAATTTGATGCGATAGCTCGTAGCAGAATTTTGACGAAAAAAAGAGCCGGACATCCGGCTCTTTCTCATTGGCGTTAAGTTAAAGCGGTTTGCGGCGACGAGCACCAAGTAAAGCAACCAATGCTGCTCCAACTAACCAAACCGTTCCGGGTTCAGGAACAACTGCAACACCCTCCAGATGCCAAATGGCTGTTCCTCCAACGAATACTCCGCTTGGGTCATCGTTAGCTGTAAGTTGATGGCTCCAGTCAGCAGTGTAGTAGTAGCTGGCAGCATCTCTGAATTTCAAGGATGTTATCAGTGTTCCAATATCTGGCGGCACTGGAAAATATCCTAAACCTGAGGAGGCATTGACGCCCCAACCCGATAGATTGAGTACCAAATTACCACCGGCATCGACCACGCCACTTGGTGCTCCAGCCTGGGTGTTTGGGCTGATGACTATTCCTGGAAAGAAAAGAAATCCGGGTGTGAAAGCGCCATCGCCTTGGGAGGCTCCCATCAGAATCGCCCCATCAGCGCTGCCTGAACTGGTAAAGCTGAAAGGGACGGAACCCAAAAAGCTGAATTGACCACCACCCAAAGACGCCGCGGAAGTGCCCAGTCCACCCGATGCAACGCCAATTTCCTCAATCGTCATGCTTTGAATGACAGATGCCTGTGCCAGGCTGCTTGCCATACCGCATCCGAAAGCCAGGCTTATTAATCCTCGTGTAATTCGATTCATGTTTTCTTTCTTATTTAATGTGTGTGAAGGCGTCCGCAACCTGCGGCTGCGGGTGCCTTGGTTATTGTGGGACTTGTTTGGGTGAAAGCTGCTTGCGGCGGCGCTTTGCCATGAAGCCAACCAGACTCAGACCCGCCAGCATCATGGCGTAGGTTTCGGCTTCCGGGACGGGAGTTAGTGTGGCTATACCTTCAAGATGACCGGTCATTAACCAGCCATTGAATAAATTGACAGGATCGCCCGTGCTGATGCTGAGCACTTCCCCGTTTTTAATTAGGTGGGTCCAATCCGCTGTGTAGTAGTAATGGTTGGCATCGATCATGGATATAGATGTCGTCATGTTGTTGTCTGGTGAAATGCTGTATGAATTTCCCAAGTATTCTGTGGTAAATCCCGAGATGTCCAGATTCATGACGCCATTGATGATCGAGCCTCTGGGTGCACCACGTAGAGAATTGATATCTCCCGGGTATGTATTTAACAAAACAACACCCAGGGTAAACGCGTCGTTTGCTTGTTCTATGCCCATGATGATTTTTCCATCGACACTTCCGGCGCTCACGAATCCTGAATTCGCAAACAAAGCGTTATTGTTGTTATAGATGGTGGCTTCTCCGCCAACACTTTGTAATGTCGATGTTCCCAGTCCGCCAGATCCAACGCCAATTTCCTCAATCGTCATGCTTTGGATGGATGCCGCCTGAACCCCGGTGCTTGCAATGAAACAGCCCAAAGCCATGCTTGTCAGCGTTATTTTCATGTGAGTCATTCTTTGTCTCTTCCCGTAGTTGTTTGTATTGGTGTGAAGCGGCCAAGTTTGAATGCGGCCGCAATCGGACAAGCAAGATGTGCACCTGATGGGAGCTGGCCAACTGGATTCAATCATTACAAGGACTTGTAACGACAAGGAAGCAGGGTAAGCGCGCCCGGTGTAAAAGAACCCGACAAAAATGGATGGCTTTGATACCCGGTGTTTGCCGTGCGGGTTGGTCGCCGGTTCGGAATTTTTCGCTTCAGGAGTAGAATGCTGCCTCGGTCCCAAGCCGTGCTGCGATGATTCATTCGCCAGGCACCGGACGCTTTTCCGTTTCGGCGCTCACGTTTTTGTGTGTCGGCAGCAGGCAAGCGTGATGGGCCGTGATCACACTTAGGGAGTTTCAGCAGGACGACGGTTGTAATCGTTATTGCTGGCAACTTGCCAAAATTATTGGGCGAGCCTCTCGCCCCCTCGTGCTGAGGAGCGCTGCGACTGTTGCGGGTTTAATCCGAATCAACAGCCAGGCTCAGCGCGAGAGACGTTTCAACTGCGCTTGTTGACTTGCAGCGGTTTTGCGGGCGAACGAGCATGCAACCGACCGCTGTCATTCAAGGAGTTTCACCATGAATGCAGTAACCACACTCTCGAGTTTTAACGATTACATCATCGCCGACCTGTCGCTTGCCGGCTGGGGACGCAAAGAAATCCGAATTGCCGAAACCGAAATGCCGGGCCTGATGGCGATTCGCCAGGAATTCGCTGCTGCGCAGCCGCTTAAAGGCGCGCGCATTACCGGTTCGCTGCACATGACCATTCAGACCGCAGTGCTGATGGAAACCTTGACGGCTCTGGGCGCTGAATTGCGCTGGGCATCGTGCAACATCTACTCAACCCAGGATCACGCAGCCGCAGCGATGGCGGCCGAATGCATCCCGGTGTTTGCAGTGAAGGGCGAATCGTTGAAGGATTACTGGGATTACACCCACCGCATCTTCGAATGGACGGATGGTGGATTCTCCAACATGATTCTTGACGATGGCGGCGATGCCACCCTGCTGCTGCATCTGGGCGCGCGTGCCGAAAAAGACATTTCAGTGCTGGCCAATCCCACCAGCGAAGAAGAGCGTGTGCTCTACGCGGCAATCAAGGCCAAAGTGGCGGTTGATCCGACCTGGTATTCGGTGCGTCTGGCTGCAGTGCGGGGCGTGACCGAAGAAACCACCACCGGGGTGCATCGCCTGTACCAGATGCACGCCAAGGGCGAGCTCAAATTCCCGGCGATCAACGTCAACGATTCGGTGACCAAATCCAAGTTCGACAACCTGTATGGCTGCCGTGAGTCGCTGGTCGACGGCATCAAGCGTGCGACCGACGTGATGATCGCCGGCAAGGTTGCCGTGGTTGCGGGTTACGGTGACGTGGGCAAGGGCAGCGCACAAGCATTGCGTGCGTTGTCCGCCCAAGTGTGGGTGACCGAGATCGACCCGATCTGCGCCTTGCAGGCCGCAATGGAAGGTTATCGCGTGGTGACGATGGAATATGCGGCTGACAAAGCCGACATTTTCGTTACCGCCACCGGCAACTACCATGTCATTACCCATGACCACATGGCCGCCATGAAGGACCAGGCCATTGTCTGCAACATCGGCCACTTCGACAACGAAATCGACGTCGCTGGCATCGAGCAATACGAATGGGAAGAAATCAAGCCGCAGGTCGATCACATCATCTTCCCCGACGGCAAACGCATCATCCTGCTGGCCCAGGGTCGCCTGGTGAACCTCGGTTGCGGCACGGGTCATCCCTCGTATGTGATGTCGTCTTCGTTCGCCAACCAGACCATCGCCCAGATGGAACTGTGGCAGGAGCGCGATTCCGGCAAATATCCGGTTGACGTCTACACGCTGCCGAAGCATCTGGACGAAAAGGTTGCGCGTCTGCAACTGCAAAAGCTCAACGCGCAATTGTCCGAGCTCTCCGATGTGCAGGCCGACTACATCGGTGTGCCCAAGCAAGGTCCTTACAAGACCGATCACTACCGCTATTGATCCGGCTCACCTGAAGAAAGAGCACCCATGCGTTTACTGCTGCTGTGGATACTGAATGCCATTGCCCTGCTGGCGGTGACGTATTTGCTGCCCTCGATTCAGGTGTCGAGCTTTGGCACGGCGCTGCTTGCCGCGCTGGGGTTAGGCCTGATCAATACACTGGTGCGGCCTGTGCTTGCGATCCTGACCTTGCCGATCACGGTGATTACCCTTGGCATTTTTTATCTGGTGTTGAACGGCTTGTTGTTCTGGCTTGCCAGCGCGTTCATTCCTGGATTTGAAGTAGATGGCTTCGCTTCGGCAATCGTCGGCGCCATTCTGTACGGGGTGATCGCCTGGGCACTGTCTGCACTCATCCCAAACAATAAAGGTTGAAACATGACCGAACGTACCTTCAGCTTTGAGTTCTTTCCGCCGAAGACGGCAGAAGGCATGGACAAGCTGCGCGCGACACGCGAACAGCTTGCACAACTCAATCCCAAATTCTTCTCCGTTACTTTCGGTGCCGGAGGCTCTACCCGTGACCGCACGCTCGAAACCGTGCGCGACATCCAGGCTTCCGGCAGTGCGGCTGCGCCGCACCTGTCGTGTATTGGATCGACCGAAGAGAACATTCGCGAAATACTGACCGAATATAAAAGTCAGGGCATCCGTCATCTGGTGGCCCTGCGCGGTGATTTACCGTCTGGCAATATGGACGCCGGCGAATTCAACTACGCCAACGAACTGGTGGACTTCATACGCTGCGAAACCGGCGACTGGTTCGAAATAGAAGTCGCGGCCTATCCCGAAGTTCACCCGCAGGCGCGCTCCTACACAGCAGACCTCGCCAACTTCAAGCGCAAGGTCGACGCCGGTGCGGATTCGGCGATTACGCAGTATTTCTTCAATGCCGACGCGTATTTTCGGTTTGTCGACGATGTGAGGGCACAAGGCGTCACCCTTCCTATCGTCCCCGGCATCATGCCGATCGGAAACTACGTTCAGCTGGCGCGCTTTTCCGACGCCTGCGGTGCGGAGATTCCACGTTGGCTACGTAAGAAACTGGAAACCTATGGCGACGATATGGCTTCGCTGCGTGCATTCGGGCTGGATGTCATTACCGATATGTGCGATCGCCTGCTGGCGGGCGGCGCACCAGGCCTGCATTTTTACACCATGAACCAGGCCGGTCCCACCACCACCATTTGGCAGCGGCTGGGCCTCTAAACCTGCGATCCATGCCAACCCACAAGGCCCGCTTTTAGCGGGCCTTGTTCATGGTGCTGCGTCACTGTGCGTTCGGCGGCATGTAAAATCGGTGGCTTGTCCTTCATCGCGTACCCATCATGAATGCCTTGTGGATACTGGCCCTGCTCATCCTGATTTCCGGTGTTTTTTCGCTTGCTGAAATGGCGCTCGCGTCATCGCGTCGGGTGCGATTGAACCAGCTGGCGGAGGCGGGAAATAGTGGTGCAGCCACGGCGCTGGCCATCAAAGATCATCCCAGCCGGCTGCTGGCGGCCAGCCAGACAGGCATCACCGCTGCTGCGTTGCTGATGGGTATTTATGGCGAATCGGCGCTGTCGGCTTCGTTTGAATCGTTTATCGGGAGCACACTCCCCGCCCTGGTTGACTGGCAGTCAACCATCGCCTTCACGCTCACCATCGTCATCGTCACGGCCGTGTCCATCATTCTGGGCGAGATCGTGCCCAAGCGGATTGCGCTCGCGAACCCGGAAAAGGTCGCGGCATTTTGCGCGCCCGCCATGTCGCTCTTTATTCGCGTGCTGTCTCCCGCGATCAGCTTCCTGTCTTTTGTGGCCGATCGCGTGCTGGTGTTGCTGCCGGTTCAGGCCGCATCTGCCGTCACCAGCATGGAAGACATTCTGGCGTATGTGGACGAAGGCAAGCGGGCAGGTTCCATTGCGCTCGAAGAGAGCCAGCTGTTCGGCAACGTCATGCGGCTGGAAGACTGGCGTCTCGCCACCGTCATGACGCCGGCGTCAGACGTGGCTTGGTTGGACCTGCTGTCGCCGCGTGAGCACAACCTGCGCCTGCTACAGGAAGCGCCACATTCGCAACTGCCTGTCTGCAAGGGCGACTTGCAACAGGTGATCGGCATTGCCGAAAGCCACGACATCCTCAAGGCCGTCATGGTGGGCGATATCGATTTTGCCGAGCTGCCGCTGGCCGCGCCCTTGTATGTGCCGTCCAGCCTTAACCTTATCGATCTGCTGCGCACCTTCCGCCAGCAGCGCGCCACGTTTGCGCTGGTGGTGAGCGAGTTTGGCCTCACCGAAGGCATCGTCACCCTGGACGATCTGATGTATTCCCTTGTGGGCGACATGGCACCGGGCATCGATGATTCCGAGGATTCGCTGGCAGTGCGCCGCCCCGATGGCTCGTGGCTGCTGGATGGGCTGCTGCCCATCGACGAAATGAAAGACAAGCTGGACATTCGTCGCGTGCCGCAGGAATCGCTGGGCAACTACCACACCGTGGGTGGTTTCGTGCTCGCCTCACTGGGCCACATCCCGCGCAAGGCAGAATGTTTTACCTGGGCAGAGTGGGAGTTCGAGGTGGTGGATGTGGACCGTAACCGGGTCGATCAGGTACTGGCCAGCCGGGTGGCGAAAACAGAGGCTGTGAATGACGTTAATGGTGTCTGAACTGAGAATCATCTAGCCGACCTCCCACCGCTGTGAGGCGGAGGAGTAAAAAGCGAAGTGCGAACTTTGTTTTTTTACTCAAAGGAGATCGAGATGAGATTCTGCGGCATAGACCTGCATTCGAACAATAGCGTTGTCGTG
>JAUXRY010000004.1 GCA_030679915.1 Thiobacillus sp.
GCAACCGAACCGACAACGAATCCGCCAAGATGGCGACCAGCAAAGGCGTTATCCAGGGTTATACGGGTGTGGCCGCCGTCGATGCCCGTCACCAGATCATCGTGGACGCGCAAGCCCACGGCACCGGCAGCGAACAGGAACTGTTGCTGCCCGTGATCAAGGCCATCCAGAACGCACTGACCGACGAACAGGCGCTGATTACCCCGACCAGCCTCATCACCGCAGATGCCGGCTATCACAGCGAAGCCAACCTCAAGCAATTAGCAGCGTTGGCAGTCGACGCCCTGATCGCCGACAACGGCATGCGGCAACGTGATCCACGTTTTAAGGACCAAGCCAAACACAAACAGAATCCTGATCCGCTGCACAACAAATCAGGCAACAAGAAAGCGAAGCAACAGGCATCCGTCTATCGTCCCGAGGACTTTGACTACGACTCTGACACCCGGACCTGCATCTGCCCGGCGGGCAAGACGCTCTACGGCAACGGCAGCCATTGCATCATCAATGGTTTTATGGCGGTCAAGTTTCAGGGTGCGCAGCAGGACTGCATCCCGTGCAAACAACGGGACAAATGTCTGCGCACCCCAGGCAAGACCAAGACCCGGCAAGTGAGTTTCTTTCAGGGCAAGGCTGATGGAACGGAGTCATTCACCGACAAGATGAAGGCCCGCATCGACAGCCCCGAAGGCCAGGCGAGATACGGCTGACGCTTTGCCACGGTGGAACCGGTGTTCGGCAACCTCCGCCACAACAAACAGCTCAACCGCTTCACTCTCAGAGGGCAGAAGAAGGTCGATGCGCAATGGAAGCTCTACTGCCTGGTTCACAACATCGAGAAGCTAGCGCATCATGGGTATGCGCAGTAGGTAAGGGGCAGATCGCCCGCAATACGTCCTTCATATGACGCCTCTGACCGGATCATAGAATCGAGTCGAGTCAGTGAGCGAATTGCGCAACAGGAAATAAAAGCGGCGTGGAAAAATCCACGCCGCTTTTTTGTATCGACGATTTGGCTGAAAAGGGGTTTTTCTACAGCGTCAACGTAGAGCTAACCGGCGGCGCTTTAGCGCCGCCCAGCGGCCGAAGGGAGCGAGGTTGAGCGCCAGGTTAGCGCTAGACATTTTCACTGGCCTTATTTTTCTTTTTAAGCAGAGGGTCCAATGACATTCCGCTGACCAGAATGAACCAGCCTATGAGTAAGACAAAAAAGTAACCTATTCCACTTGGAACCTGTATTTCCCACTGGTACGCAACACCTCCAACAGCCCAAACAAAAGCAACGATGTAGTACCAAACATAGGCAGCAAGCACCCAGCGTTTTCTTGGTTGGAAAAACGAGAGTACGACCCTGACGATTGGGAACCACACTGGCGCCATAAGGAAAGCAATGAAGGCGTAAGCAGTAAGACTCATATGATCACGGGCTTTGGGCGCTAACAGTTATTCAAGAGACCCATGGGTCCGGACATTTATTAATATAGCGACAGCCATTATGGTGTTTTATCTCGATGATTTTTATCAGTCTTTTCAGTGCCCGGTCTCTATATTACGTTATGAAAAAGGAGACCGGCGGCAGACGGATTATGCACCCGTTCAGGATGCTCAACTATCTATTAAAAGTTCGGGATGGGATTTGAATTAGGCCGCTTTCGTCGCATCAACAGACGTTCAGTGAATAAACCCCGACCGTCTCTTCTGGGTCGAAAGTGTGAGTTCGTCAGATCGGGAAGCTGCCGTTCAACGTGATTCACGGTCGAGTGGCCGATAACCGACACATTGCCGACCGAGACTGGCTGGCACGCGAATGGCCGTTGAGGCCAATGACCTGGCATCTACCTCGAATTTTTAAATGGCGGCTCCACCACCAGATAGCCGACCGTCAAAGCATCGAAGGCCGTGTGGCTCTTGTGGGTCGGTAGGAGGCAGTCGTGACCGATGGAGTCCGGCCAGGAAGAGTCGGTCGAAGCATGTTCGTCGAAAGTCTGTTCAGCGGCAGATAGCGGCAACCCGGCCCCTTTGATTGTAGTAGGTGCTGGCCGCCAACGTGCCGATCCCTCGAGTGTGGATGAAGAACGGCGGCACCGACGTGCTGCTGCCCAGCAGCCTCGGTGCTGTCCACCCGAGGGGTCGCGGCGCCCAGCAACAGCCTGCGGGCCGACGGAACATACGGCAGTTTCCTGCCGTCGTACAATCTCAACTTCGTCGCGAGGTAGGCAGGGAGCGGCCTCTACAGAATGTCCTTCAGGTCCAGGCCCGCGGCGAACGAATTGCCTTCGTGCGCCACGGTGCCCAGGACCTTGGCGCCACGGCCGGTGGGCTGGACCTGCACGACCCCGAAGTTGAACTGGTTGACCACGTTGCCCAGCGTCGAGCGGATGCCCTTGCCCAGGCTGAATTCCTGGTCGACGAAGATGCCGATCAGCGGCTGAACGTCTTCCACCGCGCTGATGCCGGACGAGGTGAGCGACAGCGCTTTGTAGCTTGGTTGGGACAGCGAAATCTCGAAGGTGCAGCCGATGTGGATGTCGCCCGAGAGGAAGAGAAGCTCGCGCCCTGACGAACTGCGATTGGCCATGCGTGCCGCCGCCGCCTTGCGCAGCAGGTCCATCTGTTCCGGCCGTGCGAGTCGGTGGCTCCACTGGTCGCGCGCTTCGTCGATGTTGGACACCTTGAAGTTGCCCAGGTTGAACTGCGTGCCCGCCGCGCGCGACAGCCGGGCGCCCATCGCAGCCAGGATGAACTGATCGATGTCCTCGGTCGACTTCGGATGGAACAACTCCTCCTCGTCGCCGCGCTTGAAGGCATCGACGTCGTCGCTGCGCGTGCCGAACAGCCGCTGCACTTGGCCGTCCGGGTCTTGCGACGCGATCGGCGTGGAGGTGACGATGGCCAGCGCGTCCGCATCGGCCGGCAGGCGGGTGAGCACCTCGTCGATGAACTGCCACTGCCGCGCGCCGAGGATCGGGTATTGCTTGCGGAACACGTCGCGCTCGCCGCGGCTGTCCAGCACCAGCAGCATCAGGCGGCCGCAGCGAAAGACGAACGGCATCGCCAACCGTTGCCCGTGCGGGGGCGGTGCGGCGATGTAGTTGGGGAAGGCCGGGTCCGGGACGCCAGGCAAGGCCAGGTCGCGGTAGTCGCCGGGCTGCGGGTTGTGGCAGCCCTGGAAATGCCAATAGACGTCGCGCGCATCCTCGAAGTAGGCGTTGGTCTTGCGGAAGATCTTCGCGCCGCGGGGATGCTGCGCCGCCAAGGTTGGGCTGTCGCCGGCCGACGAGCCCCAGCCGTCGCGAATGTCGTGGTCGTCCCAGACCATGTAGGTGGGCAGGTTGGCCAGCACCTTGGCGACCGCGGCGCGCGACCAGCTTGCGCGGTACTTCTCGGCCATCGCCTTGCGGCGCGTTGCGGGGTCGGAATCCACGTGCTCGTCGAAGATGTCGGGCTTGTCTTCGTCCAGATAGACCTGGTCGCCCATCATCAGCAGGAACGAGGGCTGGGAGCGCTCGACAAAGTCACCGAGCTGCAACCAGGCGCCGTCGGTCTCGGCCAGGTTGCACGATACGGCGCAGAACAACAGGTTGGTCATGGACGCGGGCGGTGGCAGCGTCCGGAATGTGCCACTGGCGCCGGCAATGAAGCGGCTGCGCCGCGTCACGCGATAGCGGTAGCGCAGGTCGGACTGCAGTCCGACGGCCGTGGCGATGGCCGTGCCGAATTCGACCGTGCCGAACTCGGTGCTGACGAACGGGAACAACCCGACCCCTTCCACCCGCAGAGCATACTGCGCCGGGTCGTCAAGGGCCCGGACCTGGATCCAGATGCGCGCGGAGCCGTCATCGGTGTGGCCGACCACGGGCCCCAGCTGGAGTCGCCTCGGTAGCCTGCGCGCCGGCATGGTCGGTTCAGTCGTGCAGGCCGCGGGCAGGGTGCTTGGCCAGGCCCGTGCCGATGGCCTTGGCGATGTCCTGCCCCGCCTTGGACGAGAGCGAGAACTTGACGAGATCAGGCGGCGTGCCGCCGACCTTGCGGTTCTTGAAGATCAGGCGCAGTCGCTCGACCTCGGCATCGTGGCGTTCGAGTTCGGGCGCAGCCTTCAGCGCCGCGGCGATGCCCTTCAGGTCGGTGGCACCGGCCGACTTGAGCTGGCGGCGTTGCGCGTCGCCCAAGTGCAACGCGGCGGCTGCCTGCTCGAAGCCGAGGTTGCGTTCATCGTCGACACTGAGCTTGGACCAGGTGTCGAGCAGCACGCCCAGCACCTTGGGGTCGTCTACTGCCAGCGCCTTTTGCGGCAGTTCGATGCGGTTGGACAGCACGGCGGCCAGTTGATTTTCGATGGCGTTCCAGCGCGTCGCGGTCTCGATGGCGCGGCTCTTGGTCGACGTCGATGCGGACAGCGACTTGACGCCGCCGATGTCGAACAGGCCGCGCGGAAGATCGACGCGAAATAACGGGCTGACCGTGGCGTTACCGCTGGTCACTGTGATGGCGCCACTTTCCACGCCTTGCGCGAAACAGGTTTCCAGCAAGCGGTTCTCGCCGAACAGGACCCCGCGTTCCAGCGGTGAGCGGGCCGCTTCGCGTTCGTACTCGTCACGCAGCGTGTCGAGCCAGACTTCGAACATGTGCTTGTAGTTGGCGCTGCCGCGCACAGTGACGCCGGCCTGCGTGCTGGGCGACACGATGATCGCCTCGATCAGACTTTCCCCCAGCCTGAGGGCCCACAGCTCCACCACCGGCCGGCGGAAGCTGCCGCCGCTCAATCCGCCGATGATGTCGACGTCCAGGTCTTCGAGCGGTGTGCCGGGTGGGAAGGTGCGGTTCAGGTACTGCACCATGCGGAACAGCTGCAGCAGGTTGAGGTTGCGGTCGAAGCGCTCGTCGAACGACAGTGGCCCGGGCGGGCTGTCGAGCAGGCACACGCGGCGCAGCCTTGCGCTGACGCAGAAGTCGGTGCCCCGCGGCACCACGACGACGGCGGTGAATTCCTGAATACCTTCGATGCCGCTGGACCGCCGGGCCAGCAGTTGCTGGAACCACAGGTTCGGGTCCGACGGGTCGATGGACAGCAGTTGCAGTGGCTGCGGCATCAGCGAAAAGCTCAGATGCGGCGTGCCCACGTACTTGGCGTTCAGCAGGGTCAAGATGTTTTCGACCCTGGTGCTGTGGCTGAACAACTCGCGCCGCTCTTCGGCGGCCTGGCGGGTGGTGGTGTCCACCACTTGCGACACGGCGCGGTTGCTGCTGACGTCAGTGCTGCTGCCGCTCACCGAGCCGCCGATCGACACCGGCCCCAGGCTCAAGCCCAGCGAGCCGCCCGCCGAAGTCGTGCTGGAATGGCTCTTCAGTGATTCGAACATCTGGCTTCCGCTCTTGCCGACAGCCTGAGCTTCGGAGTCGCCTTCGAACGTCTCGCCGCCGACCACGCCGGTCTGGATCATGCGCCGGTTCAGCGGCGCGGCGGCGTGGAAGTAGGGCCTGATCGTGCCCAGCTCGCCGGCCGCGTTGCGGATTTTCATGTCCAGCAGCAAATGGAAGCAGGGGATACCTTCACCCAGGAAGCTGGCCGCCACCCGTGACAGGTTGGCGGGGAACGAAGCTGGCGAGATGGACGCCGTCACCTTTAGAAACACAAGTTTTTCGTCGGGGAACTGGGCGGTTAGTAGTTCTTCGTCGGGCTCGTAGAAGAAAAGCGACAGCGTGGTCTGCGCCGGCTCTCCGGCCGCCAGCGGTTGTGTCGTGGAGGCGAGCTTCCAGGGAATCTCGATCGGCAATGGGAGGGAGTCTTCGGCCATGACAGCGTCCTTTCAGGGGGCACGGGACACGATGCCCATGCGAAGCCAAACCGCCGGGTGGTCTTACGCAGGATTCCGGACAGCGTCAATGCATCTGGTGCTTACCCGGCGCTACAACTTCCTACACCTGGATGAGCTCTCAGCGCCGCGCCAGCAAGGTCAGCTCGGGCTGGTTGTTGGCGCCCAGCTTCTGCTTCACATGGTACAGGTGCGTGCAGACCGTGCTGGGCGACAGCTTCAGGTTCTCGGCGATCTGCGCCACGCTCATGCCGCGCGCCAGATGGATGAAGACCGGAAAATCAAAGGTTCCAGGCTCGAATAAATTCAAAACAAAGCCCACCCAGTCAAAACGCCAGCGCAACCTATCCGATCATCGTAGTAGATACAGAAAATTGTGCTATTCCCCAGCTACGCCGCTTCGCCCGCAGATGAATTGCAGCCAGATTCTCGGCCAGTGACTCGGGAAGCAAAGATCCTGGTACTAAATAAATTGACCGCAAACCCCTATCATTTCGAAGCTTGGAACAAGATGGCATCCATTTACAGAAGGCCGCTATTCGCGGCCAAACGGGTTCGCCGCATCAGACTCCTTCGTGGTTGATGGGAGTCTGATTGTGTTGCCGAGTCGCGGACGGCCGCTTTCAGGGGGTCATGTTGGATGCGTACAATCGGCCAGGAGCCGTCATTTCAGCATTTCTCCCACAGCAGACATTCCGTCCGGATTATCATTGCAGATGGGGACAGGCAGCCTCGATGAACCGACCATTAAAAAATGGTAATTACGGCGCATCAGTATGCTTTGCGAATTTTGATAATGCGGACCGGTGTGTCTGGTGAATAACTGTTAGGCGAGCCAAGGGGAGTTAAATGGAACGTTTGGCGATGGCAGTATTGCTGCTTCTGGCTGCAATTGGCGCAGATGCCAATCCAAAGAGCAACAAGTGCGCCACCCTATCGGCTGAGTGGTCTAAAAGCTGGGAAAGGTCAGTTCCCTGCTATTGCGGAAACGACCTGTTAAACCTAGAAGTCACGCCGCCGCGCGGACTGCGTGTTGAAGCGATATGCGGGCTACGCGACACTTTAGGCCGTTGGATTGATTTAGCTAAAAAAAAGGCATCTCTCGATTACTACGATAAGGATGGCAACATGCCTTACGGTGAAATCTATCTTTCCGGTCAAATCATACTAACCGGGATGGCTGGAATGGAACCAAGCGATGGGGGCGACCTTTCATTCGCCACCAAGTGTGACATCCCGGACGAGCCCGCATTCCTAAGAAATTTTTGCGAATTCAAGCTCGGAAGTGACGCTGACTACAAAAAACTCAGTGGGCCAAAGCCAGCCTACGACAAAGAATTTGAGTGCTGGTCGGAAAAGGTAAAGCTTAAGGTCATCGACCCGATGGTAAGCCTAGGGGAAACTGACAGTTCAGGAACCTATCCTCGCAATATCGTAGTTTTAAAGAAGACCAAACCGGTGTTTGCAAAGTGCTACCAATAGGCTCGCCTCCCGGCGATCGACCCCGTTCGCTTAACTCTCTGGACGCTGCGCGATGAAGCTGCGTAGCGCCGGTCACCCCTACGCTAGGTCACAACATCACTGGCCCCCTGTATGAATGATGTCTTGTGGATAGCACTCATTGCTTACTTATCGATTTGGGTAATCGGTGGGTACTTTATTTGGAAAGCCTATCGGCTGGGCATGAAGAGAGACCTTAAGTTTGCAACTGGGCCATGGCAGGGAAAACTGAAGAACCCAGCAAAGTACATAAAACGCATCGCCGTAATTGAGCTAATTACTGGGTCCTCTATTTTGATTTTCGCTTTAGCAATTCCATTATTTAAAATCGAAATGAAGGCATGGGGCCCTTTTTTCCTGGTTATTGGAATGACCAGACTTTCACAGCAATTAAAGCTTGCTAGGCAAAATGGGCCCTAACCCTGCGGCCAGGGCGCGCAGGAGCGGCGCCCCTTACCTCTAGGTTAAACGTCTGCTTTCCTAACCGGCCAGTTTCCGCTTAGGGTCGAAAGGGTGAGTAGCGGTTTTCGATAAGCGGCCGCTCAGTCCTTTCACCACTTATTCTTCCGTTGGCAATGTTCGAACGGCTGCAATGCGAAGAGGTGTGGCCGCCCGAGCAGCGAGCTCTCAACGGCCGGCCAGGCCGATGAACATACCATCATGGCGGTGATCTCACCCGGCGCCTTCTCGGCCTTTACAGAGCATCACTGATTTAGTTGTGAAAGGGGGTCTTGATTCAAACGTGAATCATCAGATTCGGGCCATGTATGCAAATAAAGTTACACAACCTTTAATTCTTGCGGATCTGACTTCAATTTCGCTCTAGTTGCCCGTCGGTGGACAGCGCATACGGCACGTGCTGGGGAACCATTAACACGCCCTGCGCATTGGGGATGGCCTCGATTTGTATAACCGGGGCTGTCCCGCGCACACCACCGAACATAGTGGCAAAAGCCGAGTCGGCCGCATCGCGGCCGGTGCCAAAGCGCACAAAACCCATCGGGATGGCAACGCCGGAAGGGTCGAAGATATACCAGCGGTTGTCCAGATATACCTCCACATAAGCATGAAAGTCGGTTGGTCCCAGGACCGGGTCTGCACCATAGTCGATACCAGTTACAAAGCGGGCCGGGATGTTGACTGCCCGGCACAGGGCAATCATCAGATGGGCAAAGTCGCGGCACACGCCGACCTCTTCCACCAGGGTATCGACCGCGCTCGTGTTGCCGGTGGATGAGTTGGAGATGAAACTGACTCGGTTCATTACCCAGTCGCGGATGGCCTGAACACGTCCATAACCCTGCTGCAATTGCCCAAACTCCTTGATCGCCAGCCGGTACAGCCGGTCAGACTGACAATATCGGCTGGGATAGATGTAGGGCAGCACGGCCCCTGGCAGGTTGGCCACCGCCACCTCGCCAAGCTGCAATGGTTGCGCAGTGTGATGGTCCAGGTCCACGGTGGCGTCGTAGCGAACAGTCAGTGGCCCGGCAAACGCCTTTAGCCGCAAAAAGCGCGTGTGTGTCACCGGATCGGTGTACATGTTGGACGGCAGGCTCTGGCTGATACTCAGCGATTCGCCCACCACAATCTGGTGTGGGGTTTGTGCGGCATGGATGCTGAAAATAAAATCGCAGCCGGGTGGGTCGATTTCGTAATTCAGTTCAATTGAGAATTTGAGTCTGAGCATGAGGTGCTTTCAGTTAGTTTGCGTCGCCAGTGAGCTCGCGCAGAGTCATGACGTCAATGTAGATCATATGGGGGCGCGGGCTTCAAAGGCGCGTCACTATAATCCCGATAAATGTCTGTAATGGGCGATCACCTTTCCGCCAGAAAACAACGGTGAACGTCACTTGCAGGTTTTACCGCTGGCTGTTCGGCAAGGCGACCGCCGGCTTGATCCGTATCACCGTACCTTCGCGGCGCGGATCGGCAGAGCCGTTGCACCAACGAGGCCTTGTAATAACACCTTTCAATCAATGTAAAACCTCGTATCCTTCCCTTGTCGTGACTCTGTTGTCGGTTAACTTTTCTCCGCGAGTAATTTTGTCCGGCCTGTTATTCCGGCACTTCATATTCTGAATGGGATGCCGATATCAATCGTATTCAACTCATTTATCGGGCCAGCTCAAGATGGCTGCCGCATGACAGAGTTTCCGCCACAAGGTTTATTCCGGCGCTGGCCCTTATTGGGTGTGACGCTCGACGATTCGGAAGACCTCCGCCTTAAAAAAGCGGTGATGACAATCACGTCCACCAGTATTGCCTTGCTGGCCATATTCTGGGGAAGTTTCTATATATACAACGGCTACCTGCTTTCCGGCGCCATCCCGCTCGGCTATACCGTCATTTCCTTCAGCAGCACCCTGTATTTTTTCAAGACCAAGCGTTTTGGCTTCTTCTGCGCCAGTCAGCAATGGCTGATTCTGCTACTGCCTTTCCTGTTGATGTGGAGTTTGGGCGGTTTTGCCAACGGCAGCGCGGTGGTGATCTGGGCCTTTTTTGCACCCTTGGCCGCCGTGTTTTTTATCGATCTGAAAGCGGCCACTCGCTGGATGCTGGCCTTTCTCATCCTGCTCGTCATTTCGGCAGTGTTTGACCTGACCTTTGCTGCACAAGCACGGCCGATGCCGGACGTGCTCAATACCATTTTCTTTCTGCTGAACCTCGGCTGCGGGCTCATCCTTATCGCAGTCATGCTGCATTACTTCGTTAAGGATCGCGAATCAGCCTATATGCAATTGCAACAAAGCGAGATGCACATCCGCGAACTGATGCTCATCGACCCGCTCACTGGTATAGCAAATCGCCGGCATCTGGATGACAGGCTGTCCATGGAAATGGATCGACTGGCGCGCTATGGCCAGCATTTATCCATCATCCTGATCGACATCGACTGGTTCAAAAATGTAAACGACACATATGGACATGCGATGGGCGACGCTGTGCTCAAAGCGTTTGCGCACCATCTCAGTGCTGGTTTCCGCACTAGCGATTTTGTGTCTCGCTACGGGGGGGAAGAATTCGTGGTGTTGTTGCCCAACACCGCGATCGAGGAAGCTGCCGCCCTGGCAGAACGGATACGCGAAGCAACCAAGCACATCCGAATTGCGCAATCCGAAATGCGTATTACGGCCAGCTTCGGTGTGACGGCCGCGCGGACCGGCGAGACCATGGCAGAAGTCTTGTCACGCGCAGATGAAGCCATGTACCAATCCAAGTCCCATGGACGAGACCGGGTCAGCATGTTGCTGGAGTAGACATCTCCTCGGACTCAAATGCAGAATGCCTACTGAACACGAGGTCGTCGAGCCAGTGGAATACGGGATAAGGTAGACACCATTTATTCGCAGTCTTTGTGCGGGCTGCTGGTTAAAGCGGCCAATTCGGCAAGGCCACCGCCGGTTTGACCCGGATCACGGTCCCTTCGCGGCGTGGATCGGCAGCACCGTTGTACGTTCCGGTTGCAAGGTCCATGACAACCGCCTGCACCGAACCGATGGTTTGTTCACATCCTTCTGTACCTATCTCACCCAAACCGATATGTCCCCGTGTGCGCAAGGCGTCCTGTGTGGCAACGCTGAAAGCGGGTTGCATGAAGGGCGCGCCGCCTTCGCAACTGACCTGGCCTGCTGCGTGAGTGACGGACAGGCGCGGGGCGTTGATGGCTTGTTGCAGGGTCATGCCGTGGTCGATCAGGTTGAGGGTGACGTTGAACACGGAGTTGATGATGGTTGCGCCACCGGGCGAACCGAAGGCGGCGACCGGCTTGCCATCCTTGAGTAACAAGGTGGGTGCCATGCTGGAGCGGGGACGTTTGGCGGGGGCAACGTCGTTGGCACCGGGGTTGCCTGCTGCAACATCAACCGTGGGCATGAAATTGAAATCGGTCAGTTCGTTGTTGAGAAGGAATCCATAGCCCGGCACGGTGATGCCCGAGCCCCAGGTGGTTTCGATGGTGCTGGTGTAGCTGACCACATTGCCCCAGCGGTCAACGATGGAAAAGTGGGTGGTGTGGGGGCTTTCCTGATGGGTTTGCGATGCTTTTGGTCTTGCGGTGATGGACGTATCCCAGGGTAGGGGATTGCCAGCCTGCGGCGTGATCATGCGGCTGTCGGGATTGATCAATGCGCTGCGATTGGCCAGATAGTCGGGATGCAACAGGCCGGTTTGCGGCACCGGCACGGCGTCGTCATCACCGATCCACACCGCGCGATCGGCAAAGGCCAGGCGCATGGCTTCGATCATGACGTGCATTGTTTTCGGGCTGCCGAAGCCAAATCCCTGCTGGGTATCACCCAGCGGAAAGCGTTCGAGCAGGTTCAACATTTGAACGGTGGTCAGTCCGCCGGAGGAGGGCGGCGGCATGCCGGCCAGTGTCCAGCCACGGTAGTGGCCCATCAGCGGTTTACGGATCGCCACCTGGTAGCTCGCCAGGTCGGCCAGCGTCATGCGGCCTTGGCCTGCCGCGCCCATTTCGTCACGCGTGCGCTGCTGCGCTTTGACGATGGCCCGCGCCATCGGGCCGCGATAGAACACGTCCGGCCCCTTGGCTGCGATCCGTTTCAGGGTTTTGGCCAAATCACGCTGCACCAGCCAATCGCCTTCGACAAGCGGCACGCCGCCGGGTCGAAACGTCGCAGCGGTTTCGGGTTGCAGTTGGGTTCGACCGCCGTCGTGGGCGATGTCTTCCGCCATGAAGCGGTTGACGCGAAAGCCGCGTTCGGCCAGTTCAATCGCCGGCGCCATTGTCGCCGCCAGCTTCATCGTGCCCCAGCGGCGCAGCGCAGTATCAACCCCACGCAGGGTGCCGGGAACACCAACTGCCAGGCCACTGGTCGACGCCAGGGGAAACAGCATCGGCAAGCCATCGGGCGCAAACATGTCGGCGCGGGCGGCGGCAGGTGCCTGTTCGCGTGAATCGACGATGACTGTTTGGCCGGTTTTGGCTAGGTGAACCAGCATGAAGCCACCGCCGCCGATGCCGGACGATTGCGGCTCAACCACGTTGAGTGCGAACTGCACTGCGGCAGCGGCGTCGATGGCGTTGCCGCCCTGCGCCAGCATGCGCGCGCCAGCCGCGGCGGCCGCAGGATGTGACACGGCTACCACGCCGTCGGGCGCTGCGGCCAGAGCGGAAGACGACAAGACAAACAGGATGAGCCAGCGCGGGCAATGCGAACAAATGGACATGGGTGTAAAGAGGTGACAGAAAACGGATAAGGCCCAAGCCTGCACTGCTTAGGCCGCACACGTCAATGTGCGACCACGCGACTCAGCCCGGTTTGCCGTCGACCCGGGGGCGCAGCAAGATGGGCGTGTAGATCGCGGCGAACAAACCAAATGCGGCCATCCACATCAGCCCGGCCAGGGTCATGCCTTGCGAATAAGTCGCCGGGAAAAACAGCGGCACCACGACACGGATCAGCGCCCCGAGATTGATGGCTACAAAGGCCCACGTCATCACGGGTGAGGGTTCCAGCATGCGCCCAGTGTGCCCAAGCGAGACGCGCGCCATCATGCCCAGAGTCAGCGCACCAATGCTGCCGGCGGTGAAGGCATGTAGCGAACTGCCGGCCGCAGCGTCAATGCCTGCCGCAGACAAGGCAAGCAGCGCAAAGCCGAGCGCAATCCAGGCATAGCCCAGATGCAGAATCCACAGCAGGGGTTCTGACCAGAATTTGCGGGTGTACCAGCCCACCAACCGGGTGAAATGTACCCCGGCAGCGATGGCGGCGAATAGCGCAGTGACGAGTGAATTGGGCGCAATCAGCACGGCCAGCAGCGCGCTGATGGTGGCGACCGGAACCAGCCACTCGATGGTTTTCCAGCGCCGGGCGCGGGTGCGCAGCTTGTTGTCGGTGAAGCTGGGAATCACCCGCCCACCCATTATCACAATGATGGTCACTACCACATAGGCGGCCAGGTGCAGGCCGGTTTTTGCGGTGCCGGTCGTCCAGCCGAGTGCGTCCAGATGCACCAGCGCATTGGCCACCGTCAGCGCCAGCAACAGAATGGGGAAGGGGGCGTTGCTCAGTTGCTTCGCCTTCATGATCGGCCACGCCAGCGTCAACGCCAGCACGGGCAGGAATGACAGATCGATCAACGCGACCAGCCCCGCGGGCAGGCCCGGAATCAGAAAGCTGAGGCGGCCCACCAGCCACAGCAGAAACAGCGCAGCGAGTGGCAGGCCGGATGGGGTGCGGATGCCGGTCCAGTTCTGTGCGGCGGTGAGCAGAAAACCGGCAATCACGGCCACGGCGAAACCAAACAGCATTTCATGGCCGTGCCAGACCAGCGGTGACAGGCTGCCGACGTGAAGGCTGCCACGCAACACAAGCAGCCATAAGGCCATCATCAGCACAGCGTAGAGCCCCGCTGCCAGAAAAAATGGCCGAAATCCCAGGGCGAACGGCGCCCAACCGCTGTTGATTGGGTGTTGCTTCGGGTCGTCTATGGAAAGCAAGGGCATAAAGGGTTGTCGTCAGAGGATCGGTTGCGGGTGTTCAACCCGTGCTCCAGGCACGTGGTCGCCGCATCCCGGAAATCTTGCAGGCCTGCTTCACATAGCCGTATGGAAACAGCTCGAAGAGCTTCTTGTGCGCCTCTTTTCCCATGCGCTGGGCCAAATGCTTGATGACGAAACGGGCGTCGGCTGCGACCTGGTTTTCTTCGTAAAAGTCGCGCATGAAACGGATAGCGTCCCAGTGGTCGTCGTTGAGTGTGAGGTTTTCTTCCGCAGCCAACAACTTGGCCACATCATCGTTCCAGTCGCCGGGGTCAACCAGATAACCTTCTGCGTCGCGTTCGGGTATGTCGGTGCTCATGCTGGGAATCTCCTGTGAGGTCGGTTCAAAAATGGCTCAGTGAATGCGGGACAAATCAGGTCCCGCCCCCGTGAAATTCGACCCCGGGCTGACGTTCCGGTAGGTCTTCAACCAGAAGCTCACGCCGGGATAGCGCCAACGATTCGACGCCGGCTTCGTTCAGATATGACTTGGCGTCCGCCACGGCGGCGGCCAGCAACTCGGTGGCCAGCGCATTGGGGTCACGACCTACCGATCGAGCCAGCGCACGGAGTTCAAAGCTGGGATCCTTGGGTAGATGAATTTCCAGTGCGCTACCGCTTCCCGATGAAGTCGATGTCGTGCTCGATGCCTGATCGGTTTCGAGTATGCGGCTCATCACGCTGGCCACTTTTGAGGCAATCGAAGGCGCTTGTCCAGTTGGCTTGAGGCGAATTTTGTTGACGAAATACTTTTCGAAATCGACCTTGGCCTGATGGACCCAGCGACCCTGGCGCATCCAGTTGATATCGCGCAAAGGCACCTGCGGTTCGGACAGATAGGCCGCACCGGTGTTGCCCATATCGCTTAGCCACTTGGCATGTTGCGGCACATAACTCACCAGCGGGTCGTCGCCCAATTGGGCCAGCATGTTTTGCACTGCGATTTCACCGGCTTTGGTGATCGAATAAACCGAGTCAGGTGGCCCAATCGGAACCGGCGTGTTGATGACAAATGGTTGCGCCACGCAGGCGCCGATGGCGAACACGTTGGGATAATCCGGGTTGCGCAGATACTCGTCCACCACAACCAATCCGCGTTCATTGACCAATCCGCTCGCATTACGCACACCTGAAACGCCGCCAAATGCAGGCCAATACACGGAATAAGCGTAGGGCAGGCTGTGGGTCTGCTTTTCCTTTCCGGCCGTATCAAGTTCCACAATCTGGATGGTGTCCTTGTCTACGCGTACCGTGCGCGCGTTGCAGATCGCGCCGATTTTGGTGTCGACGAGTGCTGCGGTGACCGCGCCCCGGCTGCCGCCTTCGCCACCGAGGCCGAGGTGACCTGGATATGGTTCCGGTGTCACCAGCGTGATGGAGACCCGATCTCGGATGTTGCGGCGCTTGAGGTCGGCGTCGACCAGAAAGGCATATTCATAGAGGGGCCCCAGCACGCTTGCCCCCGGAGCTGCACCGATTACGATGGGTCCGGGATGGCGGACAAACTCACGGTAGGCAGCATGCGCACGCTCGGCCTGGTCGATGTGGACGACGGATTGGGTGTGCTCGGCCAGCCCCGGGACATCTTCAGACATGCCCGTCGCACCGGTGGCGATCAGAAGCGCATCGTAGAACAACACATCGCCATTTTCCAGATCAACCTGTATGACGTCGGGCTGAATACGCTTGACGCCGCTGTGGATGAACTTGATGCCACGCGACTCAAGATACGGGCCAATCGGGAATGCCACATCGGTGCGCTCGCGCCACCCCATGGCCACCCACGGGTTGGACGGCACAAAATGGAAGTAGGGTTTGTCGGAAACCACGGTCACTTCATCTTGCGGGCCCAGCTTTGCTTTCAGGGCATAGGCCGCGGTCACACCAGCGATTCCTGCACCCAGGATGACAACATGCGTCATTTCAGTCTCCTTAATTCGTTTGGGTCACGGACTCAGCTGCGCGGACGCACCAGCTGCCAGGCGCGCGTCACGTAAC
Organism: Thiobacillus sp.; assembly: GCA_030679915.1. Taxonomy (GTDB): domain Bacteria; phylum Pseudomonadota; class Gammaproteobacteria; order Burkholderiales; family Thiobacillaceae; genus Thiobacillus. Next base: position 15,820 of record JAUXRY010000004.1, read on the forward strand.
TCACCGAAGCAAATCCGCTCCACACGTGTACCAGCCGCGAGAACGGGAACAGGACAAACAGTGTCATGCCAAAAAACAGGTGGATTTTGTAGATCGTCGGCACACTCACGATGAATTCCGCTGCGCCGGCGCGGAAGGTCACGATGTGTTGCGCCCATGCACCCAGCGCCAGCATCACGCCGCCTTCGGCATGTTGCAGCGAGTACAGGATGGAAATCAGGCCGAGCAGCAGTGTGACCAGAATCCACACCATGATGAAGATATCCATCGGTTTGCTGGTGGCGCGGATGCGAGGATCAGTCAGGCGCCGATGCAGCAGAATGACGACGCCCGCCAGACAGGCCAGGCCCGCCAGACCGCCGGAAATAATCGCCAGCATCTGCTTGTTGGGGGTGGATAAGCCTAACGATTCATACAGCCAGTGCGGTGTCAGCAATCCTGCAGCATGGCCAAAGAACAGGAACAAAATGCCGATGTGGAACAGATTGCTGCCGAGGCGCAACTGCTTGAGTCGCAACATTTGCGATGAATCGCTCTTCCAGGTGTACTGCTCGCGGTCGAACCGGATCAGGCTGCCGAGAAAGAAAATCGACAGTGCGATGTACGGGTAAATACCGAACAACAAATTATGCAGATTGGACATGTCCAGATCCTCCAGTAATCAATTAAGCCGGGGTTAATGAGTGGTGGCTGCAGCCGCTTGTCGACGCGAAGTCGGCATTTGAACCACCGACACCTGCGCGCCAGGATTCATTAACGGTTCGACACCATCCATCGTTGGGCCGAACATTTCCATGGCTTCATCCATGTCGTGCACCGGCGGTTCGGTCAGTTCCTGCGCCACAACCGGTGACATCGCTTCCAGCACCTGGAATGCGGTGGCATAGGGGCTGCCATTGGCGTCGAGCTTGCGGCCGATGGTGGCGATCACATGCACGGCATCTCCCAATAGCGCGAGTGCCTCTTCGTCAGGCAGCAGTGACAGGAATTCAAGAAACAGCGGCACGTAATCGGGCAACTCTGATGCACTGGCGTCGAAGTCATACTTCCAGTACTCCTGCAGCAGATCGATCATCGCCGAGCCCCTATCGCGCGATTCGCCGTGGATGTGTTCGAACAGATGCAGTGAATGCGAGGGGTTGCGGTCGAATGTGGCGACGTAGCTTTCCTGCAAGGCGATCAGTTGGGTTTCGCGCAGCTGCGCAAACAGGGGCGCCATCTGTGGGGCAGCCTGGCCATTGGACTCGGCTTCTTCTGCCAAAGCCGCTTCGAGTTCAGGCAATGCTGCCAGCCAGTCGGATTCCGGATAGCACAACAACAGGGATATAACTTTGAATGTTTTCATCTTGAATCTCCTTAACCGGTTTTCTTCTTGGCGTGCAGTTGCGACAGGTCGACCGGGACCGAGTTTTTCCGGTTGCCAAACAGGCTGGGTTTGGACACGCCGTCCGAACAGCCATTGCCAAAGGTGAAACCACAGCTCGATTTTTCTTCGAAGGTGTTGATCGCCTCTTCGCGGTGCGTGCTGGGGATGACGAAGCGGTCTTCGTAGTTGGCAATCGCCAGGTAGCGGTACATTTCGTCGGCCTGGGCGGAAGTGAGGCCCACCTGGTCGAGCGCGGCGATATTTGGCACGCCCTCCACCGACTTGCCTCGCATGTAGGCACGCATCGCCAGCAAGCGGTCGAGCGCGGTGACGATCGGTTTTTCCTTGCCGCCGGTGAGCAGGTTGGCGAGGTAGGTGATCGGGATGCGCAGCGATTGGGTGTCGGGAATGATGCCGTTCATGCCCATTTTTCCGGACTCGGCTGCAGCCTGGATGGGCGACAGCGGCGGCACGTACCACACCATCGGCAGCGTGCGGTATTCGGGATGCAGCGGGAAGGCAATCTTCCAGTCGATCGCCATCTTGTAGACCGGCGACTTCGCAGCAGATTCGATCCAGGCTTCCGGGACGCCTTCGGCGCGTGCGGCGGCGATCACCGCCGGATCGTTGGGGTCGAGGAAAATCTTCAGCTGCGCTTCGTACAGCTCCTTCGGGTCAGTGACGCTGGCCGCTTCTTCGATGCGGTCGGCGTCATACAGAATCACACCAAGGTAGCGAATGCGGCCGACGCAGGATTCAGAGCACACCGTGGGTTGGCCGGCTTCGATGCGGGGATAGCAGAAGGTGCATTTTTCTGCCTTGCCGCTTTTCCAGTTGTAGTAAATCTTTTTGTAAGGGCAGCCGGAGATACACATGCGCCAGCCGCGGCACTTGTCCTGATCGACCAATACGATGCCGTCTTCCTCGCGCTTGTAGATCGAGCCGGAGGGGCACGAAGCCACACAGGTTGGATTGAGGCAGTGCTCGCACAAGCGCGGCAGATACATCAGGAAGGTGTTTTCAAACGTCGAGTGCATTTCCTTCTGCACGTTGTCGAAGTTCTTGTCGCGGCTGCGCGAGGCAAACTCGCCACCGAGGTCATCTTCCCAGTTGGGACCCCAGTTGATCTTCTCCATCTTCTCGCCGGTAATGGCCGAGATCGGGCGCGCCGTCGGCGGCGTTTCTGACAATGGCGCCTTTTGCAGGTGCTGGTAGTCGAAGGTGAAGGGCTCGTAGTAGTCGTCGATCTCCGGCAGGTTGGGATTGCCGAAGATGTTGGCGAGGATTTTCAGTTTGCTGCCTTGGCGCGGCTCCAACTTGCCGTCGCCCTTGAGTTTCCAGCCACCGTTCCAGATGTCCTGGTTTTCCCACTGTTTGGGATAGCCGATGCCGGGCTTCGATTCGACGTTGTTGAACCATACGTATTCCATACCTTCACGCGAGGTCCACACGTTTTTGCACGTGATCGAGCAGGTATGGCAGCCGATGCACTTGTCGAGGTTCAGCACCATCGCAATTTGAGCACGCACTTTCATGTTTAACTCCTTGCATGACAGAGGCCCATGCCTCTGTTCGTTATAAAAAAACCCGCACCGGAGAGAGGTGGTACGGGGAGGGCGGCGGGAGACGCCAGCCCTCAAAAGCTGCTTGTATTAGGCTAGCGCTCGACCAGCGGACCTTCCATCCAGTCGACTTTTTTCATCTTGCGCACGATCACGTACTCGTCGCGGTTGGAACCCACCGTGCCGTAGTAGTTAAAGCCGTACGAAAGCTGCGCGTAGCCCCCAATCATGTGCGTGGGCTTGGTGATGGTGCGTGTCACCGAGTTGTGGATGCCACCGCGGAAGCCGCTCACCTCGGCGCCGGGCACGTTGATGATCTTTTCCTGCGCGTGATACATCAGACACATGCCGCGCGGCACCCGCTGACTGACCACAACGCGCGCCGTCAGCGTGCCGTTGACGTTGAACACTTCGACCCAGTCGTTGTCGACCAACCCGGCTTCCTTGGCTTCCGGCTCCGACACCCAGACGTGGGGGCCGCCGCGCGACAGCGTCAGCATGCGCAGGTTGTCGGTGTAAGTGCTGTGGATGCCCCACTTCTGGTGCGGGGTGATC
>JAUXRY010000008.1 GCA_030679915.1 Thiobacillus sp.
GGTGAGCTGCCGGCCTTGCGTCCGGGGATGCAGGGCTTTGCCAAGATAGCAGTCGATCAGCGTTCGATGCTGCTCAACGGGGTCAACCGGGCGCTGAGCTGGATACGCGTCAGGCTGTGGGCGTGGGGGGCGTGAGGTGAGTGCCTATATCGCCCCGGGACGCCAGCATGATCAGCCGGCCTCGTCAGAACGACTGATCTCGATGCAGACCTTGCAGGACGCCAGGGTCATGATCGTCGATGATGAGCCGGCCACGATTCACGTTGTTCAAGTATTTCTGGAAGACGCCGGCTACAGCCACTTCATCACCACGAATGACTCCACGCAGGCACTGGACATCATCCTCAAGCAGCGACCCGATATCCTGATACTGGACTTGTGCATGCCGGGGAAATCCGGTTTTGAATTACTTGGTGAAATTCGCAGCGACCCTTTGCTTCGCTATCTACCGGTGCTTGTTTTTTCAGCGGCCGGCGATGCAGCTACCAAACTCCACAGCCTGGAACTCGGCGCCACCGATTTTCTGCCCAAACCTGTCGATCCCAGCGAGCTGGTTCTGCGTTTGCGGAACGCGCTTGCGTTCAAGGCTTATCAGGATCAACTGGCTTATAACGACAGGCTGACAGGCCTGCCGAACCGCCAGTTGTTTCTGGAGCGATTGTCCTGGACCCTGAGGCTGGCGCAGCGACACAGCAAGCAATGCGCACTGCTGCAAATTGGTCTGGATCGTTTCAAGCAGATCAACGACACGCTCGGACACGAAGTGGGCGACAAAGTATTGAAAGCCGTCTCACACCGCCTGACGACCTCACTTCGCGAATCCGACACCATCAGCCAGCTCAACAGCGGCCAGGACAGCATCAGTCTCTCCCGACTTTCCGGAGACGAGTTCATGGTGCTGACTTCCGAGATCAACCATGCAGAAGATGCTTCCCTCATCGCGCGCCGTTTGCTGGAAGCGATGAAATTACCCCTGGCGCTGGGCAAGCTCGAACTCTTCGTCACCATCAGTGTAGGGATTGCGCTGTTCCCGCAAGACGGGTCGGAAGGGTCTGCGCTTTTAACCCATGTCGACCTCGCCATGGCCCAAGCCAAACTACACGGCCGCAACACTTACGCCTTCCACTCTGTCGAGACCAATACACGGTCTTTCGAGCGGTTAAACATGGAAACCGCGCTGCGAAAGTCGATCGAGCGCAAAGAGCTGGAATTGCATTACCAACCCAAGGTGGATTTGAACACTGGTCGAATCATCGGTGCCGAGGCGCTGGCCCGTTGGACACACGCGGAGCTGGGCCAGGTTTCCCCGGCACAATTCATCCCGCTCTCGGAAGAGACGGGGCTGATCCTGCCACTCGGTGAAGACATGTTGAACCTCGCCTGCCAGGAAGCCGTGAAATGGCAGAAGATCGGATGCAATCTACCGGTATCGGTCAATGTATCGAGCATGCAATTCCGACGCGGCGACATGCCTTCGATCATCCGGTCCGCTTTGCAAGCCAGCGGTCTCCAGCCAGAAAACCTGATGATCGAGTTGACGGAAAGCCTCTTGATGGAGAACGCTCAATCCAATATCGACATGCTGCGCGCCATCAAGAACCTGGGCGTTCAGTTGTCTATGGATGACTTCGGAACGGGTTATTCATCGCTGTCTTATCTGAAGCGGTTTCCGCTGGACGAGCTCAAGATCGATCAAGTGTTTGTGAGCGACCTTCCAGACGATTCGGGTAGCGCCGCCATTGTCAGCTCCGTCATCAACATGGCGCACGGCCTGGGTTTGAAGGTCACGGCTGAAGGCGTTGAAACCGCGGCGCAAATGGCCGCTTTAAAGTCGGATGGCTGCGACCATTTCCAGGGTTATCTGTTTAGCCGACCTTTGGCCCCACCCGACTTCGCCGCACTGCTCAGGCAAAAAGCCCATCGTTCTTCAATTACACACAAGCTGAGCATCGCATCATGAATGCCTTTCCCCTGGGCCGAACCCTGATTCTGGCTGCCCTAACGCATGCGGCACTGCCTGCACAAGCCGGACCATCACTGGTCTGCCTGATCCAGCCGTCCAGCCAGGCCGAAATTGGCACCTCCGTCACCGGCGTCATCGAAACCATGCGTGTCGAGCGCGGTGATACGGTGCAGAAGGGCCAGGTCATCGCCGTGTTGCGCAACGATATTGAACGCGCCGCACTCGATGTCGCAAAAAGCCGTGCCCGGGCCGACGCTGACGTTCAGGCCGCCATCGCCGCGCTGGCGTTTGCACGACAAAGCACGGCGCGCGCGGAAGATCTGGTCAAGAAAAAATTCGTTTCCGAACAGGCCCTCGACAAGACCCGCACCGAAGAACGCGTCGCCCTGCAGAAACTCGCCCAGACACGCGAACAGCGCAACGTATGGGAAAGAGAAATGGGACTGGCTCAAAGCCAACTGGCTCAACGCACCATTGTCAGCCCGATAAGCGGCATCGTGGCTGAACGCTATTTATCCAGCGGAGAACGCGTAGAAGACCGATCAATTGCTCGCGTCATCAGCATCGACCCCCTGCACGTCGAAGTGATGGTGCCTGCGGACCGCTTCGGGCAAATCAAGGTTGGCATGGTGGCCAGCGTAATGCCGGAATTGCCGGGGGCGTCTCCTGTCGAGGCCACGGTCAAGCTGGTTGATAAAGTGATCGATGGCGCCAGCAATACCTTTCGGGTTCGGCTTGCCCTCCCCAACCCTGACCATGCGATTCCTGCGGGTCCGCGTTGCAAGGTCAACTTTGACGACCCTGCCATCGGTTCCACAACGCAGCGTACAACCGTCAAGCCACAACCCGAATCGCGCACGGCCACACGCGAATCCGCGTCTCAACCTGCCACCCCGTCCACAGCCCCAACCGACATCGAAGACGGCGCGATTCGCGCACTCGAACGCTGGCATCGCGCATGGGAAAGCCAGGACCTGATCGGCTACCTGGCCGCCTATACAAAAGACTTTAAAGGCAGTTATCCCAGTCGCCACGCCTGGATAGAGCAAAGCGAAGCGAGCATCCAAAAGCCAAGCCGAACGCGTAACCACATCAGTGAGGCAAGGTTCCAGTCCCTGACTGAAGACACGCTTCGGGTGAACCTCCGGCAACCCAAGAAAAACGGCGTCCCTCGCGCCTCCACTCTCAATTCTCTACTGATGGTGCTTGAAAAAGGCCAGTGGCTGATCCGGGAAGAGCACGCTCAGCGATAAGACATGCCGCGTAATCTCTCCGCCTTCTTTTCAGCCAGCATGAAGCGTCCTGACCCACGCCCAACGCGCGCCCTGATCGAGGAACTCGAGCCGCGGCTCCTGTACTCAGCCGACTTCGCGCCGACGCTGGCCGACTCGCTCATACTCGGCGCCGAAGAGCGGGTAATTGGGGACGACGGCGAATACGCCACCACGACAGACAGCCAGCGAGATGCCCAGCACGCCCGGTTTGAGGTCGTGTTCATCGATCTGCGCGTGGAAGGCTACCAACAGATTCTGACTGACATCCGCGAACAGAACGGTGACGGCCGGTCCATTGAAGTGATCCTGCTCGATTCCGAGCGCGACGGAATCGAGCAGATTGGCGACTTCCTGAGTACGCGCCAGGAAATTGATGCCATACACATTATTTCCCACGGTGGCGCAGGGTCGGTTCAGCTTGGTTCGGGCCAACTCGACTTTGACTCGATGATCAAAAATGCCTCAGCCATCAAACAGTGGGGCAATGCGCTATCCAGCGAGGCCGACATCCTGATCTATGGTTGCGACCTCGCCAGCAGCCAGGAAAGTCTCTCCCTCGTCGACGCCTTGAGCAAACTCACCGGCGCCGATGTGGCCGCCAGCGACGACAAAACCGGCGCGGCCGAACTGGGCGGCGATTACGATCTTGAATATGTCACCGGCACCATCGAAGGCAAGATTGTTTTCAGCAGCCAGTTGCAGCAAAACTGGCAATATGTATTGCCAAATCTGCCGCCGGTGGCCGGTAACGACAGCGCTGCCACCACGGAAAACAGCATTCTGACCGTCAGCGCGCCAGGGGTGCTTGCTAATGACACCGACCCCGATGCTTCGGCCACAGCCGGCTATACGTTGAATTTCAATGCCGCCAACGACGGCGACAGCGTCTGGACCGACGACACCCCCACCACCGGTTTCGACTGGACCCTCACCAATTTCGGCACCCAGAGTACCTACACCACCACACCCGGTAGCGCCTATCCCGGCATCACGGCGGCCTATCGATTCTCGGGTACCAACAGCGGCGCCACCATGCCGACCATGGAAGGAATGACCGGCGACCCCACCAACAATTCGGCCAGTTTTGAAATCTGGTTCCGGACCGATGTGTTGAACGCAACCTCAGGCCAACACATTATTTTTGAAGCGGGGGGCGTCAACAGCGGGACCAGTATTTATCTCGACAACACCTTCCTGAAATTTGCCACCCGCACAAGCGGCGCAGCAGCCGATGAAGTTTCGGTCGATCTCGCCACCCTGTATGCCAGCCCCACCGCTGAATTTATTCAAGTCATTGGGGTCATCGACCAAACCAGTGGCCAGATGAAGTTGTATGTCGACGGAACATTGCGCGCAACGAAAAGCTTTACCGGATCGAATGGAACAGACTGGAGCGGTCCGGATGGCGCAGGCTTGGGCACTGTATTTACAGACGTTTCCAGCGGCCCAGCTGCAGGCAGCGGCACCCTGGACGGCGATATCGCGATCTTTCGCTTATACGAAAGCGCACTGACCGGCACGCAGGTGTCGACCAATTTCACCGCGGTCACCGGCACGGGGCTCACTGTCTCCCAGGTTCAGGGCAGCGCGGGCAACGTGGGCAATCAAATCGCCCTCAGCTCTGGCGCCTTGCTCACGTTAAATACCAACGGCTCGTATACCTACAACCCGAATGGCCAGTTCGAATATCTGGCTTCGGGACAATCCACCACCGACAACTTCTCCTACACCGTTGCGGACGCCCTGGGCGCAACAGCCACTGCAACCGTCACGATCACCATCAATGGCGCGAACGATGCGCCTATCCTGTCCGACACTGCATTGACGCTGACCGTCGCCGAAGACGCCAGCATCCCGTCGGGCGCGGTCGGTTCGCTGATCAGCGCCTTTATCGGCGGCATCACCGACGTCGACAGCGGGGCCGTAAAAGGCATCGCGATTACCGCCACCAACGAAGCCAATGGTACCTGGTACTACAGCACCAACAACGGCACCAACTGGACAACGGTGGGCACGGTGAACGCAAGCTCCTCGCTGCTGTTGGCCAACAATGCCAGCACACGCCTGTACTTCGCGCCAAGCGCGAACTACAACGGCACAGCCACCGCGGCGCTGACCCTCCGCGCCTGGGACACGACCAGCGGAACTGCTGGCAGCAAGGTCAGCACCGCCAGCACGGGGGGTACGACAGCATTCTCCAGCGCCACCGATGTTGTCGACGTGATCGTCACGCCGGTCGCCGACACCCCGTCGATCACCAACGCCACCACCAACGAAGACATCCAGAGCACCAGCGGACTGGTGCTCTCGCGCAATGCCGCCGACGGCACCGAAGTCACCCATTTCAAGATCACCGGCATTACCAACGGCACGCTTTATCAAAACAACGGCACCACCCAGATCACCAACGGCAGCTTCATCACCGTTGCCCAGGGCAACGCCGGGCTCAAGTTCACCCCTACGGCTGACTTCAACGGCAGCGGCAGTTTCACGATTCAAGCTTCGACGTCCAACCTGGACGCAGGCCTGGGTGGCAGCACGGTGAGTGCGGTGATCACGGTGAATGCAGTGAATGATGCACCGTCCGGGGCCGACAAGGCGGTGACAGCGCTAGAAGACACGGCCTACACCTTTACGCTTGCCGACTTTGGTTTTACTGATGTGGATGGCAACTCACTGGATCGCGTGTGGTTCACAACGCTGCCATCGCAGGGCACTCTTTTGTGGAACGGCGCAGCATTTGGGGCTGGGAACTTTGTTGTGGCAAGCGACATTACCTCTGGTCTGCTGACCTACATTCCTCCCAGCAATTCCAATGGGACTGCGCTGACCAGCTTCACCTTTCAGGTGCAGGACAACGGCGGCACTGATAACGGCGGGGTCAATCTCGACCCAACACCGAAGACTATTACCCTTAATGTCACCGCAGTAAACGACGCACCAACCCTGAATAACGGTGCCACCGTCACCCTCACTTCCACCAACGAGAACACGCCTTCAACGGGAACCTTGGTGTCATCATTACTCACTTCGGCTTCCTGGGCCGATGTGGATACCGGCGCGGCGCGCGGGATTGCGATCACATCGACGACGGGCAACGGTGCCTGGCAGTACTCCACCAATGGAACGAACTGGGCAGGATTCGGTACGGTAAGCAGCAGCAATGCCCTGCTGATCACCTCAACCACGCAAGTGCGCTATGTCCCGGACGGCTTGAATGGCGAAACGGCTACGTTTGCATTCCAGGCATGGGATCAGACCACGGGTGCCGCATCGACCAATGCCGTGCCACGTTACGCCAATCCGGGGGTGGGCGGCGGCACCAGCGCGTATTCGATCGGGCAGGCTACAGCCTCGATTTCGGTCTCATCGATCAACGATGCGTCCACGCTCGTCGGCTGGTACGACAACACCTGGTCGTATCGTAACGAAATCATCATCGACCATACCCAGGTGGCCGGCAAGGTCGACCTCACCGACTTTACGGTCCTGATCAATCTCAGTGCCCATGCCGACCTCGCAGCGGGTGCATTAAGCAGTGGCAACGACATACGGTTTACGAGTGCCGACGGCACCACCCTGCTGGCCCACGAAATCGAAACCTTTACCTCGTCGAACGGTGCGTTGATGGCATGGGTCAAGCTGCCAACGCTGTCGGCGCACGTCGACACCCGGATTTACATGTATTACGGCAACGCCGCGGCCACCGCGCAAGCGCCTGCATCCGGCGTATGGGATGCCAGCACGGCAGCGGTGTATCACCTCGGTGAATCAACGAGTCCGTACCTCGACTCGACCGGCAATGCAAACAACAGCACCAGCGGCACCACCCCGACGGCCACGTCTGGACAGGTGGGCGGCGGGCAAATTTTCGACGGATCGACGACCACCATCGTCATTGCAGATTCCCCCACGCTCAACCAGAGCCAGAACGTGACCGTGTCTGCCTGGGTCAAACTCGATGCCTATGGGAATTTCGATCTGGTCGAGAAGGGGGGCTTTGGCGGCTACACGCTCTGGCTGAAAAATGATGTGATGTGGTTTGGCACCCAGAACGCCGTCGTCAATGCCTGGGCTGTCAGCACCACACCGTTGAGCCTGGGGGTATGGTATGCGCTCGATGGCGTCAACAACAACGGCATCAATTCGCTTTACATTAACGGCGTTCTTAATGCGTCCAGCTCGATAAGCAGTTCGTTCACCAATACCGGCGCCTTGCAGCTCGGCAATGGCTACGACGGCTACCTGAATGGCATTCTTGACGAAGTCAGGGTGGATACCGCCGCGCGTACCGCTGGCTGGATCAGCACGAAGTACAACAACACCGCATCTGCCTCCACCTTCTCCGTGGTTGGCGTGCAACAGGCGGCGACGGGCGCGACGACCCGCCTGGCTGCCACGGATGAAGACACCCCCTCGACTGCCACGTCAGTCAACACGATCCTGACGAACGTGTCCTGGGCAGATGCCGATATCGGCGCCGTAAAAGGCATTGCAGTGACCGCGATGACAGGAAACGGAACCTGGCAGTATTCGTCCGACGGGGTCAACTGGACTGCGTTCGGTGCGGTGAATAGCGGAAATGCACTGCTTCTGGATTCGGCGACCGATATCCGTTATATCCCTGACGGAGTAAACGGCGAGACGGCCACATTCGGATTCCGGGCATGGGATAAAACCTCGGGCAGCGCGTCCTCCAGCGCGCTGCCAAGCTACGCCAATCCGGGCACTGGAGGCGGTACGTCAGCGTATTCGGCACAGACGGCCACCGCTGCGATGACGATCACCGATGTCAACGATGCGCCTTTAATCACCAGCAATGGCGGAGGAAGCTCGGCAGCAACCAATATGCTCGAAAACTCGACTGCAGTGACCACGGTGACCGCCACCGATGCCGACCTGCCGGCGCAGACCCTGACTTTCTCAATCATCGGCGGCGTCAATGCGAACAAGTTCGCTATCGACAGCAGCACGGGCGCATTGAGGTTTATCAGCCCCCCGGATTATGAGAACCCGCAGGGCGGCGCCAGCAATAACAGCATTATTTATGACGTCACAGTTGGGGTCTCCGACGGTATCGCCACAACCACCCAGGCTTTATCAATCATTGTATGGAACGTAAATGATGCCCCTGTCGTAACCACCACAGGAACAGCGCTGGGATACACCGAGAACGATGCCGCCACAGCTGTTGATTTCGGTCTGAGCGTGAGCGATCAAGACAATGCCAATCTCTCTAGCGCTACGATCACGATCGGATCAAACTACGTCAACGGACAGGACATACTGGCCTTCACCAGCCAGCTAGGCATCATCGGCAGTTGGGACGCAGCCGCCGGCGTGTTGACATTGACTGGGTCATCTTCCGTAGCCAATTACCAAACTGCATTGCGCTCAGTTACCTACGTCAATACAAGCGATACTCCCAGCCCACTCGCACGTACAGTGACCTTCGCGGTAAGGGACAACGCTCTGTGGAGTGTTGCCGCTTCGCGCAATATCAATGTCACACCGGTCGATGACCCAGCTGTCATCGGCGGCACTCTCAGTTACAGCGGGAATGAAGGCGATACGGTCAGCGGCACGATGACTGCCACCGACGTCGAAGGTCTAACCGATGGCTCTTATTTCAGCATCACCTCGGCGGCGAGTTTTGGGACTGCGGCGATTAACGCGGCCACCGGCGCCTGGACTTTCACCCCGACCGACAGCAACTGGTTCGGCTCCGATGCGTTCACGGTCACGGTCACCGACGACCTCGGCGGCACCACAACGCAGATAGTCAACATTATCCTGAGCAATGTAGATGATCCCGCGGTCATCGGCGGCGCCATCAGTTACAGCAGCTACGAAGGCGATGTGGTTGGCGGCACGATGACCGCGACCGACGTCGACGGGCTGACCGACGGCACTTACTTCAGCATCACCGGCGCGGCAAGTTTTGGGACGGCAGCGATTAACGCGGCCACCGGTGCCTGGACCTTCACCGCGACGGATGCCAACTGGTTCGGCCCTGACAGTTTTACCGTCACCGTCACCGACGATCAGGGCGGCACCACAACGCAAGTGATCAGCATCATGCTGAATCCGGTCAATTTCATTGACGAGGCGGCGAGCCCTGCCTTGATCGCTACCAATCCGCTTGACCCGCCGAATTCAGCAGTGCCCGCCTCGCAACCCGATGCCGAACCCGGTGACCCCGCGGCTGCGGAAACGGCTACTGTTGATACGAAAGACCTGCTGATGGGTGAATCTGCGCTGGCTGTCGCAAACACGTTGATTGGCGTAGCAGATAGTGGCCCTGATATCCGGCTAAAAGCCAATGAACTGCGCTTTTATAACGAGCTGTTCCGCATCCATCAGGAATTTGGCAATGCGGAAACGCGCGAGGGCATTCTGCAGCGCTTGCTTGATCTGATCCAGGCAGAAGGGGCATCAGGCAGCTCAGGACAAAACACGATTTCGCCGACCATACGCGTAGAGATTTCCCAGGAAGACGGCTTCCAGGTTGAGGTGTTGCGCCAAGGTGCGCAAATCACGGCTGTTTCACTGTCTGTGGGTGCCGTCTGGTGGGCCTTGCGCGTGGGGGGATTGTTTGCAAGCCTGCTCACTTCCCTGCCGGCCTGGCGCTCATTTGACATGTTGCCGGTGCTTAGCCGTGACAAAGATGACGATGAAAATGAAACGGATTGGGCTTTAAACACAGAAGTGGATAAACAAACTGCTGACGCATCCAAACGTCTGCTGGAAGAAACGTCATGAGGCGATTCCTACCCCGTTTGACACCGGCCGCACGCATTGCGATTGGACTGATATCGCTGATTGTCACCTTGCTGCTGATCATTGATATTGCGCTGAATCTGGTTCCGGACCGGACTGAAATGCAGCGAAAAATCCGCGAAAGCACCAGTGAACGGCTGGCTGTGCACATGTCCAGCCTGATCCAGATGCAGGAATGGGATGCACTGAAGCACACGATGCGCGATGTGATTGCGCGGGACAAAGACAAAGAACTCCTGTCTTTGGCCATCCGTCAAAAAAACGGTCAAATTCTCGTGGCAACAGGCGATCACTTGCGCTACTGGGTTCCGCCCGCGTTGGGAAAATCCACCCTGACGCATGTCCGCGTGCCGATTTATGCAAAGGGCGATTTCTGGGGCGATGTGGAAATCAGCTATACCCCGGTTACGCCGCAAACACTCAAAGGCTGGTTGCAAACACCGCTTGTCGCCCTGGTTCTGGTTGTGATTCCCGCTGGGTTTTTGGCTTTCTATTTATACATGCGGCGTACTTTGCAATATCTGGACCCATCCGCAGCCATCCCTGACCGCGTGCGCGAGGCCTTTGATGCGTTAACGGAAGGGGTGACCGTTATCGACAATACGGGCCGCGTCATGCTTTACAACAAAGCCTTTCATCAGTTGCATCCTTTTGCCGAGGCGGACATGATCGGTCAAAACCTGTCACAGATCCCGTGGTTGGCTGGCGCAAGCGACACGCCGGAGACCCCTTGGGAATATACCCAACAGCACCGCACACAAGCCAAAGCGCAGTTGTTTACCATTTCCCGTGCGGGTGAAAGTTCGGTTGAAGTCATTGTGAAAGCCTCTCCGATTCAGGATGCAAAAGGAAAGCAGCGCGGCTGTATGGTGACTTTTTACGACGTCACAGAGCTCCACCACGCCAATGAAAAAATGCGCAGGGCACTGGATGCATTGGAAACCTCGCGGGAGGAGATTGAAAAGAAAAATATTGATCTCTTGTATCTGGCCACGCGGGATTCGTTGACGGGATGCCTGAATCGACGCGCCTTCTTCGCTGCGACCGAACCGCTTTTTGGCAAGCTGACGCTAGAAGCAAGAGACATGTCATGCATCATGGCAGACATCGATTTCTTCAAAAACGTGAACGATACCTATGGTCACACGGTTGGCGACCAGGTCATCGTGGCGGTGACACGCATTCTCACCGAGCGCTTATGCGGCCACGACTTGCTCTGCCGGATGGGCGGGGAAGAATTTTGCATCATGCTGCCCGGTGCGTCCGAAGACTCGGCGATGGATTTGGCCGAACAGCTACGGACTAGCGTCGAGCACTTGGCGGGCAATGGAATCAGCAGCGCAAAAGCATTGCAAATCACCAGCAGTTTCGGCGTCAGCAGTCTGAAATCGGGCGCATCCAGCGTCTCCGAACTCATTGAGTTGGCAGACTTCGCTTTGTACACCTCCAAACAAAGCGGCAGAAATCGTGCCACCTTGTGGAGTGAGAATCTCAATTCACCCTCTATAGACCCCTCGCTTTCAAATGCAGTAGCGAGAAATCCCGGCTAATTTCACCCCTCTGTTCCCCTGTAGTCAGGGAATCTATTGGAGTGCCCCTTGAAATCCCCCCCTTCCGCCCCTATCATTAGCAGTCTCTGTGCGAGAGTGCTAACAGCATTCGGCTGACTCATTGTTCACAGCCAGAAGAACCAAACAATTGATTTTATTGGAGATTTAGTATGAAAATCCGTCCTTTGCACGACCGAGTGATTGTCAAACGCATGGAAGAAGAGCGCAAGACCGCTTCCGGCATCGTGATCCCCGACTCCGCGGCTGAAAAACCCGATCAAGGGGAAATCATGGCCGTTGGCGCAGGCAAAAAAGACGACCAGGGCAAGCTGATTCCGCTCGACGTGAAAGTCGGCGACCGCGTGCTGTTCGGCAAATACGCCGGCCAGGTCGTCAAGGTCGATGGCGACGAGCTGCTGGTCATGCGCGAAGAAGACATCATGGGTGTGGTTGAGAAGTAATCGCTTCAGCGTAAGCAAGCGCTCACAACACCGTCTCACCCTCATACAAATTCAGGAGTAAAACATGGCTGCAAAAGACGTACGTTTTGGTGATTCCGCCCGTCACCGCATGGTGGCAGGTGTCAATATTCTGGCTGACGCCGTTAAAGTAACGCTGGGCCCGAAAGGCCGCAATGTGGTGCTGGAGCGCTCCTTTGGCGCCCCCACCGTGACCAAGGACGGCGTATCGGTCGCCAAGGAAATCGAGCTGAAGGACAAGCTCGAGAACATGGGCGCGCAGGTGGTCAAGGAAGTCGCTTCCAAGACCTCCGACATCGCCGGTGACGGCACCACGACCGCTACCGTGCTGGCTCAGTCCATTGTCAATGAAGGCATGAAGTACGTTGCTGCCGGCATGAACCCGATGGACCTGAAGCGTGGCATCGACAAGGCCGTGATCGCGATCACCGCCGAACTGAAAAAAATGTCGGTTGCCTGCACCAACAGCAAGGAAATCGCTCAGGTTGGCTCGATTTCGGCCAACTCCGATTCCTCGATCGGCGACATCATCGCTGCTGCGATGGACAAGGTCGGCAAAGAAGGCGTGATCTCGGTGGAAGACAGCTCCGGCCTGGAAAACGAACTGGAAACGGTTGAAGGCATGCAATTCGACCGCGGCTACCTGTCACCCTACTTCATCAACAACCCCGACAAGCAAATGGCGTTGCTGGAAGATCCCTTCATCCTGTTGTTCGACAAGAAGATCTCCAACATCCGTGACCTGCTGCCCGTATTGGAGCAAGTTGCCAAGGCTGGCAAGCCGCTGATGATCGTCGCTGAAGATGTCGACGGCGAAGCGCTGGCTACCCTGGTGGTGAACAACATTCGCGGCATTCTCAAGACCTGTGCGGTTAAAGCACCGGGCTTCGGCGATCGTCGCAAGGCGATGCTGGAAGACATGGCCATCCTCACCGGCGGCACCGTGATCGCTGAAGAAGTCGGCCTGTCCCTGGAAAAAGCCACCCTCGCCGAACTCGGCCGCGCCAAGCGCATCGAAATCGGCAAAGACAACACCATCATCATCGACGGTGCCGGCGATACCAAAGCGATCAAGGGCCGCATCGCCCAGATCAACAAGCAGATCGACGAAGTCTCCAGCGACTACGACAAAGAGAAGCTGCAGGAGCGCAAGGCCAAACTGGCTGGTGGCGTGGCCATCATCAAGGTTGGCGCTGCAACCGAAGTCGAGATGAAAGAGAAAAAAGCCCGCGTTGAAGATGCGCTGCACGCCACCCGTGCTGCAGTGGAAGAAGGCATCGTCCCCGGCGGCGGCGTGGCACTGTTGCGTGCGCGTTCATGCATCAAGGACCTCAAGGGCGACAACCACGACCAGGATGCTGGCGTGAAAATCGTGCTGCGCGCGATCGAAGAGCCATTGCGTCAGATCGTCAAGAACTGCGGCGAAGAGCCTTCGGTTGTCGTCAACAAGGTGCTGGAAGGCAAGGGCAACTTTGGCTACAACGCCGGCAGCGGTGAATACGGCGACATGGTGAAAATGGGCGTGCTCGACCCTACCAAGGTGACGCGCGTGGCACTGCAAAATGCAGCGTCTATCGCCAGCCTGATGTTGACCACCGATTGCATGGTCTGTGATCTGCCGGACGACAACAAGTCGGGCGGCGGCATGGGCGGTGGTGACATGGGTGGTATGGGTGGCATGGGCGGCATGATGTAATTTTTGCCCGTCCAGGCAGTTTAAAAGCCCCGCTTCGGCGGGGCTTTTTTATGTCTCACGCTATTAACTACCTGTTGCACAGTGTATTTATTTTGATCAGTGTGGATTCATTTCACGAAATCAGACTAGCTTGGCTTCCCCAGATAACGGAATCCTGATGCCGCCCAACCAGCAATACTGCTTACTTTCTTGACTAAAATCGTGATTAAGGTTTAAATGCCGGGCTTCGGTTTTCCTTGTGAATACGCATTCACGATTAAGCGAAATACTGAAAGGCCAGTTAGCTCAGTTGGTAGAGCAGCGGATTGAAAATCCGCGTGTCCTTGGTTCGATTCCGAGACTGGCCACCAATAATTCAAGCACTTAGCCCACCAAAACCGGTGGGCTTTTTGCTTTCAAGTGCACGTAAAGCGTAACCCCGAGGGGGCACAGGATAGATTGCCTCTGGCCCTGCCCTGCTTGAGATACTGCGAGAAACACATCATCAAGCTCCCCGCTTGACCAAACCACCGTAGTGGTTCGGTCAAAAGGCCAGGCTAGCCATATTGTTAACCTCAGGTCCTTGGTTCGAGCCCATTCCGGGCGCCAAAAATAGCAAATACTTAGGGCCATTCTTCAGAGTGGCTTGTATGCTTTCCCAGGTCGGCATAGATCGCCCAGGACTCAGGATAGCTCCGAGGGGTAGGCATGAGGTCCAGTTTGTCTACTCAGCCCAGGCCAACTGCTATTAGATCGTCAACTGAACCCACATAGGACGGTGGTCAGATATGTAGTAACGCAAATAAGCCTTGAAGTTCTTCTGGTTTTCTCCGTCCTTCCATAGATCAGGAAAGATCGCTGCATCGAAATCAAACACACCCTTCAGCCCCGTGAAGTGGTTATGTGATGTCTCGGGAAAGAAGGCGATCTGATCATAGTTGGAGTCACTACTGATACTTGAGGCAATCTGGGTTGAGTGCTCCGGGAGCTCAAGCCCCAGTTTCGTTAAGGCCTGATAGATCGGGTCGCCAGGCTCGCATTTCGGCATATTGAAATCACCAAGCGCCAATAGCTCACGTGTGAAAGAGTACCGACTCTTTTTTCTCAAATCCGCCCACTTGGCCACTGCATATGTCTCCAATGACCGGCGCGCCATTGATGCTGGTTTTTCGTCCCCGTAGAACAGATGGACATTCACGAGCATCAAGGAGGTGTCGCCTACTGAAAACGCCGCCAGATAGGGCGTACGGTCAAACCCATTGAACTGAGCGTTTATTCCCGGAAGCTTGATCGACTTTAATCGAGAGGGTGGGAAAGCGATCTCGCCGACTTCCTCCAGAATGGTCAGCTTCCTGCTGTTATAAAGAAATGCCATCCGTTCGTTATTACCCGATGCATCAGACATGATGACGCGATAAGACTTCGGGAGCTTGTTGTGTATGTCGAACAGATCGCCAAAGTTTTCTCGGCATTCCTGAACGGCAATAACGTCGAACCAGCTAACAACCTCGGCAATGATTGACAGGTCTTGATCACGTCGAGCCTGTGCACCAAGGTTCGCAATATTCCAAGTGGCTACCAACAACTTACCGTGTTCGCGCTTAGGGATGGCGCGCGCTTTCTTGTGCTTGCGCAGGCGAGCAATCTCGGCTTTTAGATCGTAGTCAAAAGCAAACTTGGGCTTTGGGAAAACGGGCATCTCACACCTCCAGTTTTCATCCTAGACTAGTGCGCCTTGCTAACAGATCAAGCTACCGGGAAAGGCCTAACGAAATATTTTTGCTATGACAAGAATGAACGTAACTAGTGAGCGATGAAGGGCATATGCTTTCAATGACTCAAACCGACCCATTGCGGGCATAGCGCAAATCAAAGCCAATGTCCGCTGGCAGTCGTGAAACAGCCTCTCAACGAGGGTGTAGAAAAACCCCAGCCTATCCGGAACCCTGGCGCCCATCAATCCTCGAACTGCGGAGTCAACAACAGGCATGGGTAGAAGGGCATGGCACGTTACAAGCATATCGACACCAGTCCGCGTTTCCTTGCCGTTGACCTGCAGCGGCAACTGCTCCCCGGCACCTTCGAGCACGCACTCAACCACCTCATCGATCACGAACTTGACCTGTCTGGCTTCGATGCCCGCTTCAACAATGACGCCACCGGTGCGGCGGCTTATCCGCCCGCCATGCTGCTTAAAGTGGTGTTGTTCGCC
>JAUXRY010000014.1 GCA_030679915.1 Thiobacillus sp.
ACGTGCTTCAAGCCCAAGGCGGCGATGTACCTGTTCCCGCGGCTCGATCCCAAGCTGTACCACATCAGCGACGACCAGAGATTCATCCTCAACCTGCTGGAAGAGGAACGCGTGCTGGTGGTGCAGGGCAGTGGTTTCAACTGGCCGCATCCGGATCATATCCGCGTAGTGTTCCTGCCGCATGAAGAAGATTTGACCGAAGCGATCGGGCGTTTGAGCCGGTTCCTTGACCGCAATCGCACGCATCGTTGATCCCCTTTTTTGACTGAGACTAAATAATGAAACCCATCAACGTCGGCCTGCTGGGCCTGGGAACGGTCGGTGGTGGCACGCTCACCGTGCTGCGCCGCAATGCTGAAGAAATCACCCGCCGCGCCGGGCGCGAAATCCGCGTGGTACGTGCGGCTGTGCGCGATCTTGAAAAAGCCAAACAGCTGGCAGGCGATCTGCCGCTGACGATCAACCCGTTCGATGTGGTCGATGACCCCAACATCGACATCGTGGTCGAACTGATCGGCGGGCTGGAGCCGGCGCGCGAACTGGTGATGCAGGCGATCGCCAACGGCAAGCATGTGGTCACCGCCAACAAGCATCTGGTCGCCAAACACGGCAACGAAATTTTTGCGGCGGCCCAGGCCAAGGGAGTGATGGTTGCGTTTGAAGCCGCAGTGGCCGGCGGCATTCCCATCATCAAGGCGCTGCGCGAAGGTCTCACCGCCAACCGAATCGAGTGGCTGGCCGGCATCATCAACGGCACCAGCAACTTCATCCTCACCGAAATGCGCGACAAGGGTGCTGCCTTTGCGGACGTGCTGAAAGAAGCGCAGGCACTGGGCTACGCTGAAGCCGACCCAACCTTCGACATCGAAGGCATCGACGCCGCGCACAAGCTCACCATTCTGTCGGCAATTGCGTTCGGCATACCGATGCAGTTCGATCGTGTGTACACGGAAGGCATTTCCAAACTCACTCGTGAGGATGTGAAATATGCCGAGGAGTTGGGCTATCGCATCAAGCTGCTGGGCATTGCGCGCCGCGCCGAGAACGGCATCGAGTTGCGCGTGCACCCGACGCTGATCCCCGAGCGCCGCCTGATAGCCAATGTGGATGGCGCGATGAACGCCGTACTGGTCAAGGGCGACGCGGTCGGTCCAACGCTGTATTACGGCGCCGGCGCCGGCGCCGAGCCGACGGCTTCCGCTGTGGTGGCCGATCTGGTTGATGTGACCCGTCTGCACACTGCCGACCCGCACCATCGCGTGCCGCATCTGGCGTTCCAGCCCGACCAGCTGGCGGATACGCCCATCCTGCCAATGGAAGAGGTGCGCACGTCGTATTACCTGCGTCTGCGCGCATTTGACCGCCCCGGCGTACTCGCCGACATCACCCGCATCCTGGCTGACAGCGATATTTCCATCGATGCGATGGTGCAGAAGGAGCCAGCCGAAGGTGAAGAGCAGGTCAACATCATTCTGCTGACCCACATCACCGTGGAAAAGAACATCAACGCCGCGATCGTCAAGATCGAGGCGCTCGACAGTGTGGCGGGGCAGGTCATGCGCATTCGCCTCGAAGAATTGGCTGCGCGATAGGCATCGGGACTCAACCATGAACTACATCAGCACGCGCGGGCGCGCCCCGCAACTCCGCTTCTCCGAAATTCTGCTCGGCGGGCTGGCCAATGACGGCGGCCTCTACGTGCCTGAGGTTTATCCGCGCTTTAGCGCAGACGAACTCGCAGCGATGCGCGGCATGAATTACCGTGAATTGGCCTTCGAAGTGCTGTCGCGTTTGATCGACGACATTCCGCACGACGATCTGCGTGCGCTGATCGACAAAACCTACACCGCTGAGGTGTACCGATATGCCAACCCCGGCGAAAATGCCGAAGACATTACCCCGCTGAAAACCCTGGAGCCCGGCCTTCACGTGCTGGCACTGTCGAACGGCCCGACGCTGGCGTTCAAGGACATGGCGATGCAGTTTCTCGGCAACCTGTTCGAGTACGTGCTGGACAAGACCCACGGTGAACTGAACATCCTCGGTGCCACTTCGGGCGATACCGGCTCGGCCGCCGAATACGCGATGCGCGGCAAGCGTGGCATCAGCGTGTTCATGCTGTCGCCGGAGCATGGCATGACGCGTTTTCAGCAGGCGCAAATGTATGCCCTGCAGGACGACAATATCCATAATCTGGTGATACGTGGCGTGTTCGATCAGTGCCAGGACATCGTCAAGGCGGTATCGAACGATCTCGAATTCAAAGCCACCCATCGCATTGGTGCGGTTAACTCGATCAACTGGGCACGGGTCGCCGCGCAGAGCGTGTATTACTTCAAGGCCTATTTCGCCGCGACACACAGCAACGACCAGAGTGTCTCGTTCTCGGTGCCGTCGGGCAACTTCGGCAACGTTTGCGCCGGCCACATCGCGCGCCAGATGGGGCTGCCGATCAACAAGCTGATCGTTGCCACCAACGAAAACGACGTGCTCGACGAGTTCTTCAAGACCGGCGTCTATCGGCCGCGTCCGCAAACCAAACACACCTCCAGCCCGTCGATGGATATTTCCAAGGCCTCCAACTTCGAGCGTTTCATCTTTGATATGGCCGATCGCGATGCCGAGAAAATCCGCACTTTGTGGGAAGCCGTTGAATCAGGCGGTAGTTTTGATCTCAATGCCGATGGGTTGTTCGATAAGATTGCTCACTATGGCATCGTCTCGGGATCCAGCAATCACGCCAACCGCATCGACACCATCCGCACGGTGTACGAAGTCTACGGCACGATGGTTGACCCGCATACCGCCGATGGCATCAAGGTCGGGCTGGAACACCGCGAGCCCGGCGTACCGCTGATCTGTATGGAAACCGCGCAGCCCGCCAAGTTCGACGATTCGATTCGCGAAGCCATCGGCATCGAGCCGGTACGGCCGGCCGAACTTGCCGATCTGGAAAAACTGCCGCAGCGGAAGCATGTCATGGATGCCGATGTCAAGGCGATCAAGCAATTCATTATTGAGCAGGCAGGCTAACTTCATCCGGCGTTGATTTGGCACCCGGCCTGAAAAAGCAGGTTGGAACCGCGCTGGCAGCAAGCGATAATAGCGCCAGCTAGTAATAAATAACCACACCATGGCCAGGACCTGAAATCCTATGAAACTTGTCTCCTCGCTCACCAGTCCCTTCGGCCGAAAAGCCCGCATCGTGCTGCTGGAAAAAAAGATTCCGTGTCAACTTCAAGTGGAAAACCCGTGGCTGCCCGATAGCGTAGTCGCCACGATCAACCCGCTCGGCAAGGTGCCCGTGCTGGTGCTGGAAGATGGCGTCAGCGTGTTTGATTCGCGCGTTATCGTCGAGTATCTCGATCACATCAGCCCGGTCGGTCATCTGATCCCAAGCGAACCGAAAAGCCGCATGGTTGTGCGCGGCGTCGAAGCGCTGGCCGATGGCGTCACCGACGCAGCCGTGCTGGTGTTTCTGGAGAGGAAACGCCCGCCCGAACAACAGAGTGCTGACTGGATGACCCTGCAGAATAAAGCCCTGTTCAGTGGCCTCGAAGCCTTGTCCGAAGCCCTCGGCGAAAAGCCCTGGTTTCTTGGCAACAGCATGACGCTGGCCGACGTGGCGTGCGGTTGCATGCTGGGTTATCTGGATTTCCGGTTCAGCGAAATCGATTGGCGCAGCGCGCACCCCAACCTCGCCACATTGGCCGACAAGCTTGCTACACGCCCGTCGTTCGTCGAGACTGTCCCAGTCCTTTAAACGGAGAACGCCCCATGCCCCATGAAATCGCAACTCTCGCTGGCGGCTGCTTCTGGTGCATCGAATCGGTGTTCAACCGCCTGTGCGGCGTCGAGTCCGCCGTATCCGGTTATATGGGCGGCCAGATACTTAACCCCACTTACAAAGACATCTGTAACGGCGACACCGGCCATGCCGAAGTGGTGCAGGTGACATTCGACCCGACCGAGATTTCCTATCGTGAAGTACTGGAAATATTCTTCACCCTGCACGACCCCACCCAGCTGAATCGGCAAGGCAACGACGTCGGCACCCAATATCGCTCAGCGATTTTTTGGCATACGCCGGAGCAGAAAGTCGAAGCGGAGGCAGTCATCGCCGAACTCACGGCAGCCAAACACTTCGATGCCCCCATCGTCACCGAAGTGACCGAGGCGGAGACGTTTTACCCGGCCGAGGATTATCACCAGGGCTACTTTGACCAGAATCCCAATCAGCCATACTGCCAGTTCGTGGTGGCGCCGAAGGTGGTCAAGGCGCGGGCGAAGTACGCTGATCGGCTGAAGGACTGATGGCGTTGAACTAGCTTTTTCACTGTTAAATGCGTTAGATATGTGCGTTTTCAGTGATCCAGTAGTGTCTTACTCTGGAATATGTATTCGTTTTTTGATGTGCTTCAGATTGGCAACAATTGTGAAGGTCATAATGACGAGTAACGACCACGAACTCCACTTCCCAAGATGTACGGCTGACCAAGCGCCTAATTGATTCGGGTATTGCCATATACCGAAAAAGGTACTGAGGTTTTCAGCAAGCCATACAAAAAATCCAATCAAGACAAATGCCAGGTACAGAGGCATGGATCGCTCACGATCAAATGGTTTGAAGATGACAGTCGCTCTGGCATACAGGCCTAGCGCACAGGCCGCTAGATACCAGCGATAGTCGGTAATGTAGTGATGCGTGAAAAAATTTGCGTAGATTAAAGCCGCCACTAAAGCCGCCATCCAATAGGGTGGGTGGTGTTTTACACGCAGATCAAGTAAGCGCCATGCCTGAATGATGTAGCTTCCAACAGCCGCATACATGAACCCCGAAAACAAGGGCACGCCAAAGACTTTGGTATAGGCAAAATCCGGATAAGCCCATGATTGAATTCCACCGGAGGTTTTGAAAACCTCAAGTGCAAAGCCGACCGCATGAAACAAGCTGATCGCTTTAAGTTCATCGAGCGTTTCAAATTTTATCCAAACCATCCATGCCTGAATTGCCAAGGCAATGATAAGTAAAGCATCGTAGCGCGGAACACCAAGTAGTCCTGTTCGCGGGACAAAGAACACAGCCGCAAAAAACAATCCGGCAAAAAGGCATGCACGTGCTTCCTTGATTCCGAAGTACAGAAATTCTGTTACAAACCGTGCTGTGCCCACCAAGTTTGGTTTGGCTGGTGTGCGAAGCAAATAGTCGTCTATTGCGCTAAGTCTCATCGGTTTGGAGTGGCGTCTGAGGTGCGATCTACTCACACAGGTGGGTTTGAGTTATTTTTCCACCTTCGCCCACGAGTCCTTCAGTGTCACCGTCCGGTTAAACACCGGCGTACTGGCTTTCGAATCGACGCGGTCGGCGACAAAATAGCCGTGGCGTTCGAACTGGAAGCGGTCTTCGGCGTTAGCGGCCTTTAATTCGGGTTCCAGTTGCGCGCGGATAACGCGGACCGAATCTGGGTTCAGGTCCAGCAGAAAATCCCCGCTCTCGCCTCCCGGTTGCGCGGTGGAGAACAGACGGTCGTACAGCCGCACTTCGGCCTCGTAGGCGTGCGCTGCGCTTACCCAGTGAATATTGCCCTTGACCTTGACCGAGTCGGAACCCGGGGTGCCGGATTTGGTGTCGGGCAGATAGTCGCAGTGCACGGCGGTGATGATCCCGTCGGCGTCTTTGTCACAGCCAGTGCAGGTGATCACATACCCGTAGCGCAGCCGCACTGAGTTGCCAGGGAATAAACGGAAGTAACCCTTGGGCGGGGTTTCCTCAAAGTCTTCGCGTTCGATCCACAGTTCCTTGGACAGCGGCACCATGCGCTTGCCCAGCTCGGGCTGCTGCGGGTGGTTGGGGGCGAAGCATTCTTCCGACTGGCCTTCGGGATAGTTGTCGATGATGAGCTTGACCGGATCCAGTACCGCGATTCGCCGCAGCGCCGTGTCGTTGAGACCATCGCGTTGGCAAGCTTCAAATACGCTGTAGTCGATCCAGCCGTCGGATTTGGAGACGCCGATCTGGTCGGCAAAACGTTTGAGGCCTTCGGCGGTGTAGCCGCGTCGACGTGCGCCGACCAGTGTTGGCAGACGGGGGTCGTCCCATCCAGCGACGTGTTTTTCGTCGACCAGCTGAATCAGCTTGCGTTTCGACAGCACCACGTAGGTGAGATTGAGCCGTGCGAATTCGACTTGCTGCGGCAGCGGACGCGGGAAGAAATCACCTTCGGCCAGCTTGTTCAACAACCAGTCGTAGAACGGCCGCTGGTCTTCGAACTCGAGGGTGCAGATCGAGTGCGTGATGTGCTCGATTGCGTCTTCGATCGGGTGCGCGTAGGTGTACATCGGATAGATGCACCATTTATCGCCGGTGTTGTGGTGATGCGCACGTTTGATGCGATAAATCGCCGGGTCACGCAGGTTGATATTGGGCGAGGCCATGTTGATTTTTGCACGCAGCACATGCGCGCCGTCTGGGTACTCGCCTGCACGCATCGAGCGGAACATCGCCAGGTTTTCTTCCACGCTACGGCTGCGATGCGGGCTGTCCTTGCCAGGCTCTGTGAGCGTGCCGCGATAGCTGCGCATCTCGTCGGCAGTAAGCGAATCGACATAGGCGTGGCCAGCCTGGATCAGGTATTCGGCGCAGGCGTACATGGTGTCGAAATAGTTCGACGCAAAATATAGGTGTTCACCCCAGTCAAATCCCAGCCATTTCACCGATTCGGTGATGGCATCGACGTATTCCTGGCTTTCCTTCTCCGGGTTGGTGTCGTCGAAACGCAGGTGACACACGCCGCCATAATCACGCGCGAGGCCAAAGTTCAGGAAAATCGATTTCGCGTGACCCAAATGCAGATAGCCGTTGGGCTCGGGCGGAAAGCGCGTTTCAACGCGCCCATTCCATTTGCCGGCAGCATTCTGCTCGTCAATGAGATTGCGGATGAAGTTGGCGGCGGGGGCGGGTGGGGTCGTGTTGCTCATGAGGGGTTGTGTCTGAGTAAGCTATACAAAATCGTGGCGGTTGCCTATGCGCCGAGCAGTCGTCGCGCCAGCAAGGCTTGCATGTCGCGGCGGCCATCGGCGATCAGGACGATTAAAACCTGCTGGCCGATTATCCGGTAAATCAGCCGATAGGGTTTGAAAAAGACCTGGCGGAATTCGCGCATGCCCAGCGCCAGCAATTCCCGGGGATAAGCGCCACGCTCCGGTAGCATGGCCAGATTTTCGGCGGATTTTAGTAGCCTGTCCAACACGTGGTTTGCGCTGGCGCTCGAATCAAACTCGGCGATGTAATTGTAGATCGATTCCAGATCCCGCTCGGCGCCGGCGGTCAGGCGAACTTCGTAGCGCATGGGTCGAATTAATTCGAGGCGATTATTTATGGCGTAGGCGTTTGGCGACCTCTGCAAGCGGACGCGTTCTACCCGCTTCGATATCCTGATTGCCAAGCGCCAGGATTTTTAGCAGGGCAAGCGTTTCCTGCGTTTCTTCAAAACTGGCCACATCCTGAAGTACGGCTTTGGCTTCGCCATTCTGGGTGATGATCATCGGCTGGCGTTGCTCGGCAAGTAGCAGCAGAACTTCGGCGGCATTGGCCTTGAGATAGCTGATGGGTTTGACCTGGGATGAATAGCGCATGGCGATCTCCGGATGGGAAGACTTAATATAGTCTTTTATTGGTTTTGTGACAACGTGCGGTCAGGTGATGATGCCGCCGCCGAGACAGACGCCGCCGTCATACAGCACGACGGATTGACCCGGCGTGACGGCCCATTGCGAGCTGTCGAAAGCGAGTTCCAGCGTCTCGCCATCGAGGTGGCTAAAGCGGCAGGGCGCATCGGTTTGCCGGTAGCGAGTCTTTGCGGTGTAAGGCTTGTCCGGATCGGGTGCGACACCGCTGATCCAGTTGAGCTGGCCGGCGGCCAGGGTTGATCGTTTCAGCAACGGATGGTCATGCCCCTGCACCACGACCAGCGTGTTGGTCCCCATTTCCTTGGCCGCGACAAACCATGGGTCGGTATTGCCGTCTTTCTGCCCGCCGATGCCGAGACCCTGCCGCTGCCCCAGGGTGTAATACATCAACCCCTGGTGCTCGCCGAGTATGCGGCCTTCGGGCGTTTTCATTTCACCGGGATTGCGGGGCAGGTAGCGTCCGAGAAATTCACGGAAGTTGCGCTCGCCGATAAAGCAGATGCCGGTGCTATCTTTTTTGGCGGCGTTGGGCAGGCCGATCTTTTGTGCGATTTCGCGCACTTTAGGTTTGGGTAAATCCGCCAGCGGAAACAGCGCGGGCTTTACCTGGGCCTGACTCAGACGGTAGAGAAAGTAGCTCTGGTCCTTGTTGGCGTCTTGCGCTTTGACCAACGTGGCGTGGCCGTCGGCATCCGTGCCCTTGCCGACGTAGTGTCCGGTGGCGATGTAATCGGCACCGCGTGCAATCGCGTCGTCGAGAAAGGCTTTGAACTTGATTTCGGCGTTGCACAGCACATCGGGATTGGGCGTGCGCCCGGCCTGGTATTCCGCCAGAAAATAGCTGAACACGCGGTCCTTGTATTCGGCCGCAAAGTTGACTGCTTCGATTTCGATGTCGAGCACGTCGGCTACTGCCAGCACGTCCAGAAAGTCTTGCCGAGCGGTGCATTGGTCGGTATTGTCGTCGTCGTCCCAGTTTTTCATGAACACGCCGAGCACGTCGTAGCCTTGCTGCTTCAACAGATAGGCGGCAACCGCCGAATCGACGCCGCCCGACATTCCGACCACCACGCGCGTGCTCATAGGTGGCTCACAAAATCGAGTGGAAAGCGGCGCCCGGCCAGATAGTCCTGCACGCAGCGCATTACCAGCTGGCTGCGATGCGGGATGGGGCTGGCGGCGAGTTCGTCCGGCGTCAGCCATACGGCGCGAACGATACCGTCATCCAGTGTGCGCGCGTCGTCGAGTCCGGTTTCCTGGCAGATGTAGGCGAAGCGCAGATAGGTGATATCGCGTTTCGGGTAATAGGTGCTGTAGCAGCCCAGCAGCGCAAGTGGGTCGATGTGATGCGCGGTTTCTTCCAGCGTCTCGCGGCGCACGGCGTCCACCAGGGTTTCGCCGGGTTCCCAATGACCCGCCGGCTGGTTGAGGCGCAGGCCTTCTGAGGTGTGTTCCTCCACCAGCAGAAACCTGCCGTCGCGTTCAACGATGGCAGCAACGACTACGTGCGGGGTCCAGGTGTCATCAGACATGCAGTTCTTTCCATTCTCCGGGCTGCAGGGCGTCGAGCGTCCAGTCACCGATGGCGGCGCGGATCAGGCGTAGGGTCGGGAAGCCGACTTTTGCGGTCATGCGTCGCACCTGGCGATTCTTGCCTTCCTTGATAATGAGTTCGATCCAGTTGGTGGGGATGGCCTGCCGAAACCGGACTGGGGGATTGCGCGTCCACAGACCCGCAGGTTCGGCAATGCATCGAACCTGCGCCGGTAGGGTGACAAAGTCGCCCAGGTCGACGCCGTGCCGCAAGGGCTCCAGCACGGTCTCATCCGGGGTGCCTTCCACCTGTGCCCAGTAGGTTTTCGGCAGTTTGTGTTTGGGATCGGCAATCCGGCTCTGGAGCGCACCATCATCGGTTAAAATCAGCAGGCCTTCACTGTCCGCATCCAGACGCCCGGCCGCATACACGCCCGGTAGCGCGAGGTGATCACGCAAACCCTGCCAGCGCCCTTCCGGGGTGAACTGGCTCAGTACCCCATAGGGTTTGTTGAAAAGAATCAGGCGCGACACGCTTCGGAGGGGGTAAATCCCCATTTTAACGTTTCGAGACATCATGACCACACATATCCAGATTCCCGCCGCAGGAAAAAAAATCACCGTCAACGCCGACAACACGCTGAACGTGCCCGACATGCCAATCATTCCCTTCATTGAAGGCGATGGTACCGGCGTCGACATTTCCCCGGCGATGCGCCGCGTGGTCAATGCCGCCGTGGCCAAGGCCTATGGTGGCAAGAAGCAGATCGCCTGGATGGAAGTGTTCGCAGGTGAAAAGGCCGTCAAGGTCTATGGCGCCGACCAGTGGCTGCCCGAGGAAACCGTGCAGGCCGTGAAGGACTACGTGATTTCGATCAAGGGTCCACTCACCACCCCGACTTCGGGCGGCATGCGCTCGCTCAACGTGGCGCTGCGCCAGATGCTCGATCTGTATGTGTGCCTGCGCCCGGTGCGTTATTTCACGGGTGTGCCCAGCCCGGTCAAGGCACCGGAAAAAGTCGACATGGTGATCTTCCGCGAAAACACCGAAGACATTTACGCCGGCGTGGAGTGGGAAGCCGGCTCACCCGAAGTGAAGAAGGTCATCGAATTCCTGCAAAAGGAAATGGGCGTCAGCAAGATACGCTTCCCCGAGTCCTCCGCCATCGGCATCAAGCCGGTATCGATCGAAGGATCAGAACGACTTATTCGCAGGGCTATCCAGTATGCGCTGGATAATGGAAGAAAATCAGTGACGCTCGTACATAAGGGCAACATCATGAAGTTCACCGAAGGGGGCTTTAAGAAGTGGGGTTACGAACTGGCCGCGCGCGAATTCGGCGCCAAGCTGATCGGCGAAGGCCCGTGGATGGAATTGCCGAACGGCATCGTGATCAAGGACGTGATCGCCGATGCTTTCCTGCAGCAGATCCTGCTGCGCCCGGCTGAATACGACGTGATTGCTACCCTGAACCTTAACGGCGACTACATTTCCGACGCGCTGGCAGCGGAAGTCGGCGGCATCGGTATCGCGCCGGGTGCGAACCTGTCCGACAACGTGGCGATGTTCGAAGCGACCCATGGCACTGCGCCAAAGTATGCGGGCATGGACTATGTCAATCCGGGTTCGTTGATTTTGTCTGCTGAAATGATGCTGCGTCACTTGGGCTGGATCGAAGCCGCCGACCTCATCATCGCCAGCATGGAAAAATCGATTGCAGCCAAGTCGGTGACGTATGATTTCGCGCGCTTGATGGATGGCGCGACCGAAGTGAAATGTTCGGCGTTTGCCGAAGCCATGGTTTCAAATATGTAATGTGTATCGCGCCAACAAAAAGCCCCGCCTAGGCGGGGCTTTTTGTTGGCGCTCAACGCTCAGCCTTGCGGCTGGATGGCGGAAGCTTGCTTGCCTTTGGGGCCCTGGCTAACTTCGAACGTGACTTTCTGGCCTTCTTTCAATGTTTTGAAGCCGTCGCTTTGTATGGCGGAGAAATGTGCGAACACATCCTCGCCGCCGTCATCGGGCGTAATGAAACCAAAACCCTTGGCGTCGCTGAACCACTTGACAGTACCTGTTGCCATTCAAACTTCCTCCTCGGTGTGACAGTAAACATAACCGTGTCTAACAAAACCACGATGGCGGCGACATGACGGCTTGGTTTTTTTGGCCGTCGGTCTGAATTCAAGCGCGCTACCCGGTCGTGCCCTGCGGTAATGCCAAGTCTGTAAGGATCTTGAAACCAAACTTTTTGCTTTTTACTACCGTGCATAAATATTTACAAGTGGATATCAAAAAATATCCCAGGCCTTGGCTAGACTACGTTTCCTCTATTAATCGATGGTGACAGACGCGATGAAGACAATGATGCTGGTTGGACTGGTAGCAGGTGCTCTACTAACCACGGGTGCCTGGGCTGAAACAGCCCAGCAATCACGGATGACAACATGCAACGCCGACGCCGGCAAGCAAAGCCTTGCCGGCGATGTGCGAAAGGCATTCATGAAATCATGCTTGTCGGGTGGAACTCAAGCTGAAGCCAAAGGGACCTCGCAGCAAACACGGATGAAAACGTGCAATGCCGATGCAGGTAGAAAGGGTCTGGCTGGTGACGCGCGCAAGGCATTCATGAAGTCTTGCCTGTCGGGTAAGTAAGCCGATCAGATAGGTGGAACTACTCGAAGGCCCCGCGAGGAGCCTTCGGTTATTTGGGAGATGCGATAGGATGCTGCCATGCGCGCCACCTGGGACATTTTCTGCAACGTCATCGACAATTACGGTGACATAGGCATTGCCTGGCGGTTGGCGCGTGGGCTCGTCAAAGACCATGGTTTTGACGTTCGGCTGTGGGTTGATGATATGCAGGCTTTTCATCGCATCTGGCCCGCTTTTACGAGTGATGGTGATCAGCAGGTTTGCGAAGGGGTGAGGGTCTGTGCGTGGCGCACGCCGTTCGTTACAACCGAGCCGGCGCAAGTCGTGATCGAGGCGTTTGGCTGTGCCTTGCCGGAATCCTATTTGACGGCGATGAGCGTGCGCGCACCCGCGCCTGTCTGGATCAATCTCGAATACCTGAGCGCCGAAGCCTGGGTGGCTGGGCATCACGGCCTGCCGTCGCCGCATCCGCGACTGCCGCTGACCAAATACTTCTTCTTTCCCGGCTACACACCGGATACCGGAGGCTTGCTGGTTGAGGCTGATTTGGCTGACAAGCGCGCGACGTTTCTCGAGAATTCGCTGCCAGCTTTCTGGTGCCAGTTTGGTCTGGAACTGCCTGCAGCAGACGAATTGCGGGTGTCGCTGTTTGCCTATGAAAATCCTGCGCTGCCTGCCTTGCTCGATGCCTGGGCGGCTGACGCCCGACCCATCACTTGTCTGGTTCCAGAAGGTCGGGTGACTCCGCAACTGGCAGCCTGGCTGGCTGTTTACGATTTAAAGGCGGGCGAGGTGCATCAGCGCGGCGCCTTGCGGTTGCAAATCGTGCCGTTCACCGATCAGGATGCGTATGACCACCTGCTGTGGGCGTGCGATCTGAATTTCGTGCGTGGCGAAGACTCTTGCGTACGTGCGCAATGGGCGGCGCGTCCGCTGGTGTGGCAAGCCTATCCGCAAGACGAGCGGGCACACTGGGAAAAACTGGACGCATTGCTGACGCGCTATACGGTGGGCCTGGATGGCGTCTCGGCAGATGCGGTGAGCGCGCTATGGCGATGCTGGAATGGCATGGGCGATGCGACTGAAATGGCCAGGTGCTGGGCCAACTGGCGTGCCAGGCAGACCGCCATTGAGCGGCATGCACAAGCCTGGACCACCCGACTCAGGCTGGCAGGGCGACTGACCGGCAAGCTGGTGGAATTTGCCGAAAACAAGTTAAAATAGCGAGCTTTCTCAACCTCTTAGCGCTCCAGTAGCAGGAAACACCCATGAAAATCGCACAGGAACTCCGCGCCGGCAACGTCGTGATGGTCGGTCAAGACCCAATGGTGGTAGTCAGAGCCGAATTCTCGAAATCCGGTCGCAACTCTTCCGTCGTCAAGATGAAGCTCAAGAACCTGCTTAATGGTTCCGGTACCGAGACGGTTTATCGTGCTGACGATAAATTCGAAATGGTGTCGCTGGACCGCAAGGACTGCACCTATTCTTACTTCGCCGATCCGCTGTATGTGTTTATGGATACCGATTACAACCAGTATGAAATCGAAGCCGACAACCTCGGCGACGCGCTGAACTATCTGGACGATGGGATGCCGCTGCAAGTGGTGTTCTATGACGGCAAGGCTATCTCGGTCGAAATGCCGACCACCGTGGTTCGCGAAGTTGAATACACCGAGCCCGCAGTGCGTGGCGATACTTCAGGCAAAGTCATGAAGCCTGCACGCATCAAGCCCACCGGATACGAATTGCCCGTGGCTGCATTCGTGGATATCGGTGACATGATCGAAATCGACACCCGGACGAACGAATTCAAGCGCCGCGCGAATTGATTTCGGTGTTGATTCAAACAAAAGGCAGCTTCGGCTGCCTTTTGTTTTTTGGGCGGCCACTGTCGGCGTTAAAATAGCGCTTAGATTTTTCGTTGCCCGCTCATGACCGATCCACAATTTATCCACCTCCGTCTGCACAGCGAATATTCCGTCGTTGACGGGTTGGTGCGGGTGGGGGATGCGGTCAAGCGTGCGCGCGACATTGCAATGCCTGCGCTGGGGCTTTCTGACCTGTCGAATACCTTTGGCTGGGTGAAGTTTTACCGCGCGGCGCGCGGGGCGGGCATCAAGCCGATCTTTGGCTGTGATGTGTGGATGAGCAATGCATCCGACCGGAACCGGCCCTCGCGCCTGTTGCTGCTGGTGCAGCACCGTGAAGGCTATCGCCGGTTGTGCGAACTGCTGACCCGGGCCTATCAGGAAAATCATTATCGTGGCCGTGCCGAGATCGATCCTGTCTGGCTGGAGGCGGGCACCGACGGCCTGCTGGCCTTGTCGGGCGGGGATTTCAGTAACGTGGCGCAGGCGATACTCGACGACAAGCGCGACGCCGCGCAGACTGCCGCCGAAGCCTGGGCCAGCTTGTTTCCCGGACGTTATTATCTCGAGTTGCAACGCTTCGGCGCGCCGCACACCGAACGCCTGATCGATGGTCTGCTCGATGTCGGCGCGGCACTGAATCTGCCTTCGGTTGCCACCCATCCGATCCAGTTTGTTTCGCCGGACGATTTCAAGGCGCACGAAGCGCGTGTGTGCATCGCCGAAGGCATGATGCTGGGCGACCCGCGCCGTCCGCGACCGTTTACGACCGAGCAGTATTTCAAGACCCCGGAAGAAATGGCAGCGTTGTTTGCCGATCTGCCCGAAGCCTTGCAGAACAGCGTGGAAATTGCCAAACGCTGCAATCTCACACTCGAACTTGGCAAGAGCATGTTGCCCGACTTTCCCACGCCCGCTGGGATGAGTCTCGACGACTATATGCGGCAGCGCTCTTTCGAAGGTCTGCAGGTACGCATGGCGGCGCTGTATCCGGATGAAGCAACCCGCGCGGCCAAACTGCCAGAGTACGTGGCGCGACTGGAATTTGAGCTGGGCACCATCATCCAGATGGGCTTTCCCGGCTACTTCCTCATCGTGTCAGACTTTATCAATTGGGCCAAAAACAACGGCGTGCCGGTTGGGCCTGGCCGGGGTTCCGGTGCCGGTTCGCTGGTCGCCTACAGCCTCAGCATTACCGATCTCGACCCGCTTGAGTACGACCTGCTGTTCGAGCGCTTCCTCAACCCCGAGCGGGTGTCGATGCCCGACTTCGATATCGACTTTTGCCAGGACGGGCGCGATCGCGTTATCCAGTATGTAAAGGATCAGTACGGCCATGACGCGGTGTCGCAGATTGTCACCTTCGGCACCATGGCGTCCAAGGCGGTACTGCGCGATGTGGGGCGCGTGCTCGATTTGCCGTATCTGTTCGTCGACAAGTTTGTGAAGCTGGTGCCCAACGAACTGGGGATTACGCTGGCAGAGGCGCGCGAAAAAGAGCCGCAAATCGATGAACGCGCCAAGAACGAGGAAGAACTCGCCGAGTTGTTGCCATTGGCCGAAAAGCTCGAGGGCATCACCCGCAACGTCGGCATGCACGCGGGTGGGGTGTTGATCGCGCCAGGCAGGCTCACCGACTTTTGTCCGCTGTACCGTGCCGAAGGCTCGGATTCGGCGGTGTCGCAGTTCGATAAGGATGACGTCGAAGCCATCGGCCTGGTGAAGTTCGACTTTCTGGGCCTGCGTACCCTGACCATTCTGGCCGAAGCGGTGCGCTTTGTGCAGCGCCATGAAGACCGCGCGAACTTCCGCCTCGAAGACCTGCCGCTCAACGACCGCGCGGTGTACAAGCTGTTCGCCGACGGCAATACCACGGCAGTGTTCCAGTCTGAATCGCGCTCGGCCAAGGACCTGGAAAAGAAGCTCAAGGGCGACTGCTTCGAAGATATCATCGCGCTG
The DNA here is from genome assembly GCA_030679915.1 of Thiobacillus sp. Taxonomy (GTDB): domain Bacteria; phylum Pseudomonadota; class Gammaproteobacteria; order Burkholderiales; family Thiobacillaceae; genus Thiobacillus. Next base: position 15,703 of record JAUXRY010000014.1, read on the forward strand.
ATGGCGCTGAACCGGCCGGGCCCGTTGGGCTCGGGCATGGTGGACGACTTCATCGCGCGCAAGCAGGGCAAGCAGAAGCCCGAATATTTCCACCCTGATCTCGAGCCGGTGCTGAAGTCGACCTACGGCATCATCGTCTATCAGGAGCAGGTGATGCTGGTGGCGCAGATTCTGGCGGGCTATAGCCTCGGTGCCGCCGACATGCTGCGGCGCGCCATGGGTAAGAAAAAGCCCGAGGAAATGGCCAAGCAGCGTGCCATTTTCCTGGAAGGCGCGGCCAAACGCGGCGCCGATACCAAGGTGGCCGAGCGCCTGTTCGACCTGATGGAGAAGTTCGCAGAATACGGCTTCAACAAGTCGCACTCGGCGGCCTACGCGCTGATTGCATATCACACGGCCTGGCTCAAGTCGTATTACCCGGCCGAGTTCATGGCGGCGACGATGTCGTCTGAAATGTCCGACACCGACAAGGTGCGGATTTTTTACGAGGATTGCCGTGCCAATGGGCTGACCATGTTGCCGCCGGACATCAACCAGTCCGGTTATCGTTTCGAACCCGTCAGCAAAACCGAAATACGCTATGGCCTGGGGGCGATAAAAGGCAGTGGAGAGGCCGCAATTGGCGCAATCGTCGTCGAACGTGAAGCTAACGGTCCGTATGTTGGCTTGTTTGATCTGGCGCGACGGGTCGACAAGCGCTACCTGAATCGCCGCACGCTCGAAGCCCTGGTCAAGGCCGGCGCATTCGATCAGATCAACGATCATCGCGCCAGCCTGATGGCATCAGTCGGCGCCGCGCTGGAAACCGCTGACCGCGCTGCGCGCAGCGGCGGACAGGTGGGGTTGTTCGGCGAAGCACTCGACGGCGGCGAAGATCTGATCGACGTTTCGCATTGGTCGGAGCAGGAACAGTTGTTGCAGGAAAAATCGGCCCTCGGCTATTTTTTCAGCGGCCATCCGTTCACCTCCTATCTGGCAGAAGTCTCCAGCTTTGCCAAGCGGCAGCTGGATAGCTTGGAGCCATCACGCGATCTGGTGATGATGGCCGGTATTGTGGTTTCGGTGCGCACCCAGATGACGCGGCGCGGCAAGATGATGATTTTGCTGCTGGACGACGCGACCGCGCAGGTTGAGGTGGTGATTTTCAACGAACTTTACGAACAGCAGCGCCACCTGCTCAAGGATGACACCCTGCTGGTGATTGAAGGCAAGGTGAATCGCGATGATTATTCCGGTGGTCTGCGGGTGACGGCAGAGCACATCTACGACCTGGCCGGCGCGCGTACTCGCTTTGCACAGGGACTGCAGCTGGCCTGCAACGGCCAGTGCAGCACCCAACCCAGCAGTGGCCGCAAGCTGGCCGAATTGCTTGCACCTTACAAGGCGCAAGAGGGCGGCTGTCCGGTGTGGGTGGAATATCACACCCCCCATGCGCGTTGCAAAGTGCGGCTGGGTGAAGAATGGCGGGTGCGCCTGGATGACCGCCTGCTGGAGTCGCTGGGCGGCTGGCTCAAGCCCGAAGCGGTGAATGTGATCTACTGAACCCTGTGGCGCAAGGGGTACAAATTGCGCAATTGGGCACTTTGTTGAAAGTATGTGTTGACAAGCATAACGGAATATTAGAAACTACTTATAACGCTGATGTTGCCGCAACGGCCGTCAGTGTTGTCTCCTCCAATCCTCCCTCCAAGGTGGATACTCGGCCCGACTCAAAAGAGTCGGGCATTTTTTTGCCTGACGTTCTCATTCTGACCGAACTGGAACGTGTTCAGGCTAGCCGGCCCGCCTTTCAAAATGAATGAAATGATCATGCGCAGGTGACTCGCTCACGATGACACGGTCGACGCGTGCCATGGACGGACCGATTTTCACCCAGTCGAGAAGGGCGTTCACTGCCACGCTTGGGCCCTGGATCATCGCTTCAACCGAACCGTCGGCCCGATTGCTCACCCATCCTGTGACACCAAGCCGTTCGGCTTCCACCCGCATCGATTCGCGAAACCCCACCCCCTGCACCCGGCCCAGAATCTGCAGGTGGAGGGTTTGCATGGTGGGTTTACTTCACTTTCATGCCGGGCTGCGCGCCGTGATCCGGCGACAGGATGAAGAGCCCCGGCTCACTGCCGGACGCTGCCAGCACCATGCCCTCGCTCATGCCAAATTTCATCTTGCGCGGCGCCAGGTTGGCGACCATCACGGTGAAGCGGCCCACCAATGCTTCGGGCGCGTAGGCCGATTTGATCCCAGCAAATACCTGGCGCGTGCCGAGGTCGCCGAGATCGAGCGTCAGACGCAGCAGCTTGTCTGCGCCTTCGATGTGTTCGGCGTTGGCGATGCGCGCAATGCGCAGGTCGATCTTGCTGAAATCATCGATGCTGATTGTCTCGGCTACTGGGTGGGTCGCGTTGACCTGAGCCTCGGCATGGCGAGCCGGAGCAGGTGCAGAAACCACTGGAGGCGTGGTGGCCGCGAGGTTATCTTTGTTGGCTTCCACCATGGCGTCGATGGATTTGGGGTCTATGCGTGTCATGAGATGGCTGTATTCGTTGATGGTGTGGCGGATGAACAGGCTCTGGGCGTCGTCCCAGGTCAGAGGGCTAATGTTCAGGAAGGCTTCAACTTGTTCTGCCAGCTTGGGCAGCACGGGCTTCAGGTACAAGGTCAGCAAGCGGAAGCAATTCAATGAAACCGTACAGACTTCGTGCAGGCGGTAAATCGCCTCCTCCTTCTTCGCCAGTTCCCAGGGCTTCTCGTCTGCCACGTATTGATTGGCACGGTCGGCCAGCGCCATGATCTCGCGCAGCGCCTTGGCAAAATCGCGTGATTCGTAATGCGCGGCAATCGTGCTGGCGGCCGCCTGGAATTCACCAATGAGTTCGAGGTTGGCGACGCCATCGGCCAGCTTGCCGTCGAATTTCTTGTGGATGAAGCCGGCGGTGCGACTGGCGATGTTGATGAACTTGCCGACCAGATCGGAATTCACCCGCGCCACGAAATCTTCGAGGTTCAGATCGATGTCTTCCATCGTGCCGTTGAGCTTGGCGGCGTAGTAGTAACGCAGCCATTCCGGGTTCAGGCCTTGCGCCAGATAGCTGTCTGCAGTGATGAAGGTGCCGCGCGATTTCGACATTTTCTGCCCGTTCACCGTCAGGAAGCCGTGTGCGTAAACAGCGGTCGGCAGGCGGTGGCCGGAATACTTCAGCATCGCCGGCCAGAACAGGGCGTGGAAATACAGGATGTCCTTGCCGATGAAGTGCACCAGCTCGGTTTTGGAGTCGGGTCCCCACCAGGCGTCGAAGTCGAGGCCGTTGTCTTTGGCGTATTTGGCAAAGCTCGCCATGTAGCCCACCGGCGCGTCCAGCCACACATAAAAATATTTGCCTGGCGCACCGGGGATCTCGAAACCGAAGTAAGGTGAATCGCGGCTGATGTCCCAGTTGTTCAGACCCGAAGCAAACCATTCCTGCATCTTGTTGGAGGCTTCGGCCTGCAATGCGCCCGAGGTCGTCCATTCACGCAGAAAAGCTTCACAGGCGCCCAGCTTGAAGAAGTAGTGCTCGGAATACTTGTGCACCGGCGTCGCGCCCGACACGGCCGATACCGGATTTTTCAACTCGGTTGGGCTGTAGGTCGCGCCGCACACTTCGCAGTTGTCGCCGTACTGATCCAAAGCCCCGCACTTGGGGCATTCACCCTTGATGAAACGATCCGGCAGGAACATGTTTTTAACCGGGTCATACAGCTGCGCAATGGTCTTGACGTCGATCAGGCCGGCTTCCTTCAGGCGCAGATAAATTGTTGAAGCCAGCTCGCGGTTCTCGTCAGAATGCGTCGAGTAATAATGATCGAAGCCGATGTTGAAGCCGGCAAAGTCGCGCGTGTGCTCGTCCCACACCCGGCCGATCAGGGTTTCCGGCGTGATGCCTTCCTTTTCCGCACGCAGCATGATCGCCGTGCCGTGCGTGTCGTCGGCGCACATGTAGCGGCAGTCGTGGCCATGCATTTTCTGGAAGCGAACCCAGATATCGGTCTGTATATATTCAACCAGATGGCCAAGGTGGATGCTGCCGTTGGCATAGGGCAGGGCGGAGGTGACGAGGATTTGGCGGGACATGGAAACAGCGGGGATTACCCAGTGGGCGCAGGAAGCCGCCATTTTACCCGAAGGGCATAAATACCCGTGGCGCTTAAATAACGGTTGACGCTGTAGAAAAACCCCTTTTCAGCCAAATCATCGACATAAAAAAACGGCGTGGAATCTCCATGCCGTCTTTAATTCCTGCTGTGCAATCGACTTGCCATTTCGACGGCGCTCTCTGATCAGGTCAGGGTGTCGCCTGTGAGGCGTAATGCGGGCTGTCCACCCCGCCCCTACTGTGCATACCCATGATGCGCCAGCTTCTCGATGTTGTGCACCAAGCAGTAGAGCTTCCACTGCGCATCCACTTTCTTCTGCCCTCTGAGGGTGAAGCGGTTGAGCTGTTTGTTATGCCGGAGGTTGCCGAACACCGGTTCCACGGTGGCAAAGCGCCGACCGTATTTCGCCTGGCCTTCGGGGCTGTCGATGCGGGCTTTCATCCTGTCGGTGTAGCTGGGTTCGCCGTCGGCCTTTCCCTGGAAGAAACTCACTTGCCGGGTCTGGGTCTTGCCTGGGGTGCGCAGACATTTGTCCCGTTGTTTGCACGGCACGCAGTCCTGCTGTGCGCCTTGAAACTTGACGGCGACAAAGCCATTGATTATGCAGTGGCTGCCATTGCCGTAGAGCGTCTTGCCCGCAGGGCAGACGCAGGACCGGGTGTCGGGGTCGTAGTTAAAGTCTTCGGGGCGATAAACAGCAGTCTGCTTCTTCGCTTTCTTGTTGCCGGATTTGTCGTGCAGCGGATCAGGATTCTGTTTGTGTTTGGCCTGGTCCTTGAAACGGGGATCACGTTGCCGCATGCCGTTGTCGGCGATCAGGGCGTCAACGTTGAGCTTTGCCAGGTGCTTGAGGTTGGCTTCGCTGTGATAGCCGGCATCTGCGGTGATGAGGCTGGTCGGGGTAATCAGCGCCTGTTCGTCGGTCAGTGCGTTCTGGATTGCCTTGATCACGGGCATTAAGAGTTCCTGTTCGCTGCCGGTGCCGTGGGCCTGGGCGTCGACGATGATCTGGTGTCTGGCATCAACGGCGGCCACACCCGTATAACCCTGGATGACGCCTTTGCTGGTCGCCATCTTGGCGGATTCGTTATCGGTTCGATTGCTCTTCCTGGTCGTGCCTTTGCTGCCTTTGCGGTCTTCGGGATGATCGGTGAGCCATTGACGCAGTTTGGCAGCATCGGTTTGCAGGCGGCTGATGCGCTGGACTTCTTTCTGTCTGAGGTCGGCCTCGACCGGTTTGCTGTCTGCTTCCCGATGCCGTTCGAGCATGAC
>JAUXRY010000028.1 GCA_030679915.1 Thiobacillus sp.
ATCTTTTCTATATATTCCTTTTCAGCACCTATAAGAGACTGCGGGACAAACAGCAGGAATTTGCCCGCAGTCTCATCCGCTGTGTAGCCGAATGTCCTTTCAGCGCCATAATTCCATGAAGTTATATTCCCATCGAGGTCAGAAGTGACTATTGCATCAGCGGAATTTTCTATCAGGCTTTCAAGATATTCCTTTGTCTGAGCCACCTCTTTATACAGGCTTAATATTTCCTCATGATAAAGCATTCTGTCAGTTATATCCTCTATGAATACTACGCACTCAATAACATTTCCTGCATCATCCTTAATCGGGTAAGACGTCAGTTCTGCATAGCTCATGCCCCGTGACTGAGTAATGGAATTTATCTGCCCTGTTTCAAACGTTGCCTCCGCAGCGCAATGAGGGCAGATTCCTTCTTTGGCATGAAAAATATCCAGGGCATTCTTGCCTGTCAATTGTTCAACAGCAATGTCAGTCCATCCTTTAACAAACCTGTTTGCAGATATTATTTCGTAGCCCCTTCCGACTGTAATAATTCCTCCCTGAACGCTGTCAAAGAGAATCTCCATCCTCTTTTTTGCTTCGACAGCCTGCCTTTCACTCAACTGCTCAATCTCATAAAGCTCGGCATTCTTTAAAATAGAGCGCTGAAGTTTTTCAACCATTTCGTCAAATCTGTCTGCTATTATTCCAAACTCGTCTCTCCTCCCGGAATCTATCCTGTAATCAAGTTCGCCTTCGCTTATTTTTTCTGTAGCCTTCATCAGGCTGTCAAACGGAGCCGTAATTATTCTTTTCATGAAGATAATAAGAGACATAAATGCCAGTGAACTCAAGCCAAAAAGAACAACAAGGTAGAAACCCATTTGCCTTTCAATTCTCTCGCCTTGCGCAATAGTATTAGTAAGATTCAATACTGATTCGCTATGAATAGCGCCGAGTTTCTCATATGCCTCTCTCTCCTTATCTTTAAGCATACGAAGCGCAAAAAGAACATGAATGTCTCCTACAGGCTGTTTTGC
>JAUXRY010000007.1 GCA_030679915.1 Thiobacillus sp.
GACCTGCGCGTAGAGGAAATAGGCCTCCGCATCTTTCGGGTCGATCTTGAGGACATTGCGGAGGGCCACCCGGGCTTTGGGATAATTCCCCTCTTGAAAATATTCCTGCGCGCGCAGCCGATATTTCGCCTTGCGTTCTTCCGGACCCCCGCAGGCCATCAGACTGACCGCCACAATCGCCGCCATTGCGCCCATACAATATCGATTCATGACCGATCCCTCCTCATATCCTCATCACGCCCACCACACCCGAACGGCCAGACCGGCCAGCATCCCGGCCGTCAGCCATCCAAGCCGTACAACCATAGCCTGGTGCATCTGGAGCAGGAGCTCAAACGCAAAAAACAACACGATCAGCGTCGCCGTCATCACACTCAGATGGACGGCGCCGACCGTCAGATCCGAGAGAAACGGCATCACCACAGCCAGGAGGACGATCAGATAATCCAACGGAGTCGTCTGGAAGCGCGCATCGCCCATCCATCGAATGGCAAGGACGACGAGCACGGCCAGCGCGGCCACCCCCAGCGTCAACGGCGACAGCCAGTCGGCCGGCGACTGGCGCGCCGACATCTGCGCGTAGTACACCGCACAGGTGCTCCCGATATAGAGACCGGCCCGCACGGCGAGCGCCGTGCCCCGCGCGATCACCAAACTCCCCAGCACCGCGGCGCCGAGTCCGGCGGCGATCACTCCGACTTCTGCAGGGATGTCCCCCGGCATCGCCAGGCACGCAAGGAGATACAGCGGCACGAGCAGCGTAAGCGCTCGCAGCGGCCAGGCGCGTAACGTGGCGGGCGCAACGCCGGCCGCCGCCGGCTCCTCCGACGGAACGACCGCAGGCGGGAGAGTGGCGGGCCGCCGGGATGACCAGACGAATACGGACAGCACCGACGCGGCAAACACCGCATAGACAGACAATAGAATCGCATCGCTCTGCCAGCGCAGCAGCACGGCGCACAAGACCGACAACCCCTGGGCCAGATAGATACCCGTCACGGCCTGCCGGTGCGACAGGCCCGTCGCCAGGAGTTTGTGATGCAGATGATTGCGGTCGCCGACAAAAGGCGAGCGTCCCTGCCAGAGGCGCTGCCCCATCACGCCGACGGTATCGAGGAGCGGAATGCCCCAGAGAAACAGCACGAGCAGCGGACTGTAGGGAGCACGGGCCGGATCGATCAACAAAATAACGGCCACGGCGAGGTAGTGCCCGAGAAACTGGCTGCCCGCATCGCCCATGAACACGCGGGCCGGATAGGTATTGAACCGGAGAAACCCCAGGAGACTGCCCAGCACCGACCCCAGCAGGTAACTCAGCAACAGCTTGATCAATAAACCCATGGCGGCGATATTCCTCGAGTCATCCCGTTGAATGGAAAAAAACCTAATGGCCTTGAATGGGCGCCGAAGAACCCAGCCATGTGGCCCCGGCCGGGTAGCGGGTGGCGAAACCTGCTGGCAAATGCAGCCAGCAGGTATCCAGGGGCGCGGGAGCGGCCTGCACGGCATAGGTCATCAGAC
>JAUXRY010000013.1 GCA_030679915.1 Thiobacillus sp.
GGACATGAAGCCCGAACTCGACACCTCCGTCGAGCAGCTGGTGGAAGACATCTACAAGCCGGTGCGTACCTTCCTCGAGCACAAGGACTACACCACGGCGATCGACGTCAACCCCAACTACATCACGCCCAAGATGCTGCAGTTCCGTCTGCAGAAGATCATGGACGAGTATGTTGCGGGCGTGGCGACTTACTACACCACCAATGCCAACATGCTGGGCGTGGCGGAAGAGAAGTTGAACATGCTGAAAGAAGACGCTGAGAAGATGCGTGCAAAAGACCTGCACGAACTGCTGCGCGCCTGGGAAAACTATCACCGTATCCTGACGGCGGAAGCCCACATGAAGCATATCCAGTTCCGTCAGGAAAGCCGTTACCCCGGCTTCTACTACCGCATGGACAAGAACTTTGTCGATGAAGAAAACTGGCATTGCTTCGTGAACTCGATTTACGACAAAGAATCCAAACAGTGGAACTGCTTCAAGCGCGCCCACGTGGATATTGTCGACAAGTCCAAGCTGTTCAAGCCCGCTGCTCACTAATTCGTTAGTTAGACAGCAAACTCCGGGCGCCGCTGCATTCCATGGGGCGCCCCGGTTGACCGGGCGCCTTGGGGCGCCCGGTTTTTTTACGCACGATTAAACAGCAAGAGCAACAAGGTTTAGCATCCTGTCGAAAGCGCGTACTCTAGCGTTCTGGACCAGAAATACTGCTTTCGACTGTGTGTTAATGAATTGAGGGGTTCGCCCCGGAAGGTAGCAAGCAATGAACGAACTAGACTTCAAAGACATGATCAACGACTCCCCGTTTGCGGGCAGCCCGGTCAAACCCAATATGCTGGGTGACAACACCTCATTCCAGTTCCGTTGCCATCGCAACGTCAAATGCTGGAATGCATGTTGCAGCAACATCGATATCCCGTTGACCCCCTACGACATCCTGCGTCTGAAAAAGCGGCTGGATATGCCGTCTGGTGAATTCCTCAAACAGTATTCCACCCCTTTTGAGATGGACAAGGATGGGATGCCCGGCGTGAAACTGAAGCCGGTTGATGAAGGCACGGCCTGCCAGTTCATGACCCCGGAAGGCTGTGGTGTCTACGAAGACCGCCCTACTGCGTGTCGCTATTATCCGGTCGCCCTGCTGACCATGCGCCGCGCCGATGAATACGTCGACCGCAGCGCCTACGCCATGGTCAGGGAAAAGCACTGCCTCGGCCATCTGGAAGACAAAACACAAACCATCGAGCAATACCGCGTTGAACAGGGCGTGACCGAATACGACCAAAAAGCACACGCCTGGCGCCAACTGATTCTCAAACGCAAATCGGCCGGCCCCGCCATTGGAAAACCCACGCCGGTATCCAACCAGCTGTTTTTCATGGCGAGCTACGACATGGACCGCTTTCGCGCGTTCATCATGAGCCCGAGTTTCAACGAAACCTACAACATCCCCGTTGAAGTCATGGCGCTGCTGATTGCCGATGACGAGGCCTTGCTCGACTTTGGCCTGAACTTCCTGCGCCATGCACTATTTGGTGAAGACTTCATTGAGCAACATCCAGGCGCCTATGAAAAGCGTCTGGAACGCAAGCGTGCGATGGCCGGGCAGAATCAAGAAGCCGCATTCCAGAAAAAAATGGAAATCGAAGACGATAAATACTCTAACGAGAACTGACCCTATGCACCTTCCTGCGTTCGTCCTGCTCACGTTGATTTCGCTGTGTCCGGCCATTGCGACTGCGCAAGCAACACTCAACAAATGCATCGACGCGCAGGGTGCGGTTACCTATTCCAACAAGCCATGTAGCAAAGCGCAAGAAGTGAAAAAAATCGATATCGATCCTGCGCCGATACCGGATCGGCCGCGCGTGGTTCCTGTTCAGATGGAAGCGACCCAGCCGGTCGTCCCAAAAAATGACCCCAGCCCCGCGCCTGATACCCGACACCTCAAATTGCAGAGTAGCTCCGGAAAACCCGCCCAGAATGGCAGCGCGAAAAAATGCGAAACCTTGTCCAATACATTGGGCCGTGTACTCGACAAAATGGATCAGGCGCGACGAAAGGGTTACACCCTGGAGCAAATGAACAAATGGAATGAGGAAGTCCGCGACCTCGAACGACAAAAACAGCAAGCCAGCTGCTTCTAACACGTCATCCTGAACCCGTCTCCATGAACGCACGCACCCTTGATCCCGCGCACCACCTCATCGAAAATGAGCCCTATTACGAAGCCGTCGGTGAGGAAATTCAGTTGTTCGAAGCCGCTTACCGGCAACAGATACCAGTGCTGCTTAAAGGTCCCACCGGCTGCGGCAAGACCCGTTTCATGGAACACATGGCGTGGCGGCTGAAACGGCCGTTGATTACGGTATCGTGCCACGACGACCTCACCGCTTCCGATCTGGTGGGGCGCTATCTGGTGAAAGGCGGCGAAACCGTGTGGGTCGACGGCCCACTCACCCGCGCCGTACGCTGTGGCGGCATTTGCTACCTGGATGAAATCGTCGAAGCGCGCAAGGACACCATGGTCGTGATCCACCCGCTGGCAGACGACCGCCGCACCCTGCCGATGGAAAAACTCGGGCAAACGGTCGAAGCCCCGCCCGAATTCTGCCTCGCCATTTCCTACAACCCTGGCTACCAGAGCGTGCTCAAGGATTTGAAGCAATCGACCCGGCAACGCTTTGTTGCGCTGGAGTTCGACTACCCTTCGGCTACGCTTGAGCGTCGGATTGTTGCCACTGAATCAGGGGTCTCTGAGGCCATCGCCGACAACCTGGTGCGCTTTGCGCAAATGACGCGCAACCTGAAAGGCAGTGGCCTGGAGGAAGGTGCGTCCACCCGGCTGCTGGTGCATGCAGGCAAGCTGATTTCTGATGGCGTGAGTCCGGTCACCGCCTGCAAAGCTGCCGTTGCTCAGGCGGTGACCGATGACCCAGACATGCTGAAAGCGATCCAGGAACTCTCCTCCTCCATCTTCTGATGGCGTCGCTTTAATCATGGCGTTGGTGCCGCTTACTTCCGCAGACATGGAAAAAAACCTCCATGTCTGGCTGGAAACCGAATTCACCTATTTCAAGGTCGAGGAACTTGCCGCCGAACTCACGGCGCTGGAGCGCGACGAGCAGGATTTCATCCTCAACTGGATACGCCGCATTGCTTCCACCCATATCACGCTGGCCTGGCAGTTCGGTCGCCGTGCCCCTGCCCTGTTGCCACGGATGGAACGGCGCCTGCTGGAAGCCTGGGCGATCCACACCTGCGACGTGTTCGACCGCACGGGTCTACAGAACGCGCTCCGGATCATGGAACAGGTCGACAGCTTTGACGAAGCGCAGCACCCGCACGATGCAGCAGGCGCGCTGTTCGAGGACATCGCGCCCATACTCGGCAACTTCGTCTGTGGCTTGTCAGGCCGACGACTGAAACTCGAGGAAGGCGACGCGGCATGGACCGATGGCGAACGCATCGTGTTGCCGCCGCTGATCGCGACGCTGCCGGATCTGGACGACAATTTTCAGCTCGCCAAAATCACCGTCGCGCTGCTGTGGGCGCAAACCCGCTTTGGCAGTCTGCGCATCGACCATGCCACCCTCGCAGCCAGTTATGCCGACCCCGAACGCGCCCTGACCCGGCTTTACGCATTGGAAATCCTGCGTCTCAGCGCACATATCGCACGTGAGCTGCCAGGCCTGCATCGCCAGATGCAACGATTACGCGGGCAACTCGACCCCGCCCTGCCCGCAAGCTGGCAGCCCTATGAGGTGACATTGTCGACCCGCGAGGCCACACTGGATGACAGCCTGGCACTCTTAGCTGCCGCCTATGAAGAAGCTGACTGTCCGCAGTGGAGCGACCAGGGCTGTCTGCGACCCGATGCGATTGCCGCCGCCCGCGCCGCCCGGCTGGATATCGAAAAGGCACGCCTGCGAATCAAGCTGGCTGAATTGCTGGACGAACACCAGGCCAATCAAGCTGAGGCGCCGGAGGCACCCATTACCCCACCCGAGTTGAACGTGGAGCCGCGCGATGAAAACGGCCAGCTCGATTTCGACATCACCCTGGACGACGCACCCATCGCACCACCCGATGGCGTCAAGCAATTGCTCACGTCGGTCTACCTGGATTTTGGCGAAATCCCCCCGGACTACCTGACGCCAGCGGGCGATGGCGAATACGATCCGAACCGGGTCTTTGACCAGCCCGAAGACACCGACTCGGTCTGGCAAGGCACATACCACGAGAAAGGCGCTGAACTGTATCCGGAGTGGGATCACGGCCGCCAGCACTACCGCAAGAACTGGTGTGTAATGCGGGAAAAACCGGTCACACCGGTCTACGACGACTTTTATCGCGACACCCTCGGCAAGCATGCTGGCCTGGTCAGACATCTGCGCAGAAAATTCGAAGCGCTGCGCGATGAAAACCGTCTTGAAAAACGGCAAACCCAGGGTGATGAAATCGACCTCGATGCCTTGATCGAAGCCTTGGCCGACGCGCGCGATGGCAGCGAGATGAGCGACCGGCTGTTCATGCGCACGCACCGCGCCGAACGCAACATCGCCGTTGCCTTTCTGGTCGACATGAGCGGCTCCACCAAGGGCTGGATCAACGAAGCCGAGCGCGAGGCGCTGATCCTGCTGTGTGAAGCGCTGGAATTGCTGGGTGACCGCTATGCTATTTATGGTTTTTCAGGCACCACGCGCAAACGCTGCGAACTGTTTCGCATCAAAACCTTCGATGACCGCTACGACGACGAGGTGAAAGCACGCATCTCGGGTATCCGGCCCCAGGAATACACCCGCATGGGCTTTGCCTTGCGCCACATGACCAAGCTGCTGAACCAGATCGAAGCCAAGACCCGTGTGCTGGTCACCTTGTCAGATGGGCGACCGGATGATTACTTCGATGTTTATCGCGGCGTCTATGGCGTCGAGGACACACGCATGGCATTGATGGAGGCCAGCCGCACCGGGATTCACCCTTTTTGCATCACGCTCGATCGCGAAGCACGCGACTATCTCCCGCACATGTACGGCGCGGCGCGTTACATCATTCTGGATGACGTGAGACAATTACCGGTGAAAGTCACCGACATTTACCGACGTATCACGACATGAGTTCAGACGAAATAAAAGTAGGGTATTTCTACAGCAATGGTGCCTATGGTCGCACCTGGGGGGTGCGGCAGCTGGCCGATATCGGCGCAGACGCCGAAACCGGCGAACCGGTTGTTCACTTCAAGGGGATTGCCGGCACCTGTCGTCGTAAGAAAGGCCATTGCAGCCCGGTTGAATTCGCCCGTTGGGCCAAATACCAAGTTGCGCTGCATGAAAACGACTGGAAACGCGTGGTCGGCGAAGCACTGACGCCGGCAGAATCTCAGGAAGCCTGATCGGCGGCGGGCAAGTCCACTGTGGGGTAGTCCACCTCGGGATCGTCTTCCAGCACAACTGCATCCTGCGTGGCCAGGTATTCCATGATCGCGTAAGTCAACGTGCTGCACCCGGTTCCATCCAGTGCCGAAATCGCAAATACCGGGCCATGCCAGTCGTAGTCTTTCACAAACTGATCGACCACGGCCTTGCGTTCAGCCTCGTCCACCATGTCGATCTTGTTCAGCACCAGCCAGCGCGTCTTGTCGAACAGCGCCTGATCGTACTTGCGTAACTCTTCAACGATGGCACGCGCTTCGTAAACGGGATCACCCTCTTCCCAGCGCGGCGAAATATCGACCAGATGCAACAACACCCGCGTGCGTTGCAGGTGGCGCAAAAATTGGTGACCCAGTCCCGCGCCTTCTGCCGCGCCTTCGATCAGCCCGGGAATATCGGCAATGACAAAGCTGCGTTCGCTGTCCACCCGCACCACACCCAGATTGGGCGCCAGCGTGGTAAACGGATAATCGGCCACTTTCGGGCGGGCCGCAGATACGGCGCGAATGAACGTTGACTTACCCGCGTTCGGCATGCCCAGCAAGCCCACATCGGCCAGCACCTTCAACTCCAGCGCCAGTTCCCATTCCTCGCCCGGCTCGCCGAGCGTGTGCTGACGCGGTGCGCGATTGGTGCTGGATTTGAAATGCTGGTTGCCCAAGCCACCCTTGCCGCCCTTGGCCAGACAAATTTTCTGACCATCTGCGGCAAGATCGGCCACCACCTCACCGCTGTTGATGTCGGTGAATACGGTGCCCACGGGCACCCGGACGATAAGATCATCACCGCCTTTGCCGTAGCATTGTGCGCCGCGGCCGTTTTCGCCTTTTTGCGCCTTGAAAATGCGCTTGAAGCGAAACTCGACCAGGGTGTTGATGTTGCGGTCAGCCACGACAATCACACTGCCGCCGCGACCGCCATCGCCGCCGTCAGGCCCGCCCTTGGGAATGAATTTCTCCCGGCGAAACGATGCACTGCCGTCGCCGCCGTTGCCGGCCAGCACCTCAATTTTCGCTTCGTCGATAAATTTCATTTTCGGGTTCTCCCACAAACAAAAAAGCCCCATCCGGCGGACAGGGCTTTTTGGCTGACTGCGTCAGTCTTAGTTCAAATCAGCTTAAGCCGCAACTGACTCGACCGCGAGTGGCACGACACGAACCATTCTACGGCGGGCAGCGCCCTTGACTTCGAATTTGACCGTGCCGTCAGCTTTGGCAAACAAGGTGTGATCCTTGCCGATACCAACGTTGTCGCCGGGATGAAACTGGGTACCGCGCTGGCGCACGATGATGTTGCCAGCTATAACCAGTTCGCCGCCATAACACTTGACGCCAAGACGTTTCGATTCCGAGTCGCGGCCGTTACGTGAACTACCGCCTGCTTTCTTGTGTGCCATGTTTCGTGCTCCTTATGCCGTGATGCCGCCGATTTGCACTTCGGTGAAGTGCTGACGATGGCCCTGGCTCTTGCGATAATGCTTACGACGGCGCATTTTAAAGATTTTGATCTTGTCGCCGCGTGCCTGGTTCAGCACAGTGGCTGTAACCGTAGCACCACGCAACATGGGCGCACCCATTTTGATGTCGGCACCATCGCCTACCATCAGCACCTGATCAAAGGTGATCTCGCTGCCGATGTCGGCTTCGAGCTTTTCAATTTTAAGTTTATCGCCGGCGCTCACGCGGTATTGCTTGCCGCCGGTTTTGATGACTGCGTACATTGGGGATCTCCAACCAATTTCGAACCCAGGAAAGCGCAAGATTTTAGCTCTGAACACCCGATGAGTCAAACTATTTAATACGCCCACTACGGATAATCCCAGGCAAGCGATGAAAAACCCCGGCCAGACTGCTAACATTGCGGGCTTTACCTAATAAGCAGCCGCCTATCGTGTCTCTGGAAAGCCTGCAATCCTTCCTGACGGACGACATGCATGCCGTCGATCAAGTCATCCGCGAAAGTCTGTACTCCGATGTGGTGTTGATTCGCCAGGTCTCCGAATACATTATTAATAGCGGTGGCAAACGTCTGCGCCCCGCATTGGTGCTGCTGGCAGCCGGCTGCTTTAATTATCAGGGCCATGCTCACCATGAACTCGCTGCCGTCGTTGAGTTCATTCACACCGCCACCCTGCTTCACGACGATGTGGTCGACGAGTCCGAACTGCGGCGCGGCCGCGAAACGGCCAACGCCCTGTTTGGCAATGCCACCAGCGTCCTGGTGGGTGACTTTCTCTATTCGCGCGCATTCCAGATGATGGTCACCGTCGACAATATGGAAGTCATGCGCATCCTGTCCGATGCCACCAACACTATTGCCGAAGGCGAAGTACTGCAATTACTCAATTGCCACGACCCCGACATCGACGAAGAAAATTACCTGCGTGTCATCCGTTACAAGACCGCCAAGCTGTTCGAAGCCGCAGGGCGACTGGGCGCGGTCATCGGTGGCGCCACGGAAGAAGAAAAAGACGCCCTGGCCCGCTACGGTATGCATCTCGGCACCGCATTTCAGCTGGTCGACGATGTGCTGGACTACTCGGGTGACTTCCTCAAGACAGGCAAAAACATCGGCGACGACCTTGCCGAAGGTAAACCCACCCTCCCGCTGCTCTACGCGATGAAACACGGAACAGCTGAGCAGGCCGCCAGTATCCGCAAGGCAATCAAGCACGGCGGACTTTCCGAATTCCAGAGTGTTCTCGCAGCAATCAAGGATACGCGCGCCCTGCAATACACGCGCGAAGCCGCAAAGCGCGAAGCCGAAACCGCCAATGCAGCTATTTCTTGCTTGCCCGATTCAAATTCCAAATCAGCTTTGCTACAATTGGCGGCTTTCGCGGTTGACCGAAGTTTTTAACAACCGCACAGTTTTACTCCCGTTAGTTCTTCAAACAGAGTCAGCACATCACTGATCTCGCATCTGCCTCGGGGCGTAGCTCAGCCTGGTAGAGTACTGCGTTCGGGACGCAGGAGTCGGAGGTTCGAATCCTCTCGCCCCGACCACTATTTTCAAGGAGTCGTCCCAGTCTCCTTTAGCACCAACCGGTCAGCGTAACCGGATCGTAACCGATCCAACATGCTAACCGCTGCCTTCAAGTTTTCCGGTGCAAGATGTGCGTAACGCTCGGTCATGTTGATACTCGAATGGCCGAGCAGGTCGCGCACCTCGGGCAACTGAACCCCCGCGCTCACGAGCCAGGAGGCGCAAGTATGGCGAAGGTCATGAATCCGGAAGTCCACAATTCCCGCACGTTTGCATGCCGCCTGAAACCCGTTTTGCATGAACTGCACCCGCCTTCCATCTTTATGGGCAAACACCCACATTGAACTCGGGCAGTATTTCTCCCGGAAGCGAGAACGATTCAATAACGCCTGACAGGCCTCCTCGTTCAGGGGAACGGCCCGCCGCTTTCCACTCTTGGTATTTTCGCCTTCCAGCCGAATGTAATTCGACTTCAAATCCACGCGATCCCAAGAGAGTTTCAGAAGCTCATTCTTCCTGCACCCGGTATTGAGTGCCAGTCGAACGAAATCCGCCAAATGCGGCGATTTCTGCTCCTTTGCAGCTTCGCTGATCAAAGCTACTGCCTCAGCGCGAGACAGCCAACGCAGGCGGCCTTCTGGCTCTTTCAACGACATCCCTGTCACCGGGTTTTGAACGTTCCATTCTCGTTGGATCCTGACGTAGTTGAAAGCAGCGGACAACAAGTCCAACTCCCGGTTAATGGTGCGAGCTGCAACACCATCACTCTTTCGCTTCTCGATATACCCCGCCACGTTCGACCGACGGATTTTCTCTGCCGGTATGCCCGTGAAATGGGGTTGAAGACGTTGAACCCCATATTTCACTCGTTCGAGGCTCAGCCATTCGTCGCGCTTGGCATTGATGAAAACAATCATCATTTCGTCAAAGGTATGTTCTGGCTGAACGCCCCACTGCCGTTGTTGATATGCTTCCAACCGCCATTTCGCTTCTAACGCCTTTGCTTCTCCGGGGTCAGTTGTTTCAGTAGATCGATAAGTTGGTTTGCCGCTTGCGTCGGTGTATTTGACCCACCAGTACGGCGAGTCTTTGCGTCGGTATGGCATGGTAGATTTCCTTTCCACGTCACCGACTCCGTGCAGCGGCAATTATGCCCCTCTTCGGTCATGCGCAAAACATAGTCGCGCACCGAATCAGAGGGAATACGAACAAGTCTGCCGACCCGGCAAATGGGCAGGTCACCAGAATCGACCAGCCGACGAACCATCCGGACCGAGACCCCTCCTAACTGCCTCGCAACCTCATCGAGTGACCAGAGCAGTATTGCGGCCTCGTGCCCTTGTTTCTTGGAGATCGAGTGTTTTGCTTCATGGTCCATAGATTTTTACGTATGCGTCGGTGCCTCGTGCGGCCTACCTGCTGCCAGTGCGTTGCACTCTCTCAGTTCCTTGTGGCAATCCTGTGCATTGGCATGCTGGTGTCTCCCGCCGCACCATTCGTTCGAATCATGATTGACCACTTCCCAGCATCTCGCCCACATCGGGCTCAAGGTAAATGTGCAAGTGGAGAAGTCTGCCTCGATGCAGTGATTGTTCTATCAGGACACACTTCACGGAACCCGCTCGGGCGCAATCCGGCGTAACGCCGTCATGCACACCCATTAACCAGGTGCTGCGTACGCCAGCGTGTTCCATTCGGCGACGGCACGCGCTATCGTCAGGCGGGGTGGGCTTTGCCGACGAGGCGCGGCACGCGGACTGCAAGCCGCCGTGCCACGCCCAACCCACGTGCAGACTGACAGTGCGGCCCGGCGCGTGCCGGCCCTTTTATCTTGCCCTCGTCATTTCCCGACGCTAACGCGACCGGCTCCGACGGTCAGGCTGTGATTGTCTGCACGGGTTAAGCAACGCTGCTGCAAGCTGGCGGGCAAACGCAGTAGGACTGCGCAAAAATTGGCAAATACCGCTGCACGTTCATGGCGTGTCCCACGTCTATAACGGCTGTTCGCTGCTGGTCACGGCGGAGACAGCAACGGGGCCGAAGTAGCGGCTGTTAAACGACGCCGGGTTCGTCGCACTGAGCAGGAACAGCTCGCCAATATGACGCCACCGACAGTACTGCCAGGCTGACAGTGGACCGCATCAAGCGGCGTACACGCCTGCAGAACCATGAGCTGCCAGCGTATCGTGCCGTAGTCGTTGGACTCCAAGCGCACACGGCAGAACACAGCCGCCGGTATGAAGATCGCGCAGCGCTGCCAGCAATACACGCGTCAGCGGCGTGTCGTTCGTAACGCAACCAGGCATCCGCGTGCGGGTTGGCTGGCGGACGCGCACCGATGGCGACGCGTTTGCCGTTCTTCATCGCGCCATCCTCAACACTTCATCGGAGAGCGCCGCGATCTCGCGTGCAGCCATGCTGTCTGCGTCGGGTTCGAGCGCGAGCTGACCTCTGGCCACGCTGTCGGCAAACACGATGCGCTGCCGAACTTCCGAGAGCAGTGATGGCAGCGGTTGATCGGCGAGTGCGCTGCGCGCCTCGCGTCCGATCACCGTGGTTCTGACGCGCCGGTTGATGACGAAGGCCGCGCGCAGCGCAGGCCGGAACACCTGCGCTTCGCGAATCAATGACACCATCTCGGCGCTGGCCCAGACGTCGTAGGGGCAGGGTTGCACGGGGATCAACACGACGTCAGCCGCGAGCAGCGCGGAGCGCGCGAGGGCGGCAATTCGTGGTGGGCCATCAATGACGATGTGATCGCAGCGTCTGGCGAGTTCCGGCGCTTCCTGATGCAGGGTTTCCCTTGCCAGGCCGACAGCACCGAACAGCCTGGGCAAGCCGTTCTGGCTGCGCCGTTGCGTCCAGTCCAACGCTGAGCCCTGGGGATCGGCATCGACCAGGATTACCGAGCTGCCCTTGATCGCCAGCTCGCCCGCAATGTGCGTGGCGTGGGTGGTCTTGTCGACTCCGCCTTTCTGGTTGAGCAGCGCGATGATCATGATGTGCTGCGTGCTGCATGCAGGTTTATCCACAGCGTGCGGGCTTTTCTTATTGTTAGTTTTAAAGATTTTAAGTTAGATTCTAAGTTAATGAGCGCCGAGATCCGCGTGGATAAAGGCTTTGCGACCCGTCCGTACTCCTGATAGCACGAGGATTCTTACTCCTGATAGCACGAGTGAGTTCACATCTTTTCCACAGGCACCACCCCGGCACCAAAGCTGCCGCCAGGCCGCAGTGGTGCCGTGGACGGCACGGCGTTGAAGCTCAATATTTCCGGCCCATGCCTTGGTCGCAGGATGGCGAGTGTGTAACCGGGCAAGGACTGTCGCGCCACGATGCAGCGCAGCAGTCAGGGGGCATGTATGCCCACCGTCTTCTGTTCGGCCTCAACGGCCATTCGCGTGCCAGCCAGTCTCGGTCGGCAATGTGTCGGTTATCGGCCACTCGACCGTGAATCACGTTGAACGGCAGCTTCCCGATCTGACGAACTCACACTTCCGACCCCAAGCGGCTGGTCATGGCCTGCTCGCCGATCGCCCGTTCATGTAGCGAAAGCGGTCACCCAACAATCTGTGTCCAGGCATCTGGACACTTACTCTCACCGGTCTCCTTTTTCATAACGTATTATAGAGACCGGGCACCCAAAAGACCGATAAGAATCATCACGATAAGACACTATGGCAGCCGTCTGTAACATCGGCTGCTTAACCCTCTGCTTTAAAGAGCGATTACAAACGGGAGGATTACGACATGGCAAGATGCACAGCACCGGTAAATGGTCATCGCACAGCGAGCGGGGCAGCGGCCTGCCCCGCATGTAGTAGTCGCTATAGCGGCTACCGATCATACTCATATTCGTCCTCGTCCTACTCCCCGTCGGGGAGCAGCGGGGGCGGCCGGAGCAGCGTCGGCGGATCCAGCAGCAGCGGAAAGCCACGCTGGTCGCGAGCAGGTTCGTCCGTGGTGTACACACCTGCCGAGGTGCGGACGCTCACGCCGGTCCGCGAAAACGTCGAGAAGCGAGCGTCCGTGCCTGACCTTCGGGACGTCTTTCTTTGCCACGCGTGGGACGACCGGAAAGGGGCCGCTAAGGAGCTGCACGATCTGCTCGAATCGCACGGTGTCTCGGTTTGGTTCAGCGAGAAGGACGTCCTCCTCGGCGCGACGTTGCTCCGCGAAATCGATAAGGGGCTGGCGAAGTCGCGAGTCGGGATCGTGCTGGTGACCCCTGCGCTGCTGCGCCGCCTCGTAGGAGAGGGTATCGCCGACAAAGAGCTTTCGGCACTCCTGGCGCGTGACCTGCTCGTTCCCATCGTGCACGACACGACGTATGAGGCTCTCCGCGACGTCAGCCCCCTGCTCGGCTCGCGGAGCGGCCTGAACACTGCAGAAGATACGATGGCAAACGTCGCGGCCAAGCTCGCCGAGCTGGTTGCCCCCTAGCTCTATTGCCCACCCAGGTCTGGGTGGGCACCCTCCCGGCCATGAGCCGTCCTTCGTGAATGCCACAGAGCAGCCATTCGACTGACTGCTCCACCCTGAAACCTGCCGAACAGGCTACGCGTGCAACTCGGCCATTGCTGTCGGTGGCGTCGCATCAGATGGATGACCGGTGTCGCGCGGCCCATTTCAGACATTGACGCTGCACAGTACATGGGTGACTGGTTTCGTCTGCGGTGAAGGACGGTTACAAAAAACAGCTAAATGCTCCAGACAACGGCTCGCGGGCAATTTACTTGATCAACGCCGAAGATGGCTACGCATTTTATGGTTCACAATGCCGTCTGATAAGTGGCCGCCGATCTCCGCAATTCCATATCCGTATACTGGACGAAAAGAACCCTGCACTCTTAAGTTGACAAAAAATGTTTGAACATTCCGGATTCGGAAAACTCCAGTTCGAAGAGATCCCCCTCAACCGTGACGTCGTCATCATGGACGTGAAATGGATGGCGGACTTTGAGCGGGAATGGAACAACACTTTTAATGGAAACGATGCTGATCCTTATCTTGTTGGCTACGTGACTTATGTTGCTGCCAGGTCGATTGGTAACGATTGGATTGAGCTTTCCTGGTACCCAAATACTTTCGACCGATTCCATGAGATACCAATATTTCTACCGAAATCCGCGTTTGTTACATGCGTAGATGTCTGGGAATACGATGGGAAACCGACGGTGTTCGTCCAGTCGGACTGGCTCACCGATCTACATGAACGCCCACTTGCTGCGTTTGCAATTGTCGACGCAATCGGCGTAAAGGAACTCATTCAGACGGGAACGCTGCGTTCGGAAGCTCTTCGCACTTTACGCGATCGAATCGACACAATTGCTGACCGCTACCCAGACTTTGCATTCATTTCATTTGCAGATAGCTTGTTGGTCAAGCAGGTATGGTCAGTTGGGCACGTCCATAGCTCAATCACATATACGTACGCCCCAGAATTACTCCTCCCGGTAGTGTCCGAGTTGCTTAAGGCATTCAAGGAGGCGCTTGGTCTATCAGCCTATGGAATCATGACTCAAGGGTTAAATGCTTACTCAGACGATGTCACCCTACACCGTTCGGCGAAAGGGAACCACATCTCACTCAACACTCTAGGCCTTCCGTTTGCTCAACTAATGGCAATTGAGGAGGCTGCTCGCCGTGGGATAAGAACAGCGGCACATCCAGCGGCGGAGCTTTATCTGGATTCAACATTTTTTCGGTCTCTCAAATTGAAGTATGAGTTCGATAAGAATCGCCTCACGCCACACACTTACCAGTCCCCCATGACTAAATCCCTGAAAGCCACGTACGTTGCGACGTCAGTTAGGGAACTCACGGACAATTTGAAGAACCCTTTGTGACTTTGAATCAGAAAGGCCGACTTTCGCCTTCTCCAGCGCTTCGTCCCAATGAGAGGGAGATACCTGCCGTAGATCGAGCTACCTACGCTACCGCCCTGCAAAAGTTTGACGCGGCAGTATGCGAGGCTGCGGCCGTTAGTCAGACTACGGCAAATCGTTTCGTGGCGCCTAATGTGGGTTATGCCTCGTACGTCTTCACTCGTATGTGCGGCGTCGGGATTGCCATGATTCGTGCGGCACCGCTATCTCGCTGGACCCGTTCGGACTTCGTTGATTGGCAATTTTCCGCGGTGGCTGGGCATGCTCGTGCGCTACTTGATGGTTACTTACTATTCAACTATTTAATTGAACCACCGAAGTCGGAAGCAGAGCTAAAAACCCGCATCAACGTGATGCATCTCAACGACTGTACCCGCCGCATCGAGTTGCATTTGAATCTAGGCACCGCAGACGAGATAACCGGCTTTGAAAAGCAACGGGCCGAGCTACAGGAACGTTTGAAGGGCAATGAGTTTTTCTTATCTCTTCCCTCTCCTGTGCAGAAACAGTGCCTCAACGGTCGATTTCTGATGGTCGATAGCCGGGACGCGATGTTGGCGAAAGTAGGCTTTGAGAAAGACCAGTTTGATGCCATTTACGACCTTTTGTCGCAGCATATCCACATTCTACCAATGTCCTTTTACCGTATTGAACCCAATGGGCGCGGCACTGGCATAGAGAACGATACGGACCGCGCCTACACCGCCCAAGCCCTTGAGTTGTGCACGTCAGTCCTTGCAGCTGCCACCGATCGCATGGTTGAGCAATTCCCCGATGCAGTGGCGGCGCGCAAGGGCACAAATTCCACGTTCACCCCAGGGCCTACGTCCAACCAGCCCAAGAAGAGTAACCCGGCGAAGAAGAACAGATGCGACTCTAACGGATCTCTACCGTTCGCCGAATCGGAACTGGCTGTCGCCATGAAGGGGGCCCTGGGCAACTAATGCCAGATGAGGAGGAAAGTGTCTTGCTGTCGCACACGGGGAGCGGTGGACTTATTAGTTGCGGCCCTTGGTGTCGTGCGAAGGTCAGCTTCTGCTGCGTTCCGTCCTGCTCATGGCTATGGGGCGAATGGCTGCTGAGGGGCGAGCGTTGCCGTTGCGTCATTCGCAGTTAACGACTGCTCAGGCCGAGTTGTTGCCTGTTAGAGGCATGCTTGGATGGCGGGTCCTCTCTGTTACCTGCCATTGAGGCTCTGAGGGGGCGACCGACTGCAACGGGTCGGGTGCCGTCCCTCGCCAGTGACCAAAGCTGCCGTTCAGGCAGAGTACGGCGTCAGCGGCAGCAACCAGCGCGACACCGGCCATTGGATTTGGTCAGCGCCACCGGCAGCAATGGCCGAGAACCGGCCTGCGGAGAGGCTTGGCTTGGCTTGATCGACCTCTCATCGGCCAAAGGCGACAAGGGCCTTTTGATTGACCGCGTCCGCTGTACTCGCCAGACCGGTCGTTGCCTCGACTTTCGCTCCTGAACGACCGCTTTCCTTAGTTTTGACGGCAGAACCCGACCCTGAAGAGACGGTCGGGGCTTGCTATATGAACGTCCGTTCATGCGGCGAGAGCAGCCAATCCCAAACTTCACCCCACACTTATCGCCAATAGATTGGCTTCTTCAACAGGTGCATAATCCGTCTGCCGCCGGTCTCCTTTTTCATGACGTAATATAGAGACCGGTCACACAAAAGATATTTAAATATCATTAAGTTAAACCGCCATGACAGCCGTCTCTATATTAATAAATGTCCGGACCCATGGGTCTCTTTAATTACTGTTAGAGCCCATGTCCACCCTGCCCAGAGTCCTTGTAGTGCTGTTCATCGCAGTAGCCTCCTTTGTGGCAGGCGTTTACGTGACAATATCCAAGCATTGGTTTCAGCCCCTCGTCACTGTCTCTGTGGCAAATGCTTCTGGACAAGAAATTCAATCGCTTGTTGTCACCCACGCCAGTTACGGTACAAAAGGGCGAATTGAATCGCCGCCACCAAAGCCAGGGGACACAACAGTTATCCATTTCTTCCACCAAGGTGAGGGTAGCTTCCAAATTGATGCCTTACTCGCAGATGGAAAAGCCTTGCATGCGGTGGGCGGATACATCGAACCTGGATACAGGCTTTCTTTTAAAGTCTCGCCTAACGAAATCGCGGGTGGTTTCATTGGCGGCTTATAAAATGGGCTCTAACAAATCATTCAAGCGGGACGCGCTGAAGCGCGCCCCTTAATTCAAATGTTGAGCGGCTGCTAAGGTTCGTCTACCAGACATCAGCATAGAGCACTGCGAATGACGGCTCCTGGCCGATTGTGTGAATTCGACGTGACGCCCGTAAGCCGACATTGGAAAATTTCGCTGGACGGCTCAACGGCTGCTTTAGGGCGCCTAACCTCAAAGGCAGGCCCTAGACAAGAGAAGCGAGTCTTCCCGCGGCCAGTTAAATCTCCGATTACCGTGCAAAGCCCGAGTCAATCCTTCGCTGTGAGAAGTTGAACGGCCTTCCGCGCCAGTGGGGTGACCAGCAGGACAGATGGAAACGCAAAGAGCCACGCAGTAAGCCACGCACTGCTCCATAGATTAGAGAAGTTCGTTACCAGGCCGATAGCGCGAAACGTCGAAATTCCGGAGACCAACAGGGACATCAGCCCAGAGAGAATCAGGCTGAACAGCAGCGGCCCATATTTTCTGGGAATCATGCGAGCGCCTCCTGGTCTTCAGCGAAGGTCTGGCCTGTGCCGGAGACACGATGCAGGGCCTCGGAGAAGTTTTTTCCAAACATCCTGGCCGTCTTGATGTCGCCTGCCGGAAATGAATCGGCCGGCGCTGAGTGGCCTGCCTGAGCCATCATGCCCGACCAGGAACCGAGTCGATTGGCGGCTTCTTCGTAGGGAACGCCGGTGTGTTGCTCGGGAAGGATAGCGTTGCCAATCCAGAGCATCCCGTGTTGCATGCAAAAAACGAACATCGACATCAGGGTTGATTGCTTGTCGCCGGATGGCAGCGACGACACCGTGAACCCGGCAGCCAGCTTGCCCTTGAGTTTCTGGGTGCGCCACAGGCGCCCTGTGGCATCCATGAACATTTTGAAAGGACCCGAGACGCCCCCGAGGTAAGTCGGCGAGCCAAGGATATAGCCGTCGTACTTGAGCAGTTCATCGGGCGTTTTGGTAATGTCTTCAACTTTTAGCAGATGGACCTCGGTATTTGGCACGCTATTGGCGCCTTCTAAGACATGGGTGGCAATGTGCTCCGTATGTCCGTGGGCGCTGTGGTAGATGATGGCAATTTTTTTCATTTCTCTTACTCCAGACAGTATTGGGATTTCTTGCAGGGAGATGCCACTCTCATCGCACAATCCATGCGATGAGGAAGGCGGACAAATACAGGCCTAGGCCGAAGACGGTGTGATTGACCACGCTTCGGATGCAGTTTTTAAGTGGCGTCGGCGTTTTGGAGGCGGCAAAGCCTGAGCCCATGGCCGGTTGCATCACGAAGAGCGGGGCCGCGACAGTACTCATGCCGACCAGCACCGCCGGCAACAAGGAGGGGCTACTCGTCCAGCCGATGCCGTAGATACTCACGAGCAACCCCGCGAAGGCGATCCCTATTGCATAGTGGGTGAACCAGCCCAGCATCAGCTCATTAGGAATCGGCAGTGCCTTCTTGATGGATGCGTGGACGAACCTGCCAAGAAACAAGTGCCCAACCCATCGTCCGATGAATGCGAAGTCGAGCGTTTGGACACCCATTCGCTTGAGGAACGTCAGCCAGACGTCCATCACTACGGTAGCTCCGATCCCGATGAGAGCGACGTTGGTGATGGCTTGTAGTAGTGTCATGTGAACCCCTTTTCTGTTGACTGATGGACTTGTTGAGTGCACTGTACAAGTTGAAGTCAACTTCAAGTCAAGGGGTTATTGAATGGATATAGCCGAAGTCGCTAAACACACAGGGGTGCCTGCTTCGACGCTGCGCTACTACGAGAAAAAGGGGCTCATAGCGTCAGTCGGGCGGCAAGGGATTCGGCGCAAGTTCGCACCCGGAGTACTGGATCAATTGGCTTTGATTTCACTTGGGCAAGCTGCCGGACTCTCTTTGGACGAAATCCGCTCCATGCTCTTGCCCAACGGGCAGCCAAGCATCGACAGACAGTTGCTGGCATCTAAGGCCGACGATATAGACGCGCTGGTCAAGCGACTGAGAGCAATGAGCCGGGGGCTGCGACATGCTGCAGCCTGCCCAGCGCCTAGCCATGCCGAGTGCCCGAGCTTCCAGAAGCTTCTCAAAGCGGCAGCTTCTGGCGCCATTGAGAAACGCTGGAGAAATACTGAACTCAAACTTTCCCGTAAATAGAAAGCGCGGTCGATTACGTGACGTCGCGTGCCATTCGTCGAGGGGAGCCTTGCTCGATCTCGTCCAGATATAGGAACGTGGGCGACCGGACGCCCGCCTGATGCCGGACTTCAACGAGTTCTGGCGATTCGAAAAATACACGTGCACGATCCAGGGAAACCCACTCCGAGAAATGCACGATATGGTTGGCCGCACCATCGCGGCGCAGCAATCGATAGCGTATTTCTCCCGCCTGCTTTCTGATGCCGGCTGCCTGGTCGAACACGCTCTTCCAGGTTTCGTAGTCTTCGACTTCGTGAATGATGAGTACGTGATGCGTCATTGGCTCTTCACCTGTAATCAGTAGGGTGTTCCATCTTTGTGGCTGAACGTCCACTGGCCGTCGTTGGACTGCGCGTGCAGATCGTTGTCCGGGTACGTGACTTCATCTCCCGACGTGCGGTCGCCGATTTCGAGATAGACCACGTCTTCTCCGGTCTCGTTGATCAGCGTGTGCGCGTTGCCAGTACCTGCGCGGAAACCGGCGCACATGCCTGGCGACAATCGGGTTTTTCCCTCGTTGGTCAACAGGCTTGGGCAGCCCTGCAGGATGAACACAAACTCGTCCTGTCTCTCGTGCGCGTGTCGCAGCGATGACACAGCATTCGGTTCAAGACGTGTGAGGTTCACACCGAAGTTCTTCAAGCCGAACAGGTCGCCGAGGGGTCGTTTGTGTCTGCCTGACAGGCGCGAGGCCAGCATGGCGGCGACAGGCTCGGGGTAAAGGCTGGAACGCGTCCGCAGCGGGGCATCCGCGGCCATGATTGCTACAGGAATGGATCTGTCTGACATGGGGGTTCCTTTACGATTGATGTGAGATTGAGGCTACGCGAATGGCAATGACGTATTCACGCTCGATGCGTTACCAGTTCAAAAACGAAACTCCCCCACATTGCGAACAGCCATGCTGCGCCTAGCATCCAGGCGACGAAGCGGTGGAACACGCGGTTGTAGGTGACGTGGATCAGGCTATGAGCAGCGCGCAGTGCGACAAATACCCATGCCGCAATGACATATCCTGCCGTGTCCATGTCGGTTGCCACCATTGCAAGGCACAGCACATAGAACAGCACGGGGAATTCGAACAGGTTGGTGAAATTATCGAGGGCCTGTGTGTTTTTCAGGATGCGCGCGGTGTCGCGGGAAGATGCCAGCGATTGCAGTGCGATCCCGCGCGCGCGGCTTTCGGCTACGCGCTCATAGACGGCGCGTAGCCAGACGAGCCCAGTCAAGGCAACCATGGCAGCGCAGGGCAGCAAAATATCGTGTGGCATGTGTCTATCTTCCCGCCGCTTTTTCGCCGCGCAGCGTCATGATCGAACTTGTCGCCATTGCAACCAGCTTGCCGTCGTCGCGGAAGATTTCGCACGTGTAATGGCTGACGGTATTCCCGCTCTGCACGGGTTTGGCGACGGCGCGTAGAACGGACTTCCACACCGGCCGAATGAAGTTGACCTTCAGTTCAATGCTGGCGAAGGATTCGCCCTCGGCTATCTGCGTGGAATGCGCGGTCCCGATCGCAGCGTCGGCCAGTTCGCATATCAGGCCCCCATGCACCGTGCCTTGCTGATTGCCATGAATTTCGGCGTCGGCATCAATCTCCAACGTTGCCCGGCCTGCGTCGACTTCAACGATACGCATTGCCAGGGTGCGCGAAATCTCGGTGGGATACCGCATATGTGTTGTTTCACCAGGCGACAGCTTACCGGCGATAAATCGCTGCAGCCAGGCCAGAACCGGGAGCTTTTGCGAATGATCAATCATGGTGTTCCCCGCTTATTCCAATTGGCGAAACGCTGTAGCAGGCGACGGCCTTGAACGCCTTTCCGTTGCCGTCAAGGTGAAACGTCTCGGCCACCATGCCCCGGTGCCCCGCGTAATAAATCGTCAGGCTGCCCACGCCGGCGAGAACGTCGATCAACTTGAAATGCAGGTTCGGTATTCTGGCAATGCCTGTTTCCCAATAGAGACGGATGGCCTCATGACCACGCAGGCAGCCGCTGGCCTCGCCGGCCAGCTCGATGATGTGGGGGGAACAGAATTCGAAATCCTGGGTGAAATGATCGAGCACAGCGTTCAGATCGTGACGATTCCAGGCGTCGGTCCAGTCTTGCGCAAAAGCCAAAGCGGCATCCTGTGTAACAAGCGGCATACGTATCCTCTCGGATTAGCGGTACAAACCACGCGCGGCAGCATCGATGTTGCTGTGAGACAGGCCCAAATCGTGCAAGGCGCGATCGTCGAGCGCACGCAACTGTGCAGCCCCCCTGCGTTGCCGCAGGGTACGCATCAGCCAGCGCCACCAGACAACGAGTTGCCGTCTGCGATACCGATTCCGCAGACATTCCGCGTATGCAATGCGGGTACGGATATCGACCGCAGTGCGCTTGCTGTCCGGTGCGGCCATGGCTGTCTCCTGCATGTTGCAATGCATTCATGCTAGGTGTGGATGCCGCCGGGTACACGATCAGCTATGCTGGTATCTGTGCAGTACAGATCCGACATCTGCACATCTGTACTGCTTGAATTTCAGCTCGACTGTATCGTTCGGCCTTGGCCGAGGCGTTTAGCCTACAGGCTTACGGGGGACTCATGAATTTCTACGAAGAGCTTGCCGAGCGTTTGAAAACAGGCATCCGGCAGGGTTTGTACGCGCCCGGACAGAAAGTGCCGTCGGTGCGCCGTTACTCAGCCCAGCAGCAAGCAAGCGCCGCCACCGTGGTGGCAGCGTATCGCTTGCTGGAAGCGCAGGGTTGGCTGGAGGCCAAGCCACAGTCAGGTTATTTCGTCTGCCTTCCCGACACGCTGCCGCCCAGAGCCACCCAAACCTGCGAGGACACCGCGCCGTGCCAGGTCAGCGTATCCGGTCTGGCTGTTCGGCTTTATCAGGCTACTCAGCGCGAAGGGCTGATTTCACTCGGCGCCGCGGTACCGCATCCTGATCTACTGCCCACGCGCGATCTGCGCGAAGCAACCAGCCGGGCCATGCGCCGATCACCCGAGGCAAGCTGCCGGTATAGTTTCCCGCCGGGGGAGAAATCCTTGCGCTTGCAGATTGCCCGGCGCGGCGCGGAAGCCGGTTGCGCTTTCGATCCGGAAGAAATCCAGGTCACCTGCGGCACCCAGGAGTCGATCCATCTCGCATTGCGTGCGATTACCCGCCCCGGGGATGTTGTGGCCATCGAATCGCCGGCATTTTTCGG
The DNA here is from genome assembly GCA_030679915.1 of Thiobacillus sp. Classification (GTDB taxonomy): domain Bacteria; phylum Pseudomonadota; class Gammaproteobacteria; order Burkholderiales; family Thiobacillaceae; genus Thiobacillus. The sequence continues at coordinate 21,893 of JAUXRY010000013.1, forward strand.
TACGCTGCAGGCGATCGAGTCCATGGGGTTGCAGGCGCTGGAAGTGCCGTGCGACAGCGATGGCATCAGCCTGGAAGCGCTGGCCATGGCGCTGGAGCGCTGGCCTGTCAAGGCCGTGCTGGTGGTGGCCAATTTCAGCAACCCGAGCGGATCACTGATGCCCGACGCGCGCAAACGCCAGTTGGTGAAGTTGCTGGCAGAGCGGGATATTCCTCTGATCGAGGACGACATCTACGGGGATTTAGCACACGATCGCATCCGTCCTCACGCGGTCAAGGCCTACGACACAACTGGCAATGTGCTGTATTGCGGCTCCTTCTCCAAAACGCTTGCACCTGGTTGCCGAGTGGGTTGGCTGGTGCCCGGGCGCTGGGGGCAGGAAGTGTCGCAACTCAAGTACGTCAGTTCGATGGCCACAGCAACTTTGCCCCAGCTTGCCCTTGCCGAGTACCTCGCCAGCGGCCGCTACGAACGTCACCTGGTGCGATTGCGCCGCACGGTCGAATCAAATCTTTTGCGCGCGCAAACCCTCATCGCCCGGCATTTTCCCCATGACACCCGGGTGAGCCGGCCGCAGGGCGGGTTCCTGCTGTGGGTGCAGATGCCGCCCGACTGCGACGCCATGGGTCTGTATCAGGCCGCCATCAACGAAGGCATCAGCATTTCGCCCGGACCCTTGTTTTCGCCACAGGAAAAATTCCGGAATTGCTTCCGGCTTTCCGTGGCGCTGCCTTGGGATAGTCGTGTCGAGAATGCTCTGGTCAGGATTGGGGAGCTGGTGGGGAGTAACAAAGTCCATTCCCCGGGTTAGCAGTCTTATGTTTGTCAGTCGGTGGAAAGCGGCAAAATTTGCTCAGCCTTCTACGACACTGCTTATAGCCGCCGCAATCCGTCCATCACGTTCCGTTGAGCCTGATCGCCAGATTCGCGTGTTGCATCGTCCAGCGAGGCCGATGGTTTACTGGGTCCGGCTTAAGGGGGCAGCTTTGCGATAGCTTAGCAAGTGCATCCGATAGGGTCGAGATTCGATCATTTTATTTGTCAGCCGGAGTCGATGTAGTGGGTCGAAAGCGTGAGCAGGAATGTTGATCAATCAGTCGTTCCCACTAAAGGCCACTGATTTTTGATCGGGGATGTTCGAACGGCTGCAACGCGAAGAGGAGCGGTCGGCCAAGTTACGGGCTCTCAATGACCGCTTCGGCCGAGAAACGGCCACCCGATATTGGAGTTCCGCGGTGGCTTAACCGGATTTACAGGGGATGCAGCGCGCAGACGCTGCCCAAAATGCATTACCGCTCGGTAATCCATACATAAAATACCCTCTTCCAGTTCGATTGATTACCGATCGGTAATTATTTGTTGACAGCATGAGTCAAACGGGCCAAGATTACCGTACGGTAATCACAAGAGTGGGCCTTAATGGATCCGAGCATCGACGAAGGTATGGTAGCCCGCACCACCGAGGAAATTGGTAGCCTGATTCGCTTGGTGCGGAATGAGCAGGGCATTAACCAGATGGTGGTGGCCGGCATGTTCGGTTCCGGGAACCGTTTCATCAGTGACGCAGAGAATGGGAAGAAAACCATCCAGGCGCAAAAGCTCCTCGACCTATTGGGCATAGTCGGCCTCGAGGTTGTGATCAGAAGGAAGCGGACCGATGCGTAACCTGGGCGTTTTTATTGATAATGTGCTGGTTGGTACACTGCACGACACCGACCCGCTGTCGTTCACTTACACGCAGGACTGCCTTAGCGGCCTGGTTAACGTACCATTCTCCGCGCTTATCCCTCTGAAGCCCGGCCAGATCTCGACGACGGCGGTCACGTCATTCTTCGAGAACCTGCTGCCGGAAGGCGACGAGAGATCGCTGCTGCAAGCCAAGTACCATGTCACGACCGTGTTTGGCCTGCTGTCGAAGGCAGGGGGAGACACTGCAGGATCTGCCGTTATTCTCCCGGAAGGACAAAACCCGCAGCCGGATGATTACCTGCCAGTTTCCTGGGAAGACATCGGCGCGCTCGTGAATGACGCCACTGCCGCCTCCCCGGCCGTCGTAGCCGCTGCGGACAGTAACGTATCGCTCTCCGGCGCCCAGCATAAGCTGCTATTGCTGCTCGGGGATGGCGACAAGCCATCCCTTCCGCTGAACGCCTCGATCTCAACTCACATCCTGAAGCCGGATATCAAGCGCACAGGCCTGAAAGTATTCAGCTCTGCGATCAATGAAACGTTGATCATGAAACTAGCGCATGAGTGCCAGCTGCCGACGGCACCAGTGGAGTACTTGCCCAAGGTTCAATCCTGCCTGGTCGAACGATTCGACCGGGAAAGGGATGAGGCTGGCAACCTGACGCGCCTGTATCAGGCCGACTTGTGCCAACTGCTGGATAAACCTTCCGGCGTGAAGTACGAGAACGATGGCGGCCCGTCGTTCAAGGATTGCTACGGTCTGGTGAAGAACAGGAGCGCTGTTCCGCTCACCGACTGTCACAATCTGGTGCAATGGCTGTTTTTCAATCTCATGGTCGGGAACAACGACAGCCATGCGAAGAACCTGTCCATGCTGAATACCAACGGCAAGCTGAGACTTGCACCGTTCTACGATTTGATGTGCACCAAGGTCTACACTGGACTGTCGATTAACTTTTCCTTCAAGATAGGCCAACACTTCGAGCCAGGGCAGGTCAACCATCAGGATGTAAGCGAACTGGCGGACAATATCGGCATCAACAGCCGCCTCATGTTCAAGATTGCGCTCGATATGGCTGATCAGATTGAAAAGAACCTGCCAAGCGTGGTGGAAAAACTTTTGCCATCGGCCATCATGGGGTCAAGCGAACAGATCCTTCTGGATCGCGTGTCAAAGACCATCTATAGCAACATCAAGAAAATCAAGGCGAGGTTGCAGCCACCTGCTGCGCCCGGTGGCGCCAAGTAGTGGCGTAATAAAGCCTTTTTAATTTTTCAGCTTTGGCGTGTCATCCGTGCATAACGATTTGTCATTAAAGTACCCTACTCTTCCTTGCTGATTTTCGCCAACAGCCAAAGCTCCCAATGTCACCACTGTCGACCCCGTGGCCTAGCGATGGCATCGGCGGATGTATTCTTTGAATTGCGTAACCACTTCGTAACCACCCCCAGTAAAGTTAATTCAATAACTGACCATTTGTGTCACTCTTGCACAGAGCCGTATAACGTAACTTGTTGATTAAACAAACATCTTGATTAAAGGCCAAAATTCGGGACGCAGGAGTCGGAGGTTCGAATCCTCTCGCCCCGACCACCTCATTGATTGACCAATCGATGTAATGTTTTCCGCAGTAATTTGCGTGCACTCCACCGGATTTTGCACCAAACCTGCTCCAAGCAAACCACGTTGCAGATTACCTGGACTCGGCACTCAAAGTGCTATTCAACGTGCCTACTCGATACGGCCAAATGTCCGGAGCACCATTCTCTTCCCACTCACCGTCCGCATCATGCGCGCGACTATGTTGTGGCCAATGTTGGCCGGCCAAACGCTACAGTTGTTGCTGAAATAACACCAAGCCACACGGGGCGTGTTTCACTCGGGCAGGTTTGTATATGCAGACGCCGCAGCCTAGAAAACCAGCTTGCCGAATGCCTGGATTAAGTTCAAGGACTTGATAGGTATGCGCATGTCCAGAACAAAAATCTATTCCTCTGCGCACGAACGATCATTTTTTGCGCCAGTCCACCGCGCGAGTCCTGGAGGTCAGGACTCGGCGATGCGCTTGGCGATATGAGCCAACGATTCCTCAACCTGGTCGATCAGGATCAGGCACAAATCACCAGGCTTCAATTCCGATAGCGCGCTATCGATGGCAAGAAACTCACCGGTGATCTCTTTCACGACGCGTGTACACGGGGCATTGCGCAGGCCTTCCTGCAGCAGGGCCTGCACCTCGCCTTCGGCCCGGCCGCGCTGGCATTGGTCCTGATACAGGATGGCCTCGTCGAATACCTCGCCAAGAATCCGGGTCTGTTCGCGAATGTCGTCATCGCGCCGATCACCCGCGCCGCTGATCACGACAATCCGCCGTTGCGCCGGCATGGCTTTCACCGCCTTGACTAGGGCAAGGATGGCATCCGGGTTGTGGCCATAGTCGGCGATGAGCGTCGCGCCACGATAGTCGAACAGATTGAAGCGGCCCGGGACAGTCTCGGCATTGCTGTCAAAGCTGCGCAAGCCGGCGCGGATCAAATCCCAATCCAGATCAAGAGCCCAGACGGCCGCCGTGGCCGCCATGGCATTGTCAATCTGGAAACCGATCGCGCCGCCGCGCGTGAGCGGAATGTCGGCCAGCGGCAAACGCTGTTCCACTTCGGCCTGGGCCGCGACAATGTAATCATCCTCCAGATACACCACCCGCTGCCCCTGGGCGCGGTGGGCGGCAATGATGGGATGGTGGCATTCACTGGCAAAGAAGATCACAGACCCCGGACAATGGACCGCCATGTCGACTACCTTGGGGTCACGGGCATTGAGCACCGCCATGCCGTCGGACGCTACGTTCTGCACCACCACCTGCTTGAGTACGGCCAGGTCTTCCACCGTGGTGATGAAATTCAGGCCGAGGTGATCGCCCATCCCGATATTGGTAACCACCGCGACCTTGCAGCGATCGAACGCCAACCCTTCACGCAACAGTCCACCACGGGCCGTCTCCAGGACGGCTGCATCCACATCCGGATGCAGCAGGACGTTGCGCGCGCTGATGGGGCCGCTGCAGTCGCCGGTGTCGATGCGCCGGCCCTGGATATACACACCATCCGTCGCCGTGGTACCGACGCGCTTGCCGCTCAGCGTCAGGAAATGGGCGATCAGCCGCACTGTGGTGGTCTTGCCGTTGGTGCCGGTCACCGCCACTACCGGAATGCGGCCGTCCTCGCCCGGCGGAAACAGGGCCGAGACGATGGCCTCGCCCACCGGCTGCCCCTTGCCAAACGACGGCATCAGGTGCATGCGCAAGCCCGGCGCGGCATTGACTTCGACTACGCCGCCACCCTGTTCTTCCAGCGGCTTGTGCACCGTCTGGCAAACGACATCAACGCCGCAGATATCGAGCCCGATCATCTGTGCGGCTTCCACCGCCCGCGCCGCCACTTCGGGGTGCACATCGTCAGTCACATCGGTCGCCGTTCCGCCTGTGCTCAGATTGGCGTTGTTGCGCAGCACGACTCGCTCGCCCAGGGGGATGATCGAATCGGCGTTGTAGCCTTGCACAGCCAATCGCGCCAAGGCGATATAGTCAAATCGAATTTTGGTCAGCGAAGTGGCATGCCCTTCGCCACGGCGTGGATCGCTGTTCACCTGCTCGACCAGTTCACGCACGCTATGCACGCCGTCGCCGGTCACATGTGGCGGTTCGCGACGCGCCGCGGCGACCAGCTGGTTGCCCACCACCAGCAAGCGATGGTCATGTCCGGGAATAAAGCGTTCAACCAGCACATCCTCGCTGATCGCTGCCGCAACACCGTATACAGTCATGAAGTGCTCACGGGTCTGGATGTTGACTGTCACCCCCTTGCCCTGGTTGCCGTCACGCGGCTTGACCACCACTGGCAGTCCGATCTTGCAGGCGGCAGCCCACCCTGCCTCGGCATCGGTTACCACCTGTCCAAGCGGCACCGGCACACCAGCCGCATCCAGCATCTGCTTGGTGAGATCCTTGTCCTGCGCGATGGCCTCGGAAATGGCACTGGAGCGATCCGTTTCCGCCGCCTGGATGCGCCGTTGACGGCTGCCCCAGCCAAACTGCACCAGACTGCTATCCGTCAGCCGGCGAAAAGGAATGCCGCGTGCAACTGCAGCCTGCACGATTGCGCCGGTGCTCGGACCGAGGCGAACCTCCTCATCCAGATCCCGCAACCGCTTCAGGGCATCGTCCAGATTGAAAGACGTATCGTTGCGTGCGGACAGGCACACCGACTCGGCCAGTTCGAGCGCCAGACGTCCTACCGCCTCCTCGATATATTCAACAACAACCTGATAAATTCCCGGCTGCACCGTAGCGGCCGTGAGGCAGAAACTGACCGGACAGCAGCCCGCATTGGCCTGCAAGGCCAGGGCAGAGAAAGCCAGGGCATGCGCCATGGAAATATCGTCTTCATCTCCGATAGGGCGCATCGGTCCAATGTCGGGCAGGCGCGCGCGCAAACGGGCCTCGAAACCGCTGATCGCACCAATCCTGAATTCGTCGGAGGCGCAACTCACCAAGGCCTCGATGGCAGTGTGACGACTCCAGAGGTTGGGGCCACGCAGTGCCCGTATCCGTGATATTTCCATGAACACCTGTTCCTGTTTTGCATGCGGTGGCAGGATGCCCTGCCATCTGTCTTTATTTAAGCGTTGCCCGGATTAGCCAACGAGACACGCAACGCGAATGATTCAATCCCGGCCCGAATCAGATCCGGCGAAATATCCAGCGCCAGCGCCACGCCAACCGCTGCGAGTACAGGCAGCGCCTGCAGCGGCGGAATGCCGCTGGCGACTGGCGGCAGGGCAGCCAGGTCAAAAATCGTCGTTTCGTTGCTGCCGCTCGCGATGACGATCTGGTTGTCACGCAGGAACAGCGCCCGGCCTCCCTGCGCGCGATGCGCGACTATCACCGGCAGATCCGCTTCCAGCGCGTAGAACAGAACAGCGCCGTCACACAGCGGGGCCAGCTCGACCACAGCCGGATCGGCCGCAGGCAATACTGCTGTGCCCTCGGACAGGATGACGTCCACCTGGGTGCGCATCACGGTATGCATGTGCTCAGGTTCGCGGATGTAATACTCGGCGAGTCCCGGATCAATCTGCATGTCGGTCACCAAGCCGACCAGACAACGATCATAGGCATAGCCTTCACTGAGAATGGACTGGGCGTCATGCTCGAAGACCGCAGCATCGACGCCCCGGTTCATCAGCTGCTGCCGGCCCATGCGCCAGTTGGCACAGTTGCCGGTCTTGACCTGTCGTTGTCCCAGATACAGGCCATCGCGGCAGGCGAGACTGGTGCGCTTGCCGCTGAGCGCCATCAAATGGGCAACCAGGTGCGCAATAGACGTAGTGCCCTGCGAACCGCTGATACCGATGATGGGAATTCGGCCGCTTTCTGCACCGGGGAACAAGTGATCGGCAATTGCCCGCCCTACTGGCTGGGGTTCGCCTGTGGCCGGTTTCAGGTGCATGAGCAGGCCGGGGCCGGCGTTCACCTCGACGATACAGCCCCCCTGCTCATCGAGTGGTCGCGAAATGTCTTCCGCTACCAGGTCGATGCCCGCAATGTCCAGCCCCACCACCCGCGCGGCGAGGACGGCGGTTTCTGCCACGCTGGGGTGCAGCGTATGGGTGACATCAAACGCCACGTTGCCATTTCGCTGGATCAGGATGCTTTGTTCAGCCTGCGGAACGGTATCCGGCGCACAGCCCTGTCGCGCCAGTTCCAGGCCAACAGCCGGGTCTTCATCAATCAGGATGCGGTTGAGCGGGTAGTCTTCGGTGGTGCCTCGGCGCGGATCAGAATTGATCTGGCTGTCGATCAGTTCGACGATGGTGGAGCGGCCATCGCCCACCACCCAGGCCGCCTCGCCACGCGCGGCCGCAACCACGCGCGACCCCACCACCAGCAACCGATGCTCGTTGCCGCGCACGTAACGTTCGACCATCACCTCGCTGCCTTCGGGTAGTGCCAGCTGATAGGCCTGTTCGACTTCTTCGCGCGTGTTGAGGTCGAGCGAAATTCCGCGTCCGTGGTTGCCATCCACCGGCTTCACTGCCACGGGCAGACCAATGTCTTCTGCAGCCTCCCAGGCATCGTCCGGGCTTTCGGCAATGCGTCCCTCCGGTACCGGCACCCCGCAGGATTTCAGCAGCCGCTTGGTCAGATCCTTATCGCTGGCGATGCCTTCGGCAATCGCGCCGGTCAGGTCGGTTTCCGCGGTCCAGATGCGCCGCTGCCGGGCGCCATAGCCGAGCTGCACCAGGTTGCCGTCGGTCAGGCGAATCGACGGAATTTTTCGGCTGGCGGCGCCATCGACGATGCAGGCCGTGCTCGGGCCCAAGCAGGCCCTGTCTGCCAAATCATGCAGGCGAGCCACGGTGCCTGCCACATCAAAGGGCGTATCTTCAATCGCTGCCATGAGCAGATCGCGGCCTGCCCGCAGCGCAGCGCGGCCGACCTGCTCGTTGCGCGTGCGCACCGCCACCTTGTAGATAGCACGTTCGGGCGTTTCGCGCGCCTTGCCGAAGCCCACCTGCATGCCGGCCAGGTTCTGCAGCTCGATCGTAACGTGCTCAAGAATGTGGGCCGGCCAGGTGCCCTCGCGCAGGCGCAACAAAAACCCACCGCGCTCGCCCACGCCACAGCGATGCTCGATCAGGCCGGGCAGCCAGCGGGTCAGCCGCTCATAAAGACCAGGCAGGGTGTTGGAGGGACAGTCTTCAAGGTCGCCGATGTCGACCCAGGCCTCAATCACCGACCGGTAAGTCCAGATATTCGGTCCGTCTAAATAGGCGATGCGCAGGAATTCGATGGCGTGTCTGCTCATGACGCTAGCGCCCGGACCAGACAAAATTGTGCAACTCAATAGGCATGGGATAGTGAATCAGAAAGCTGCAACAAGACCAAGTACTACATTTGCCAGTTTAGATTGTGTTAATCGAAATCACGCCGCGCAGCATACAATAAACACCGCTTTGTCGGTGTGCGCCAAGCGCATCGACCCGCCTTTACAGGACAACAATTGCCATGCCCGCAGCCGGAATCACCGAGCGACGCTCTTCAGGCCGAGCGTGGCTGCGCTCTCACTCATGACCCGCATACCGAATCCCATCGCCGATTCACCCGCAACCCCCTCCGAAACCAGGCACGCCGAACTGAAGCTGTTGCCAGCCGAACAGGTCGTTGCCTCGCTCGACCTCGATCTCGATGCGCACCTGGTTTTTTCGCAGGGACAGGTGGTGCTAACCAACCAGCGCCTGCTGGCCCGATCGTCCGACGAGACGGACTGGACTGCCTGGCCGTTCACGGCAGGCCTGACCCTGCAGCATTCCGATCATGCTGGCGTCGGCACGCTGGAATTGCACGATGCGACATCGCGGCTGGCCTGCTGGCGCTTTACGCTGGCCCACAATGTGGCAGCGCTGCGGCTGCACGCTCGCTTTGCCGAAGAATCCGCCGATCACTTGTCCGACCAGCCCGTGTCGCCCCCAAACGAAGCGGTGTGCCCCACCTGCAAGACACCGCTGCCGCCCGACCAGGATGAATGTCCGCTGTGCAGTCGTGAACGGCTCGAGGTGCCCTCGACCTGGACCCTGTTCCGGCTGTGGCGTTTCGCGAAGCCTTACCAAAATCCGCTGCTGGCCGGTTTTCTGCTGACGCTGGCCTCCACCGCCGCCACGCTGGTGCCGCCCTACCTGACCATGCCGCTGATGGACAAGGTACTAATCCCCTACCAGAACGGCCAGCCGATCGATATCGGGCTGGTGGCGCTGTTGCTGGCCGGCCTGCTGGCGTCGGCGCTGGCGGCCTGGAGTCTCGGCTGGGCACGCACCTACATTCTCGCGCGGGTCAGCGAGCGCATCGGTTCCGACCTTCGCACCACCACCTATGAGCATCTGTTGCAGCTGTCGCTGGAATATTTCGGCGGCAAGCGCACCGGCGACCTGATGACGCGCATCGGCTCGGAAACCGACCGCATCTGCGTCTTCCTGTCTCTGCATCTGCTCGACTTCGCCACCGACGTATTGATGATCGTCATGACGGCAGTGATCCTGTTTTCGATCAATCCCGCGCTGGCGCTGGTCACCCTGGTGCCGCTGCCCTTCATCGCCTGGATGATCCATCGGGTACGCGACCGCTTGCGAACCGGCTTCGAGAAAATCGACCGGGTCTGGTCCGAAGTCACCAACGTGCTGGCCGACACCATTCCCGGCATTCGCGTGGTCAAGGCATTTGCCCAGGAAAAACGCGAAGCGCAGCGCTTTCGCGACGCCAACCACCACAACCTGGCCGCCAACGACCGTCTGAATAAAACCTGGTCACTGTTCTCGCCCACCATCACGCTGCTTACCGAGTTCGGTTTGCTGGTGGTGTGGGCATTCGGTATCTGGCAGGTGGCGCATGACGAAATCACCGTCGGCGTGCTCACCGCCTTCCTCGCCTACATCAGCCGCTTCTACAGCCGCCTCGATTCGATGAGCCGCATCGTATCTGTTACGCAGAAAGCCGCGGCCGGCGCCAAGCGCATTTTCGATGTGCTCGACCATGTCTCAAGCGTGCCGGAGCCGACCCATCCCGTGCAGCTCGATCAGGTGCAGGGCCAGATCGAGATCCGCGACGCCGGCTTCCGCTACGGCAACCGCGGCGTGATCCGTGGCCTCAACCTGAGCATCCAGCCGGGCGAGATGATCGGCCTGGTCGGCCACAGCGGATCCGGCAAGAGCACGCTGGTCAACCTGATCTGCCGATTCTACGATCTCACCGAAGGCGCGATCCGCCTCGATGGCGTCGACATCCGCTCGCTGGCGGTGGCCGACTACCGACGCCACATCGGACTGGTGCTGCAGGAACCCTTCCTGTTCTTTGGCACCATTGCCGAGAACATCGCCTACGGCAAACCCGATGCCAGCCGTGCAGAAATCATTGCCGCGGCACGCGCCGCGCATGCCCACGAATTCATCCTGCGCCTGCCGCAGGGCTACGACTCGCTGGTCGGCGAACGCGGCCAGGGCCTCTCGGGCGGCGAGCGCCAGCGCATTTCCATCGCGCGCGCGCTGCTGATCGACCCACGCATTCTCATCCTCGACGAAGCCACGTCTTCGGTCGATACCGAAACCGAAAAGGAAATCCAGAAAGCGCTCGACAACCTGGTGCGCGGCCGCACCACGCTCGCCATCGCCCACCGTTTGTCCACCTTGCGCCAGGCCGACCGGCTTGTCGTCATGGACCGCGGCCAGATCGTCGAGGTCGGCAACCACGACACGCTGATGGCGCGTGAAGGACACTACTACCGGCTCTATCAGGCCCAGGCCCGCAACGTCGACACCGACCTGGACGAGTCGCCCACGGCCAGTGCCGAACCCAAACCCCCGATGCCCAAGTGACTGCCATGACGACTGTCGATTTTCAGCTCACCCGTAACAGCCATGGACGGCTCCAGTTGACCGCATCCGACGGCAGCGTGCATGACAACGTGGTGCCGGTGCGTGCGTTTCCGATTGCCGCGCCAACAGAAGGCATCGCCCTGATGGGTGCCGATGGTCACGAACTGGCCTGGATCGAACGTCTGGACAGCCTGCCCGATGCCAGCCGCGCAGTGGTCGAAGCAGAACTCGCCAGCCGCGAATTTGTGCCCGAAATCCGGCGACTAATCCAGGTCTCCACCTTTGCCACGCCCAGCACCTGGACCGTAGACACCGACCGTGGCGAAACCCGTTTCATCCTCAAGGGTGAAGAAGACATCCGGCGCCTGGGTACCGCCACGCTCATGATTGCGGACAGCCACGGCATCCAGTTCCTGATCCGCGACCTGCAGTCACTCGATCGGCACAGCCGCAAACTGCTGGACCGGTTTCTGTGATCAAGACAATCGGCAGGGGAAATTGCTACCACTAACTCCCGCTTGTTTAGTCGAACAAAACTCAATTGGCACAATATCAGTACGGGTTTCATCGCCATCAATCCGGCTAGAATGTCGCTTTATAACGCAGGAGCTCCACATGTCCGAACCCGTTGTTTTTGATAAAAACCCCGCCGAACTTGAACTCGAACCCGGTGAATACTGGTGGTGTTCGTGTGGCCGCTCGATGACGCAACCGTTTTGCGATGGCTCGCACGAAGGCACCGATATGGAACCCGTGTCGTTTGTAGTCGAAGAAAAAACCACTGTTTGGCTGTGCAACTGCAAGCACACCCAAACCAAACCCTTCTGTGACGGTTCGCACAACGACCTGCCCGACGATATTTTCTGATCTCATTTTTTCGTCCATAACAAGAAGGCAAGCTGCCCATCGAACTGACAGCAATTTGGCCAGATCTGTTGCTGCCGTTTGCCTGGGGCGGACTGGTCGGCCTGGTGTTTTCGCTGGTGGGCGCGGCGGGGGGGATTCTGGCCTCGTTTGGTCTGATCTCGGTGTTGGGTCTCACCGACGCCAATCAGGTCAAACCCATGGCCCAGGTACTCACCCTGGCCACCCCACTGATCGCTGTACCCCATTACCTGCGGCAGTGCCGCGTCGTGCTCCGGCTGGGATTCATCCTGGCAACGGGTGGCTTGCTGGGTGCGTTGGTGGGTAGCCGTTTATCCATGCACCACCTGGCCGACCTCTCCGAATTCAAGCCCGCATTCGCAATTCTGGTGCTGATCATCGCTGCGCAACTTGCGTGGTCCCTGCGCCGGTCCGGCCAATCGGCAGGCCCTGCCGCCCGTGCAGCCGCCGCCTTCGAAGGTCTGGTGCTTCAAGGCGAACCGACTTGTTCAGTAGGCGTGCAGCGCCGGCCCTGGTCGTGGCGTCGCCTTGAGTTCGAGTTTGGTGGAGAGGTCTTTGGATATCGTCCCGCCACTGCATTTGCGGCCGGATTCACCATTGCGGCCCTCGCCTCGGCCTTGGGTGTGGGCGGTGGTTTTTTGCTGGTCCCGTTCATGGCCATGGTGCTGCGCCTGCCCATGTTTGTGGTGGCAGGCACGGCAGCGTTGGCCATCTTCATCAGCTCGTCGGCCTCCATCGTCAACTACATGGTCATGGGCGTTCAGCTGGACTGGGGACTGCTGATTCCCATGCTGATAGGCACTATAGTCGGTGCTTTTCTGGGCCCGCACATCAGCCGACATTTCAAGGAAAGCTGGTTGCGAATCTTGTTGGCGAGTGTGTTGCTGGGAATTGGCGTTAAGTATCTCGTTGGGTAACAAGGGACGTAGGCAGGGACGTTGATGTGACGAAATGCGTATTGAAAGACTGCGACTGTTCCTTGTAAGTCAAATAACCGGGCATTACACGTGTCCAGTATCCGGCGCATGCTTTCAATGACTCAAACCTATCCTAAAGCAGAAATTCGGGCGGTTTCTCGCGAACGACTCATGTCGGCCAAAGTTATTGGTTGCTGAATGCCAGTCAGTTCTGCGAATAAAACATGGGATCACGAATAAAACTCGGGTTAGCTCAACCTGACCCCGTGTTTCAAGATATTGCAAACCACAGACCCCATGAGCCACACCCCCGTCAGCAAGAAATGCTACGCTCTTGGCCGGCGGGCGTCACCCACAAATTCGATGGTAGGCCCCGTGTTTCTCAGTAGCTATAAATAGGGATGAAAAATGGACTCACCGTCGTGAGTGTTGAAAGTAAGTTCTGTGGGGTTTCTCATTGCTTGGGTATCTGTAGTAGCTATTAAGAAAAAATTCTGACTCTGATTTATCTATTGCCGCACGCGACTGAGAAACGTCCACAAAACGCGATATGAACTTCATAGTTTTTTGAATTCAATCCGAACTGGATTTGCTCATCCGTCATCTGCACACGGTTGTTTCGTGCAAGAGCAACCTGGACTTGAACGGTAGATCCCCTCAATGCCGCCCAAACGAATGGTTCAAGGGCCGTGTCGGCCTTCGATCCATGGGTGAAAGTTGTAAAAACAAACGGATTTTCATCCAGCAGTATGGTTTCAAACCTAGCTTGATTAAGCAGATACTCCAGCCGCTCGACACAAGCGCGACGCACCGGGATAACGCGATCAACGGTGCAGCGGTCAAGTTGCGGCTCTGTCAGGGTGATGTCCCTTCGTGCGAGAAAGGCCAACCTCACGCGTTGTTCAGAGTCCATCAGGCCGCGTTCAACTTGTTCTTTGGTTGGCGTAATTTTTTTCATTTGCGCATAGTCCAGACGCGTCATGATCGCTGTACTCGTCAGGCCGGCATCGTTTTGCTCGGGCGTTGGGTGGAATTCGTCGCGGCTTCTGAACTGACGCGCTACATTCTCATCCGTATGGTTTATTCCGCGATTGACTTGTTCTGGACTCAGGACGACATCGCGCCGCCGAAGTAAGCCAATACTCACGGAGGGGTCAGCGTCACCGACAATGGCATCGACCTGTCGCGGGGTGGGAGTAAATGCCCCCTGCATAGTCAGGTACCTTCTCACGGCCGGGTTGGGCTGATTCAACATCATATCCACGACCTCTTCAGGCAGGGGCCTGTAGTGCCCGATGGCGCGACTGATATCCCCCTCATTTTTGCCATGGATCAATGCCATCATGGCTTGCTTCTCCGATCCATCCCGTTTTCGTAAAGCGAGAAACAACTTAATGAGCAGGTCATTGCCGGATTCGAGTTGATCGACCTGTTTTTTCGTGAGTTGCCTTTGTCCTGAGGCAATCATCAGGTTGAGCTCCCTTGAATTCAAGTCGAGCACGGAGTCAATCAGAGAATCCATATCCCTTTCCTTGACCGTGATGTGCGGATTTTCAAGAAGCGCGCGTCCTATATTGGCATCTCTCGTTAAGATGAGCGCCTCAACTTGAGATTCGTTAAGGTATGGGTAGTAGGCGATTGCTGCCCGAATTCGGGTTGACCGATGTTTGATCGCCTTAAGAACCAACGCCTCAGGTAATCGAACTTTTTTTGTGACAACTTCTCCAATCAGGAGGATACGTAAAGAGTCCACCTCGCGCTCCGGTTTAACATAGAGCCCTCTCAGCATTTCATCATCTACGCGCTGCCCCGAGAACAGGGCGAAGCTGCGGATGAAATCACGCCCACTCTCATCACCCAGTGCCAACTCAACCAATTTCAGTATTTCAGCTTCTTGGTGCGGCAAGGGGGCCGCCGATGATGGCAGGTGCATGGTCAGCGTGAGGACTGCACTGAGAAGAAAATTGATGAGATTTTTTTTCATGAAGGATCAAATTTAGGAAGACGGCAACAAACCCCGTTGTCATGCGGCCATTAATAATCGGTTTCGATTTTTTGTCCGTTCTTGTCGATGTACCAGCCTTTTCTGACAGCCTTGCCGTTGAAAATTTTGGCCTCCTGAAAGTCGCCACCGGGCATGTCATGCACGGCCGACACGGAGTATCCGGGCCTGTATCCTGGCCGCCGCTCGATATCCCAGCCGAAGTAAACCCCATTGGGGTGAAGCCGGAACTTGATGCGCAACATCCCTGGGTCTTTGTGCAGGGATTCCAGCACCGCGTCGGGGATGCGCTCAGCTATCGGGAGGGTGAAGTCGCCGATGATGGGTCCGTCCCAATCGATCCCGCCATTTTTCCCCCAGATCGCTTTAGGCTTTTCCCGCCATATCACCCGTACCCAAAGGGGCACACGGGCACTGCCGAAATCACCGATTGATCGCTTACGAAGGGCGACGCTACCTGAACTGAAAATCGAATAGCCATTATCGCTGTAGATCTTCACACCCTCCATCTCTGCGCCCGCTACCGCATCCACCACCAACTGGATGCCGATACCGTGGAAGCGCAGTAGCATGGCTTGCTCCTTGGGGCTCAGGGAGTCGTGATACGTCTTTTCGCGTTCCTCGCCTGCCTTGCGGGCGGCGCGCACTTCGGCTGGGACGCACGCCGTGAGCAAGGGCAAGCCTGCGAGCAGGGCCAACAGTTTGCGTTTCATGGGCTGGTGTCGGGTGTTTTGCATCTTACTGTACCGTCAGGTTGATGTTATAGCCATTGGCATTGAGCCATTTCAGATAGCCCTGCATATCAATCGTCCCCGTCTGATTAGTCGTGTAGCCAAACGAGTTCTTGGGCAGGTCCGAACGCTCGGTATAGGTGATGAACTGCTCGGTATCGGCAAAGGTCATGCCGGTACCGGTCATTTTGCGCTGCGTGGTCTTGGCGGTGATTTTGCCCTTGTCGTCGCGATAGCGCACTTCCCGATCCTCCGCGCCCGAGCCCGAAATTGACGTGGTCGGGATGTCGTAGTCGTTATTCCACGCGCTGTCGTTGACGATGGGCGAGCCCGCTTTGGGGGAACCAAAGCGGATGGCATCGCTTTTATCATGGATGACGGGGTTGGCAATGATGGTATTGGGTGGCGACTTCATCGTTACTCCGGCAGCCTCGGCCTGATCGATCATCCACACTAGGGCGACTTGCGCCAACTGGTTTTCGTTAGGGCCAAATCCGCCGCCAATGTCGGCGTGGGCGCCGATGAAGCCACGCTCAATATGGGTCTGCCCAAAGGGCACGGTTCCGCCCATAATGGACTCCAGCGGAAACCCGCCCCAGGAATGGGTATCCCAAGGCTTGGCACGCCCGAGCGGCAGTGTATGGTCTCGGAACTCGTTCAGGGCGACAGCCTGCGCCACATACTGAAAGCCGGGCACGATATTGAAGTTGTAACTGGTACCAGACCAATTGTCACTTAGCACGGTGTCCCACAGACCCATGAAGCGGAAGTTTATTTTTTGGCAGTATTGTTTCCCGTCACGGACGTAGCGGTAGGCGCCGTTGATGGTGTTTGCGTTGATGCGGTTGGCAAATTCGCGCGCCTGCGCCGCACCGCGGCTAAAACCAACGATGTCAATGTCCATGGCTATCCCATCATCAAAAGCATCCGCTTCGTCTTTGAAATACTCCACCATGCGCTCGATGCGTTCCGGTCCGCTCCAGTTGACGCCGGTATCCAGCAGTGGCGCGTTGATGTCGCTGTACGCAGAGCCATCGGGTTCTTTGTGCACGACACCAACACCAGTGATGTAGCGCTTGTTTCCATCGTTATACAAATCATAGAAATTCCACACATTCGACAGAGAACTGTCGTTCTTGGCCAACCAAGCCAGGTCCTTCGTATTCTCCGTTCCATCAAACGCAAACAATATCAACCCCCACGGATCGATATAACTCAGCGGGTTGTTGTTGACGTACGCGTAGGTATTGGGGCTGCCCAATACTTCAGCCAGCCTACCCAGCGGATCTGGACTTAGGTAGCGGCCTGCTTGCGGGTCGTAATAGCGGATGTCGTTGTAATACAGCCCACTCTCGGCATCTTCCCACTGGCCGGGCAAGCGCAGGGCCAGGGTGTAGATGGATTTATTACTTGGAGATGCACTGGTTTTAATCAGCCGGCCATAGGGTGCATAGTCGGTCTGCCATAAGGTTTGCCCTTTGCGGTCGGTGGCGGCAATGGGCGCACCCAGATGGTTGACGTGGACAAAGGCAATACTGTCTTCATTGCCAGTAAGGCTGGTCCACAGTGCTTGGGCAGTTTGGGTCAGCTCTGCGAAGAAATCATCGGCAGGTGCGTGTAGTGCTTTGGGTTGTTTAGTATCCAAAGTGGCAATGAGCTGATCAGCCAGCCAAAGATATTGCCGGATGATATGACCGTTGGCGTCGAGGTCGGCAATGCGCTGGCGTTGAGCGTTATAAAGGGCATAGGTTGATTCACTGCCCACCTGTTTGCTGACGCGAAGACCGTGATGGTCATAGCGATAGTGGGCAATGTCTTTGTTTGCCTGCCGAATGGTGATGAGTTGGCCCTGGGCATTCCAGACGTATTCGCGACCCAGCTCAGGCGGGGTCAACATGGCATTGCTGGCGGAATCGTAGCTGGCTTTGCGGGTGTGGCCCATCTCGGTGACGGGAACATTTTCTTGTGCGAGATCACGGTTGCCTTTGCGGTCGTAGCGATAACGCCAAGCACTGGGCGCACTTGCCGCATTGGTCACTTTGACTGTCGCTGACATGCCAGAGGATTGCGCAGCGACCAGCTGCGATTGCCGATCGTAGGCATAGGCTTGGCTGTGCTGCACGCCCTGTCCTTGCTGTTCTTGCAGCAGCACATTGCCAGCGCCATCGTAAATCAATCGTGCGTCGAATAAGGCCAGCGGATTAGCTGGGAGGCCCAGTGCGCCGGGGAGTTTTCTAGGGGCATCGGCCGGTGTTTGTGCATGCGCTACAGGTAGAAGCTTACTCAACAAGCTTTCAAGAATGGGTTGCCTGACAGCCTCCCGAGAAGCGGCGGCGATACGTGCAGAATTAACTGCCATGCCTTTAGGGCGGGTGTACACCACGCGTGCCAATATGCCCTGCTTGCTGCGTTGCCATTGGCCCTGAATGCCGTTGCCGTAGGTCACGCTACGCAGGCCAATCAGGTCGCGTTCCAGATCTTTAACGAGGGTGGTTTTGCCCCAGCCGAATAATGTCCATGGGCTGCTTTGCTGGCTCACGGCTACAACCTGGCCCTGGCCGTTGCGCTCGTAATTGATTTGGGTGCCGTCGGGTAGGCTTTGGCTTTGCAGGCTGCCATCGGCGGTGTAGCGGTAACAGGTTACGTGGGTAGCTACAGCGCCGTTATTCAACCTGAGGGTGTCGGTTTTGATGGCTGGCTGGCCACGCTCGTTGTAGGTGATGCGTTCGGACTGGTTGGGATGAACGACTTCAGCCAGCCGACCCTGCTTATCGCGCCAGGTTGTGGTTTGTGGCTCGCCTGTTTTTGGAATAATACTGAGGCGTATGCGCTGGCCGGTCAGGTCGTAGGCGTAGATTTGTATGTCGCCTTGGTCATTGCGCTGCTGAATGAGTTGGTCAGCTGCGTTGTATTGCTTGATGGTGCTGCCATGGCTGGGACTTATAACGCTGACAGTGCGGCCAAAATCATCCTTCAGTGTTTGGAAAGCTGACTGACTACGCGGCCGCTGGGCATTCGAGCTTTTACCGTAAACAATATTGCGCACACTGCCGGTGTTGTCTGCCACCTGGACGAGGCGATTGAGTACGTCATATCGATACTGCTCGGTTTGCTCAAAGCTGCGGGTTTGTACGGTGCTGCTGAGCAGATTGCCTTCGGTGTCGTAGCGGGCGCGTTTGAGTATGCCCAGCGCTTCGGCCTGCCATAACAGGCGGCCGGCCACGTCGTAGGCTAGTCGGGTTTGCGGGCGGTAAGGTTCTACTGCTCCACGTTCAGATGTGTCAGGCGCGTTAATCTGGCCACCCATTCCTGTTTCGATCATGTGGCCCAGCGCGTCGTAACGATAACGCTGCACCGTTGGTTGGATGCCGGCCTGTTCCCAATTCTGCCCACTGCTGGATGTTTGAATGAGTTGGCTTCCCGCATCGTAGGTGAAAGTGGTTTTGAAATTGTCGGCGTTGCTGACCACTGCAATGCGACCGACCGCATCATATTTAACCGTGCTCGTTTGACTGCCCGGTGGTGTCATCACCACTACTGCATTACCCCGCCCATCCCACTCAATCCGCGTGACATCCGAATCCACCGGACTGTTCTTCGGCCCGTTCTTCAACGGCCCATCGATCTGGCTCAGCAGGCTGCGGCCATTGATCGTTTGGTAGGTGTAAGTGGTGGTGCGGCTGATCGGGGTAGCGGTGGTCTGCCCCTTGTCATCCAGCGGACTGAAGCCGGTTTCGGTGACCTGTGTAGGTTGGCCCAGTGCGTTGGTGCTGATGCGAACCTGATGTTCACGGCCGGGAATAACGCTGGGGCGGGCGATGAGACTGGGCTGGTTGGTATCGCCAGCGTATTCGTAGCGCACCTGCAGTTGGGCGGGCTGGGGGTTGCCGTTTATATAGGCAACGGTGTCGATGCGGAGGGGCCGGCCCGGGTTGTCGCGTTCGGTTTGGGTGGTGAGGCGCGGCTGGCCGCTGGGGCTGAGTTGGGTGTGTTCGGTTAAGCGGCCGAGTCTGTCGTAGCCGTATTTGACGTTGGACTCGCCGCAGCTGGCGCAGCCGGGGCCGCGCACGTCGAGCAGGCGGTGTTCGTTGCCGACGATGGCGTGGCTGTAGGTGGTTTGTTGGCCAAGGCTGTTGGTGAGGGTGGTCTTGCCGGGGGAGAAGGTGAGGTTGACCTGTTCGAGGCCGCGTCCTGAGTTTGCCGAAGGGCCGGTGCCGGGAACAGGCTTGCCGTCTGTGCCGAGTTGCCGGGGCAGGCCTTTGACGCTGAGGATGCCGCGACCCTGGTTGTCGTAAGCCCAGGTGGAGATGCGTTGAGGCTTGCCCTGCCCTGCCACGCTCAGCCCGGTTAGCAGGGTGGCGTGCGCGGCATCTTCGTAGTGGTAGTGGCGGCTGGTTGTATTGGGGAAGGTGACGGCGACGAGGTTGGCCAGGAGGTCGCGCGGGTTGCCGGTGTAGGCTTGGGGAGCAGCGCTGCCGTAGGCATAGCTGAAGCGGCCGACGGGGCTTTCGATATGGGTGACGCCGTTGAAGCGGCTGGGGTCGCGTTTGCCGGGGTAGCCGAGGACGAGGCTGCGGCCCTGGGGGTCGGTGACTTTGACGAGGACGCCGGTAAGGTCGCGGGTGAGGCTGGCAAATTCGCCGGTGGGGGCGCGGATTTCAGTGAGTTTGCCTTGTGTGTTGAAGATGAGGATGCGGCCGTTATTCCAGGTCCAGCGGTATTCGTCTCCGCGTTGGGTTTTATGGATGGTAACGCTGCCGTTTGCAGGGTTGTTGGTGGCGCACAGGTTGGGGTTGTTGCGGTTGCGGATGAAGATGATGCGGGTGCCGTCGGCCTGCATGATCTGCAAGGTGTTGCCGATGGGGTTGAGATCGGTTTCGTAAGAAAGGCGCCAGCCGCGGCCGAGCACGCCGTTGGACGACCGGGGATCGGCGTGCACGCTGTTGTAGTGACGAACGATTTCCAGGCCGAGCACACCGGGCAAGGCAGGCAAGTCGACTTCACGCTGATACTTGTTGCCGGTGATGAGGTTGATGGGGTTGCCGGCACCCTGGTTGGTGTCTGAGGTATTGCCCTGGCTGGCGGGACCTTCTCCTCCGCAAGGGGAACCCGAGTCGCCCGGTCCGCACTGGGTGGGAGTGACGCCTGGGGGGAGTTCGGCTTGTGCCGGCAGAGCGAATAGCAGGCTGCCGATCAGTAACAGCAGGAGGGTAAAGGCGCGCAGGGGGGTCATCGTTTGATCGAATCAAGAATCGAAGGAGGATTGTTTGAAGGGATGCTCGACATCTGCGGAACGTCATCCGGGTCGATCTCACCATTGGCCAACAGACAGCAGTAGTTCTTGCCGCAGCCGGGGTCGCAACTCACGTCGCCCACCTGGCAGCCTGGAGGGCGGCAACCATTGGGGTCGGTGCTGGCATCGCATTGCGGGGTAGGTGTGCATGCCGGGTTGCTGACCGGGCACTTTGGCAATTCGCCATTTCCAGGCCCGGGGTCTTGGCCCGGACCTGGGTCTTTGGGCACCCCTTCATTGCCGGGACCGGGGCTGCTGGCGTTAGCGTTTTCATAGGCCGCGCTTTGCATGCGCATGACGGTGTGGGTGACGACGGGGATGCGCCCGGCTGCAACCAGCCCCTGACGAAAAGAATCGGTGTCGCCGCCGTTCAAGAATCCGAGCGCCCAGGTCATGAAACGGCCGGCCAACGGAATCTGCTTGCGATCGGGAATACCGTAAGTAATACGGATTTTGAGGAGGTTGGCGTCGAGCAGGGTCTGGCCGCTTTTATTGACCTTGGGGTCGTTGTTGCAGCCGGGCACATCCACCGGGCATTTAATAAAGGCCAAGTTGCTGTTGGGAATGACGCGCGATGAGATGCCGAGTTTCGCCTTGAGACCAGAACTGGCGTAATCATCAAAGCTCTCTTTGGTGGGAGAAAGAATTTCGACGCGAACGAAAGCGGCGTCGGCAGCAGCCCTGGCATAGGATGTAGCGAGCTGGGCGGTGGTGGTGCCACCGCCGTAATAGCCGGTCATGGCGCGTGTGAAGGCGGTGCGGATGGCGGTGGGGTCGGCGTTGGAGACACTACCCGCTCGAGCAGCTTCATAGGTGGCGTAGTTGAGCTGGCTCTTGGCGTGGTATAGCAGGCCATACTGAATGAGGTTCATCAGCACAAACAGCAAGGTGGGCGCAACGATGACGAACTCGACCAGAGTGGCGCCGGCCTGGAATACCGAAGGGCGCTGCGGATGTATGGAAACAGGATTGAAGGCGCGCATGGAAAAGGGAAGTTTCAGGGTTTAACGATGAGCGCCTGGTCGACCCAGCCTTCGGCAGCAGCGCTTTTCACTTTGAGGTAGCGGCCCTGGGCTTCACCCAGATAAATCACTTCTTCCTTTTTTTCGAGTTGGCCCAATACATTGGATTCCAACCGGGGCTCGGCCAGTAACTTGACGCGGGCAATACGGACAGACAAAAGATCGCCGGCGCTGTACGCGACATTGGATGCGCTGGCCACTTGATTACCCGGTTTCGCAACCGATTGAACCCGGCCAGATGCGGTGGATGCTCCA
Source organism: Thiobacillus sp. (assembly GCA_030679915.1). Lineage (GTDB taxonomy): Bacteria > Pseudomonadota > Gammaproteobacteria > Burkholderiales > Thiobacillaceae > Thiobacillus. The sequence continues at coordinate 44,111 of JAUXRY010000013.1, forward strand.
CTCGCTTGTTCAGTTTGAAATTGCGCGTAGGTTTTATCAAAGCTGGCGGCGGAAAAGCCGGTGAGCTTGTGGCTGCCCATGATAGTGAGCGGCACTCCCCGCCCGCCTAATGCGCGCCATTCAGATTCGGCCTGTGCATTGCTGGACACGTCTTTTTCCAGAAAGGGGATGCCACGGCTTTGCAGGTGCACACGTGCCTGCTTGCAGTACCCGCAGTTAGGTGTGCCATAGAGGACGATTTCACCTGGACGGGCATCACGGATTTCAGCGTTGGCCGGGCGAGTGCCCGCGCTAGGGGTTTCGATGCTGCGAAACATGCCGGATACACCCCGGTAGATTTGCTGATTGACCTGACCTTGCATGGTGCTTTCGAACACCGAAACCGGGTCCCATGCCAGGACCGGCGTTGACATCAGATACGCCAGAAAAATGCTCAAACGCTTCATGCTCCACTCTCCTGATTAAAGCCTTGCAGGCTGCGGGCGAGCGATATGCCGACAGCCAGTTCAAGCCGCTGGGCTTCGCCCGCTGCCAGCTCAAGCGTCTGCCAGGCGCCGGAGCACGTGGCGGCTCGCCATGGCTTGAGGTGAGGAACAATTTTCTGGATGCGCCCTGCCCCATCCAGAAAAACCACGTCGATGGAAAACCGCATGAAGGCGGTGTGGACGGCGGCGCAGGGAACAATAAGCAGGCCCTGGCCAGGCTGCAACGGCGGCGAGAACAACAGACCGGCCAGCCGGCTGAAGAAATGGTCGGCGCGGCGCACGGCCAGTTTGGAAGGAGAAGTCAGGGTTTGCATGTCATGCCGCATCTAAAAGGTGGAAGCCATGAATTTCATGGCGATGGGGAACATGAGAATGGCGAAGACGCAGGGAAAAATGAAGAAGATCAGCGGGAACAGCAGCTTGACCGGAGCTTCCATGGCGAGCTTTTCGGCGCGGGCGAAACGTTCGATGCGGCGCTGGTCAGCCTGGGCGCGCAGGATTGGGCCGAGGCTCATGCCGGTGGCTTCGGCCTGGATCAGGGTGGAAACGAAGCTGGAGACGGCGGCCATATCCATACGGGCTGCCAGCTCTCGCAGGGCTTCGGATCGGGGCTTGCCGGCTCGAATATCGCGCAACAGGCGAGCGAACTCATCTTTCAGGGCCCCGGATGGACCTTTATCGACGGCCTGCTGGATGGCACCGGCAAGGTTGAGGCCGGATTCGACGCACAGCGTGATGAGGTCGAGCATGAACGGCAGTGATTTCAAAGCCTGACGTCGCCGGACGTCAATGCGGTCTTTGAGCCAGATGGCAGGATAGATAAAGCCGAGCAGAAAGGCCGCCATGGAAGGGCCCGCTGCTGGAATCCTGAAAGTTGTGGCCAACCAACCACCGATTAGGCCGAAAATGCACCCCCACAGTAAACGTCCCGCCAAATACTGGGCAGGGCTCAGCGAAAAATCCAGGCCGGCAATACGCAACTTGGTCAATATCGAGGTTTGGCGAGCGGCAGACAGCCAAGGGTCAATGTAGTGTGCCAACCACTGCAGTGGCCACCACATCAGACGAAAACCAACTGGCGGTGCATCAAGCCAGGCACGATCCTGTTTCGGCACATCCGCTGCCAGACGCGATATCACCCAGGCGACGAGCGCGAACGACAGCCCCGCCGCCAGCGCAAAAACGGCGATGATCCATTGGGGATTCAGGTCTGGCGGATTCATGCCGAGTTCCTCATACGTCAATGGCCACGATGCGCCGGATGATCCAGACGCCGAAGAATTCCATGGTCACCACCGCGGCGATTACGCCCCACCCGATCTGGGTAGTCCACAACAGTGACATCGCGGCGGGTTCCATTTTGGTGAGCACCCAAAGCAGGAAAAGGGGTAACAAACCAACCACCCAGGCTTGCAGCTTGCCCTGGCTGGTCAGTGCGCGAATCTTGAGTTCCATGGCGTGTTGGCTGCGCAGGGTGGTGGCGGTGCGTTCCAGCGTTTCGGCCAGACCACCGCCCGTTTCAGACGCAATCCGCATGGCCGAGACCATGAGATTGACCGATTGCATGGGGACGCGATGCGTGAGATTTTCCAGCGCGTCGTTAAGGCTGACGCCGAGACGCTGCTCGTGCTGCATCAGCTGAAACTCTTGAGACAGCGGCGGCGGTAGTTCAGCGCCCACTTGGCGCACGGCAGAAACGAGCGACAAACCGGCTTTGGCTGCGCCTGAAATCATCAGCAAGGCATCGGGCAGTTGTTGTTCGATGCGATCGATGCGACGACGCCGAAGCCAACGAAAAATGAAACGTGGCGCCAGCGCCAGCAGAACAGCAACAATCAACGCCAGGACCAGGCTATGTGTCAGCAGCCAGGTGCCCGTGGAGGCTATCAGCATCATCGCCAGATTAAGTGCATACAGCCGCGACGGGTCCGCAAACAGAAACAGTTCGCGCATGCTGAAATGGGTGTCGCGCGTAAAGCGCGTGCGATAAGCAACCAGCCAGCGCCCCCCCAGATCAGTCAGTGCCCAGACCAGCAGGGCAACTGCTGCGGCAACGGCAAAACTGAAGCCAATGACAATCATGCTTCACCCTGCCGATTGAAAATACTCAGATCAAGTGGAATGCCGGCTTCGCGCAGCCCCTCGTAAAATGAAGGTACGGCATTGCATCCGCTGAAATGTCCTGTGATACGGTCATTTGAATCACGCCCCTTTTGTTCGTATTTAAAGAGTTCCTGCAACTGAATTTTGTTGGATTCCATGCCGGTGATCTCAACGATGCCGGTAACGACACGCCGGCCATCGGCCAGGCGCGCCTGCTGGATGATGATGTCGACGGCAGAAACGACCTGGTCGCGAATCGCTGCCAGTGGCAAATCCATGCCGGCCATCAATATCAGAGTTTCAAGCCGGGCCAAGGCATCTCGCGGGGTATTGGCATGCAGGGTGGTAAGCGAGCCTTCGTGACCGGTGTTCATGGCTTGCAGCATGTCGAGTGCTTCGCCGCCGCGGCATTCACCGACCACAATGCGATCGGGGCGCATCCGCAAGGCATTTTTGACGAGGTCACGAATCGCGACCTGGCCGCGACCTTCGGCATTGGCAGGACGTCCTTCAAGACTGATCAGGTGTGAATGCGCCAATCGCAATTCAGCGGCATCTTCGATCGTGATGACACGTTCACCATCAGGAATGAAGTTGGACAAGACGTTGAGCAAGGTGGTTTTTCCGGAACCGGTACCGCCGGAAATGATGATGTTTTTGCGGTGCAAGACGGCCATACGCATGAATTCGGCCATGTCCGCGTTGATTGCGCCAAAGCCTATGAGATCGTCGACAGTCAGCGCACGCCGTGAAAATTTCCGGATGGTTAGCGTGGGCCCTTTGATCGCCAACGGCGGGATGATGGCATTGACCCGGGAGCCATCTTTCAAGCGTGCATCCACCATGGGCGAGGATTCGTCGATGCGCCGACCGATGGGTGCCACGATGCGCTCGATGACGCCAAGCACAGCTCGGTCGCTGCTAAAGATTGAGGCATGGCGTTCCAGACGCCCTCCGCGTTCGAGATAAATCTCATCGAAGCGGTTGACCATTATCTCGGTAATGCTGTCATCAGCCAGCAGTTCTTCCAGCGGCCCCAGTCCCACTGCCTCGTTAAGCACATCACGCACCAGGTTTTCGCGGTCGATGGCATCCGGCAAAGCAGATTCCCGTCCGATAATTTCGCGAATCAGTGCTTCGGTTTCGCGTCGGAGCTCGTCATCTTCCATGCGCATCAAATCGCGCCGGCGCAGATCGATAGCGTCGAGCAGTTGCTCGTGAATGCGACGTCGCCAAAAGTGGTGTGGCGTGGCAGCATGGGATACAGGCGCTGCCTGAACACCGTGGACCTGGGCAGGTAACTGATCGTCCGCCTGACCAAGCGCCTGATCAATCGGCGTGACCTCCAACTTATCCATCACCGTGATGGTGTGGTTCCCCAGCATGATTTCATCCGAATGAACGATGGGGCCGTGGTGCTCAATCCGCACACCATTGACCCACGTTCCGGAGAACTGACCGAGATCCTGGATGAACAAACCACTCTTGGTGCGGAAAATACGCGCGTGTTCACGCCCAATTCGCCATCCTGACAAGCGGATATGGCACTCCCGGCTCTTGCCGATCATGGCCGTGGTGTCCACGATCAGCTCGGCGCGCTGCTTTTTATCGGGATCGGTAATTTGAACTTGAAACATAGATATCCCGCTTCTCAGTAAGAGGAATCATCCCAGCGCCAACTGGAGGATGGTTCCTTCCTGTCTGCTGATCCGTTGGATGTACCCAGCCCAGGCACACTTGCCAGATCGGGCTTGCCTGTACGCGGTGTGGACGCAAGTCGAGCGGCAGCCTTGGCCATACTTTCTTCCAATGCGAGCGAGTTTTTGTCCACCGCAACCGGGGTGACAAAAACCACAAGCTCGGTTTCGTTATTCTGAAAGCGCTTGGAACGGAACAAGGCGCCAAGCACAGGGATGTTGCCCAGGAAAGGGACTTTGTCGACCGAAGTGCTGACGTCACGCTTGAGCAAACCACTCAGAACAATGGTGCCGCCTTCCATGACGTTGAACTCGGTTTCGGTCTTGCGGGTGCGCAAGGCCGGCCCCCCGATTGTGCTGATTGAGGTGTCAATATCGCTGACTTCACTCATGATTTTGGCGCGGATTACGCCGTTGTGATCAACGCGGGGTTCGATATCGAGCCGGATCCCATAGGGCTTGAATACGATGGTGGTGCCGTTAATGTTGCTAACGCTATAGGGAAACTCGCCCCCTGCCAGAAAAGTGGCTTTCGTACCACTACGCGCAGACAACGTGGGCTGGGCCAGTATTGTCGCGGTGCCGTTCTGTTCCATTAAATTGAGCTGGGCATTCAAGCCCATGTTCAGGACGGACAAAACATTCAGGCTGGACGTGAGGGGATAAGGACCACTTCCTCCAGGAGGGGTGATCGGCGCGGGTGTTTGTTGACCGGAGATGAGGTTGATCTGATATGGCCCGTCGTTGCCACGACGGAACGGGCTCCACACGCCGCCAAATGCGACACCGCCGGTTGCCCCCCACTTAAGTCCGATTTCTTTCAGTGCTGTGGTTGGAAACTCAACGACCTTGACGTCCATCACGATCATTTTTTCCCAACCGATTGGGTTGGTGAAATTGACGATCTGCGGATAGCGTTTGGCCAGCGTTTCGACTTTCGCGAGATCATGGTCACTCAGGTTGTCACCTTCTACGATGACCTTGTCGCCTATCACCGCGGCCTTGGCGTTGGGGATGGTAGCCACGAAAGTAGCAACTTCTTGCGTGATCCGTGCCGTTTCGCTCGGCATGATGGTGACCTTGAGGCGACGATTACGACCATCCCGTGTCCAGATATGCAAGGACGAAACACCCACTTCGTTAGCGATCAGCAGTATTTCCTTGTCGTCCATCACCGCCGCAGACAGCGCCTTGCCATTACCCACAGCCAAACGTCCGGCGTTGGGCTCGGAAATGACACGCGTCTCGCCGCTGAACATTTCGATTTCGCCTGCGAATCCGGCTTTGAGCGAAACCGGGCCTGCCACTGCGGTTTTACGGTTACCTCGTGATTTACGTGCCGCAGCTTTTGGGGCCGCTGGTGCCCCGGCTGTTGCTTCATTCGATATCGATTGACTCGAGATAGCCGGCTTAACACTTGATACCGGATCATTTGCAGCAAGCTGACGAACCTCGGAAGGCGATGGCGAGGCAGGTGCCGCGACCTCTGCGGCATGAACCGACAGGCTCAATGTAATCAGCGCCAGAATCTGGCCAATGCGTTGAGTAATGCGTTTCAAAATAAACTCCCTGATCTTTCTATTTTTTGTTGAATTCGCTACGCCAGCTGCACAAAAAATATGCACACCATGCGCGGTGCCACATTCATGCAATGACTGTTAAATGACTGCTATCGGTATGCTGGCAATTCGCCCCCCTCCCGACCCACGCGCGCATTCATGCTTTGGCCTTCGGTAATAGGCCCACCTCCGTAGATCACGGGAACGGAGCTGGCGGCAGAACCCTGGCCGGTCGCGAGTCCCAGCAAGACCAAGGCATCGGTGCGTTCCTTGGAAACATGAGCGCCGTCATTCGGCGCCCGCAGTAAAGCGGTGACACGGCCGACTTCACGCGCAGCAATCACGCGCTTGGCATCTTCCGGGCTGGTATCCAATGTAATGGTGCTAAACGTGCGGCTACGACCTTCCGGATCTTTTTCCTCTTGCGAGGCCTTGGTGCCAGTTGCCAGCACGGTGACGCTCTGTAGCAGCGTAAATGTGAAGTTTTTCTTGTCGTTTTTGATCGAGACGATGATATCGATCAGATCGCCCGGCTCCACCATGCCCGACAGGGAACTGATTTCATCCACCGGAACAGTGACAGCGCGACGGCCCTGAGTCAGGCGCGTGGAAAAAGTGGGGGCACGTTGCCCTTCGAGTTGTGCCCAGATCACCGGCTCGCCGGCATTGGCCGTGTAAGCAAGGGTGGAGCCTTCCGCGCGGCCAAACTGATCGGGTGTAATCGCACCCGAGTGCGCCCATTCTTTCGGAATGGACCGCACTGCCATGTTCGCGGCAAGCAGCGCACTGCCCTTGGCGAGGTCAGTTTTGGCTACCACTACTTGAACCATGGCCTTGTTTTTTTCGCGCGCCTCTATCTCCGCCATTTGAGCGCCAAGGTAGTTCTTTGCACCCCAGGCAGCCAACCCGCCCACACCTAACGCGGAGACAAGAACAATCCAGTTTTTGTTGATTTTGTATGCCATGGTTCAGATTTTTTACAAGGGAATAGAAAGAAAGCCGCTCAGATTGTCGAAAGCGGAGTGGACTGAATTGAGAAACACATCGATGACGGAGACATCACCCGCAAAGCTGACGCCGACCATCATCATGACGACCAGCATGGCAGCCAGATATTCGGTCATCGACTGTCCAGATTGCCGGTTTCTTGACGTTCCGGTCATGGCATTAGAACCGTCGTTAGAACGACATTACTGGTCCCATCCTTGCGAACCACGACCAGTTGGGCCTCGCGATTTTCGCCCCCAAACATCAGGACTCGGCCGGCTTCCTGTTTTTTCGCTTCGGCGGACTGCAGTTTGTAACCTCGCGCCTGCAATGTTTTACTTATGAACTCCACGTTGCTGTCTACGGAATGGTTATTCATAAGCACCAGTTGCCGTGAGATCTTTCCTGCGTCGGTTGACTCCATGTCAGACAGAACCTGGGTGTCGGCTGGAACCGGAAAACCCAAGGAACGCTGAGAAGCGTCTTTAGCACCGCGCGCATCACTCACCGAAATCAGCGTCTCAGTGAGGGACGGGCCCAATACCTTGATGCGAATGGTTACGAAATAATCGCCCTGCCCCTGCGCAAGCAAAATACCGTCCGGCAATTTCTCCTCGGCATGTTTAGGACCGAGTGCTGAACGATAAAACTTGATGATGTTTGACGGCTTGTCGGTGCTCAAGACACGCTGCATACGCATCGGGATCCCATTCAAACGCACTTGCTCGCCTATCTGCTCGACCCTCGCATTTCGTGGTGACGGCACTTCGGGCCAGCCCGCCCAGCCCGGCAACGTCCATAGCATTGCCGTCAAGAAAAGCCAAACCGATTTCACTTATATGCCTCCAGAACGCGATCTTGCGGAACACGGTCGGGGTCGACGCGTCCCACATCGGGTGGAGTGGTATCCGCGCCCAATATGGCCAGCGCTGGATTGCTCATCAGTACAGCAAGTGGTTGTGCAATGACTTCCAGTGCCTGGTAGGGAAAGAGCAAACCCGCACCTTGAACGTTATCGGTTACTTGGCCAGGTCCACTGGCTGCCCATGGGTCCACCAGAACCGTAGTCCAGCGCGTCATCCCAAGGCCAAGGGAATCGAAGGGCTTCAGACCCGCGATGTCGGCGATATTCACATTGACCCGGCCGGTGTATAAATTCTGCTCGGGTAAGCTGAAATTGCCAGCAAGTGCACCTGCTGGCTGCGAAAGCGATTCCTTATTGGTTGTCACAAGGACATTTGTGACAAATTCGGGCAGCAAGGGTTTGCCACGGTGGTCAAACCAAAGCGTGTTGCGGTGCGCGTTGAAATCGCCTGCAACGTCGTTGGTCTTGATGGGCGCATCGCTGTTGCTGAAAAAACGCCTGTGCACTTCGGTTGCCAGTTCAGCATCGGATTTCCAGCTGTCCGTGCTGGAAGAATGTCTCACTGCACCTTCGAACGCCGTATAGCGGCTTGCCACTGCCGTTGTTTGTGCGATATCCATGTATTTTCCCAACAGCGGAACAATGAGGATCAGTGGCACCAAAACCAATGACAGCACCACGAATTCCACTGTGGACTGCCCTCGTTGACGAAGCATGCTAAATGGGCAATTACTTGCCATCATCAGCATCCTTTTCGCAAGGGTTGATGCCGGTTTTTATTTTCTGCTTTGCACACCATTTTTGCGTTGCGTTGCCCGGCGATTTGGAAAGTGTCCGCATGCTCTCGACCTTGTCTTGTTCAGGCGGGTAGAAGTAATCCCTTGGCAACATGACTTTCTCGGCCACATCGGTCGCCTGGTCTTCAAGCATCGTGTCCTTTCCAGCTACAACTTTTCCTGCGAGCGTCACGTGGCCAGGAAATGCCGTTGGTGTGACTTTGAGACAGAAAGTACCCGACCACGGGCCGGCGATTTCACGCACCTCGCATTTGTGCCCTGCGATCGTTTTAAAGCTTAAAACCGGGGAGACTTTCGATGCGTCGGACAATGGGAAAACCCCAGCCAGCAAGGCACCCGCTTTCGGAGCCAGATTTTTATGCTCGGAACGTATCCAGTAACGTCCTTTCTCCGGATGGTCCTTCAATTCATAGTGAGTATGGCCTTGCGTCGCGTAGTGCCAGATGTCCGCGCCCTTCCGCTCTACCACTTCAACCTCACATAAGGATTTCACGTGCAGCACGGTCTTTGTTGTCTGCCTGGCAGCCATATTCATTGCCGTCGCAAAATATTCGTCAGTTTCCTGCTTGCCAACGTCGGCCAGATTGCCCTTCAAACTGAATCCACCTGAAACATTGGCACAGGCAGCCTTGTCTTTGGCGCTTGCGCCTTTTGGCATCATTGCGCAAATGGACTTCATCATTTTGCATTGGCCTTCATACGTTTTAATCGATTCCTGGGCAGCATGTAAAAAGTAGGGCGATGTCCCTGAACGATGAACATGTATCCCTTCCAGCGATGGCGGTGCATCCTTGGCGTGAACCCAGGCAGCTATAAAAAATAACGCCATGCCCAGCACGAGGGAAAAACGGGAAATAGTGAAATGCATAGTCATATCGGTTTCTTTCATAACTAAGGCAGGAGCGCGCCGCCTTGTAGTAACTGCGCGGTAGCGCGATCAGCCGCCGAGACCGGAACAAGGCGAACCTGCCAATAAGGATTGAACAGGCTTCCCTTCTCCGCTTTCCCGGGAAAAATCGGATTGGCGCCGTCGGGACGCTCGAAGAAAACCTCGGCACGCGCGATTGAAGCACTCTGCCCATTGGCATGTTGTCCCTGATACAAATCCAGACTGCCGCTCGGTTTGACCACGCTGCTACCCCCCGAGTAGCGCTGTTTAACGCTGGATTTGGTGACCCGTATGGTGATTTGTGTGCGGGGATCGGACTGCTTCAGCGCGTTTTCCGAGAGTTCGTGAAACGCTGGAATGGCCCCTTTGCCAATACTGTAGGGTGCGGGATCGTAACCTCCGGCGATTCCTTCGCTTGAATCAGCCTTGTTGCTGGCATTAGGATTGGTACTGCGTGAACCCGCATAGCTGTAATCAGAGTCGTCAAGGTCGTCTTCTGAAAAGGCCGTTCCGTATCCAACGGGGGTTTCGCTATGTTTGCAACTGGGGATTCCCCACTTCCACTTGATCCAATAGGTATGTGCCGAGAGGGTATCCATAGATTTCCACCCTTCGGTAAGGTCTATCAATTCTGTGCTGCCCCTTTTTTCCAGCTTCACACCGGTACACGCGAAAACCAGACCAAAACCCCAGTTTCGACTTTTCAAGAAAGCATCACGCCCATCGCTTACTACCTGACCCATGCGGACTCGTTCTTCCTGGGATTCGTAACGCTGGGTGAATCCCATGAAGTTATCAGCGAGAGGAATCAGATCCACCTTGGCATCCGGGTCATTTCTTTTCGCCACCTCATCCATCACTTGCTTGCGATTGAACAGTGCAACCGCATTGCCCGGACCATGCACCGCATACTGAGAAAGCATCAGTGCCTGAATAGCTGCGTCATGAAAGGGGATCACATAGGAAAGCGCAAGCGAGACGTAGTCCATGATGGTCTCGATGTAATCCATCAACTGCTTCAGATAAGGACCGACATAGGGAATCAACTGGAGATAGGGGCCGATCGTGTCCGCAGATGTCCCCATGTATTTAGCCCAGGAGGAAAGTCCTACTGCCTGGCCGATTGCGATTTCATTGGCGATAATGGCGCGGTTGGTATAGGCATCGTAGTTCAGTACGCGTGCCTCATACACGCCCGCGCTATAGGCCACAGCATCTGCAGTGTTGGTGAGACGGATTTTTTCCTGCACCAGTTGCCCGCTGTTGAACATGAAAAACACGGTCGCGGCAACGGCAACAAGCAAAACCAGACCCAAAGGCAAGGCCTGGCCGCGCTGAAAATGGTATTGAATAGGGAAAGACATTTGAGTTGCCGCCTACCCCACTTGGCAGGCGGCGATCCGCTTACTCGTCCTTATTATTTGTGTAGGTATCGAGCGTCTCTTTTGTGGCTGCTTTAGCCGCGCCAGCTGTCGCAGCCGTTTGCGCCGCTGCTTTGGCCGTGGTGCCGTCGTTGCCAGCCAATTCCTGGGCGATCGCAGCGGTCTGGTTACGTACCGTAGAACCAAAATACTGATACACGGCAATCGCGGCAATCGCAATCATCGCAACAATAATGATGTATTCAGTCATGCCCTGACCCCGTTGTGAACGACGCATTGATTTCATGCCAACTCCCTTTCTTAAAACGATTTTGAGAAGCCACACACAAAGTGCGCGACTTGCGCGGAGCAACGCCAAGCACAATCAGGCGTAACTTCAGGGCGCGAGAGTATTGGGTTGGAAATGGCAGGACCATAGAGCATATGCTCTACGACTAAAGTAGTAGACGATGTTGTTTGCTGAAACAAGCCCTGTCTATGGCACTTTGCAGAGGAGTGCTTTAGTCCAAGGCGCTGCGGGTAGTAAAAATGTGCCGCCTGGAGAATGGAGCGCGTGTGTTCGATACTTCAGAAAGCACTGAATTGCGAGTCGGGCTGGCGGTTGACGACCCATCCCTTCTTGATGGCTTTGGCCACCGCTTGCGAGCGCGTGTTGACGCGCAGTTTGACGAGCGTGCTTTGAATCTGGTTTCTGACAGTGCTGCGTGCGATGCCCAGAATGGATGCGATTTCGGCACTGGTTTTGCCGTCGCAGACCCAGGTCAGCACTTCGAGTTCACGTGGCGTCAGGGTCTTATCTGTTCGAATGGCGCGTGCATCGGCCTTGATTTTATGCAGGATGCGCAACAATGCAGCATGCATGTGCGGAACAAGTATTTTAAGCTTGTGTCGGTGGCCCTCTCCTAGTGGCCGGGGGATTTGGTGAAAGCTGAAATAGGATGCGTATTGACGCGATAAATCATAAGCACCGTGCGCTGCAATATTTTGCAGGCCGCTGGCTTTAAAGTGTTCAAGCCAGACCTTGTCCACCTTCGCGCCAACAGGCCCCTCGCTATCCAGCAACTGCACTTCACTACTTGCCAGCCAGTTTTTAATGACGGGGGAAGAGATCAGACCGCCTGGCTGTTTGAGTGTGCGCAGATAATCAATCGGAAAATTGGATGCAAAGAGTTTAACGGGGGAAACGCCTGTTGAATGAACGCGCCCCATCCCGAATATGAAAGCACCATGAGGAAACGTCGATTGCAAGTCGGTGTTGGCCCAAGCCGTCAACTGGTCGCCGGTGGTAACCGAACCAAGTGATTCGAGGAGTTCGATGAGCGCGGTATTGTCAGCTAGAGTTGCCATGAGAGAGATAAAACGGCTCGCTGAATGAACGGAGAATATAGGGTAGGGCTACTACAAGGTCAAATTGACCAATACGTGCCCAGGTTACAAAGCGTGCCACATCTCAAAGCATTCGAACGAAGTATTTCACCTGGTCTCAGGAGATCATGCATGACCACACAAGCTAAAAACGTACTCGACTTCTGGTTCGGCCCATGCGGCACTGCAACTGAACTCGTCGGCCGGCAGCGCAAGCTGTGGTTCGCAAAATCGGCGGCCAATGATCAGGCTGTGGTCGACCAATTTTCCGACACACTGGTTGCGGCAACGGCAGGGCGACTTGATCACTGGGCCGACACCCCTCGTGGCCGGCTGGCTTTGTTGATCGTTTTCGATCAGTTTCCGCACCACATCCATCGCGATCAGCCGCAGGCATTTGCCACGGACCCGCAGGCCCTGGCCTTGAATTTGACTGCATTAAAAACAGGCGATGAGCAGCATCTGACACCGATCGAACGCGTGTTTCTGTATCTGCCGCTGGAACACGCCGAATCGAATGACATGCAGGATTGGTCGGTTTCGCTGTACGAGAAACTGGCAGACGAAGCCGCGATTGAAGAGCGTGCACTATTCGATGACTTTCTGAGATATGCGCGGCAGCACCGCGACGTGGTGGCGCGCTTCGGGCGTTTTCCGCATCGCAACACGATACTGGGGCGGCCTTCGTCCGACGATGAACTTGAATTTTTGAAGCAGCCCGGCTCGCGCTTCTAACGAGGCTGTATAAAAAGCCCCTAAAAAATAATCGTTCCCGCATCTTGCCCCAGTCATCAGTCTGCATCAACATCGCTGCATTGATTGAGTGATGGAGGGCACTGCATGGCCCGCTACAAGCACATCGACACCAGCCCGCGGTTTCTTGCTGTTGACCTGCAACGGCAACTGCTTCCCGGTACTTTCGAGCACGCGCTCAACCACCTCATCGATCACGAACTTGACCTGTCTGGCTTCGATGCCCGCTTCAACAATGACGCCACCGGTGCGGCGGCTTATCCGCCCGCCATGCTGCTTAAAGTGGTGTTGTTCGCCTACAGCCAGGGCATCATTTCCAGCCGCAACATCGAAGCCGTCTGCCGCGACCACGTCACCTTCATCGCCCTGTCAGGCGACACCCAGCCCCACTTCACCACCATTGCCGCATTTGTTTCCAGCCTCGCCGACGACATCACCCGCGTCTTCACCCAGATCCTCTACCTGTGCGACCGGCAGGGGTTGATCGGACGCGAGATGTTTGCCATCGACGGCGTCAAGCTGCCGAGCAACGCATCCAAACAGAAGAGCGGCACTCGTGCCGACTTCGAACACCAGGCCACCAAGCTCGAAGCTGCTGCCCGCGTCATGCTCGAACGGCATCGGGAAGCAGACAGCAAACCGGTCGAGGCCGACCTCAGACAGAAAGAAGTCCAGCGCATCAGCCGCCTGCAAACCGATGCTGCCAAACTGCGTCAATGGCTCACCGATCATCCCGAAGATCGCAAGGGCAGCAAAGGCACGATACGGAAGAGCAACCGAACCGACAACGAATCCGCCAAGATGGCGACCAGCAAAGGCGTTATCCAGGGTTATACGGGTGTGGCCGCCGTCGATGCCCGTCACCAGATCATCGTGGACGCGCAAGCCCACGGTACCGGCAGCGAACAGGAACTGCTGATGCCGGTGGTCAAGGCCATCCAGGTCGCATTGAATGATGCTCCACTCATCACCCCGGCCAGCCTCATAACAGCGGACGCGGGTTACCACTCAGAAGCCAATCTCAAGCAGCTTACTGAACTGGAAGTGGACGCCTTGATTGCCGACAACGGCATGCGGCAACGTGATCCACGTTTCAAAGACCAAGCCAAACACAAACAGTCCCCCGATCCTCTGCACGACAAATCCGGCCAGAAGAAAGAGAAGAAGCCGACTGCTGTTTATCGCCCCGCGGATTTCCACTACGACATGGACGCGCAGACCTGCGTTTGCCCTGCGGGCAAGACGCTCTACGGCAATGGCAGCCATTGCATCATCAATGGTTTTGTTGCCGTCAAGTTTCAGGGCGCGCAGCAGGACTGCGTGCCTTGCGCACAACGGGATAAGTGTCTGCGCACGCCGGCCAAGACCAAGACCCGACAGGTGGGTTTCTTTCAGGGCAAGGCTGATGGAACGGCGTCCTTCACCGACAAGATGAAAGCCCGCATCGACAGCCACGAAGGGCAAGCGAAATACGGACGACGCTTCGCAACGGTGGAGCCGGTGTTCGGCAACTTGCGGCACAACAAGCAGCTCAACCGCTTTACCTTGAGGGGGCAGAAGAAAGTGGATGCGCAATGGAAGCTCTACTGCCTGGTGCATAACATCGAGAAGCTGGCGCATCATGGGTATGCACAGTAGGGGCGGGGCGGACAGCCCGCATTACGCCTCACAGGCGAC
>JAUXRY010000027.1 GCA_030679915.1 Thiobacillus sp.
CGACACCCTGACCTGATCAGAGAGCGCCGTCGAAATGGCAAGTCGATTGCACAGCAGGAATTAAAAACGGCATGGAGATTCCACGCCGTTTTTTTATGTCGATGATTTGGCTGAAAAGGGGTTTTTCTACAGCGTCAACGAGTAAGACCCGATGGCTTTTTCACCCTGTATCAGCACCGACGCAACATGGACGCCCTATGCCGCTACAAGAATTAAAACCAGAAAGAAGGCCCTTTTTTCAGAAATTCATCGTGAGGCATGTAGTGAGATCCATCGCATGAAAATGTCACATTCACGATGCCGTTGAAGATATTGATCAAGGCAATACGCAAATAGAGTGTCGGATCAGTCAGGCGCAAATCCCGCATATTGCCGAGAATCCGGGAGATTTCGTTCGGTGAAATCGCAGCACCCGGTGGGTGCGCGCGGGGCGGATAGACAAGGCAGATGTCTGGATCGTTCAAGGCTTCATGATCCAGAGTCCGATAGCGAAATGGATCGTCCACTGTCCAGATTGTGGCCTGGCTACTGGAGAAATTGATCTGGCATTGAAACACACCGCGTTCCGTCAGAAGCTCCTCCAGGATCGACAGGGCCTGATCCAGGTTGCGATCCATCCGGCTTTCTACCCGACTGATCTGAAACACCGTGCTGCGGATCGCCGGATCGCCTTTTACCTGACGCCAATAACCGGGTTCCTCGTAGAGTTCAGAAGTCACCGGCAGGTTGCGCAAGTCGAATGTCGCGCCGAGATAGCCCAAGGTCTGGTCATCCTGGAATACGACCTGAAGCGCTGTAATAGACGGATGATGCTCAGACGGGCTGATGTAAGCATCCGAAAGCAGAAATCCCCAATCCGGAATGGCCTCCTTCATATAAGGGTGTTGTGAATGGTCGATTTCGTGGTCTTGTAGCATGATCCCTTTCGGGCCGACGGTATTACAGATTTGTAACCCGTCACTTCCCATGCAATACAAAAACGAGCAATACGGAATACTGAAAAAATGTTCTGCAAGCATCGCATTCAGTGCTTCGCAATTGCCCCATAACGGGACACAAAGCTCGGCCAATTTCCCCAACGGTTCGCGCAGGATGTGCGCCAATTCTTCACGTTGCAGGTAAATACTTTCTTTCCATGAGTCTCTCATAACACTCCATCATGATAAGTGAATGTGCAGCCTGTCCCGCCGTTACAAGGTCGATTCCGACCTGGCCGTCCACCCGGGAACAAAAAACAGCCCCCGTGTTTTGGTGCTAGCGTCGAGTAGAAGCGGGGAGGCAATGGGTTATTGCATACTCGACCGCTTGCGCTTCTCGGTGGCCTGGTCGGTATCACCTGTTACAGCTTCCGGATCAGCGACGTCCGGACTCACGCGTTCCCCGGCTCGACCCATACCACGGGTCGAGCCACTTTTCCATTGCGCGTTACTCTCTTCGTGACCGGATGGACTCATGTGCCCATCCGCAACACCTCCGGACTGCGTCGCATCAGGCACTACGCCCTTGATATCGGCTTCGGCTCCAATTTTGACGCCTGCATCCCTCTCTGCAGCAGTAACGGTTGTGGCAAAACCCACACCGGCCAGAGAGGCCAGAATCAACGCCAATACCTGGCTGCGCAGCGGTTGAGATTTTTGCTTCATTGCAAGACTCCTTATGAATAGATAGTGGGTTGGATAGTGGACATGCTTTACAGCAAGCCACCCCCTCTATTGCAGGTGCCGTGCCAGATATTAATATCCATTACATTCAATCACTTGCAATTCAACATGCCCATGCACACGCTTCCTTTCGTCGCCTCGTGGCGACACAGAAAAAGGCCGGGACAAGCAACCCCCTGTAAAGACAAGCAATTCCCTGTCACTTAATGAGGACAGCGCTGCAAGCGTCACCGACTTGACCTCACCGGCGAATAAGCCTTCCGATTCCCACAATCAAAGTTGATCTATGGTGAGTCCCGCTGCGGTATGCAATACCGATACGTGCAATGAATGTACTGGAAGGAAAAAACAAAGCGCATGCTGCCATTCTTTTAAAACGAAACCTGAATTACCTTTAGTTTTTATCGATACATTTTTCACTGGGGAATCTTGCTATTCCTAACATCCATGGGGATTCAAACCTCATTTAACACGTTATGGATCCGTCTCTCGTGATAACTTTAGCGGCGAAATTTTAGTTATTCTGGAATTTCGTTCATCCTGGAAACATAACGACTAACCAAAATGAGGAGTGCAATGTGATGTTGAAGCGTACTGTCATGACCCTGACCTGTGTTTTCCTTTTTCCACTGCAATCAATCGCTGCAATGCAATGTGACGCAGGCCTCCACCACGTAAAAATAAGCGGCAATGTGACCACGCTAAATGTATCGTCCACCAAACAGGTTGGCCAAATCTGCATCACCATGATCCGCTCTGCAAACGGACGCGAAGTCTTCAACGACTGTGGTGCGCTGATCGGGAAAGTCGTTTCTGCTGATGTACAAGCCGGAACCTCCATCCTGAAGCACACGGCCTTGTTCAATATGCGCGACATGCTCGTCACCCGCAATGACCATGCGCAAATTACGGGAATTCAGGATGTTGACGAAGCAGGTACACCGTGTGCGTTTGACGTGGTGGAATCGATCAACGAAGTTGAGAAGGGTGCGGGCATTTTTCGCGACAGCAAAATGAATATCAGCGCCAGCGGGACCATCAGTTTTTGCCCCGGAAACAATCTGAACCTGCTCACGCTACAAGGTGAAGCCTGTGTCAGAAAATAATCCGTACTGATCCACCCCGGAAGGAAGGACTGATATCCACCCTTCCGGTAGCGGCCGACCTCCCATGCGGACGCAGACTTCTCGCCCACACTACAAAAAACGCCCCTCGCACTTCGATGTAAACCCTCGCCATTTTCAGCTCCATCATTTCGTCCAATCAGATCAATGGATTAGCACAAATCCATCACCCCCAAGACAAGTCATTCACATGCAAATGGTCTGGCTCGACTTGTAACGTTTATTAATAGCTGAGTACGGGTTAAGCTTGAGCATAATAAAACAGGAGTTAATTGTGGGGATACTGAGCAAAATTCGATCAATTTTTACCTTTGGGGATGCCGTTCCAGAACCCAAAGCCGATACGATTTCTGAACCGCGCGTCCTAGATGAGCGCCGGCACAATAAACGCGTGAATGCGCGCGATGAAACCCGTGCATTGATCATTGATGATTCGCCTACTATTATTTTTGCTCTCAAGAAAATATTGCAATCCGCAGGTTTTATCACCTACGAAGCACTCGATGCCGAAGCCGGAATCGCCCTCGCCCGGGCAGAAACCCCTGACCTGATATTTCTCGACATCATCTTGCCTGGGGCCAACGGTTTCGCTGCGCTACGCACTCTGCGCAAAGACCCGATCACCGCACACATCCCCATCATCATGATCAGCGGAAATGAACAAGCAACAGAATTGTTCTTCGGCAGCAGAACTGGCGCCGATGACTTCATGAAAAAACCGTTCTCACGCTATGAAGTGTTCGCGCGTATTGAACGTCTGCTTGATGAAAACATGGTGCCGCGGAGAACCACAGCCGCATCCACCGATTCCGGGGCAGGCCCGCACAGCTAAAGACAGGCTGGCTGTACTACCGAGCAAGCCGTCTGATCGCGCTTAGGCGCCTATACACCCAGTCCTTTTTGGGGATTAATCCTGCGCCCGCTTTAATGCTCAACACCCCAAATTTTCCCCAGGGGCCACGTACATCAGGCCTGTTGACTCGCTCAACTCATCCCTGTCGTGTCCACCATCAAATGACCTGTCTTGACGTAGATCGTGCAGCCTGAGCGGCTAAAGGGCTGATGGCGGCTCATGTGAGGACTGCGTATCCAGGTGTTTGCCGGATAACGGCCAAATTCGTCTTCAAAGACACCTGAGAGCACCAGAATCTCTTCGCCACCAAAATGTCCATGCGGCTGAAAATAGGTTTCGGGCTGCCAGCGCACCAACGCGGCGTTTTCGTGCCGATGCTGATGTAGCGGCATCACGCTAAGACCCGCAACCAGCCCGGGGAGCCAGGACATGTTCGCAGTGTCGAGCCGAACCACGTCGATATCACCCGGTTCGAAGCCGTACTGTTTCACAAACAGCACGCAGCCTGCATTGCTGTGAAGCGTGCGCTGCACATCTGGCGGGTTGCGCAAATAGGTCCCTGCTGCATAGTCGCCGTGCTCATCGGCCAGAATGCCCTCTAGAACAATGATTTCCTCACCCACCAAGCCGGGGGGCGGACTGAGCACCGACCCCGGCGCATACTTCAACACGCCCGTTGCGCGTGCCACTGCTCCGACGTCCTTCTCTAGTGGCTTGAGCCACTCCCCGGTTTCCGTCGTATCGTGCCATGCCATTGCCTCGGTTTCCTGTACCACGCGCACATTCAAATCTGCATTCAGCACATTTCACCACCTGTCAAAAATGCCATTACGAAACAACCCATTGCTCTGACGCTTTCCGGATCGGCAGGTTCATTTAACCGCGTAGCCAATCGGAGACAAACGAGGGAGGACGTGCCCAGTCCAGGTCTGCGGCCCGGAGACAGGGGTGCTGGCAGCAGCTTTCTCATTTTCATCTATCGTTAATTCCGAACGTTGTTTATTTTTTAACAGCACCGCCTGCTGATAATGTCAAAAGCTTTCCCAGGCCCTGCGTAGAAAACAGCGTCTTGAGATCGGACTCGGCCTTTGAACCCTACGGCATATAAACCGTGTGACAGCATTCGCATCCGGTAAAATTCACCCAACAGCCTCGTAACGTACGAGGCTGATTCATTCTGTAGATCAAACCATGCTGCCTTCCATCGAAAAACGTCTCGCCGCCGAGATTTCGGCCAAACCCGGGCAGGTTGCTGCGGCCATTGCCTTGCTGGATGGAGGTGCAACGGTGCCGTTCATCTCGCGCTATCGCAAAGAGGCGACGGAAGGGCTGGACGATACGCAACTGCGCATGCTGGAAGACCGGCTGCATTACCTGCGCGAACTGGAAGACCGACGCGCGACCATCATCCAGTCGATCACCGAGCAGAACAAAATGACGCCGGAGTTGCTCCAGGCGATCTCTTTGGCCCCGGACAAGATACAGCTGGAAGATTTGTATCTGCCGTATAAACAAAAGCGGCGCACCAAGGTGCAGATCGCGCTGGAGGCAGGGCTGGAACCGCTGGCCGATGCGTTGCTGGCCAACCCGAAGCTTAATCCGGACGAAGAAGCGGCGCAGTATCTGCGTGAACCCTTCACCACCGAGCAGGGCGACAACCCTGGCGTGGCGGATGCCAAAGCTGCGCTCGACGGCGCACGGCAGATTCTGATGGAGCGCTTTTCCGAGGACGCCGGCCTGCTGCAAGCTTTGCGCGTATACGTGCAGGAGCACGGTATCGTCGAGTCCAAGGTGCGCGAAGGCAAGGATGCTGCCGCTGAAAAATTCGCCGACTACTTCGATTATTCCGAATCCATCAACACCCTTCCCTCGCACCGCGCACTGGCGCTGTTTCGAGGACGGCGCGAGGATATGCTCGACGTGCGGCTGCGCCTCGACAGCGAGGAAGAGCGGCCCGCCTGGAGCGCACCGCACAATCCCTGCGAGAACCGTATCGCCAATCGATTTGGCATCCAGGATCAGAATCGCCCTGCCGACCGCTGGCTGATGGACACGGTGCGCTTCACCTGGCGGGTGAAAAGCTTCATGCATCTTGAGCTGGAGCTGATGGGGGCGCTGCGCGACCGCGCCGAGACCGATGCCATCCAGGTCTTTGCGCGCAACCTCAAAGCCCTGTTGCTGGCCGCGCCGGCCGGGCCGCGCGTGACGATGGGGTTGGACCCCGGTATCCGCACCGGCGTGAAAGTGGCAGTAACGGACGAGACCGGCAAGGTGCTGGATACCGCCACCATTTACCCACATCAGCCGCGCAACGACTGGGACGGTTCGCTGCACACGCTAGCCAAACTGGCCGAACAACATCGCGTCACGGTGATTGCCATCGGCAACGGCACGGCTTCGCGCGAGACCGACAAGCTGGCGCACGACCTGATCAAGTTGCGTCCCGAGCTGAAAATGACCAGTGTGGTGGTGTCCGAGGCCGGTGCGTCGGTGTATTCCGCGTCTGAATTCGCCTCGCGCGAACTGCCCGACATGGATGTCTCGCTGCGGGGTGCGGTGTCGATTGCGCGCCGTCTGCAAGACCCGCTGGCCGAACTGGTGAAGATCGATCCCAAATCCATCGGCGTCGGTCAATACCAGCACGACGTCAGCCAGTTTCAGCTGGCGCGTTCGCTGGATGCCGTGGTGGAAGATTGCGTCAACGCCGTCGGCGTGGACGTTAACACTGCGTCGGTGCCGTTGCTGGCACGCGTCTCCGGCCTCTCCAACAGCGTGGCACAGTCCATCGTCACCCACCGCGAGTTCACCGGCCGCTTCGCCAGCCGTGCGCAACTGCTCGACGTGCCACGCCTGGGCGCAAAAACCTTCGAACAGGCTGCCGGCTTTCTGCGCATCATGGGCGGCGATGACCCCCTCGATGCCTCCGCCGTCCACCCCGAATCGTATCCGCTGGTGCAAACGATCCTCGCCGACATCAAGCAGGACATCAAAGGCTTGATCGGCAACAGCAGCCTGCTGAAGTCGCTCGATCCGGAGAAATACAAGGATGAGAAATTCGGCATCCCCACCATCAGTGACATCCTCAAGGAACTCGAAAAACCTGGGCGAGACCCGCGCCCCGAATTCACCACCGCGACTTTCCGGGAAGGCGTGGAGAAGCTATCCGACCTGAAGCCGGACATGATTCTGGAAGGTGTCGTCACCAACGTCGCGGCGTTCGGCGCATTCATCGACATTGGCGTGCATCAGGATGGTCTGGTCCACATCTCCGCCCTCTCCAACACCTTCGTCAAAGACCCGCACACAGTGGTCAAGGCCGGGCAAATCGTGAAAGTCAAAGTGCTGGAAGTGGACGAGAAGCGCAAACGCATCGCGCTGACGATGCGAATGACTGATGCAGCAGAGAAGCCAGGTGTCAAGCCACAAGCAGCGCAACGCCCCCCGCGCGACAATCGCGGCCAGGGCAAACCGGTGGCTGGCAAACCAAACCGTGCTGCGCCTGCGGCAGCACCAGCCGGAGGCGCCATGGCGGAAGCGTTTTCTAAGCTTAAGCGGTGAAACTGATGACACAATGGAACCGGCAAAGAGCTGACGACTTTTAAAGCCGCGCTAAAAGTACTCAAGCGGATAATGCAGCTTAAACCTTCTAATCGTCGCGCTGATTATCCAAACAATCAGAGTGAAATAATCTGAACATCAGCCACACCTGACAAGGCCGCGTATAGCTGCGGAAAACACCCCACAAGTACGCCGTCGACCAAGCCTTGGGGTTTAACTTCGCCACTCCCACATTGCTCGAACTCCCCTTCGGCCAATCCACGACGGACTGCACATTGATCGCATGCCATCAGGAGGATGCCTTTGTCTTTAGCGACTTTCGCCAGTCTTTCTCCGAAGGGGTCTCCAGACCGCAAGGCGTAGATATTGTCGTCAAAGAACATCATGCCCACCACCTCGGCACCATGATTGCCGGCTTCAAGCTGGGGAAGAATCATCGTATTGAGTTTGAAAGTGGATGCCATATTGGTAGCAAAAACGTAAGCGATTTTCATATTTACTCCTGAATTTCATGAATCAATAAACGCGATTCAAGGTTGTTAACCCCTACTCAACATCACACCAAATATATCGTGCAAGGCCAAATTTGTTTAGTGCTCCGGCGAATCCATGGTGACCGAAGTGTATTCCATGCCCACCCCGTCAGCCGT
Source organism: Thiobacillus sp. (assembly GCA_030679915.1). GTDB lineage: Bacteria > Pseudomonadota > Gammaproteobacteria > Burkholderiales > Thiobacillaceae > Thiobacillus. The sequence continues at coordinate 7,847 of JAUXRY010000027.1, forward strand.
AGCGAATTGGGCTGTTTGAATGAGTGTCACCCGGATGATTTGCTTTTTTTATACTTGCTGTCGCTTTAATTTATAAAAATTACTCAAGCCTGCTGCCATTCATACTCCGCAAAACCCCCTCACCCCGGCTGGAGTTATTAGCTGAACCCTCGTGCATGAAATGTGCGCTACGACCAGTACTTCGCCTTTTCCGGCAACACCCACCGCACCCCACCACGCGGGTCTTCCTTGTCGCCCTGGTAACGCGGAATCAAATGAATATGCAGATGTGGAACGGTTTGCCCGCCGGCCTGCCCCTGATTGATCCCGATGTTGTAACCGTCCGGCTGATGAAGCTGCTCCACTAAACGCTTGGCCTGCGCCAGCGCTCTCAGAAGCGCAACCTGATCAGCCTCGGTTGCTTCGAACAGGGTGGCAAAGTGGCGGCGCGGAATGATTACAGTGTGGCCGAGCGAGACAGGGAAACCATCGCGATAAACCACAGTGAGCTCATCCTCAGCCAGGATACGACTGGGGTCCAGATTGCAGAATGGACAGGGTTTGGAACTGGGTACGGTCATGCCTTGAATGGACTCATGTTGTTTTTAACGCGTCGTGGTGACCAGCTGACCTGGATGGGTGAGCCGCCCGGAAAACAAGAAGCATGAGGCAGACTGCACCCATTTATCGATATATAAAAGCAAAGCGGTGGGATCGGGTGTCCCGGTGAAAAAGCCAGACATCACTACGAAGTTCGACCCCACCCCGGCATTGGCAACGTTGTTTGAAGCCAATCGCAACGCATCAAGGATTGTTTACACCCCCGGCATCAATACCAGCTGTCCATTTTTAACCGGAATGCGCTGCCCCGGATTGTGATCCATCCGCACGACACCCTGCTTCTCTCCAAGCTGATAGGTCACATCGTATCCAATCGATTTGGTACTGGTATCGTAGACGGTTTTGCAGCGCGTTTGCATCTCGTTTACCTGATCCGATTTCTGCATTTTCTCTTGCACTTTATTACCGGCATAGCCACCACCCGCCGCGCCCGCCACGGTGGCCAGCGTTTTACCCTTGCCGCCGCCAACCTGGTTACCCAGCACCCCGCCCAATACCGCACCGATGGCAGTACCTGCGATTCGATGTTCATCTTTTACGGGTGCCTGGTGCGTAACGGCGACATCCCTGCATTCCTCGCGTGGTGTCCGGATCTTTTCCGTCACCTCTTTTGCGCTGATAACTTCAGCGTATTCCGGGCCTTTCAAGGCTTTATATCCGGCAAAACCACCCACAGCCGTCACCGCAACGGCACCCGCGACGATCCCGATTAGCATTGATTTATCCATGTCTGCTCCTTAGGTTAAAAACGTGTCAGGCGTCCTACATACAGCCTTTTAATTCCACCTCAAAATCCCATCCAACTGATATTCGGTGATGTGCATTTCGAGAAACCATTGTTGTCTGATCCATTTCACATCCCTGACAAAATACAAAACTGACGACTTCAGCTCACCTCATTTTTTGCTTTATAGACGTCCGCTCCCGCCTGTAAAGACATATCGAATCGGATCATTTCAACGCAAAATTCACTGCCTACGCCGAGGGTACTTGTCACGCGGACAGTCCCCCCCATCAACTCAACCAGTTTTTGGGTTAACGCCAGGCCGATACCGGTTCCTTCCTCAGTGCTGTTTTCCTGGCCGAGCCGATTGAACGGCTGGAATAATTGTTGCAGATCGTCTGCGGACAAGCCTGCACCCGTGTCTTTGATGCAGAGATGGAGTCGTCCTGTGCTGCCAGCGATACAGGAAACTTCGACAGTTCCCTGTTCGCAGTTGTATTTGATCGCATTCGATAGCAAATTGATCAACACCTGCTTGATTCTGATTCTGTCGACATCCACCATCCAAGTTGGATCACAAGGGATTAAACGGATATGAATGCCTGCCTCCTGCGCCTGCACTTCGATCAGGGCGAGGCACTCGTGTATGACATCGGTCAATAACACGGGTTCGTGTGACAGCGTCAGCCTGCCGGACTCGATTACCGCAAGATCCAGTATTTCGTTGATCAGTTCCAGCAAATACCAACCTGCTTTGACAATTTGTTTCAGATTCTCGGTTTGCTTTGGTGTAGGGGGTGGGTTTGCCATCTCCAGCAATTGAGCAAAGCCCAGAATGGCATTCAACGGGGTGCGCAGCTCATGGCTCATGCTGGACAGAAACTCCGACTTGGCGAGGTTGGCCTTCTCTGCCACAGACGTGGCGAGTTGCAGCTCGGCGTTTCTTTCCTGCAGTGACGAAAACAGACGTTTACGCTCTGTTACGTCGCGCGCAGCAGCAAACACACCGGCCAACCTCCCCTTGCCATCGAAATAGACGCTGGCGTTATAGAGCACATCGATCGCATCGCCCGACACATGTTGAATCGTCAGCGGGTAGTCGGTCACGCTGCCTTGTGCAAACGCACGCTGATAGCCGGCGCGCGCCAGTTGTGGCTCGGAAAAATTATCCGAGAAGTCGCTGCCAATGAGCGTTGTTCGGTCCTTGCCGGTCACTAATTCCGTTGCCTTGTTGACATCGGTGATCTTGCCCTCTGCGCTAATCGTAACCAGCGGGTCCAGACTGGCGTCAATCAGACTGCGTGCGTATTGGGAGGCGGCTTCCGCAACGTCCTTTGCTTCCGCAAGTTCAGCCGTTCTTGACGTAACAAGAATGGCAAGGTTATTGCGGTGGATCAAAAGTTCATCGATGGACTTTTCTACACGCACAGTCATGGAATCGAAAGCGTCCGCCAGATCACCGATTTCATCGTGTTGCATGATCGCCAAGCGGTGCGAATAGTCTCCCGCGGCCACTTGCTGGGTCCCTTTCTCAAACGCACGTAAAGGCCGCAATATCCTGTGGCTTACAAGATACCAGGCAAATGCCATGAGGGTACTCAAAGCCACAAAGGCCCCGAAAATGGTCAATTTCATGATGCCCAAGGCTTTCTCAGCGTCGGCACGATTACTTCGAATCAAGTCATGACAAATATCCATGACTTCCTGAGTGACCACCATGAGCGAAGCGACAGCGCGCGCATCGAGGTTTTTGTGACCCCCTACCTGGTCAGGAACTGATATTTCTGTCGTTAAGGCGGGTGCGTTGAGCAAGCGTGGATAGATGACCTCCATGAGTGCAATGCGCTTGCGAATGCGCTCGATAGCGTCCAGGTCACGCGGGGTTGCCACACGCCTCTGATCAAGCTCGCTTTTCACACTGGCAATCTTGCGCATCCATTGAACCTGGGCACGCGGTTCATTAAACAAGGCTGTTTCAACCGCAACCTGACGTAACTGGGTGGCGCTATTGATCAAATCCTCGGCACCCTTGATCACGTTCTGCTTCTGCTCGACGTTTCTCGCCGAGAACAGCGCCATGCTAAAGGTTGCCGGAATCAACAGTAACGAGATGACCAGCAGTACATTGATTTGTGAGCGTATCTTCAAGGCAGCACCTAGCGAACGACCTTGACTGCTGACGGCAGGATGGCTTCGAGATACTGATACTTTACGTTTTCCAGATAGTTTGGAATCGGTCCGCGAGCGATGATCCCGCGTCGCATGGCCCAGCGGGTCTGATCATCAAATGCCAGCAGCATGGCCTGATCAAGCGAGATGGCATAGTCTTCTGGGTTAAATAGTTTTGCCATCAGGGCATCATCGATATTGATCGCATTCCCTACCGCCTTACGCGCTGTTGCAGGATGGTCACGAACCAGTTTTTCGGCTGCAACCAATGCCCTCAAGACACGCTTGATTTCCTCGGGATGACGTTCGATGTACAACGGCTTGCCAACCAGCATAAAGCGGAAAGCGTACACGTCGTCGCCGTAGAACACCTGGATCTGATTTCCAAGTTCTGTTTCCAACTGTGCGAGATAAGGCTGGAAGACCACCGCCGCATCAATTCGCCCGGCCTTGAATTCAGTCAAGGTATCCGCAGTATTCAGGTCAACGAAATTAATCTCGCTGCTTGGAACACCCTGAACCTGAAGAATCATGTCGATGAAATAGGTAAAGTTAGTCCCCATGGTCACCGCGACCGACTTCCCGCGCAGGTCTTGCAGCGTATTGATGCCGCGATCATTGCGCGTAACGATCGCCAGGCTGCGACGTCCCTGCGAAATGCTGGCGACAATATCAAGTTTATTGCCGTTGTGAAGCGAGAACATTAACGCGGTATCGGCAACCAATGCCAGGTCTGCCTGACCGTCAATGACGGACTTCAACGCATCCTTTCCAAGCAAAAACGGTTTGCTGATCACATTGACATCGGCCTTCTGGAACAGGCCCTGGGATGTAGCGATGATAGCCAGCGCGCTGTTAATTTGAGTTGGAACGGCGATCGTAACCGGTGATAACGGAGATAACGGTGATACAGGCGTGCGTAACACCCATAACGCCACCCCGCCAATAATCAGCGTTGCCAGCACAAACAAACCGACGCGCATTTTCAGTAAATCAAGCTTATAGAGACCCAAAACAGTTTTCATATGTAAAGCTAGATTTCAGTTCACGGGAAGCGACAACGAGGGTATTCATCAGGAACGGGGGTTTCAGGTGCGTTGTTATCGCTATTGCCTTGACTTACTTGCATTGCGGACCGTCTACCTGGTGCATTCATGCTGAGTAGATAGTCTGTGTACCGGCCACCTCAACAAGAGCCCCGGCAGCATACGCCATTCCACCGGACATTGAATCTTAAAGGGACGACTTCTGACCACAACCTGATCGAACACACCTGCATTCACCATTAGAAACTTCTACTTCCAGAGGATCATAGTTGGAGATTCTCACTGGCTCTGTACGCTGGCGTACAGACCTTTCAGAGCGCCCCAATTAGAGTCCTTGAAGACCCGATCGAATGGGTTTCACAGAAAATCTAATTACCTATCATGTCAGCGCCCTAATGTCCGATAATGAAAACCATAACAATCAACATGGAGGAGCGGAAGATATGAGGTTATTCATAGACAACCTGTCAGTGGTTGCGTTGATCGCGTTCATTGTGGCGGGCATCATATGGCTATGGGTTGTGCCCCGATACCGTCGAATGCGTGCTGTATCAATTCGACGGGACCGTGAGCATGCGCTGGATCAGGACGCGATCCGGCTGGCCAGCGCAAAGCTCAAGTTCCGTAATATTCTTGGGAAGCAGGGTCAACAAAGAATCGGGGATCCCTTGATAGACCTCTATGGTGTGGAGGTGCCAACTGATTGCCGGCCCGGCTAAATTCAACGCATCCATTCATACAGACTTGACCCGTTTGTCTTTCAAGCGAGCACACTCAAAAAATCCCCGAAATAACTGCTTGTGATGGCAGTGTGGGAAATCGGTATCAGGATACAGAACCCTCCATCACGCGGCATAACGACACCTATCCGTCTAGTACGCTAAAGACAGTAATCGGTCTTCTGGTATCGCGGCACTTTCCGGATATTCAACCGACAAGCATCAATCGCCGAGTCGCGATCAGTCAAGTCGACGTTAAAAAAGTCAAAGTCTTTTAAGACACCCCAATGCCCAGGCAAACTCGATCAGAGCCCATTATTTTCGACTGACATCAGCCGTCGGCCAAGGCTTAAGAAACCCCTGTACGAGCCGATACACCCATTAAGAATGTGGAGTTGTACGTCTGTTTGCAGGTCTAACGGGCGTTCGCGCATCAGACCAAAAGATGTCTACGAAACTCGGGACAATGTGATCGCCACTGGCTGGCTTCGTGTTGGTGTTTCACTTCCATTCGTAAAACAAGGAAATAGCGATGAGCTCCCATACAAGCATGACCCGATTGAAGGCTGCAACAAGCGCAACGGCTTGCGCTGCCTGTGTCATCGCCAACAGGTTTTCAATTGACGAAACGCTCCCCGCCAAGGGTCGACAGATCTGATGAAATCCGTCGTTTACCTATGGGCATTAGTTTGCTGCCTCGCCATCGTGAATCCCGCATCTGCGGCGCAGGGTGAGCTCATTTATGCGGAAACAGGCAAGGTGTCGCCCCTTGTTGAATCCGTGGTGAACAGCTTCCAGACACTGTTGCGCGGCTCGACCATCATTGTTGTATCCGTCGATGGCGATGAGCGACAGGAGTTGGCAAAAATTGCGTCCTTCCTCGAGAGCAAAAAAATCGTCAAGGATGCGCCGCAGATTATTGAATCGATCAGAAAACAGTTCCGCCGTGACAAAACCGGCTTCACCCGACCGATCTGGTTGTCCGACAACAACGCCAAAGGCAATGCCTGCGTGCTGGCGGTGCACCAGAATGAGCAGGCAACTTACGCAAACTTGTTAAGCAAAAAAATCGATGAGGCGCTCGTTTCAGGCAACCGCCTGATGCCCCTTGATGCCGAGGTGATTCAGGCCAGCATCGTCGCGCATGAGATGTATCACTGCTACGAATATCTGAGAGGCTCCATGGTGAGCTTCTGGGAAGGGGCGTTGGAAACGCGGCTGGCCTATGCCATGCACCGCAGCGAGTCGGCAGCAGATGCCTATGCCGCGCTATACGTGCTGCAGAATTACGATGCCGTGAACACCGTCCGGATGCAAATGGAGTTCCGCCGAATCGGCATGCTGAATGCGGATGTTGAGCACAATACCGCGCAGACAGTGGAACATGTGTTGACGTCCTTCAATAACCGGCGTCTCACCAGGATGGCGACGGGAAGACTCATCCTCATGGCCGAAGACATACGAAACGACAAGGTGATGGACGAGCAGGCTTTCGTCTCCCTGAAAAAATCCTCGATCGAGATAACGGGCGCCTATATCAGTTTGCTCTCCGAGCGCCCCGGGCTCAATATCAAACGGGAGAAGGCCCAGCTGCTGACCGAGAAAATGGCGTTGATGGATAACACGCCACAGAACAGCCGTCTAACCACATACGTCATGAATGAAATTTCTGCGTCCTTTCACAAGATTGGCGCCAGGACGGCAGTCTCATCGAAGTATTTCAAGCCGCTCATGGAGCGATATGCCATGAAAATGACGCCCGATGCGATTGCGCAACTGACGCCCCCCGCCCACGTTCAAAACCCACGGCCAGCGCCAATTTAATTACTCGACAACCCAGACGTGACAACGAAGGCGGGCTAACTACGCCCGCCCGGGTTTCACGGCTGCGGGGATCAGCTCAAACCGGGCTCCCTTGACTGCAGCACCACCCAGCGCCCGCGCCCGCAACTGACCACACCCGCCCTCCACTTCTTGCCCGGCAGAATGACGCAACTTGGTGAGCACGCCAGACCGGTGCAGCCTGCGTGCCATTTCAGCGGCCCGCTCCCAACTTGGGCGCCGGAAGTCGAAGCCCTCGATACCCTCTACGCTGTTGTAGGGAATCAGGTTCATCACCGCATATTTTCCGGCCAGCAAACGGGTGATCCCGTCCAGCTCGGCATCCGTGTCATTGATGCCTTCGAGCAACGTCCACTGGTACTGGATCGGGTAGCCAGTACGGCGCGCATAGGCCTCGCCCAGTTCAACCAGTTCATCCGGCGCGATGTCCGGTGCTCTGGGTAGTAGACGGCGGCGCAGTTCGGCATCGATGGAATGCAGGGAAAGCGCCAGCGCAGGTTTCACGATGGCCTGCGGCAGTCGCTCAAATACGCGCCGGTCGCCTACAGTCGAAAAGACCAGATTCTTGTGGCCGATGCCGCCTTCCACGCCAAGCAGCTCGATAGCCTCCAGTACATTGTCCAGATTGTGGGCCGGCTCCCCCATGCCCATGAACACGACCTTCTTCACCGTGCGACGACTGCGGGCCAGCACCACCTGTGCAACAATTTCCACGCTGGAAACCTGGCGCAGCAAACCGGCGCGGCCGGTCATGCAGAACACGCATCCCACCGCACAGCCGACCTGGGTCGACACGCAGAGGCCGTCGCGCGGCAACAGCACGCTTTCCACGGTCTGCCCATCCGCCAGCGCCACCAGCAAGCGGGCCGAGCCATCTTCATCAAAGTGCTCGGAATGCACCCGCGCCAAGCCGCGCAATTCGTCGAACAAGCCGGGCAAACTATCGCGCAGGCTCAGTGGCAGAAAATCTTCGGCGCGCCGCCGCTTGGTGTCGAGCGAGCGCCCCTGAACCCACGCCCGCAGCACGCGCCCCTCATGGCAAGGCGCAGCGCCCATGTCGCGTAAACGTTGTCGAAGTTGAGGGAGTCGCATGGCGGGCGGGATGTTAGCACGGTGGATACGGTCGACTGCGGGACTTTCTGGCCGACAGCTGCCAAGGGTTATGGCAAGACTTCGTGGCTCGCTTTGACAAGCCTCGACACCCTGCCTACAGTAAATTGGGGGAAGTCCAATACTTCCAGGAAAGTATTGAAGAAAGAATCGGTAATCTCGCCGCTGAGGGTCTACTGAACTATTTTCTCGAAGAATTGGGGCCCATTGTCTACAACAAGGCGGTCGCAGATGTTCAGGATCGTCTCCAGGCGTGCATCATGGAAGTCGATATCGAAGTCCATGAAGATGAGCTTCAATATTGGCGTAAGCCAGAGCGTCAAAAAAAGAGCACATAGATCTCATGCCCCTTCAGACTCGCCCTACTCATATTGATAGATTCCCGCTAATGGAACCTGCCCGCATTTGTTTTTTGAATCGCAAGTCTTTGAAAGTGTGGGTGGCATGAGTCCAAAAGACCTCGAATTGCTTGTCACCCGGGAGATGCCATTTGGCAAGCACAAGGGAAAAATCATCGCGGACCTGCCTGGCAACTACCTCAACTGGTTTGCGCGTAAGGGATTCCCTGTGGGTGAAATTGGTCGCCTGCTCGCCCTGATGCAAGAAATCGACCACAACGGTTTGTCGGACATCCTCATACCGCTCCGACAACAATCAGGCCATCTTCCTGGACGGTCTGATTAGGCGTTATTTCAGAAGGGGGAAGTGACTTCCCATTAAACTGATCGTCGGCCTTTGCAGCCCTGCACCGTGCAGCGTAACGGTCGAAAACATGGCGCGAGCAATGTAGCCGCATTTAACGTCTTGTCCTACTCTTGAGACCCGGAAAACCGCATGATCCTTGCTGCAATCCTTTTGTTTTGTCTGGCCGCGGTGCTTGGCCTGTGGCTCGTGATATTGGGCGTGCGCTATCGACGGGGCTCCCGGGCCTTGGCAGCGGGGCACGCCGGCATCGCCCTACTGGGACTGATCCTGCTGGGAAAGCATATCTTCAGCAGTCCTGTTCACATGTTGTATAACAATGCGGCGCTGCTGTTTATTCTGGCGTTGTCCGGCGGGTTGGTTCTTCTGGCCCTGCGCATGGGCAATCCCGAACATCGATCGCCACCGCCGATGTTTGGCGTCGGCCTCCACGCGGCCATGGCCATAACGGCGTTGCTGCTGTTGGTGTGGGGGTACACGCATCCCTGACCCCTTAACACTCGGCCATGCAAAACGCTGGTCTGCCCCTTAGTTCGGTTGAAACCGTTTACTCAAAAAATTCGAAGCTGTGCGCTTTAGTTGTTATGGTTACTCCACAGTTCGATAAGAAAGCAGGAGGAGGAGCATATGGATCAAGCAAAAGACCGAGCGTCAAAGTACCGTGAGAACAGCCTGACACTGATCGGCGCCGTTGCGCTAGGCACCGGTGTAATGATTGGTGCAGGCATTTTCGCGCTGACCGGTCAGATGGCTGAAATGACCGGGGCACTTTTTCCGTTTGCTTTTCTTTCTGCCGCGGTGGTCGTTTCTTTCAGTGCTTATACCTATGTCAAGATGTCCAACGCTTACCCCTCAGCCGGCGGCATCGCGATGTATTTGGAAAAAGCCTATAGCAAAACGTTGCCCACTGCCTTCCATGCTTTGCTGATGTACTTTTCCATGGTGATTGCACAGAGCTTTCTGGCGCGGACTTTTGGTTCTTATACGCTGCAACTGTTTGACATGAGTGATACCAGCGTGCTGGTTCCTGTCCTTGGTGTCTCACTCCTTCTTGTCGCTTTTCTAATTAACCTGTCTGGTAACCGCCTCATCGAAGGTGTGGCATCGACGATGGCGATCATAAAAGTGGGGGGAATCATTCTCTTTGGCGTGATGGGTATCGCAGTTGCCGACAAGGCGGATGTCATTTTGTCCAGTGGCCAGTCCGAGGCCACGTTACAAGGGTTTGTCGGCGCAACGGCGCTGGGCATCCTCGCCTTCAAGGGGTTTACCACGATCACGAACAGTGGTTCTGAATTAAAGAACCCGCATCAAAATGTTGGAAGGGCCATCATCATTTCGATTGTTCTTTGCGTTGTCATTTACGCGCTCGTTGGTTTTGCTGTCTCCAGCAATCTGTCGCTTCAGGAAATTATCAAAACCCAGGATTATTCGCTGGCCGCAGCAGCACGACCTGCAATGGGTGACTATGGTCTGTGGTTCACCGTGATCCTGGCAATGATCGCCACGGCAGGCGGCATTATCGCAAGTACCTTCGCCGTGTCACGGATGCTGGCGATGTTGACGGAGATGAAGCTGGTCCCCCACAGTCACTTCGGGATGCCGGGGAGCATTCAGAAACACACATTGTGTCTACACGCTCGTGTTTGGCTTGCTGCTTACTGCTTTCTTCGACCTGAGTCGAATTGCAGCGCTGGGCATCATTTTGTATTTGGTCATGGATATGGCAATTCACTGGGGTGTATTGCGCCATCTTCGAGGCGAGATTGGTGCACGGCTCTCAATCTTGATCATCGCTATTTTATTTGATCTGTTAGTGCTGACAGGGTTTGTCTGGGTCAAAATAAGCGTTGATCCCACGGTGGTTGTCGTCGCCGTCGCTGTCATGCTGGCGATTCTTCTGGTGGAATTTCTGTTTCTGCGGAGCAACCCTATCGAATCAGGCGCCCACAAGCACCGATAAGTTAAAGGACTTTATACCGATGTCCAATGGGGGTGAATTCACCGTAGCGGGTCAACTATAGCCGCTGACTCATTCGTTGAACATATTTTCAAATGTGGTGCCGTGCAGTGGATTTTTGAGCTGGATATCGTTCAGGTACGTCCTCCTGCTGACCCCAAGTTCATTTCGGGACACAGAATAACCCGATCTTATGCATGTCACCGGAAAAGCAAAAGGCCACCTAAAGTTCGTGGATTTTCAAGACCTGATCCGAGGTTGTGATTTTTGGGTACCAACAAACTGTGGTCTGTCACCTATTGTCCCGTGTTTCGTTCTCACGAAACGACAAACCCCGCAGCAGCGGGGTTTGTCGTGGAGAAGCGTGCTCTCAGCTCAGGCGACGGCGGGTAAATCCGAGCCCCGCCAATCCGAGTCCAAACAGCGCCAGTGTTGCCGGTTCGGGTACAGCCACGACGCCACCGGGGTTTCCACTGTAGCCGATGCTGCCGTAGTCGCTGGGTCCGTTGATGCTGCCGTTGAGACAATCGTTGGAGATCGTGTTGGAATCCAGGGTCACCGCCCCATTCAACGCGATAGCCCTGCCGCACAACATCGTTGCCGTGGTATTCAGGGCAACACTCTGATCCGCGAGAATGTTTCCTGCGAACGCCGTGCTGGTGCCAAGCGTAGCAGAGCTGCCGACCTGCCAATACAGTCCGTAATCTGCACCGGCAACGCCATTCAGCAGATTGACACTCGAACCGCTGAGCGTCGTGAGCGCGCTCCCGATCTGAAATACCCAGAGTGCATCGGTATTGTTTTGAGCGTCTAGATAGAGGCCGCCTGTCAATAAAGCCGACGAGCTAAATGAATAAACACCCGGAGTCAGCGCATTTGCAGCACTGTTGTAGAAATCCAGACCCACGCTACTCAAATCGCTGGTGGCCGATAGACCGGCAAGCGCATGGTATGCCTTGCGGGCATCAATCAGCGCCTGCTGCGCAACGCCATCCGCCAGGTGTACCGTTCCCGTTTGGGTAACCCCCGCCGATCCAGGCGTGTACGAAGTGCCCGGGTAAAGACCCAGATCGCCCCAGAGCGTGGTCGGGCCGGTATTGGTCACCGTCGAGGATCCCAGGACCGCAAAGCTCTGAGCCGAACCCAGCACGGGCGTGGCCCATGCCGGGGAGGCGCCGCAAAACACGCCCATCACCGCCAATGTCAGAACCGGCAACGATTTCAGTGTGTTGGCATGGTGTGTACTGCTTGTTTGCTTGGACGTGATGTTCATACTGGCTTCCCTTTGGGGTAAATGATGAAAACAATCACGTTTGATAAACCATCGAGGATGGCATAGCTACATATGATGACGACGGAAACTGCCTTGGTGATGCGTCAGCGGTCGAAGCGAATGACCGAGCATGCTGACTGATCCCTCTTGCGTGTTCACGCTATCGTAGTCATTAAGGATCGATGCTTCTGTTCGGCAGCGCACATAGACATAGCCCGGCAACTTCCGCAGCGGCAGGCAGCCGATGGGATCCCACTCACGAATGGTGAATTCACCGCTGTAACCGATGCAAGCGGTCTGACCAAGCTGGAGGCAAGCCTGGCCAGCCATCACGGGTATTAGGCGTGCTTGGCTTACTGCCTATATGGGGCTGCTCGACTTTGGCCAGCCGAAAGTCGGCGACATCGAGGCAGGGCTTCATAATTTTTGACGACTACATTCATCGCCATGTTGAGGCTTTTCCACTGATAAGCGTATCGTTGACTAATGGTCAGACCAAGTTCAAAGAAGATGATGTCGAGGGTCTGAAAAATACCCACAAGCCTTTACCTGCCTGCACGAAAGCCAGAATTTCAGCAAATTGATTGTTCAGGTAGAGTAAGACTGAACACCCGTTCCCCGACAATCCCACAGATCAACTCACCCCATTGAAGGAAACCCGATGAAAAAGATACTCATGGTATTAACCTCGCACGACCAACTCGGCGATACAGGCAAAAAAACCGGCTTCTGGCTGGAAGAGTTCGCTGCGCCGTACTATGTATTCAAGGACGCAGGTGTTGCAATCACACTGGCCTCTCCGCTGGGCGGCCAGCCGCCACTTGACCCCAAGAGTGACGAACCCGACTTCCACACTGACGCCACCCGTCGCTTCCGCACCGACCAGGCAGCACAAACCCTCCTCGCCAGTACGAACAAGCTGAGCGCGGTGGTGGCCCGTGACTATGACGCGGTGTTTTATCCGGGCGGACACGGCCCGCTATGGGATCTGGTTGAGGATGCAGCGTCGATTGCGCTGATTGAATCCATGCTGAACTCAAGCAAACCCGTTGCGTGTGTCTGTCACGCCCCGGCCGTATTACGCCATCCCAAGGCGAGTGATGGCCAATCGGTGGTGCATGGCAAATCGGTGACGGGTTTCACCAATACCGAAGAAGACGTTGTGGGTTTGACCCAGGTTGTGCCATTTTTGGTTGAGGACATGCTCGTCACGAACGGAGGCAAATACACCAAGGGGGCCGATTGGCAACCCCATGTCGTGACCGATGGCCTGCTGATTACGGGGCAGAACCCTGCCTCCTCCGAAGCCGCTGCCAAGGTCTTGCTGGGTGCCGTAGGGATTGCCTGAAGCCTCGCCCAACCCGCAAGGGCACGCGGTCCAAACGAGCAATTAGCAGTTGTCAGAATCCAAAAGTGAAGGCTTACGCTTTCCGTCGACTGTGCCAGTGAAAGCGGCTGCTCAGGATGCGGCGGGGTAAGGGCGGCGTTGCTGGAAAAAAATGCTAGGGTTCAATGATGAAAGAGTTTTCTTCTGTGATTCTGCCGACAAAATAATTCAAAAGCAGCTTGTGTTCCCGGGATAGATTCTCGAAAGACAAACCGATCTTGCGCTCATCGTTGTCCGTGCCATTATTGTAGCGAAGCTTGGTCACCAAATTGAGGTTGGAGTGAACGTCGTCAAATTTAATTGGAAATACCAGGTCGAAAAGACCGCCAATCACCCCCAGGGAACGGGGCGACAAAATCATGGCGCCGGCAACACTTAAATCGACGATCGAGATTTCAATTGGATTGTTCTGACCAGAGGGCGAGATGGTTGCAGGCAAAGCGGTTTTCATGCGCATCGATTTGCGCACCTGTTTGGCTTTTGCTGTAGCCGGGTAAGCAAAGAGCACATGGGCAAAGGGTGCCTTAAAGACATTCAAGGCCACCGCAGTAAAAGAGAAGTCGGTTTGGCCCGTAAAACCCTGAACCAAATACACTTCGCCAAGGATGACCTCCGTCTTAAGGCTATCCATGCCGCTTGGTGTCAGCATCACCCCTTTGCCTTCGATGGCCGCGATAAATTGTGCTTCATGCACCGGCGTGCCCTCGCGCATTCGCTGAATTGTCAGAAAAAGACCCGGGCGTAATCGTAGTGATTTCAAGCTGACTTCAAGCAACTCATCGTCATTCAAATCATCAGGCATCAGACACCTCGTTAAATGCTATTGAAAGGGAAACATGCATCACCTACGCACCGTGTTCTAAGTGGAAGTGCCATGGGAAAGCTTTGAGAAAACAGATGCTTCAAGGCATCGCCACTTATCTTAGGATAGTTCTTTCAATATTTGCGTCACGCGAATCACCATAGCGTAGCGCAATCCAAAGGCTTGAGGTACAGGGCCAGTCTCTGTTCCCCACCGCGCCAAGAATAAAAGGTGTTTGAACCTGAGGTTTCCCCACGAATCACACAGCCATAGCGCGATTGATTGCGGCGCTCGCCTGACTTCGCAACACGTGTCGGAACGGCCACGGGATTTTGAGATTTCGTAGCAGCGTGGGCGATTCGATCACCCGTTTTGCCAGCATCATCACCGACAGTTCTGCCCGATCACGACGGCATGTGCTCATCAATTGCAGGTGCAGTTGAGCGTGCTTTGCAGCCTCGCCGATCAGCCGTTTGGCCATTTGCGCAATTTGCCCGATCAACAGCAGCGCCTGCAGGCGCTGCTGTCCCTGGCTTCTAGACAGGGCAAGTCCCGCACCCAGAACGACATTTTTAGTGTCCCGGAACTCCTCCTCAATACGCATACGCTGGGCATAGAGTCTGACCACAGTCTCAGCGCTTAAGTGCCCAAGGCTCCCCGCCCAGAAAAACATGGCGCAGGGACGAATCGTAACGGTTGTCACCTGAGCCTCCGCGGCCCGACTCGCCACCCGCGCCGACGGTGATGCCAGGCTGATCCGCAGGGGTAAGAACCTCGGCATATTGCGATGCAATTAGCGGCGAACCCGAACCCAGCGTCGAATCAAGCACCTGCAGCGCAGAACGCATCGCAGATTGCGGGGCCGATCGCGAGGCAGCCGATACGAGCGAGAGATGGAGCGTGCTTTCCTTCTGGATGTAGTAGTCCACGAGCGTGCGTCCGTCTTCCAGGGTCTCCGGCAAACACAAGGATCTGCTGATCGCGCGGAATACCTTCTTTGTCCTGAATCTTGATTTTCACATTTTCAACCGTGTCATTTGCCTCGACTTCGAGCGTGATGGTTTTGCCCGTGAGTGTTTTGACGAATATCTGCATGGCGGATACAGGGCTGATCAGAAAAACAGATAGCAGAAAGGCATAAAGCAGGCGCATGGGAATTTTCTTATTGTCATAAAACCTCCCCCATTCTAGGGGCATCCGCTTCTGCAGGCGCCTGAATATCGAAGAAGTATTAACGATGTGCCTCAAGCACGGGATATAAGTCTGAAAACCGTGGCCTGAACCTGGTTGTACACAAACAAGGTCGTCAGGTCTTGCCTTAAGCGACAAGCGCTGTCCCTGTGCGCTGTTAGCTTGGTTAATTTTGCTGGCGCGAAAAGTACGTGGCGTTTGGACAACCCGTTGGATCAAGTTTTCTCCTCACCAAGCTGTCGCTCTATACGACGGTCAGGAACCAGCCACATGAGTGCAACCAACACATAGAGACCGCCCGCAATCCATTGTTCAAGGAAAGCCAAGGGAATGGCCAGGGCATACAGAAGAGGAGACAGCTTGCCTTTGATGTCCCTTCCCACTGCCTTTGCCAGCAATGAGTGGCTACCTTGACTGGATATGATGGCGCGCTGCAATACCCAGTACGCCATCGCTGCCAGTAAAAGCACCACCCCATAAAGCGCTGTCGGTGCGGATGCGAAATGATTTTCTCCCATCCAGCCCGTGACAAACGGAAGAAGCGATAACCAAAACAGCAGATGCAGGTTTGCCCACAGGATCGGGCCGGTCACATGCTGCGTGGCGTGAAGCATGTGATGATGATTGTTCCAGTAGATGCCCAGGTAGACGAAGCTCAGTACATAGCTTAAGAACACGGGAATCAGCGGTAGCAGAGTGTTCAAGTCATCTCCATGAGGCACCTTCATCTCAAGCACCATGATGGTGATGATGATGGCAAGCACGCCATCACTGAATGCTTCCAGTCTGCCTTTTCCCATCATTGATTTAGGTCCGTTCATCGTGCGCTTTCATTGTATGAGTTGCGTCATATCCGGAGAGCAACGCAAACCAAGGATTTGCGTAACCAGAAAACCCGGGGCAGCTCAAGCTGACCCCCTTTATTCTGCTATGCCTGTGGTCTTTCCAGACTCATCGTACTCAACGTCCATACAGCTCCGTCAATAGTGCCTGAAACGCAGACAGCCGTTCCGGCGGTGTGGCCCGGATGATGCCTTCGCGCTGAAATACGTTGATTAGCTTGTATGGCGTGACACCGGATTCACCGACAATTTCGACGTGCCCGGCAGCAACTTCTACATCTGTGGTACGGGGCATTGAGGCGGCCGGAGGATACTGTTGCTCACCGAGGCTGAAAATATAGTCGTCTTCAATGCATTGGTCAGCATCGTTGCGACGTCGGCAGGTGCCGCGCTCGTCTGTCGCTATCTTGAGATGGCTGCGCACCTGAGGAATCAGCGTGCCCGGATTCCGGATGAAACCCGAAGCGGACGTGATCTCGTACCAGTTATCGCCACTGACAAGCCAGCACAAGAGATCATTCAGGCCGAGGGTGGCGAACCGCAAAGCTGACGCTGCGCACATTCGCGCCGAGGCAATGCCGGAAAATGGCGCCGAGACCGTGACCAGACGCAAGTCGACCTGTGTGTTGCGCGACGGGCTGGGGTGGCTATCGATGAATGCCTTGCGTGCAACGAGGCCACCCATGCTGTGGCCTATCACCGTGATTTGCGGCGTATTCATTTGCTGTGCCAGCGTGTCAACAGCGCGAGCCAGCTGGCCGGAGCTCACCATGAGGCTATCGCGATCATCGTATTCGAAACAGGCGGTTTGCTGACCATGAAAAGCGAGCACTTCCGCTAGCGTACGGAATCGTCCGGTGGAACCGTTACAGCCATGAACCAGAATGTTGATGGGCTGGCCCGGATCGATATTCAGTGTACGCTCCGGACCGTTGTTGCACGGACGAAGTCCGGCAACACTCACCACGCGTTGCGCGGTGGGCAGTCGTCCTGGATCGGTTGAATCGAGGGCACTCGGGAGAGGGTTGGAGGCGCAGCCACACAGGGTGACGGCCAGCAGCATTGCAGGAATCGGGCTCATCAACTTCAATCCTATTCAAGAATCAAACGCGGCTGGCAACCCGAAGCTGAAAGCAAGCGGAACTGCGCGGGCCATAAGCTTCAGTTAAAAGGGGAAGTGACCTTCCATGATCAAAATGCAATCGGGGCAACCTCTTCTCCATGCTCACGGGAGAGGATGCAATAATTGACGAAGTTTGTTGGAGTCAGGTCTCGACTTCTGCGGCAAGAGGCCAGACTCGACTCAGTTAAAGATCCGGGTCGGGCTCCCGGGATTGTTCATCAAAAAAACGTGATCTTGTTCCCTATAGTTTCCGGCTAAAGAAAGCATATCTTTCGCCTGCCTGTTTCGCCCTGTACATCGACGAATCTGCATTTTTGATCAGGACCTCCGCGGTTGTACCGTCTCCCGGATAGATCGAAATACCAATACTGGCTGTGACTTTCAGCCGGGTCTCGTCGAGTTCTTCAATCTCTGAAATCGCGCGAATGATTGCTTCGGCGATATGGGCGACATCAGCCTCGTTGTTGACCTCTATCAGCAGGCACAGGAACTCATCGCCGCCGATTCGGCTGACGGTATCTTCTTGTCGGACGCAGGCCTGCAATTTCGTCGCCACCATTTGCAGCACTTTGTCGCCCATGGCATGGCCGAACGTATCGTTGATGGCCTTGAACCTATCGAGATCGATAAACAGCACGGCAAATTTGCGTCCATGGCGTTCGGACTGGACCAGCGCCTGCTCGATCCGATCGTTGAACAGCGTCCGGTTGGCCAGACCCGTAGCGGTATCGTGGTAAGCCAGATAGCGGTTTTTTTCGTCCTCGACCGCCTTCGCATCGAGGCGCTTTTCGAGTTTTTTGCGCGCGGTGATTTCCTTCACCAGATTGCGATTGACCTGATGCAGGTCATCGGCGCATTCCTGCACTTTATCTTCCACGTCCGTGCTTTGATCGAGCGCATGCTGGATCTCCTCCAGCGGCAAGTGCTCGATCAGCTCGCCTTTCAATACCGTGTTGACCTCAGACAGTTCCACGGCGCACGTCTCGACTTTAACCTTGACCTGCTCGCTTTGAGTCAACGCCTTGACCAGCAGCGGTGCGCCTTTGATGCCAGATAATTTCCAGGGTTTTTTCATAACGTAGCGTCCGAGTGGCAGGAGTTTGCTTAAAGGGGATAGTAACCGAGCCCCGGAGAATGACGTGCCTGAGCCGGGTGATAACTGCCTAGCCCACTAGTCATCGTATACCGCATTCTGGATTCCACAATTCAGGCCCAGCCTGCGTGGCAATGGATATCCATCAATGGCCGCGTTGCGCGCCATCATCGACCTGGCCCCGCGTCCGACGCGGCGGAAACTGCCACCACGCCGCAACAACCAGCGCGCCAAATCCGCTATAGAGCGCGATGAAAAGCCACGGCGGCGCGTCGTAAAACAAAAACTGCTGCATCCAGTACGCAATGAATCCTTGTGCGTGGCTCGTTGTACCGCGCAGTGATGCCTCTAGCGTGGTGAGCGGGCAGCTGATCGCCAGCCACGACTCGACCACGACGACGCCAATCGCAACCAGATGCGTCAACCTGAACCCCCACGCATTCACCCACTGCCAACCCAGCCGGTTACCCACCCCGACGACGACGAGACCACCAACGATGAACAACACCACCGCAAGGTGCAGAAGCAGCACCGCGTCGGCAAGCAGAGTGGCAGGTAACATTTCAGTCATGGATTGGGCGGAGGGACGATTCTTTCATGCTAGACCTACGGCCGCAAATGGCTCGGGGGCTAGATACTAGACCTGTCCCCGAGACAAAGCCCGAGCCTGCTTGCAGGCTAGCTCAGTCTGCCCCCATTTATTGCCCTTGTTCATCCTACTTACTCTGTGCCTTGTTCCACAATTCCATAAACTGTCCTGCATCAAAACCCATCATTTTTTCCGCACCCACGGTGATGACCGGAACGCCACGCCCACCTAGCTGCTTGAATTTGGTTTCACCATAATCCGATTTTTCAACATCCCATTCACTAAATGGAATCCCGTTCTGCTTAAAGTATGCCTTGGCGCGTTTACACACCCCGCACCACACGGTCGTGTAGATCGTCACCCCGCTATCCGCACCGATTGCCTGACTGACCTGGACCGGTCCCGTAAAGCTTTGCAACTTGAGTTGCGTGGAATTGGCGGCAGGTGACGGCGTATCGCTGTACTGGATACGGCCTTGCGCATCCGTCCATTTATAAACGCCGGCAGACGCGGGGAACGCAAGCAGCAAGCCAAGCAGAATCAGGTGTGGTCTCATGTTTCGTATCAAGGCGTTTGCCTCCATTTATTCTTCTTGCCGCAAAGAGCAAGACCCCATTTACGCAATACGTTGTTTCAAACGATGGTCTCGATACATTTTCCTGACCCACTCAGACATCGGATGATCTCGATACTCATCATGAAACGTTCTGGTTTTCGGATCAGGTATTTCTATCCAGGGAAACGGATGCTCATCAGGCATAACCAGCAATGAGAGCATCGATGCGACTGACAAGTCAGCACGGGTAAATCGCTCCCCAACCAAATATTGTCTCTGTTTGAGCGTGTGCTCTATTTCGCTCATTGCAACATCGAACTCGCGTCTGGCGTGCTCGACCTTTGCAGCGGAAATCACATAGGTTTGATAAATCTTGTATCGCAACATCGGGTAAAACAGCCTGAAAAACAACTGCTTCACGCCAGGCATCGGATGGGTAAAGCAATAGCGAATAAATTCAGGATAAGCCAGCAATCCGTCGTACAAGACACGACGAATATTTTCTCCCAATCTTTTATCCATGGCGTGTTCGATTTCCAGACACGTCAGACGCTGATCAGCATCCGCAGGCGTCAAGGAATGCGAGGGATACTTCTGATCAAGGTAATGGATGATTTCACTGGAGCCTTGCACGACTTCGTTATCGCTCAATAAAACGGGAACAGCAGTATCAGGTGCGTACTTGCGCACAGTGATCATGTGGAGTCCTGGCAGGATCGCCACAGCCTTGAACGGTATGCCTTTGTAGTCGAGTGCCCAACGCGCCTTCTCGCAATAGTGCGAGTGCGGGAACTCTAATAATGTCATGTCACTTTGCGTGGCTGGCATTTAACGTGTTTGAGCAGCGAAACAAATGCGTCAGCTCAGCCTGGCTCTTTTAATTCCATGAACCTGGCCAGGATCGGACCGCAAATCACCCCCAGGGCCAGGCGCAGGCTTTTGCTCGGAACCACCATCGTGGTCGGACGCGACATGTAGGCGTCTGGAATGCGCTCGAGCAAGTCGGGAAAACCATGGCGCTCGCGGTCGCGGAAATGGATGATGCAGAGCGATTCGTCGGGCAGCGGCACGTCGCGCGCAATGAACGGGTCGGAGGTATCCACCAGCGGCACGCGCTGGATATTGATATCGGTCAGGCCGAACTGGGGAACGATGTAATGGATGTAGTCGTCCATGCGGCGCAGGATGGTTTCCACCGACTCTTCGGGCGAGCACGTGCCCTTTTTGTGGTCGCGGTGGATCTTCTGTATCCACTCCAGGTTGATGGCAGGCGCCACACCGATCAGCAGATCCACATGCTGAGCCACGTCGATGCCCTGGCGCCCCGCGCGACGGTCTATTTCCGGTGGAAAGTGGCGCGAATCGACCTTGCGGCGGGTCCAGGTGTTGGCCATCAGGCCGCCATGCTGACCCTCGTAGAACAACAGGTCGCTGCCCGGCTGCAGGGGCGACCAGGGCGTGAACTCTCCCGGCGGCACGCCCAGTTCCGTGCCGCGCTCGACCGTGTGCGCATACTGGCGATAAACGCCACTGCCACATTCGCCATAGGTCCTGAAAAAGGATTCCAGCTCCGGGAAGTGATTGCAATCGGGTCCGAACCAGGAAGTGTTGCGGCCACTGCCCCGCGCTTCCTCAAGCAGGGCGGTGAACTGCGGCTCGGTATAGCGCCGGAAACCGTCGCCGTGAACGATCGCGGGCTGGATGTTCAGGCGCTCGAAAATGAACTTGAACGCGTGGCGTATCGTGGACAGACCGGATCCAGACGAACCGGTCACAGCGATGATGGGATATTGCCGGGACATGGTTGCTTATTTCCCCAGATTGGCCAAAAGGCCGCAGAGGAGAAAGTGTAACCCGGCGCAGGTCACGAAGAACAGGATTCGATCATCGCAACTAAGGATTCGGTCTTTTACAGGGGCTTTGCAAGGCCTGACCTTATTTATTTGGCGTCGAACACGTCGTATTCGATAGGCTTGAAACTGTAGTTGTTGGACTGCTCGGCGGAGCACGCGGTCAGGCCGACGATCAAATCCATTTGCGCAACAAAATCCACGTAGTCGCCCGCCTTACTTCGGGGCGGCCTGACCACGATTTCACCGGTTTCACCGTTGACGTCGACATTCATGAATATATTGAACGTGACCGGAATCTGGTCTGGCGAGATGCCGAAAGGTGCAAGCGCTTCGGACAGGTTGCCGTGACAGCCGCGGTGCGGATGTTCATGGCCGTAGAGGATGCGGAAAGTGTCCGCGGAGCAGGGCGTCAGCAGAAAATCATGGCGCCGCACACGATCTTCGCCGATCAGGAACATCGGCCTGCTGCGGCTGGAATACAGGAAGTCTCCGGTTGTCAGGAAGAGTCTGGATGCGTAATCAAGCGTGCGCCCCGAGGACAGGTACTCCTGCGTGTCGGCGCGATTGAAAGCGATCAGATCGGAGACCTGCTCGCCTCTGGGATCAATAACCCGCAGCCGCTGGCCGGCCATCAGTTCGAAGGCGACTCCGCAGCGCGGGGGAATTTCAGCGTGCATGAAACGGGCACGTCCACTGGTCGTCGACTTCGCGCCCGCTGTACTGAGCGGCTTCTGACCTGTTGCCAAAAGCTTGGAGCATGGGGTTCGGTGTGCCTTCCAGTTGCGTGTCACGCTTGATGATGGTATCGCGTATCGTCAGGAACTTGCCGTCGCTGCGCAATCTTTCGAATTGATCGTGCAGATTGAACACCAGGACAGGCCGAATGAAACGCCGCGCGGTCCGGCTCGCCCGGGGATGCAGGCCCACCACATAGTAGCCCCTTCCGCCGACGCTGAAACTGAAATCGGCCGACGCCGGATCATTGCTCACCCTTGGGTCCCAGTAGTGGTGAATATCATCGGTATGATGCATGTTCTGCAGATAGCGCCACAGCGCCGACTCGAACGACAATTCCGTGAACTCAGCGGGATGGCGAAACAGGACGACTACGCTCCTGAACAAAGCCGAGTCGCGATCATATTCCTGGCTGAAACGCTGCAGTGAGGTCACAGTGGCAGCGGCGGGTCCGCTTCGCAAATCGTGCTCGATCTGATACACGATCTGTCCGCGGCTCAACGCCGACTTCGCGCCGACGCAGGGGAATGAATCCGCAGTAATAAACTTTTCGAAGTGGTGGATCAGTGCCTCATCCGGATATGCCAAAGCAGATGATTGCGCTGAATTTTGCATGACGGTTCTCCTTCCTTAAACAGTGCGCCAGCGCCTGCAACAAGGCAGGGAGGCAGGGTCGATGGGTTACATGTCAAGTGTAGATTGGACCGCGCCCGCGAAAAGTCATCCTCGGGCGATGCTGTGTGTAGGAAATGGCTGAAGCGCAGCGCCGGCACGCGGTGACACTCAATTCTGTCCGGATCTTTATGGGGTTGCTAACCCTACTTATGCTTTGGTGCAAAAATCAGGCGTGGTCAGTATGAATGTGAATTCACCCATGTGTTTCAGCGTGTAAGCGGAATAAAAAACTCGCTGGCAAACTCAACGGCCTCCGGCAGGGTGAAGATCTCTCTGTTCTCCAAATCCGCCTCAAGCCATTGCCGGGCAATATTGCTGTCCCTCAGATACATCATCTCCATACACAGGCTATTTGCACAGCACGCGTCAGTTTCTTCCGCTCCCCACACAATGCCAAGATGGACATCACCCGCTTCATTCGGGTTCTCTATTGTTTTGCCTGACTGCTGGATATTGACGGGATCACCGGTGATTCTGCAGCGGGAAACAATGTGTGCATGCATCCCGAACATGGGACTATTCGCCAAGGCATCCAGAGCACACATGGCATAGACCTGATGACTATTAATCCGAACTTTATGCTCTCGTACCTCGATGGTGAAAGGGTAGGCCCCCACAGGCATCCCCTCTTCCGAGAACACCATCAGCTCACTTTCCCTCAACACATTTATTGCATCTTCCAGATTGCTGATGCGTTGTGCCATTTCTTCCCGGGTAAGGATTCGTCCTTGAGTCACAAATGAACGAAGGACGTGTTGATGAAGTTCCCTGATCTGCCTGCTGCATTCCGCTTGTCTTTCTTGTAAGGGCAAAATGCATTTCAATCGTTTCAATGCCTTCTCGAGCTTCGCGTTCATACCCCGTCCCTACCCTTAACCCACATCAAGTCGACGTTCGGAATTTCACTATGCGAAATAGCGTAAGTTTTTTTGTGAAAATGATTGACCTCATTTACGAATTTCAGAAGCCAACGCGCTTCATCTTGCAACCGAGGCCGAATATCATGGCCAATAGAGATTTGAATTTTGCAGTCTATTTTTTTCTGCGCAACTTCTTATCTGCGCCCTTGCCGTAAGGCGTTTGGCGTAGCGCATCTCGATAGTCGTCCGCGTTCTTGATACGCGGCCAGGTCAAATCGAGGAGCGCGAGCCACTCCTGCTCGTCCATGAATGGCGCGATATCGATTAAAAACGGCAAGGCTTGCGCGTCCTCTGTCTGGTCGAGAAAGCCTTTAGCGTCCGCATAGGGAAATTTATCGAGGTGTCCGATCATGGCTCGCCAACCCTGAAGCTGAGTAGATAAACTCTACCTGAAAGCGTGCCCACAAAGAAAGAATTGGGGCGTTGCTGAACCTGTCACCATGCACTGCACCGGTTAAGGGCGCACCCTGGCGCAGTCCTGATCGAATGCAGGAGATTAGGCGGAAACGGGGACTTGTCTTGCAACAGAGTTTGCGGGGGTCAGTGGAAACCGTGGTCTGTCCCCTAGTGTTTTCCAGGGACGCCATGCCAACAAATAGGGGGCACGCAAAACCGTGGCCTGTCGCCTCTTGTTCGGTTGCAACCGTTTACTCAAAAACAATCCAGAGCAGACCCCTTTAGTGGGGAAGGCACGGTTGCGACGTGCGCTTTCAGTGCTTAAAGCCCAACCGCCTGTGCATGTACGCCGTGATCGCGAATTGCCTGAACAATGTCATTGGCGTGGATCATGTTCGAATCGTATACGACCTGGATGACATGGGGATTGTTGGCTTGGTGGCTGGCAGCGGCCACCGCCTTGCCATCGCGGATCGAGTCCTCGATGACTTCAAGCTCCGATTCATCCAGGGTCTCATCTATATGCACCAGAAAATCTATGGTTTCCATCTTGCGATCCCTTTGTAAAGTTGTAGATAATCCCGCCCAGAAACTGGACGGGCGTCGCCACAATTCATCCTTGAGTCATGCCTGGGGCAAGTCAGGGCAGCGCTGTTTCAGTACTGATCGGCCAGCCAACCGTCCAGCAGCGAGCAGGCTTCCTGCTTGGGTACTGAGGAATCCATGCCCTGAATGGGTGTGTAGCAGAGATACTGATTGCCCTCGCTATCCGTCAGGTTACGTAGAGGCATCTCGCCCAAGGTTTCGTATCCGCGTGCATCCATCATGATGAACTGGTATTCATCCCCCACGCTGACTTCCAGCCTGCCGCCATTACCTTCACCATATTTTTCCCACCAGGTTTCCGGGTTGGCGCCATCGTAGTAGGGCGTTGTCCCCAGCTTACTGTCCTGATGCCAGGCCATGATGGTTGGGTCCTTCATCTTGTTTTCCTTCGCAGCGTCTTTTGCAAGCAGGCTGGCGGCCTGAAAGCCGTGATCCGATCCACGGTAATCGATCTGTATGTTTCGCATGATTGAGATCCTTGAAATATCTTGAATGAGCCGATAAACGTGCGCAGGCTCATGGAGTCCTCTTTGTAGGCTAATTCCCGACAAAAACAATCAAGTATTACGACAGCGGTTCCTACCCGAGCCGCCGGATAAGCAAGGTTCGGTCTGGCAAGCCCATCAGGTGGGCCCACACGGCGCTTCATTAATGTGTCCGTATAACCCGGGCCAGCTCGTTTGACCCCATTAATTCTTCGATAGAAACCCGTAAAAAAGGCGGCCGAAGCCGCCCTTCCCTATGCGCCCCTCAATCGGGCGCGCAGCTTACTTGGCCATCCAGAAGATGTAATGGGCCTGGTAGCTGACGATTTCCTTCTTGCCTGCATTTGCGGCCGAACAGGTAGTGGCAGGGGCGGTGCCGCCTGCGGTGGCGAGGCGCTGAACATAGGTGACTTTATTCATCGCGCCGTTACCCTCGTAACCATTCTGCTGCACCAGTTGCAGCGGAATGCTGCCCACCGTGTGCGTATTCGGTGTCACGGCAAGCTGTTTGCCGATCACTTTGGAACCGTCATTGGATTCCCAGGTTGCGCCTTTGGGCGAGCCGTAATAACGGCCAATCTGGTTGTTGTTGGAATCAAACAGGTAGGCATGCGGAATTTTGAACGTCCAGGCGTAGGCACCCGGCGCGTCTTTTTTCTCCATGCATTCGTAGGTGATCAGACCCATCGCCAGCGTGTTCATCATGACCACGTTGCCATCGGGCACCGCGACAGCGGAAGGCACCATGTGATGGTCGGCCTGGGCGGCGCCGGCAGCGGCGAGTAAAAGGGAAGAAACAACAAGTGCAGTCTGGGTGCGGGTTTTCATGGGTAAATTCCTTGTAGAGTTAGTGTGAAATCGGAACAGCAAGCGCCGTTCTGTCATGTACTACCCATGGAATCGCCATCCAGATGCAGCCAGGCAAAAATAATTAATAGTCTGCCAGCGCCACCATGCGGCCCACCGCCAGGATAGGCCCTGTCGGCTTGCCGGTCGGCGAGCCGTTTTCCGGTTCCAGCGTCACCTCGAACAGCTGCTGGTTCTCGAGCGCGGGCAACGCGTCGCGCGGCACCTCGATCACGCCATTGGCGGGCACCAGCCCCAGCGAAGTCGGTTTGCTCGCGCCCATCGGCTTGGTCCAGAACTGCCAGGCACGGCCAGCCGGCAATGCGGGCAGTGCCCCCACCGGACGCAGCCGTACCGTATTCGCATCGGACAGCTCAACGACCCAGCCGATATTCTGCTCAGGCGTCTGCAACATGGCGACAAAACGCGTGTCCGACGCCTCCGGGATGCGGGCGAGCTGAACGCCAAGGCCCACGGCCACCACCAGCGTTGCCGCGACCAGACCCTGCCACAGCCGCAGCGACTGCCACCACGGGGCAGACGGCAAGGGCCGCGAAATCGTGTCGCGAACGCGCGCCCACGTCTCGGGTCGAGGCGAGGCAGGGGCGACGCGGTTGAACAAGGGCAGCAGGCGATCCTGCCAGCGGTAGATTTCACGCGCCAGTTCACGGTCGTCGCGCGCCGCCGCCTCGAGCGCCTCGGCCGCCTGCGGATCAAGCGTCCCCAGCACGTATTCGGCAGCGTCGGCCTGGCGTTCTTCGTCAATCATGACAAACAATCCCGCAACATCAGGAGTCCCCGCCGAATCCAGGATTTCACCGTGCCAAGCGGCGTTGCAAGCGCGGTGGCAACCTGCTCGTGCGAATACCCGTCAAGAAACGCCAGCAGGATGGATTCGCGCCGGCTATCGTCCAGTCCTTCCAGACAGCGATCGATGTCGATCGCGTTGCCATGCCGTTCGTCATCGCGGTGGCCGGGATCGTCGAGCAAAGCGTGCGGATCTTCCTGGGCGATTTCGCGTCCCCCCTTTCGCACCAGATCGAGTGCGCTATGACGCACCACGGTGTATATCCAGCCGCGGGCCGATCCAAGATTACGGTCGTATGTGTGAGCACGCTGCCAGACCTTCAAAAAAGCGTCCTGTAGCGCATCCTCAGCGAGTGCGGTATCGCGCAGAATACGCCGGCACACTCCCAGCAACCAGCGCGATTCTCGAGCGTACAGGCTTTCCAGCGCGTAAGCCTCGCCACGCGCACAGGCAATCAGGGCAGATTCGTAGTCGTATTCCAAGCGAGTCTCTAATCCAACGTCAGCGCAAAAGTCTACCAGCAAACCAACCGACAGCCCCGGACGCCTGGGTCTTCACCTGATCACCCAGAAGTTGCCGGCGCAGACAATACGTGTGGGGCAGGTCTCGACTTTTGTGGCAAAAGTCGAGACCTGCCCTTGGTGTATGTGTACTTGAAAAAAATCCGAAGCCGCCCCTGTCGTTTCCAGATGAAAAAGTGTCTAACCCAATTCGTTTTGCAAATGAAAATGGCCAGCTTAGGCTGGCCATTTTCATTCATATTGATCGAACTCTTAGCGTTGCGACACGACCGACTTCTGTTGTTTGGAGAGTTCCTTGACTGTCTCTTCAGCAAACTTCTCATATAGCCAGCTCATGCGCGTGCCGTCCTGGCCGCCCGCGATCCCGCCCAGGGCATAGGATGTAGAAACCACAAAGCGATCGATCTCCTTACCCAACGCATCAGTCAGCACGATCTCGCCTTCAATCGAATCCGATCCAGCCATAAACCCCCACATGATCGCGGAGAAATTCGAGCGAACACGCATATCCTTGACCACCACTTCGATCCTGGGAAGCTGAGGGTTGCCTGACGCACTGATCAGGGACCGAGAATCAAGCGCCCGTTTGACATGGCTGAGCAGCTCATCCGGGTTGAATTTCAGATTTTCAAGCGCCTTCTCCTTGGCGGCGGCCGACATCGAAAGGGACACAGAAGCGAACTGGCTATACGCCGGAGCGCTCACCCGCTCGGCCGACGCGCTCGGCGCACGGGTCACACCCGATGCGCATCCCGCAAGGATGAATGCAGCCGCAACCACAGACAACAATTTTTTGTTCATTACCACTCCCCCTTATTGATTGAATTGATTTTGAGTTTTATCGATGGGCACCCAGAGGTATCCGCCCGAATTTTCGCCGAGAAACGCCAAAGTGTGAAGCGACTTGGCGTCGGGTTGTGCCGCATGCGTGTAGCAGACCGTATCCTGCGAAATGACGGGGTTCAGGTATTGCCTTTTGCGAAAAATGACAAGACCTGACCTCGATGCCGAAAATTAACCGTGTCTACCCCTTTTGTTTCAACTGAAGTGACCGACGACTGGCACAAGCGCGGTACGTTCGTTTAAGCTTTTGCATCCTCACATCGAACCGAACCCTGCCATGATCAGCAAGCATGACGTTCTCCAGGCTTTCAACTTCCGCCACGCCTGCAAGACCTTCGACCCGGCACGCAAAATCCCCGACGCCGATTTCCGCTACATCCTGGAATGCGGTCGCCTGTCGCCCAGTTCGTTTGGCTACGAGCCGTGGCGCTTCGTCGTCGTGCAGGACATGGCGCTGCGCGACAAGCTCCGTGCGGTGAGCTGGGGTGCCCAGGGACAGTTCCCCACGGCGAGCCACGTCATCGCCATCCTGGCGCGCAAGGACGACCTGCTGCCGGGCTCGGACTACACCGAACATGTCATGCGCGATGTGCAAAAGATGTCGGACGAAGCCATCGCGCGGCGCCACACGTTTTACCCGCAGTTCCACCAGCACGATTTCCGCATTGACACACCGCGCGCGCTGTTCGACTGGTCCTGCCACCAGGCCTATATCGCGCTCGCCAACATGACGACCGCGGCGGCGCTGATCCGCATCGACTCTTGCCCGGTGGAAGGTTTCAACCGCGAGGACGCCGAAACCGTGCTAGCTGAAGCCGGCCTGGTCGAAGACGGGCGTTTCGGCCTCGCCGTCATGGTCGCGTTCGGCTACCGCATCAAACCGCAGCCGGAGAAGGCGCGGCAGGTGATCGAGGACTTGGTGCGCTGGGCCTGACGCCGCGCACGGCCCTCAGCGCGTCGAATACCTAATCCCGTTTTCAGACAGGGCTTACACGGAAATCGGACGACTTTACGCTGCCAAACGTCGCTGTTATCGGCATCATTCCGGTATCGTTTTCGATTAGCCAGATTGCCGCATAGTCGGCATTGATTGATTGGGGTGAGCTAACATCGGCAGCCCTACACAGGACAACAGCATGAACCCGACCACCGTGGAAGACCTGAATACCCTCTTTGACAAGGATGGTTTCTTTAACAATCCCGAACAATGGGATATTGCGCTCGCACAGCGCATCGCGAATTCCGAGAACATGGGAGAAATGGATGACTTACAGCAGGCGCTGTTACTGACCTTGCGCGAGGAATTCCACAAATACGGCGCGGTTACGGCCTTGAGTCATATCTGCCACCTCAACAATTTAGAGGCGAATTGTTTGCATCAGCTGTTCCGTTCCCCGCGCCAGGCATGGCGTATCGCGGGTCTACCCAATCCGGGCGAAGAAGCCAAAGCTTACCTGGCCTGAATTCCTCCGCTGCCCCCCTGCCAGCATTTTTCCAACCGTTAATTCTGATCCCGATTCATTGGCCCCGACAGAGCGCCCTATCATCTGGGGATCGCACATTAACGGGGTAGATATCGTCTTTCGTCACTCATCGATTTAAATGTGTCATTGCAAGACCTGGCCTCTAAGCTGTTATTTTTTACATCTTTCGGGTTTAATCGAGATCATCATAAAGAGGGTTTACACGCCGCTAGCGGCCTGGGGGATCGAGCGTGGAGCGCGTCCAGTTTAATTTCGATACGGTATTGCAACGCCTGCTACAAGAGGTCTATGGCCTGCTTGCCACCCTACCGTTGCTGGTCGTGGCGCTGTTGGTCTTGTGGATCACCTGGATGGTCGGCAGCTGGCTCTCGCGACGTGCCGTGCTTGATCGCGTGTCAAAGCGCAATCCGTTTTTGCGTGATCTGACCCGAACCACTGTCCGATGGATCGTGACGCTCCTTGGCCTGTTGATTGCGCTTGAGATCCTGGATGCGACGGCCCTGGTTGGGGCGTTATTGGGCACCGCAGGTGTGCTTGGGATTGCCCTGGGATTCGCGTTCAAGGAAACACTGGAAAACTATTTGGCCGGAATCCTGATGAGTCTGCGGCAACCGTTTTCTCCCCGCGACCACGTGGTGATCGATAGCAACGAAGGTATCGTCATCGCGCTGACCTCGCGTGCCACCATTCTGATGACGCCAGACGGCAATCACCTGCGCCTGCCCAACGCGCTGGTGTTTCGCAGCGTGATGTTGAACTACACGCGCAATCCCAACCGGCGCTTCGAGTTCGATGTGGGTATCGGCGTCAACGAAGATCTGGTGCTGGCGCAACAGATCGGCATACGGGTTCTGCTGGCGCTCGACGGGGTGTTGGATAATCCGCCGCCGCGCGCCTTCATCGCCGCACTCGGCGATTCGAACGTCCAGGTTCGTTATTACGGCTGGGTGGACCAGCGTACGCACGATTTCTTGATGCTCAAAAGCGAAGCCATCCGGCAGGTCAAGTCGGCGCTGGAGCAGGCTGGGCTCGACATGCCCGAGCCCATCTACCGCGTGCAGATTACCGAGCGTGCAACGGCTGGTGAATCCATGGCGGCACACCCCAAAGCGAAGCCAAAAGAACTTCTCTCCACAGCATCCGTCGACACAGGCGTCAATACCGAGCTGCAAGTCCAACTCGAGCACGACGAACGCGCGCTGGATGCACAAAACCTGCTCGATCCCGCGGCGCCAAAAGAATAAATGCCCGGCCACTCTACAGGGCTATCCGAGCCTGAGGTTGGCGTTTATCCACGGAGGGTGGCTGGCACAAATGGGATCAGCCACCCTTTCCACGTTCCCGGGAATGACATCGTGTCCTACTCCATTTTTTCGACGCAATGGATTGAACTGTCAGTGGTAATGTAAGCGCTACCGCTTATCCCGGAAGCCCATCGCATGACAGCTGAAGACAACTCTGTTCCGGACTACCGTCTCCACCTGCTCAAAGGCTTGGCGGCTGCGGCTGCGGTCGTTGTGGTCTGGTCCGGGTTCAACATCATCTCCCGAATGGGAGGACGCAGCCCGCTGACGCCCTATGACATGGCTGCCCTACGGTTTGTGTTCTCGGGAATCGTATGTCTGCCGTTTGTGTTGATCCGATGGCGACGCCTCAATTGGCCGCGACTGGCCGTGCTTGCCGCGTTGGGCGGCATGAGTTACGGCTTGTTTGTTTACGCCGGCTTTGCCCTTGCGCCTACCGCCCATGCGGGCATTCTGGTCAACGGCGGCATTCCGTTTGCGAGTGCCTTGATCGCCTGGCTCGTCCTCGGGCACCGCCCTGGACGCCGCTCTGAAATCGCCCTGCTGGTCGCAGGTGTGGGGATCGTACTGATCGGCATCCACAGCTTGGGTCAGTTTTCCGGGGCACCCGCGCATCAATGGGTGGGAGATGTGTTCTTTCTGCTTGCCGCACTCTGCTACGCCAGCTTTGGCTTGTTGCTCAAGCAGTGGCATGTCTCGCCGCTGGATGCAACAATCGGGGTCGCCGTGATTTCCATGGTGTGCTACACGCCCGTTTATCTCGCGTTCCTTCCCAAGGCCATCACCACCGTTCCCCTGTCCTTCATTCTGTTGCAAGGCGTGTATCAAGGCGTTTTGGCGGCCTCGATAGCCGCGCTGCTCTTTGCCTACGCCATCCACAACATCGGGCCGCAGCGCGCAACACTCATGCTGGCGCTGGTTCCGGGCGTCTCGGCCGTCACCGCCGTGCCCTTGCTGGGGGAATCCCTCGACGCCGTGACGATTGCCGGCGTCGTGCTGGTAACCATCGGAGCGGTTCTAGGTGCCACACATCAACTAGCCAAACGGGGTCACGTACGAGGGCGATAGACTAGCAAAAAAGGACTTCAGGAAAGCGCAGCTTGACCGTTAATGCCTGGGGGTTGCATCAGGGAAGGGAGTCGGGCCGACTCACCCTCCCACGCAAAGCACTTCAAATAGCAAAGAAAAATGGAGCTTCAATGAAACAATTCAAACTAACAGTGTTGAGCGCGCTCATCCTGACGGCAGCATCGACGGCCCATGCCGCAGATCAGACGACCGGCGGCTTCGATGGCTTTGCCTCCGCCAGCGTGGGCCACGGCAGCAATGATCCCAGTTCCGGCATTGACAACAGCGGCCTCGCCACCGACGCACAGCTTGCGCTCGCATACACGGACAAAAGCGGCTTTGGCGGGCAACTGGATTTGGGCTACTTCAGACAGAACTATGACGATTCCAATGTGGACTTGAGCTTCCGCGAGGCCGCCACGCATCTCTACTATCGCAACCAGGGTTGGCTCGCCGGCATCTTTGCACAGCAGCGCAAGTACTACACAAACGGCGACAGCAACAACGTGAAAGCGAATTTCCTGGGCCTTGAAGGTCAGGTCTATCTCGACAACATGACGCTTTACGGCCAGCTCGGCCAGGGCAAATGGAAGTACAGCAGCGGAACCACCGACCCCGCCGTCATGGCGACGCTCGAACTGCGCTACTTCATGCGCGAGAATCTGCGCCTGGACGCCTCGATTAATTACCTGAAGGAAGATGCCGGTACGCTCTTCAAATACGTGTGGAACCAGAAAACTTACGGCGTCGGCGCCGAATACCGATTCTCCGGCATTCCCCTGAGCGTGCTTGGCCGGTACGAATACGCCGACGAGAATCAAAACACCGGATCCTCGGCCAACAACCAGCGCCTCCTGATCGGGGTCAAGCTCAATTTCGGCAAGGACTCCCTGCGCAAGAGTGACCGCGAAGGCGCCAGCTTGAAGCCGATCTCCAAGGATCTTATCTGGGGCGCCATTTGACCCTTCGTTAACCGATCCCCCTCAAACTGAACCACGCCTGGCACAGAGAAAAAAGCGTTTCAGGCTTACGGGGTCAGGTTTTGTCTTTTGAGGAAAAGACATGACCTGAGCTAGCCCGGGAAACCCGGGCTAGCTCAGTCTGTCTCCTATTGTTTGTAACGGCCCGGAGGCGTTCACCTACCTAGCTACGCGCCCCACTCATATAGCGCGACTGCGGCACCTCTACCGTTTCTACGACAGCCGGGGGATGGTTGGCCGGACCTTGCGGCCGAGCGGCGAGCAACCCGAATTTGTCACGCAGCGTTATTGCCAGCAGCACCAGTGTCTCGTCGTGCAGATTCTCGGCTGCACTGAACATTTGGTCGGCGTAAACGGCATCCGCCGCCAACTTCACCAGGTCGATCTCTGGCCCGCCGGCTTTGCGGCTACCGAATTTTAGCTTTACCATTTCATTCAGGGTTTCGCGGTCCATTTTCATCCTGTCATACTCGAGATTATTCAATTCGTAACGAAAGCGCGCGGCACCGTCGCCGACCTCGCTCTGCAAATCAAAGCATGCTCCGTGCCATGTAATTAAATGATTCAAGATCAAGAATCTATCTTCATGATGCCGCGAAATTTAGCGCCTCAATGGTAGAAAACGGCACATAAAAAAGCGCCCCGCACCAAGCCGGTGCGGGGCGCCCAGCCACGGCTCGTGGCCTATGCGATTAAAGTATTCGGGGGTAGGTCTCAATACTGTTCGGTTTGGCATGTCCACTACGCACCGTTCGCCCTAAGCCTGTCGAAGGGCTGCCCTTCGACAGGCTCAGGGCGAACGGATCAGGGGTTAAGCGAACAGCATTGGGGTAGGTCTTACTTTATTTGCCGTTGGCTAATTTGTTAATGCAAGGCCTGTCACCCTGGTTCGCGATGATAAAAAGCATCAAAGGTATCTTGATCTACACAGCGATTGTCCTGATCGCTTCGACTGTGTACTTCGTCTACGCCTATACGGTGTATCCAACCCTACCTGAGCGGGAAACATTTCTCAGCGAGATAGGCGAGGGGTTGGGTGAGGTGGGGCTTTGGGCCTTGCTTTTTATCTATGCGCGCACCCTGTTGAAGCTGGTCATGGGAAAAGGTCCACTGGCAAAGCGCCTGCTCCCGGATTATTCAGCACCCGTAGCCGCATCGCTTTTCCAGCAACTGCTTGGTTTCCTGGATCGAACCCATGTTTATGTAGGCATTGCCACGGTGGCGATCATCCTGCTGCATATTGCAATGATGGGTATTCCCATGAAGATCCTGTTCTTCCCGGCCGTATTGGCGCTGGTCATTTGGCAGGGGATTTTTGGCCTGTTTCTTACATGGCGTTATACGCCGAAGGAACTGAAGAAATTCTCCTATCTGGTCCATGCCCAATTTCTCACCGGAATCATGATTGGCATATTTGCTTATTTTGGTCACCTGCTCATTGATAACTGATTGAGAAGCGGAACCCACCGTCTCTGCGTTGCAGGACCCATTTATTTTAGTGGTGGACTTATGGTTGGGCTTCCGGGTTCAAATCAAAAGTGCTGGGCAAAAGACAAGGCCTGACCCCGAAGTTCCCTGACCCCGGAGTTCCCAGTCTGGTCATCCACGAAGCGTCCAGCTTATTGTTTGCTATAAAGAATCAAGTCGATCCGACGGGGCGGTTACGGGATCGACAGAAGCAGAGGGCTGCAAGGCGCGGGCGTCGAGTCGCGGCACTAAGTGCGACCTCGACTTCTCGCGTTTCTTTAACTATCAGCCCGTCTGCTTGAACGAACGGCCCGCTTTAGAGCGAGCGGTTCAATCGCCTCGTTCCACATGGAGGGCGTGACCGCTGTCATCACCCATGTGGTGGCCCTTCACGGGGTCAGGTCAGTACGACCCATCCTCGTGATCCTGCAACAGTAAATTTCTGATTTCGAAGGAGGTGGAAGATGCAACTCATGACGCGCAAGAACGGTGGCGACATGTCTCTCCAGGAGGTGGCTCGCGCCTGGAAGAAAGACGACCACCATTTTCACTGGAGCGAATACGATTCGGACCGATGGGCCGTCGAATTTGCCCAGAAACTGTACCAGGAGGAAACAGAATCGCTCCAAAAGGAAGGCGAGTCTGACCGTTCGGTGCACTAGCGTTTTGCTAGCGAAGTACGGGGTTGGGTTTTTGGCGCTAAAGCCAAGACCTTGCTCCGTCGTGCTGCAAAACCTGGCCCCGTAAGTTTCGAACTTTAATTCTGAGTTCCGTTATGCGTCCTTACGGCTTGCGCGGCCGTCGGACGAATTCGATGATCTTGTCCAATTGAAAGCGCGCTTGTTTGCCAGCACGCTCGGATCGCTTGGTCAGTTCTTTTTGCACCCGATCCGAAAAAGCGATCAGATCCTGCCGCGGATATTCCTCCTGCACGCCCCCATCCTGGAAGAACGCGGCCACCCAGCGCGCATCCAGTTCGTCCTGTCCGGTCTCCTGCAAATATTCCGTTGCAGCCATTTCGACGTATTCGCTCAGCTTGGGCATCGTTCTCAGCTTTCAATATAGCCAGGGCAATTCGAGCCTGACCGCTCATATCGTGGTCTGCCCCCAATTGTTCAGGTCTTTCGCCGTGTTGACTGCCGCAAGGCCGGGTTGTCGCGGTCCAGGTCGGCCTGCACCTGAGCGCGGCTGTGTTCGTACACGATCTCCCGCCCCATCAGCGAGCCGACGTAGGCCTGGCCGGTGCGCGTGGGGGTCAGTTCACACTTCATGCAGTTGGCGCCTTCGCCAAGCACCGCGGTAATGTGATCTGCGCGCTTGTCGTACACCACCACGTCCATGATCTGGCCGGACTGAGTGACGCGGATGGGGATAGTTTCGGTTTGCATGGCTGCGGACGCTCCTGAAAGTGGCGGGATGAAGCGGTAGGACGGGTTTTGATGCTTGCCCAAATAGTTCGAGCCTGAACTGCACCCAGTATTTCAAGAAACCGTGGTCTGTCCCCTATTGTTTTTCAACTAGCGGGCGTCATCCACAAATTCGATGGTAGACCCCATTTATTTTCTCACTTCTTTTTTTCAAGTCGCCTCCGAATCACAGCGATTTGTTTAGAAAAAAGCTCTGCATCCAAGAAATAACTTGGATATGCCATCTTTAGTGCATTAATTGATTCTGAAGAAACCAAAACCACTTGCAAGTTTCTGCCAGAACTAATCTCTGCTTCCTTGTTCGAATATTCGGCACTCGCAACATCAAGATCTTTAGCTTCGTAACTTTGTATGCCGGCTCTCATTCTTTCCAGATCTAATGTTATTAGATGGTATTGCCCCTTCTTTTTGTCGTTGCTTATATGGCGAGCTACCACTCGAAAGCCTGAGAGTTTGTTTAAAACATCCAGTCGCTTTTCTATCTTCAATAATGTCTCAAAAGTTTCTTGGTCAGATAGATTGTCGTACCCTGGTATCCGTGGAGTACTTTCCAGTACAGCGAAGGCTGAACTCGCCAAAGCGAAGAAATCTAACCATTCACCTGGCCCTTCACTAGATTTCAGTGAGTGATCGAGAAAAGTTCCCATCGTTTCAACCGCAGTTGCCCATGCATGCTGAATCTGTGTTCGAACTTGCAATTCGATAGAGAAGCCATTTTTACATTTAAAAATGAGATGAACCCCTCGATACCCAGATGCTTTAGGATGGATGATGTAATCTTTTCCACCTTGAACAATTGAAAACGCCTTAGTACCTTTTTTGTAAGCAGCCCCTAGCTCTCTCAACTTTTGCATATTCTTTGTTACGGCTCGAATACCGCCGATGTCTTGCATTCGGGCGAGCAACATTTTGGGGTTTCGTTCCAACTTTGAAATTATTGAAGGCGTACGCTTCAACCTTTGGGAGACAAGAGCATTGTCATCAAGTTTGGTTAATTTACGTCGTAAGGATTTTTGAAAACTATTAAGGGGTGCCATATGACATGCACGCCAGTTATCTAGAATTCCTTTCACCTCATCATATTCAGCATGGGTTTTCTCCAGTAATTTCAGTCCGGCTCTATTTACCTCCCCCTTGGTGTATTTACATGTTTTTTCTATTGTCATATATGTATGGTTTTCTGGATTCGAGGTCGAGTCTTGCAACGCAAATGGTGTCTTACTCTATTTATCCTATGTGGAACCCGAAAGTCGCCGCGCAAAACGCTTGAACCAAGACAGTTGCTGTCCCCTGTTGTTACTGTTCGCCATGGTTTTGGCGTTGCTGTAGACAGACGGGGCAGGTCTTACAATGCAATACGCTAATGCAAAACCTGACCCCGTGGCTTCGAATTAGAAGAGCGACGGATTCACGGTATCGCTTTCAAGTGGTTCGATGCGAGAAAAGATGATGCGTGGCCGGCGAGCATCAAGGAGGCCTTTCTCATCTTCGCGTGTAATACGCCCGTAAATTCTGCACCTAAGAAAGAGGCTCGCTTTATAGCTGACGATGCTACCAATCTCAGGAAGGCCTGTAAGAATGTGGCCCTGATACCCGATACCAATGGTGTTGGACATTTCATTTCCGCGAGTAACTTCACCTTCGAGGATGACACTCTGTCCATGCACCAATTCAGGAAACAGTTGTTCTTCTTGATCCTGTTCATGCGTGAATATTCTTCGATGTCTTCGAGTCACCGTCTCTTCAACAAGCACATCGTTTTCAAAGACGCCAATCGAGAGAAACCTTTCTTCTTCAACCACACTAGACATCTTTTTAAGCAATGCTGGATTTGCCGAAACATAAAAATCCAAAAACTCTTTAGGTACAAACAAGTACTCGCCTTGTGAGTTTCGTAGGCCGATCGACTGGTTGTTCTCTCTAAACTGTACGTTTTCAAATTTTTTGATTGTTAGATCACCAAGATGTTTGCCAATCCGAATGATCCACTGAATGCCAAGCAAGGCTTTTTTCAAGACATCAGTCATCCCAACGTCAGCAAAATCGTTCTCTGCCATCTTCTGAGCAGCCTTCATGCCATAAGCGAGCACTATTCCGCCTACAACAATTTCCCAAGAGCCCTTCTTCACCCTAACTGGGAATTCAAACTCCGAAGCACGTAGATCCGGAGCCATTTGATAAATGAAAAACCTTACGGCTTCATCAATACCAAGAAGCGCCTGCGCAGATTTTCTCGTGTCCAAGTAGCCATCCTTAACCAGGTCACCGGAATACTTTACAAAACCCAACTGCCCTTCATCGCGTTCCATAGCTTTTTCCATTGTTATTGGCGGGTCGTGTCAAACATGATGCATCGGGTCAAGTTCTGCATTAACTCATCGCGCAACAAAAAAGGCGCATTCACATGCGCCTTTTTTCCATTCAGCCGGTCAATCCCAGCTCAATGCCCCGCCCGTCTGATACTCCGTCACCCTTGTTTCAAAGAAGTTCTTCTCCTTCTTCAGGTCGATCATTTCGGCCATCCAAGGGAAGGGGTTGGTGACGCCAGGGAACATCTCATCCAGCCCGATCTGCTGGCAGCGGCGGTTGGCGATAAAGCGCAGGTATTCCTTGAACTGGGCGGAGTTAAGGCCCAGCACGCCGCGCGGCATGGTGTCTTCGGCGTAGCGGTATTCGAGCTCGACGCCTTTCTGGAACAGGGCGGTGAGTTCTTTCTTGAACTCGTTGGTCCAGCGGTGGGGGTTTTCGAGCTTGATGGTGTAGATGAGGTCGATACCAAAATTGCAGTGCATCGACTCGTCGCGCAGGATGTATTGATACTGCTCGGCGGCGCCGGTCATCTTGTTCTGGCGGCCCAGGGCGAGGATCTGCACAAAGCCGACGTAGAAGAACATGCCTTCCATGATGCAGGCAAACACGATCAGCGACTTCAACAGCGCCTGGTCGTTTTCCGGGGTGCCGGTTTTGAATTCGGGGTCGGTCAGCGTGTTGATGAAGGGGATGAGGAATTCATCCTTGTCGCGGATGCTGGCGATTTCGTGATACGCGTTGAAGGTTTCGCCTTCGTCCAGGCCCAGCGATTCGACGATGTATTGATAGGCGTGGGTGTGGATGGCTTCTTCAAACGCCTGGCGCAGCAGGTACTGGCGGCACTCGGGCGCGGTGATGTGGCGATAGGTGCCGAGCACGATGTTGTTGGCGGCCAGCGAATCGGCGGTGACAAAGAAACCGAGGTTGCGCGTGACCAGACGGCGCTCGTCTTCGGTGAGCGCGGTGGGGTCTTTCCACTGCGCGATGTCGCGGCTCATGTTTACTTCTTGCGGCATCCAGTGGTTGGCGCAGGCGTCGAGGTATTTTTGCCACGCCCATTTGTATTTGAAGGGGACAAGCTGATTCACGTCCGTGGCGCCGTTGATGATGCGCTTGTCGGAGGCTTGCACACGCTGCTGCTTTAATTCGGCCTGGTCGGTCACGGCAGGCGTATTGGCAACCGGTGCCGCATCCTTGCGCAGGAAGCTCGGCACGTTGACGGGCTGGGCGGCGGGTGTGAAATCATCTTCAAAATTCAGCATCGTTCTAAATCTCCTTTGGTTTGACCAAAGTGGGCTGGGCCCACACTGCTTTTAATCTGGTGGTGGGCTGGTGCCCACCTTGTATCTAACTGGCCTTTGGCAGGGCGCCCTTTGCAGGGCGAACTATCAACCTGTCTGCGACAGACTCCCTTCGACAAGCTCCTATCAGGGCGAGGCTTCCTCAGGCTCAGCCCGTACGGTTTACATGCCTACCTGTCTGCGACAGGCTCCCTTCGACAAGCTCAGGGCGAACGGTTAACGCATAACTACTTTCCATGTACCGGCAGCTTCCGACCAGAGTCTGATCAAGGCTTACGGTTCCACACGTGCTTTAGCGCGTAGTGGATCGGAGTCCCTTCAGGGGCATGCCTCTCCATATGTTTTTAATCCCATGCAAATCAGAATTCTTCAGGGCTGCCCCCGGCCAATGAACCCTCGCGCATGGCGAAACCCCCATTGGCCAGGTTGGCCTCTTCTTTTTTACCGCCGTTGCTGCTGGCGCTCCTCCTCCTACTCTATTACTGGCACGACTCGCATTCTTCAAACCCGACATCGCCCGGACGCATGGTGCAGGCAATGCCGTCGAGCTCGGGCACGGGCAGATTGGCCGCGGCCTTGCTCATGGCGCTGTGCGAGGTGCTGGCGCCGCCGCTTGACGACACGGCATTCAGTTCGCCGCCCTTGCCGGTGGATTTCTCGGCCGAGGTGGCGCCCATGGTGCGCAGGTAGTAGGTGGTTTTGAGGCCGCGTATCCACGCCAGCTTGTAGGTTTCGTCGAGCTTTTTGCCCGAGGCACCGGCCATGTAGATGTTGAGGCTCTGGCCCTGGTCGATCCATTTCTGGCGACGCGATGCGCATTCGACCATCCAGCTGGTTTCCATCTCGAACGCGGTAGCGTAGAGGGTGCGGATGTCGGCCGGGATGCGGTCGATCTTGGCCAGGCTGCCGTCAAAGTACTTGATGTCGGCGACCATGACTTCGTCCCACAGGCCGAGTTTTTTCAGGTCGTTGACCAGGTACTTGTTGGCGACGGTGAATTCGCCCGACAGGTTGGATTTGACGTAGATGTTTTGATACGTTGGCTCGATCGAGGCTGACACGCCAACGATGTTGGCAATGGTTGCGGTCGGCGCAATCGCCATGCAGTTGGAGTTGCGCATGCCATGCTCGCTGATGCGGGCACGCAGGCTGTCCCAGTCCAGTGTGCTGGAGCTGTCCACTTCGAGATAACCGCCGCGCTCTTCGGCCAGCAACTTCACCGAATCCAGCGGCAGGATGCCACGGCTCCACAGGCTGCCTTCGTAGCTGGAATAACGGCCGCGCTCGGCGGCGAGTTCGGTCGATGCCCAGATGGCGTAGTAGGAGATGGCTTCCATCGAACGGTCGGCAAATTCCACCGCGGCATCCGAGGCGTAGCTCATGCGCAGTTCCTGCAGCGCATCCTGGAAGCCCATGATGCCGAGGCCCACCGGACGGTGCTTGAGGTTGGAATTGCGCGCCTTGCCGACGGCGTAGTAGTTGACGTCCACCACGTTGTCGAGCATGCGCATCGCGGTGTGGATGGTGGTCTTGATCTTTTCCAGATCGAGCGAGCGCTGCCCTGATTCAACATCGAGTTTCAGATGGTTGATCAGGTTGACCGAGCCGAGGTTGCACACGGCGATTTCGGTGTCGCTGGTGTTGAGCGTGATCTCGGTGCACAGGTTGGAGCTGTGAACCACGCCGACGTGCTGCTGCGGGCTGCGGATGTTGCACGGGTCCTTGAACGTGATCCAGGGATGGCCGGTTTCAAACAGCATCGACAGCATCTTGCGCCACATCTGGTTGGCGGGAATGCGCTTGAATACCTTGATCTCGCCGCGGTCTGCCTTGCGCTCGTATTCGGTGTAGGCCTCGGCGAACTTGCGGCCGTAGAGGTCGTGCAGGTCGGGCACGTCGTTGGGCGAAAACAGGGTCCAGTCGCCGCCTTCCATCACGCGCTGCATGAAGAGGTCGGGAATCCAGTTAGCGGTGTTCATGTCGTGGGTGCGACGACGATCATCACCGGTGTTCTTGCGCAGCTCGAGGAACTCTTCCATGTCGAGGTGCCAGGTTTCCAGGTAGGCGCACACCGCGCCCTTGCGCTTGCCACCCTGGTTCACTGCCACCGCGGTGTCGTTGACCACCTTGAGGAAGGGCACGACGCCCTGCGACTTGCCGTTGGTGCCCTTGATGCGGGCGCCCATGGCGCGCACCGGGGTCCAGTCGTTGCCGAGGCCGCCTGCGTACTTTTGCAGCATGGCGTTTTCCTTGATCGCCTGATAGATGCCGTCGAGGTCGTCGGTGACGGTGGTCAGGTAGCAGGAAGACAGCTGGCTGTGGCGGGTGCCGGC
>JAUXRY010000031.1 GCA_030679915.1 Thiobacillus sp.
AGGTTGAAGGTACTCCCCTGCTAAGGGAGCATGCGGGCTTAAACCTGCATCGAGGGTTCGAATCCCTCCGTCTCCGCCAATAACAATACAAGTTTGTGTCAGTCACGCGAAACTGCGTATAATGCGCATCCTTCAATGCGCGCCGGTAGCTCAGCTGGATAGAGTACTTGGCTACGAACCAAGGGGTCAGGAGTTCGAATCTCTTCCGGCGCACCAAATATCAAGGGGTTAGCTTAGACTAGCCCCTTTTCTTTTCCGGGCTTGCACCAGATCTGACTTGATCAGCCCACATAAAACCAGAACACAGTCAGGTGCCAGGTTTGATGTGGGGGCACTCACAATTCAAGTCGAGAATTGCCGGTTATTTCGATTTGGCGACCCAGGCAACACAATAGCCGTTGGGAGAAATCTCGGTGTCACCAGGGAATATTTTGCAGCCTCCAAGGTCTTTGGGCGCTTTTCCGGGTGTGAACTGCATGCAGGTGTCGCATTTTTTAACACCATTTGGTTTGTCCTGATATTTCATCGCGGAGCGCATTGCGGCATTGGTGGAGGCCATTACCTTACCGGACACGGCCAGAATGGGAATCATG
Organism: Thiobacillus sp.; assembly: GCA_030679915.1. Classification (GTDB taxonomy): domain Bacteria; phylum Pseudomonadota; class Gammaproteobacteria; order Burkholderiales; family Thiobacillaceae; genus Thiobacillus. The sequence goes on from JAUXRY010000031.1 coordinate 594, forward strand.
GCGAGTGCAGCCGCACCGATCTTCAGGAATTGTCGGCGTGAAGGATTGAGATTGTCTTTCATTATTGATGTCCTTTTGTTAAGCGGTTAAATGAATTGCCTTTCAGCACCTCTTTTGCGCTGACAAAGCGGACGGCTCGGCCAAAACCGAATTAAGCCTCTGTGTAGACCAAGCCATTGATGAATATACGCTTCTATAAAGATAATGCGGTCTTGTTTCCTATGCTTTCAGGAAAATGACCGTGCAAGTGCTGCCAATTCCCAACAGTTGACTGCTTAGTTCAGTTATTTATGAGTGGGTCTACAAGATTAGTCGGCATGTCCATTGCCTAGACTCCTCATCACTAAACGCATTGGGAAACTCTCCGTAAGGCTGTCCGTCAACTTAACGGATAAGTAGTCCGGATGCCCGTCATTATGGCGTTTGCAAGACTCGAAGTGCTAAAGATTCCGGGGTGAAAACCGTTATTAACATTATCGATCACATCACTTTTTGGCTACGAGCCGATTTTGCCGTGGATTTATCTTGAATATTGAATCAGCGCTTCCCAACGTTCCGGACATGGACATCGCACCCCCAAGGTCTCCAGATGCATCGGCGCGCCCTGCCAGTGGACCTGACACCTTGCTCGAGTGCTTGCTCGTGGTGGTCCGTGCGCATGGCGGCACACTCAGCCACCAGGCAGCCATCGACGGGTTGCCTCTGGTCAACAATCGCCTGACACCCTCGCTTTTCCAGCGTGCTGCCAAACGAGCCGGCTTCTCCAGCAAGATCATCCAGAAACCACTGAATGACATCAACCCCGCTCTGTTTCCGGCTATTTTGCTGCTCAATAACGAGGAAGCATGCATTTTGCTGGGCTGGAAGGATGAGGGTCGGACAGCTCGCCTGATTTTCCCTGAACTGGGTGATGCCGAGGCCTTGCTGCCACGTGACGAACTGGCCGCACGTTATGCCGGCCACACCATCCTGGCGCGACCCGAATTCCGTTTTGATGCGCGTACACCTGAGGTCGGCCGGGTCAAGCATCGCCACTGGTTCTGGGGCACGCTAGCCGAGAATACGCCGCTGTATCGGGACGTGCTGTTGGCGGCGTTCATGATCAACGTATTCGCTATCGCGATGCCCTTGTTCACCATGAATGTGTACGACCGCGTGGTGCCCAACCATGCCATCGAAACCCTGTGGATGCTGGCGGCGGGTGTGGCTATCGTGCTGATTGCGGATTTGGTGTTGCGCACCATGCGCGGCTACTTCCTCGACCTGGCCAGTAGCCGCGTTGATGTACGGCTGTCGGCCTACATCATGGAACGTGTGCTGGGCCTGCGTATGGAAAACCGGCCGCTGTCAGCAGGTTCCTTTGCCGCCAATCTTCGCTCGTTTGAAACGATCCGCGACTTCATCACCTCGGCTACGGTAACCGCTTTCATCGACGTGCCATTTGCACTGATTTTCCTGATAGTCATTGGCTGGATTGCCTGGCCGCTGGTTCTTCCCATTGTGTTCGGCATGCTGCTGGTCGTGGCCTATGCTCTGACCGTCCATAGCAAAATGCACGAACTGTCCGAAACGACCTACCGTGCCAGCGCCATGCGCAATGCAACGCTGGTGGAAAGCCTGGTCGGACTGGAAACCATCAAGGCACTCGGCGCCGAGAGCGTGATGCAGCGGAAATGGGAACTGAGTGCAAATTTCCTGTCACGCGTCGGCGCACAGCTGCGGCTGTTGTCATCGTCCACCATCAACGGCGCGATGTGGGCGCAGCAGTTTGTCAGCATCATGGTGGTGGTAGTTGGCGTGTACCTGATTGCCGACGGCAACCTGACGCTGGGCGGCCTGATTGCAAGCACCATGCTGTCTTCGCGCGCGATGGCGCCAATCGGCCAGGTGGCCGGCTTGCTGACGCAGTATCACAATGCAGCGACCGCCTTGAAGTCGCTGGACAACATTTTGCAGCAACCCGTCGAGCGGCCTGCCGATTCAAATTTTGTGGCCCGCCAGCATTTCACCGGCGATATCGAGTTCAAGGATGTCGACTTCAACTATCCCGAACAGGACATGGCGGCATTGCGTAACGTTTCGCTGAAAATCCGTGCCGGTGAGCATGTCGCCATTCTCGGACGCGTAGGCTCGGGCAAGACCACACTGGAAAAACTCATACTCGGCTTATACCAACCCACCTCGGGCGCGGTGCTGGTGGATGGTATCGACCTGCGCCAGTTGGACCCGGCCGAATTGCGCCGCAACGTTGGCTACGTGCCGCAAGATGTGACGCTGTTCTATGGCACCTTGCGTGAAAACCTGACCATTGCCGCCAACACGGCAGACGATGCCGCCGTGCTGCGTGCCGCGCAGGTAGGAGGCATCATCGATTTCGTCAACAGCCATCCCAAGGGTTTCGATATGCTCGTGGGCGAGCGCGGTGAATCCCTTTCCGGCGGGCAGCGCCAAGCGGTCGCCATTGCGCGGGCCACCATCAACGACCCGCCCATCCTGCTGATGGATGAGCCGACCGGTTCGATGGACCATTCCAGCGAAGAAGAGATCAAACAGCAACTAAGCACTTATGCTGCCGGCAAAACCATGATCGTCATCACGCATCGCACCTCACTGCTGGACCTGGTCGATCGCATCATCGTGATCGATGGCGGCAAGATCGTGGCCGACGGGCCCAAAGCACAAGTGGTCGAGGCGCTGCGCCAAGGCCGCATTGGGAAGGCATCATGAAAGCCGGTTTCTTTTCCTTCATTTCCCGGGCGGCAGACAGCTCAACCGGGCTGTCCAGGCATTCGCGGCCTTTGCTCGATCGTATGTTCGCCCGCTGGATCCCCTCCCGCCCCGAAGAATCGCAAGGCTGGGCCGCAGACGCCAGCTGGGCACAACTTGATCAGGAACCGCTCCGTGCACGTTACCTGCTGCGCTCCATCGTGGTCATATTGATAGCCTTGGTGCTATGGGCAGCCTTTGCAACAGTGGACGAGGTCACGCGCGGATCGGGCAAGGTCATTCCCACGCGCCAGATACAGATCGTGCAAGCAGTAGACGGTGGCGTGGTATCCAAAATTCTGGTGCGTGAAGGTCAGTCGGTCGAAAAAGGAGAATCGCTTTTTCTGATTGATAAAACCCGCTTTGTTTCTTCGCTGCGAGAAAACCGTGTGCAGTATCTGGCGCTGCTGACAAAAGCGGCGCGATTGCGTGCACTGGCCGAAAACACCCCTTTTCAGCTACCAGACGAAATCGTGAAGGAAGACCCCGGCCTGGTTGAAGAAGAACGCAATATGTATAACGCACGGCGCCGTGAACTGGAAGCCCAGCTCAGTATCGCGCGCCAGCAACTGGAGCAGCGCAACCAGGAACTGGTCGAGGTAAGATCACGCAAGACTCAGGCTGCACAGAGTTATGATCTCACTGCCAGAGAGCTAACCATGACCAAACCGCTTGCGGCATCCGGCGCGGTTTCGGACGTGGAACTGCTTCGACTCGAACGGGACGTCGGCCGCTATCGGGGCGAACGGGACCAAGCCTCGGCCCAAACCGTACGCCTGCAATCGGCCATCATAGAAGCCACGCGCAAAGTGCAGGAACAGGAAATTTCATTCCGCAATGAAATGCGTAACGAACTCGGCGAAACCGTGGCCAAGTTGAACAGCCTGTCCGAAGGTAGCACCGCCTTGAGCGACCGCGTCGAACACGCCAATATCAAGTCGCCGGTCAAGGGCACCATCAATCGTCTGCTGATCACCACCGTGGGCGGCGTATTGCAGCCCGGCAAGGAAATCGTGGAGATCGTACCCTCCGACGATGCACTCCTGCTAGAAGCGCGTATCTCGCCCAAGGACATTGCGTTCCTGCGACCGGGCCTCCCCGCCATGGTGCGTTTCACTGCCTATGACTTCGCCATTTACGGCGGACTGGATGCCGTAATCGACCACATTGCAGCCGACACCATCACCGATCCGGAAGGCAATGCATTCTTTCTGGTGCGGGTCAGAACCCTGAAATCATCCCTGGGGAAGTCCATGCCGATCATCCCCGGAATGGTGGCAGAAGTTGACATCATGACGGGGAAGAAAAGCATTCTTTCCTATCTGCTCAAACCGGTCACCCGAGCCAAGGCCCATGCCTTTACGGAGCGCTAGCAAGATGAAGCGCCACGTATTCATCACTGCCCGCTCACAACCGATCCCGCGTTGGCAGGAAGCGTTTCCAAACGCACGGCTACTGTGTGACCAGCCCACAACCCAGCCTGACCCTGCGTTGTTGTCGGATGCATCGATTATCTGGTTGCATGTGGCTGAAGAAGGGTTGACGGGAGCAGACTGGGTACGTCAAGTACGCGCCATGGCGGAGCATGTCCCCATCGTGGTGCTCTCGAACGTTCCCGAGGACGAGCAAGGCATGGCGGTCCTGGCCGCTGGCGCAACCGGATATAGCAGCGCACTGACCCTGCCAGAAGTGCTGCGCCAGGTTGCCAACGTCGTCGAACAAGGTGGCTTGTGGGTGGGTCCACAATTAATGCGCCGCTTCATGCAAGGTCTCGCGACACGCAAACCCGACTCCACCGTACACGCCCTGAACCAGCTCAGCCAACGCGAACGTCAAGTCGCAGAAGCCGCTTCACGCGGTTCGAGCAATAAAGAGATAGCCCGTGTAATGGGTATTACCGAGCGCACGGTGAAAGCCCATCTGGGCGCGGCCTTTGAAAAACTCGGTGTGCGCGACCGCATGCAACTCGCCCTTCTCGTCAACGGTGTCGAAGACTTGACACATCTCCCGCAAAAAATCCACGCCTGACTGTACTTCGGTCCAATACGGAAATCAGATTCCGGACCGTTAACGTAAGTAGATGGGCCCAAATGGGCCACCCAACTTACTTTTAAAAAGATCAGCCCCATGGATACCAGCGTTTCCACCCCCCAGGCAGTCGCCACCATTATCTCAGTCGAAGGTCAGGCATTCGCCCGCAACCCGGCTGGGCAAATGCGCGCCATCAAGGCTGGCGACGTACTGCTTGAAGGCGATACGGTCGTCACTATGCCCGGTGGACTGGTCCAGTTGGCTTTTCTGGATGGGCACATGCTCACCCTCCTCCCCAACGAGACGTTTAAATTCACGGCTGAAACGTCACCCACTTCCCGCCCTGACATCGCCGAAGCGTCACTTCCAGCCGGCGAAGCCGAGCGCGTCATACAGGCTCTGGAGCGTGGAGAAAACATTGACGACCAACTCGATCCGACTGCAGCGGGTCTGGATGGCGGCAGCAATAACTCAGGCAACGACTTCGTGCGTCTGCTGCGGATTGTTGAAGACATCTCGCCATTGGACTTTCAGTTCAACGCTCCTGGATCTGCGGAAATTCAGGAATTTGACAACGCCAACGCAACCTCCGGCCTGCCATCGTCAACCGGCACCATCACCGATAACGATCCGGTGCCGACCGTCAGTACGCTCGGCAATGTCACGGTCGCCGAAGGTGTGGCCGCGGTGTTCACGGTCAATCTGTCGAATGCCAGCACCACCCCGACCAGCTTCGCGCTGGCGCTCACCAACGGCTCCGCCGTGGTCGGATCCGACTATACGAATGCGCTGGTTTTCTCCAACGGCGTGACCTATGACAGCGGCGCCGGCACGGTCTCGGTCCCGGCCGGGGTCACTTCCTTTACGGTGACGGTCCCCACCGTCAACGACGCCATCTACGAACCGACCGAAG
>JAUXRY010000009.1 GCA_030679915.1 Thiobacillus sp.
CTCACCTCACGCCCCCCACGCCCACAGCCTGACGCGTATCCAGCTCAGCGCCCGGTTGACCCCGTTGAGCAGCATCGAACGCTGATCGACTGCTATCTTGGCAAAGCCCTGCATCCCCGGACGCAAGGCCGGCAGCTCACCCTGCAGCGTGGCGTAGACAGCAAAGTAGTGATGGCCGCTCTCGGTGGTGGCCAGCGGCGTGATGCGTTCGACTTTGATCGGCAGCGTCCGCGACGGCAGCGCCGCCAGGATCAGCCGACCGGTTTGCCCGGGTTGCAGATCCGCAATCTCGGTTTCCTCGGCTTCGATCATGACGCGATAGCCGGTGTCCGGCGCCAGGGTGATGAGTTCGGCCCCCCGCTCCACCGGTGCGCCGATCGACTGGCTGAGGTCGCCCTGGATGACGATGCCGTCAAACGGCGCACGCACCTGGCTGCGCTCGAGCTGTTGCTGCAACAGGTCGAGTTTGGCGCGGACGGCTTCGGCCTGGCCCTGGCTGACACTGAATTCGGCCCGGTCGCTGCGTGCCTGGGCTGACACCTGAGCATTTTCGTGCTGGGCGAGTTCGGCCGCCAGGCCACGCTGCTGCACCAGCAGGTCCTGATCGGCCAGCTCGGCCATCACCTGCCCGGCTTTGACGTGGTCACCCGGACGAACGAAGACTTTTTGCAGGTAGCCATCGGCAGGCGCGGTGAGGGTGCGCTGGATGGCGCCTTCCAGTTTGGCGGGGGCGCTGACGTGATAGGCGAAGGGGAACAGCAGGACGCCGGCCAGCAGCAGCCCGGCGCCGGCGAGCCCGAGCTTGATGGGGGTGCTGGCCGGGGTGCCAGTTTTGAGCAGCAGGGCCAGACGGGCGCTTGTGTGGATCCTGAGTCGGCGCCAGAACGACAGGCCGATTTCGTATTTGAGGGCGAGCGCGGGCACCAGCAGGGTGGCCACGCGTTCAATGTGGGCGGCCTCGTCGGGGGAGAAGGCGCGGCTGCGGCTTTCCAGGGTCAGGGCGCCGACGATGGCACCGTCATGCGCCAGCGGCACGGTGCACAGGGCATAGCCCTGTCGCCGTGCCAGTTCGTCGTGCGCGAGCAGGATGTGCGGGCGGGCGATGTCGGGTTCGGGGTGAATCAGGCTGACGCCCTGTTCGGCGGCTTCGTCCATGGCGGCGGCAACCAGTCGGGCGGTTTCCTGCCGCGCATGCACTTCGGCCACGTAGGAGGCGGCGATGACGGTCATGCCGTTGCGCTCTCGCCAGCCGATGCTGACGCGGTCGCATTTCAGGCTGCTGGCCAGTTGCTGGGCCAGTGCGGTGGCGGCTTCGCCAAAGCGCTTGCGCCCCAATAGCTCGGCCTGCAGCTGCAAGAGCTGCGCAGCGGACAACACGATGTGTGTGGTCTGGCTGGCAGTTTGAGTTTGCGCAGTCGAGATCTGGAGGGTTTGTTCAGCGTGGGGCTGCATGCCGGGTAACGTTGCCTTGGTTTTTGTCCTTAACGTTTTATCGGCACATCACCTTGGCTTCTGAAGCCTAATGTTGCAATTCGAGTTGTTTTATCAGTTTTCGTTAATAACTCGCTTGGTTAATAAGCATAAAGTACCTGAACAGACCCCGGTTGAATGAAATTTCATCACGTTGAAGATATCCATGCACTTAATCCGGACAACACGCATTAGCCAAATATTATCAAACGGTAAACTTGTTGTTTACAAAAGAAATTAACAGTAAATTGGCTGAATTTTAACTGATGAATTACACACACCAACACGTTGAGATTTCGACAAACCGTTCACGTCAGTACGGATTTATATAAATATCCATAAAACAAAAGCTTAATTTCAAGTTTATAACGAACTTTTATCCTGCAACTCAACTTTCACTTGAATGGTGACTGAATCCCGATAGCTGATCGTGATTGTCTTTGAGGTGCGCGGCGATACCGCCTAAGCAACAAGCTTTGCACCATGACTGACGTGAGTTTCAGTTATTGCGGCGCGAATTTGTAAAACGTCTGATTGAGATGTTTCACTACGTCATCCACTTCATCCGGCTGCCACCGCAGCTTTAAATACCCGGACCAATGCATCACCCATGTCCGGATCTCCGCTTGCGATTTTGCACGTCGGTTGCTACGCAGATGCACGACGCTCGTGTGACAAACCGTGCAATGGTTTTCATACAGTAGCTGACCTCGCGTGGGCACAGGCGGCACGATGGGTTTTTGAGGCGGCGCGTTCAACTGAACCGGAGGCGGAGGAAAATCCCGGGAGTTGGCCCAAACCGGAGCCCCAGCTCCCATCGCAATCAGCCCGACTATCGCAATGCTCCTGATCCGCATGATGCTCTCCAGTGGTTAAACGATACGAGGTCTTACCTTATGTATGTATAGCCTAGAGCGGCCAAACCCACAGCAGCATGGGCACGCTAACCGCCAGCACAATGATTTCCAGTGCCAGGCCCAGACGCCAGTAATCGCCAAAGCGAAACCCACCGGGACCCAGGATAAGCGTGTTGTTCTGGTGGCCGATGGGCGTGTCAGAAAAGCACAGGAGGCCCCCACCGCAACCGCCATCAAAAAGGCATCGGCACTGACCCCAAGTTGGCTGGCGGTACTGATCGCAATCGGACACATTACCGCCGCCGTAGCCACGTTGTTCATCATGTCCGACAGGAACATGGTCACCACCAGCACCAGCACCAGCCCGGCAATGGCATGTCCCTGTGCCACGTTGTCCAGAAGAACGCGTGCAATCATGTCGGCCGCACCGGTGGTGGCCATGGCATCCGCGACCGGGAGCATCGCCCCCAACAGCAGGATGACCGGCCAGTCAACCGCAGTGTAAACCGAGCGCAACGGCACCACCCCCAGTGCAACAAACGCTAGCGCGCCAGCGGCAAACGAAACCGCCACCGGGAGTAATCCCAGCGCGGTGGCCGCCACCGCAACAACCATGATCAGCGCGGCCTTCAGTGCCTGGCCTTTTTTTGGGACCCGGATGTCCCGGGCAGCCAAAGGCAGGCATCCGAATTCAGCGGCAAAGCCCGATAAGGATTCGGGTGATCCCTGCACCAGCAAGACATCACCCGCCAGCATACGGGCCGTTCGCAATCGCTTGATCGTGCGCTGCCCCTGGTGCGATATGGCCAATAGATTGATGCCGTAGCGGGTACGCAACTGAATGTCAGTGGCGGAGCGATTGACCAGTGCCGCGTTGGGCATCACCACCAGCTCCTGAATTACGACCTCATCATGACGGGAGTTTTCCTTCCCGGCTTCTTCATCGGCCTGCTCGGAAGCGGGGGTTGTCACTGCTTCAACTGCTTGCGCAGTATCCGCCTCATTTTCCTCCGTCGCCTCTGTGTCGGGAGGCACCTCCTCTTCCAGTTGCAAGCCCAGGCTCGACAACACCGCCGCCAAAGATTCGGGCTCAACCTCGATCACCAGGATGTCGCCGTCGCGAAGAATGCGCCCGGGGTTAGGTGCTGATATACGAACCTCGCGACGCACCATGCCCACCACCTGCGCATCGGTTTCGTCGAGCATCAGCTCAACCTCACGCAACGGTTTATTGACAGCCTTGCTGCCCTCGACGATACGCACCTCGCTAAGATAAGCGCCCGACTCGAAACTGCCCTCGATGGATTGCTTGCGCGTGGGCACCAGCCGCCAGCCAACCAAGCCGACAAAAAGAATGCCAATGACTGCAACCACGACACCTACCGGGGAAAAATCGAACATGGAAAAATTGCCCATGCCCGTTGTTTCACGATAGCCCGAGACAATCAGGTTGGGCGGCGTGCCGATCAGCGTGGTCATGCCGCCCAGAATCGAGCCAAAGGCCAGCGGCATCAGCACCTTGCCCGCGGGCAGCTTGTGCTTGGCAGCCATCTGGATCGCAATTGGCATCAACAGCGCCAGCGCGCCAACATTGTTCATGAAACCGGAGAGCAAGGCCGCCAGGCTGATCAGCGCCAGAATGCTCAGCGTGGGGCCGGCCGCAGTGGGCAGCAAACGTTGAGCTAGCACATCGACCGCACCGGATATCTGCAGGCCGTAGCCGAGGATCAACACACAAGCCACGGTGATCACCGCGGGATGGCCAAATCCGGCAAAGGCCTCACGACCCGGCACCAGCCCGGCGAACACACAGACCAGCAAGGCGCCCAGCGCCACCATGTCATGGCGCCAGCGGCCCCACAGGAACATTGCCATGGTGGTGATGAGTACGCCGATGATGACTACTTGCTCACCTGTCATGGGATCTACCTGAGGGCTGATGGCTTGTGCCAATATGGATGGGCTTGCTTGATGTCATTTGGCCGATAGCGATTTATTGTAATCAAGACACCGATCCACCCAGCTTTGCAAGTCTGCATCCGACTCGTATCCCGCCGGGGCAACGTAAACGTAGCCTTTCATGGGCTTGCCGGTAAAGTCCATTTCACGCACAAAAGTGCGGCTCAGGGCTGCCGCATAGTCATCCGGCCCTACACGGGCCATCAACGACTCGCCAATGATGCCTACCAGCATGTGACCGCGAACCATGAACGCCATGCCGCCAAACATCTTCTTTTCGGTTACACCAGAATGGTCAGCGAACAACTCACGCAGGCGCTCCGCCACACCTTTGTCATAGGCCATGTGTCCTCCTGTTAACGCTTACTGATAGGTTTGTCCATTGTGCTTGATCCAGCCACCGGGGTGGCGACCCTGTGGGTCCTGGTGGGTCCAGTGCATCACGCCGCCTTTTTGATTCCATTCGTATTCACCAAAAAAGGCAACCGTGTCCCCCGTGCGCAGGCTATCAATGCGCTGCGCCAGATCGATGTTGTGGGCCACAAGCACTGTCCGGCCGGAGTTGAGCTTGACGATGAAGCGTTGATGACGGCTTCCCTTGTTATCGTCTGGAAGGATTTTCACCACCATCGCCTGACCCGCAAGCTGTTGGTTGCTGAGATGATTGCTGATGGCATTTTCAAGCGCAGCGTTGGTGTGATCACCCGCAGCGGAAGAAAAACCAGAACTGTCGGGGAACTCGGATTTGTCGGGAATGCCGGTCCCCGGAAGCAGGGCGAAATATGCGGCAACACCCAATACTGCGATCAATAACAGTTTATTCATTTCCAATCCTTTTCAGGCGAACAGACCACCTGACAACAATGCATCCAGCTCACTTCATTCGGCGCCCCAACCAACCGCAGCCGGCGCCAGGGAACAGCCATGATCCGTGTTTTACAGGATGCCGCTACAAACCAGATTCCTCCCGTCATTATTCCATCAGGCCTATTTATGCGGTAGCCCGGTTACCCCCTTGCCTGGTCGCTGCAAGCAGAATTTACTCGCGCCGGGAATAAACGCCTCTTTAAAACTGTTAGCGCCATTGGGGCATTCCCCCATGCCCTGACATCAAGGAGATCACATGAACACAAATACAGTGAAATTTGGCCTGATTGGCATGACCGCACTGGTTGCAGCCTTCTCAAGCATAGGTGCGCTGGCAACCGAATTTGAACGTACCGTGGATATCAAAATGTTTGCTCCCAAGAATGGGGATCGGGTGGGCTTGGGTGGGCGTGGCTGGTTCGTCGACCTCGCTATTAGCTTTGAGCATCCGCTGGCCGCGACAGGATTCAGTGGATTTCAGCTGACGGGCCCAGCCGTTCACAACAATGTGGCGCCCTTTCCGGGCACCTTCTCGCTTGGGATAGATGATCGCTTACCGGGCTTGATCGTCCTGCTCGACACAACAGCCGGTGGGGCAAAAAGTTGCCAGAATATCGCGAACCTGTTCAATCTGACCGGGGTGACTGACATCAAGGAGGGCTCGACCGAGTTGTGGGACACCTGGCTGGTAGGAGCGTCCAATTTTGGCGTCAACACGGTGAGCAACATTCTGGTGGCTGTGGCCGCCGACATGAATCAGGACGGCATTTTCAACGATGCGCCTGCTGTCATTCCAGATGCGAATGGAGACGGCGTCTGCGACAAGAGCGACCTCAAGGCGTTTGGGCTCGCTTCCAACATTCAAAAGGCAAAATTCTTTATCAACCCGTAAGCACTACTACTGCGGCCTATAAGTTTGGGGTGCCGGGCTTGCCCACCGCCACGCCTGATTCACAACATGGCGGTGAAACAAGCGTGGCACCCCGACAAGTTGAGGTCGTACGGGTGGTTCTGTGCGTAACAATCAAGTGGATGCCAGAGGCAAAACTATTGTACGGGTGTGTGTGAGATAACTTCACGCTTGCCCAGCCAGTGCGCATCGATGATGCCAGCCACCCAGCATACGAACAGCACCCATACCGCCACCGTAGCAGCCGTGCTGCCCGACCCGCCTTGCGACTGGCTCATCCACCCGGCCAGTTGGGCTGCATCCATCACATCTCCTTGAGATTCCATTTGAGCAAGTACTGCCGAGGCCTGTTGCATCGTTTGCACAATAATAAACCACAAGCACACCAGGCTCACCCCAATAAAGGCCATGCCACGCCAGACATGTTTCAGGTAGAGCTGGCCCGCTCCAGGAAGAACCAGCGCAGAGAGCACAACCGCAGTTGTCGATCGATTCACTACTTCACACTCCAATATTTATTTCTTGATGGCAGTGATGCCACAAGCAATCTTTCTTCTAAAAATCCAAGATAAAGCCGCACTTTTATATCGGAAGCACGACCCAGTCTAGAAGCTTGATTTTTAGCCAAGGCCAATTCAATATTTCACTTTGATTTTGGATAACTCTTCCTTGGTCACGCCCGGCATATCGCCCTTGGCATCCCAGCGTTTGTGATTCCAGGCATCCTCGCCGACCCAGGCCTTGAATACCTTGAAGCTTGCCTGCCGCTCTTCATGCGTGGCACCTAGATACTGATACATGTTGCCCGGCTTGCCATCCTTGCTGTTCTTGCCATCATCGAGCCGACGCATGATCGCGCCCGCATCGGGCCACCCCACAAAGAAAATCAGATCCGCATACGTATCCATGCGCGGGCCTTGCATGCTCTTCATGTACTTGCTTTGGTTCTCAAGAAAATCGCCCAGATAAGGCGATGTCGCCCCATGGCAGGCCGAGCATCGTGCATCCCACAAGGGACGAATATCCTTGCGGTAGGTCACGTCATTCGCCATGGCTGATGCAGCAACAGAAAACAAAACAAGCGAAGGAATAAGGGCTTTAAGCATATTTTCTCCAAGCAAACCATTGATAAGTAATCGTGTTGAAAGCAAGGCACCCTGGATGGTTTAGGCATTGCCCGGTTCAACTATCAGTTTAGCCAGCCCGATTGGAACTATGGCCTATAAATATTAGTTTAATGACCAGGGAGGGCAAGCCATGGGCAACCCATTTGTACACATCGAGCTGCAAACCGGGGATCTCGTCAAGGCCAAGGAATTCTATTCCAAACTTTTTGACTGGAAACTGGAAGACATGCCGACTCCCGGAGGTGGTATGCCCTACACCATGATCAACGTTGGCGAAGGCACGGGTGGTGGCATGTTTGCCAACAATGACCCCAAGGTACCCCCCCACTGGCTGACCTATGTGGGCGTGGAGGATATTGAAGCCTCCACACACAAGGCGCGTGAGTTGGGTGCCACCATCTTGCAGGACGTGATGGACATCGGCGACTACGGCAGGCTTAGCGTAGTCAAGGATCCCACTGGAGCCGTGATCGCCATGTGGAGCGCCAAGGCGGGCGGGTGAAGAGGCACCATCGACGCCATAGTGGACAACAGACTCTGCATGACTTGCATTTCCAGCGCCATGAAAAGGCAGTTTTATTTTCCCGGAGGGGTGAGCGCAATTCGATTTCGCCCGCCCCGCTTGGCCGCATACAGCGCCCGGTCGGCCAGGACAATCAGTTCGGCGGAATCCGCTTCAGGGTGCTCTATCGAGCAGGCAATGCCTGCTGACAAACTGCAATTGAATGATTGCCCCGTACTGCTGAATTGCAATGCCGCGAAACGCGTGCGGATATCTTCGAGTATCTGGCGTGCAAATTTGATATCGCATTCCGGCAGTACAGCCAGGAATTCTTCCCCCCCATAACGGCCAATGAGGTCGGATTTCCGCAGGCGTTGCCGCAACAAGGTGGCGATGGATTTAATCACCAGGTCTCCGACCGCATGACCATGCGTATCGTTTACGGTTTTGAAGTGATCGATATCCAGCATCGCAAACGTAACAGCGGTCTCGCTGCGTTGCGACCGGAGAACTTCGACCTCGGCGGCCTCCTTGATGCTGGCGTGTTTGAGCAGCCCGGTCAGGCCGTCCTTGGTAATCTGGTCGGCAAGTTGGCGGGACCGGTCAACACGAACGCGAACAGCCGCAATCAGGTGGGCGTCCGGAATGGGTTTGGTCAAAAAATCGTCGGCGCCATGGCTGAGTGCCAGTACCTGTTTGTCAAAATTCGTTTCACTTGAAAGGTAGACAATCGGCAGGCCAATCCAGTTGTCATGTTGGCGGATTACCCCCGCCAGATCCGCCCCCGAATAGTCCGGCATATGCATGTCCATGAGGATCAGCTCCGGGCGAAAACTTGAGACCCGATCAATGATTTCTTGAGGATTTGACAGCACTTCCACCTCCATGCCGGCTCCGCACAAAACCAGGCGAAAATGCTCTGCCAAATTGACATCATCATCAACAATCAACACCCGTTGGGGCGATGCCCGTCGTCTTTCGACTACGTACTCCAAACGCTCAACCAGACGTGGCACGTCCAGAGGTTTCAGAAAATACCCCTCAGCCCCCAAACGCGCAGCGCGCACACGTGACGGAAATCCCCCCTGCGACGATACAAATATCAAGGGGCACCCCAGTGAATTCAATATGGGGCGTGCAGTTAATACCTCAGTGGCATTTTCACCTTCCTCGGCAAACAGAACATCCATGATCAAAATATCAGGCTGTCTGGTTTCCTCAGCGACAGCCGACTCTGCATCGATGATCCGGGTAAACAACCGGACCTCAAAACCGAACGGTTCCAATTGGCGAGTTAACTCTTTTCCAAGCAAAACATCGTCTTCCACTAACCAGACTTTAAGGACCATGTCAACATCCGTACGCATACCGGTGTAAGTGGGCACCGCAGCATTCTCAGCAGACGAGTATTCACTCAAGGTATTGATCAAGGCCGCGACGTTGTCCGCAAAATCGCGCAGGGATTCGACTTCAGCACTGGCAAACGACCCATCCAACCAGCCTTGGGCTTGATGTTCCAGGCTGCGCGCGCGAGTGCTCAGCAATGCGTATCCAAATGTGCCGCCCGAGCCAGCGAGTTTATGCAGGCGCTGGTGTAATGCTTCCAGCTTGGGGCGCTCATCCTCGCTGCCCGTCAAACCTTCCGCGAGCGCTGTCAGCTCGGCTATCTCTATCGGCAAGCGATCGGTATAGGTGCGCCGCAGCTTGGCCATTTCAGCAGTAACAGCTGCAATGGCGGCATTTGCGTCAACCATTTTTCTTACTCCAGATAGGGATTTGAGTTTCTACCCTTGCACCCATTTCAAAGTCAACGTAGAAAAAAAGTTTGGTTTGTGCTTTGTATCATCAATGGGTCAACGGCCCATCGTCGGCTTGATCACACTGTCCGGCGACTTGCGCCGCTCGGATCTTGCACGCCGCTCACCTTCCTCTTCAGGCGGGATACTTGCCCACTCGCCATAAGTGCCTCGGCGTATATCATCCCGGCGGTCATCGTAATGGACGAAACTGCACGCACATTTTGGCGCGCTGCATCCGGGCAAAGGCAGGGTGGGGGCTTCATTGGGCAGAAAGCGCACCTCCCCAAGCTTTGCTGCTGCCTCGCAAGCGTAATTCCCGGTTTTTACTTCAACACAGTGATAGCCACTGCGAGGGGCCCGTGTTACAGCAGGGGGAACCTGAATTTTTTTCTGCGCGGCAGTCCGATGCCACCAAAACACCCCGGCGACCACCAGCAACACGGATACAAAAAACGCCTCCATTTACACCCTCCCGTTCTAGCCCCGCTTCAAGCCCTGAAGGGCAATGCCCTAGACCGGCGTATTTAGTCCCGCTGGTTACCGTGTTTTATTTGGACAAACCTTTGGTCAACAAGGCCGCTACCGTTTCGTTGATGCCCTCGCCGCTGGATTCAGCCAGGGATTGAATCTGCTTCACCAATTCGCCATCGATTTTCACGGCAAACGGGATCAAACCCTGGGCCTGGTCGAGTTTGCGCTGATCGCGTCGCGTTACGCCTGGATTGGCTGCGCTGCCGAAGCGGTCCGGCGTGCCGGCATGCTTCATCTGGCTGGCTATTTTCAGACCTTCATTTCTGTCTAGATCGGATTTCTTCATGGCATGCTTTCTGGATTGCTTGATAAATGCTGATCAACGGCAGTCGCCGTTGGGATTGCGCCTACGATTTCGGCGCAGAACGGCCTATAGGATAAGCGATGCCGACATATTCCGGTCAATTCGCCGCCTAAAGGCGCATAGCAGGCAATTCCCGTGTTGCTCAGGGCCGCAATGCTCGGTCCGAAACCGCTTTCACGCTTGCGACGGCTCCGTACCCGCGTCATAACCGCTATCGACCTCAATACGACTTGATTGTTTGGCCAACTGCGTGAGCAGAGCCTCTCGCAGTGCCCTGTTCGCCTGATCCCTTAACCCTTGCAGCCTATCCAGGACAACACGCAGCTTGTTTTTGCTGATTCGACTGATATTGTCAACCACCAGAATGTGCTGACCGGCAAATACATTGGAATAAACCATCTTGAATGCGCGCGAGAGTTGCTTCAGTGAACTCACTTCCTGCGTATCAAATCGCTCGCAAAAAAATTCGTAGCAGACCAACGGCCGGCCAAAGCTGAGCCGACAACCGGAACCCGGCACATACCATCCATCGCTCAAGCTGTAGTCATCCACCCGCGCGCCCAGTACGAAACGCAAAAAATCACTTTCGATACTTTCCCTGCACAGGATTTCCTTGCAGCACACGTTAGCGCAGCTTGCGCAGGGAGCATCATTCTGCAATGCCGCCAGGCTTTGCAGAATGGATTCAGTCTCAATGTGCACTTCCCGGATCTGGTGCAGTTCATCACTGAACACTCTTCCGGACATCGTCGAGGGAGCCTCGGGTGTTTGCATAGCGGTCATGATGCACACCGATCGTTCATGTTTGAAAAACCTGTATTCGTTTTAAGTATCGCGCTTGTAAATATCGGATAACGCAGTGACTTGACCCGCTTTGAAAAAAACGTAACTGCACTGACTGGATCATGCATTGTGCTACAGGCGTACTGAGAACAGTTCGAAGATGCCCGCCTGATTTGACTAATTAGTGCAAGGGGATCGTGATAAACATGGCGGTAGCAGCTACTTCGTTGAAATTTCTGATCTTGGGAAAATGTGTCAAGTTCAACGTCACCCCGTCCAACCGCAAGGAGAACAGGGGAAGGGGCGCGATGAAGGGATCCCCACGATTGTAGGTGTCACTATGAAAAGCCGTGAGAACTGCACCCAGATTAAAGCGCTTGTCCTTGTCCAGGGGCCACAGCAGCCCTGCTCCAGCATAGACTGCCGTATTCCGCCCGGAATCGTAATACGCGCCCGCATCGATAATGGCGTCGGCCTTGAGCCACGAACCCATGCTGTAGCGGACTCCCAGCCCCGGATTAAACTCGTTGTCGAGATCATTTTGCCTGGCCACATCACGATCCCAATGATAGGAGAGGCCATAAAGATTGATACCCCAGTCTCCCGCCAATACAGGCGCTACCGCCAGTAACGATGCGCACAATATCCCTGCCATTTGGATACGGAGTAGTGTGAGATTTCTGCTCATGAGCCTGTCTCCTGATCGATCGAGACTCAAGCATTCGTATCAATGCACTGAGTTAAATAATCGTACGAAACTTTCAGCAGCGTTGTTAACAACTGTCACGCTTTATACAATCAGGGCGTTGAAGCGCGTCCATTAAATTGATTTTGTGGCGGGTGAAGGACGGGGCATGCTGGATCAAATAAAATGATCCACCTTAGCCATTTTCGCGGCTTTGTCCGACCCTCCGCGACCAGGTTGGAAGCTTCAACAAAGGTCAGTACTGATCTGCCAACCACCCATCCAGAAGCGAGCAGGCTTCAAGCTTGGGTATCGAAGAATCCATTCCCTGGATCGGTGTGTAGCAGAGGTACTGATTGCCTTTGCTATCCGTCAGGTTACGCAGGGGCAACTCGCCAATCGTTTCGTAGCCACGTGCATCCATCATGATGAACTGGTAGTCGTCGCCCACTCGAACTTCCAGTCTGCCACCGTTGCCTTCACCAAACTTTGCCCACCAGGTTTCCGGGTTGGCACCGTCGTAAAAGGGCGTCGTTCCCAGTTTGCGGTCCTGATGCCAGGCCATGATGGTTGGGTCCTTCATTTTGTTTTCCTTCGCAGCGTCTTTTGCAAGCAAGCTGGCAGCCTGAAAGCCGTGATCCGGACCACGGTATTCAATTTGTACATTTCGCATGATGAGATCCTCTTGAAATATCTGGAATGAGCTCCCTATAACCAGCAGGCTCATGACCTCTATTTGTAGGTCAATCTGCGACATAAACAATCAGACAATATGGCATCAATGCGTGCACGAACGGTGCGATAAACAGCATTTGGGACAACACTCTTCAATTTTGTTCTATTGGAAAACGTCACAACGGCATGCACATCAATGTCATACGTGATCCACGAGACGCGACCGGAAACCCATGGGGGAAATTGAACGTATCAAATAGCCCGACTATGGGTTCATAGACGGGCCGAGCCATTAACATCTGTTATCCAGTGATGCAATTGCAAGCCCCGGCATGGGGGTACAAAGGAGTGATGGGGAAGCTAGCGCCCCCGAGCGGACCTTTCGTTTACTCCCCTCGTGAAGGAGCGAGGCTGACATTGACAGCGCCCCCTTCCTTGCGCTCCACCACCAGCGCGCCTTTCTTATGCGCATCGTCAAGAATCTTTCCGAATGCACTGTAGCCGTATTCTGACTCACTGAAACCCGGATGGACACGTTTGATCGTATTCTTGATCATCGAAGCCGAGATTGAGCCCTCGCCGCCACGATCAGCCATCAACTGCTCTGTCGTGCTCACCACGACTTCAATCGCACAATTTTTCTTGTCTTCTGCGCTCGGCTCGGCCTTTGCAGCAGTCTGAACTTCATCAGCGGACGCCGCCACATCGACAATCGGTCTGGCACGGCGACGGCTCGCCGTCTTTGCAGCGACGGGAGTCGTCTCCTTCACGGCCGCGCTCTGCACAACGGTTTCTTTTACGGGTTGCGCTGCTGGGGCGGGTTTCCTGGCGGGCGGCTTTTGTTGTGGTTTAAGTGGCGCGGATTTCGCTTGAACCAGATCTTCATAAAAAATGAATTCGTCGCAGTTACCAATCAACAGCGACGATGCAGACCCACGCACCCCAATTCCAATCACACTTTTGCCGTTCTCCTTGAGCTTGGATATCAATGGAGAGAAATCGGAATCGCCACTGACAATCACAAACGCATCAATGTGCGTTTTGGTATAACAAAGGTCGAGCGCATCCACCACCATACGGATATCCGCTGAATTCTTGCCCGACTGCCGCACATGCGGAATCTCGATTAATTCGAACGCCGCCTCGTGCATGTCCCGCTTGTATTCCTTGTAGCGGTCCCAGTCGCAATAGGCCTTCTTCACCACGATGCTGCCCTTGAGCAGCAGCCGCTCAAGAATCGGGCGTATCTTGAAATCCGGGTAGTTGTTTTCTTTCAGCCCGATCGCCACGTTCTCAAAATCGCAAAACACGGCAAAGTTATGCGTGTCGGGTGTAGCCATTGTTATTTCCTCTTGAGTTTGTTTGACCTTGCGCAGCGGCTTTCCGCTTGCTGATTGCATTATCGCGCTCAGAACCCGCCAATGTAGGCGTAACCATCATTGTGCAAATTGACCAGGAGCATGTAGCCATCCCATTCGGCTTTCATGAACCTTCATGTAGGGTGTGTGCGTATCGACTTGCATGGCCGGGCGCGTCAGTGGCGATTCCGACAGTATCGGTACGCACAACGCGTTACCTGCAATAGGACTCAGCCTCATGATCGCTTTCCGGATTCGATAGGGCAATCGCCCCATTCTACCTACGCTGACGCAGTGTGTGTGGTTCCACGCTTTCAGCCGGGGGCAAAAACCACGCTATCAATTGAACTGTTACGACTTGGGCGTTTATCCCGCAACGTGGGGGATGGTGAAGTGGCACGCTGTCATTGCCTGCGTCCACTCCCCGGCACCTCGGTAGGTGCATTCCGGGGGATGGCGCTCAAGCAATAAAGCGCAAGCAAGATTGAAGTCCGGCGGACAGTGAACAGTGGATGCGACTAACGAGGGTGTAGAAAAACCCCAGCCTATCCGGAACCCTGGCGCCCATCAATCCTCGAACTGCGGAGTCAACAACAGGCATGGGTAGAAGGGCATGGCACGTTACAAGCATATCGACACCAGTCCGCGTTTCCTTGCCG
>JAUXRY010000010.1 GCA_030679915.1 Thiobacillus sp.
CGGCAAGGAAACGCGGACTGGTGTCGATATGCTTGTAACGTGCCATGCCCTTCTACCCATGCCTGTTGTTGACTCCGCAGTTCGAGGATTGATGGGCGCCAGGGTTCCGGATAGGCTGGGGTTTTTCTACACCCTCGTTACGCGGTTGATTCCCGCGTCCACCCGGCTGTGCCTTTCTGGATGAACTCGATCGGGTAACCGTCCGGGTCTTCGATGAACGCGATCACTGTGGTGCCATGCGACATCGGGCCGGCCGGGCGCAGCACCTTGCCGCCCTTCGCGGTGGCGGCATCGCACGCCGCGTAGGCGTCATCGACTTCAATCGCGATGTGGCCGTAACCGCTGCCGACTTCGTATTTATCCACACCCCAGTTGTAGGTGAGTTCAAGTACTGCGGCTTTGTCTTCGGTGTCGTAACCGACAAAAGCAAGGGTGAACTTGCCACCGGGGTAATCCTTGCGGCGCAACAACTTCATGCCCAGCACATGGGTGTAGAAATCAATCGAACGATCAAGATCGCCGACCCGCAACATGGTGTGAAGTATTCGCATCGTGGTTAAACCCCGCTGAAGTCAAATCAGGCAGTCGTTAAATAAAGCTGTTATCAAATAAGAAACAGCGAAGCGCCCATTGTGCGCAACTCGGCGCGTCGCGCAAGCGCATCAGGACACAGGACCGCGACTTGCGCCCAGAAGCGCGGCGAATGGTCGAGATGAACGAGGTGGGCAAGCTCGTGTGCCGCAACGTAATCGATCAGCGTAAGCGGCGCCTGCACCAAGCGCCAGTTAAGCCGGACATGGCCACGCTGGGTGCAACTGCCCCACTGCGTCTGTGCGTTGGATAGCGCAAAACGGCTGGGGGTGCGCCCCAGTTTCTGCGCGATACGCGCGAGCCGCCAGGCTAACAATCGTTCTGCGCGCCCGCGCAGCCAGTCTCGGATCAGGGCGTTGGTGTCAGCATCGTACGGCGCGTCGATACGCAATGTATCGCCGTATCGACGCACCGCACTGAACAACGCGGGCCGGATGTCGAGCCTGAGAGTTCGTCCAAGATAACGCACGGTATTCAAGGGTTCGGCTGCAGCTTGCGGTGTGCGTAGCTGTATTTTCGTCCATGCCCGGCTGAGCCAGCTTTGCTGCTGAATCACGTAATGTTCAATTTCACCGCGCGGCGTCCAGCTAGGTGCGTGAATACGCACTTCGCACGCGGTTACCGTCAATCCCAACGTACGGCGGCGGCGTGAACGCCGCAGCTGATACGGAATGGCGGCGTCGCCGATCTGCAACACGCCGCTATTGGCGCGCGGCAGCAGGGGGCAACCTCGTCATTTCACCTTCTATCCAGGCTTCCACTTCACGCGTGAGATCTGCTGCGCTCTTGCCGACAGTTTCGATTGCGGGGCCGATGCTGACCGTGACGGTTCCGGGGCGTTTGATGAAGGCATTTTTCGGCCAGACTTCGCCAGCATTGTGCGCCACCGGCACGATGGGCGCGCCGGAATCCGCCGCCAGCCAGCCACCACCGATGCCGTACCGGCCTTTCTCGCCCGGCGCGATACGCGTGCCTTCGGGAAACACCAGCACCCAGAATCCTTGTGCGAGTTTTTCCTTGCCCTGACTGACGATCTGCTTCAGCGCCTCGCGGCCGGCGCCGCGGTCGATAGCGATGGGGGAAAGCATGCGGAACGCCCAGCCGAAAAACGGCACCTTCAGCAGCTCCTGTTTGATCACGGGCGAGATGGGGGGGAACAGACACAGAAATGCCACTGTTTCCCAGGCCGACTGATGTTTGGCCAGAATAATGGAGGGTTGTGTCGGCAGATTTTCCGCGCCCAGAATCACATACTGGATACCCAACACCCAACGCGCCAGCCAGATCACCATATGGTTGTATCCCGTGATCAATCGGTAGCGCGCATGCGCAGAAAAGGGAAAGCTGAACAATGCAACCACACTGAAAAATATTGTCAGCACGGTCTGCAAGACCGCGAAAATCACCGAGCGGAACAAATTCATGCCACTGCCACAAGCAGGTATTCGACTGCCTCGCTCAAATTGATGAATACCGGGGTGTTCTCGGGCAAGCCGCCCACCAGCAAGGTTTTCTCGCCCTTGCCGGTTCTCACCAGAAACGGCCGTGCACCCACACTGGCCGCTGCCTGCAAATCACGCAGCGAGTCGCCTATCGAGGGCACGCCAATCAGGTCGCGTCCATACCGTGCGGCAATCTCGTTAAACAGCCCCGTTCTGGGTTTACGGCAGTCACAATCCATTTCCGCCGAATGCGGGCAATAAAACACCGCCTCGATGCGCCCGCCTGCTTGCGCCACCGCCTTGTGCATCTTGGCGTGGATGGCGTTCAGCGTCGCCATCTCGAACAGCCCGCGCGCCAGTCCCGACTGATTGGTTGCCACCACCACGCGCCAGCCCTCGCGTGTCAGCCGCGCGATCGCCTCCAGGCTGCCGGGAATGGGTTTCCATTCTTCCGGTGACTTGATGAACTGGTCGGAGCCAATATTGATGACGCCGTCGCGGTCGAGAATGATGAGCTTCATGGCGTGAGTTTAAGCGGCTAAGCGGGAGATGTCAGCTACCCGGTTCATGGTCTGGTGCAACTGGTTCAATAGCGCCAGTCGGTTGGCCTTGAGCGCAGGATCGTCGGCGTTGACCATCACGTTGTCGAAGAAGGCATCGACTGGTTCCCTCAGGGCGGCCAGCGCCTGCAGAGAAGTCGTGTAATCGCCTGCTGCAAACGCGGCATCGGCCTTGGGTGCAATCTCGCTGAGCGCGGCAAACAGCGCGGTTTCAGCCGCTTCAACAAAACGCGCCGGGTCAGCTGCAGCGCCCACTTCCCCTTCGGCTTTTTTCAGGATGTTGCCGACGCGCTTGTTGGCAGCGGCGAGGCTGGGCGACTCCGGCAGCGTGGCGAACTCCTTTACCGCACGCAATCGTTTCATGACTTCGTGCAAAGGTGGCATCTTGGAAAAAACCGCCGAGACGGTTGTAGCATCGAACCAGAGTGCCATTTGATTGGCATTACGTTCGTAAATGAACAGCTTGAGTTCTTCGGCGACGTTCTCAGCCAGCAAACCTGCCGGGAACACGGACAGAGCATGCTCGATCAGCTCGTCGAGCTTGAGCTGCAAACTATTGCCATCGAGGCTCGCCATCAAATCCAGCAACTGGAACGATTTAATCACCGACAGCGCATGGCGACGCAGCGCAAACGGATCTTTGTCACCGGTCGGCTTGAGGCCGATGCCCCAAATACCAACCAGCGTTTCCATGCGATCCGCGATCTGCAGCACTTCGCTAACGAGATTCGAGACCGCTTCGGTCTCTTCACGCCGCACCAGATATTGGTCGGCAATGGCCTGCGCCACC
Source organism: Thiobacillus sp. (assembly GCA_030679915.1). GTDB lineage: Bacteria > Pseudomonadota > Gammaproteobacteria > Burkholderiales > Thiobacillaceae > Thiobacillus. The sequence continues at coordinate 3,384 of JAUXRY010000010.1, forward strand.
TGCTCGTCCTCGCCGTCGTGGCGCGCGTAATAGCCGCCCATGATGCCCTGAAGCTCGGGGAACTCGCCGACCATGTCGGTCAGCAAATCGGCCTTGGCCAACTGCGCAGCGCGGTCAGAGGCGTTAACGTCCGCCCCGACCTGCTCCGCGACCCACTTGGCAATTGCCCGCACCCGCGTCACGCGCTCGCTCTGGGTACCCAGCTTGTTGTGATAGACCACCTTGGCCAGCCCCGCCACACGGGACTCGAGTGTTTTCTTCCGATCCTGATCGAAGAAGAACTTGGCGTCAGCTAGACGCGGGCGCACCACGCGTTCGTTACCCTGGATCACTGCCGACGCGTCGTCGGGCGAGATGTTGGACACAATCAGGAACTGGTTGGTGAGCTTGCCCGCTGCATCCAGCAACGGGAAATATTTCTGGTTCGCCTTCATGGTCAGGATCAGGCATTCCTGCGGCACGTCGAGATAAGCCTCTTCGAACTTGCCAACCAACACGTTGGGGCGCTCGACCAGTGCCGTGACTTCGTCCAGCAGCGCCTCGTCCTCGATTGGCTTTAGTCCAGACGGCGCAGCGGACGCCTGCAACTGGCGCACGATTTCGGCACGGCGCTCAGCAAAGCTGGCGATCACCGCACCGTCGTCTTTCATCTGTTCGGCATAGGCGTCGGCCGAAGTAATCACCACCGGGTTGATGCGCGCCTCGAAGCGATGGCCTTGCGTGTTGCGCCCGGCCTGCAAACCCAGCACCGACATCGGCACCACGTCCGCACCATGCAATGCCACCAGTCCATGTACCGGGCGCACAAAATTGACCGTGGTCCAGCCATCGGCCAGCTGATAGGTCATTACCTTCGGAATCGGCAGCTTCGCCATCGCCGTTTCCAGCGCGCGTGGCAAACCCTCGACCAACAACGTGCCCGGCGCCACGCTGTCATAAAACAAGACTTCGTTCTTGCCGTCCGCCGCACGACGCAACTGGCTGACCGCTGAATCATCCGCACCCAGTGCGGCCAGGCGTTTCAGCAACGCGGGCGTGGCTTTGCCTTCGGCATCCAGCCCCACACTCACCGGCATCAACTTGGTGGACACCGCTTTGTCAGCCGCGCGTGACAGCACGTTTTCTATCCGCACACCCAACCGGCGTGGTGTCGCGAAATGGGTCACCGCAGCATCTGCATCGGCTAAGCCCTGTGAAACCAGACTCTCCGTCAACGTGGCCGCAAACGACTCACCCAGCTTTTTCAGCGCCTTGGGGGGAAGCTCTTCGACGAAGAGTTCGATCAGCAGATTTTGCGGCGTCATGCTGCTTCCTTCTTCACGAGGCTTGCCAGCACTTCATCGGCCCAGGGCCTGGGCGCCATCGGGAAGCCCAACCGAGCACGGCTTTCGAGATAGCTCTTGGCCACCGCGCGCGCCAGATTGCGGATGCGGCCAATGTAGGCGGCGCGCTCGGTCACCGAAATCGCGCCGCGCGCGTCGAGCAGGTTGAAGGTGTGTGCAGCTTTCAGCACCTGTTCATAGCCCGGCAACGCCAGCTGCGCTGCCATCAGCTCTTGCGCCTTCTTTTCGTGTGCGGTAAACGCGGTGAGCAGGAAATCGACATCGCTGTGCTCGAAATTGTAGGTCGACTGCTCGACCTCGTTCTGGTGATACACATCGCGATACGTCAGCCCCTCGGTCCACACCAGGTCGTACACGCTTTCCACGCCCTGCAGATACATCGCCAAGCGCTCCAGGCCGTAGGTGATTTCGCCGGTGATCGGCTTGCAGTCGATGCCGCCCACCTGCTGGAAATAGGTGAACTGCGTCACCTCCATGCCGTTCAACCACACCTCCCAGCCCAGCCCCCAGGCGCCGAGCGTGGGGTTTTCCCAGTCGTCCTCGACGAAGCGCACGTCGTTCTTCTTCAGGTCGAACCCCAGCGCTTCCAGCGAACCCAGATACAACTCCAGAATGTCCGCCGGCGCGGGCTTTAACACCACTTGAAACTGGTAGTAATGCTGCAAACGATTGGGGTTATCGCCATAGCGGCCGTCCTTGGGGCGGCGGCTCGGCTGCACGTAGGCGGCCTTCCACGGCTCGGGGCCCAAGGCGCGTAGGAAGGTGGCGGTATGCGAGGTGCCTGCGCCGACCTCCATATCGTAGGGCTGCAGCAGCGCGCAACCGCGCTCGGCCCAGTAGCGTTGCAGGGTGAGGATGGTGTCCTGAAAGGTGGGTTTCACGGCAAATACACGGCTTTTCGGGAAAGCGGCATTTTAACTTGGTTGGGGAGGGTTTCGGGTGTGGTGCAGTTGGGGGATGCGTTGGGGCTGCTGACCGTTGGCCGGGGGTAGCCCGGCGGCTAGTCACTTTCTTTGTCAATGCGACAAAGAAAGTAACCCAAGAAAACGCACCCCAACATCCCCGCCCTTCGGGTTCCCGAAAACCGAGCCTGCCGGATGGGAGGCAAAGAACTCGCCCCGCTTTTGCTGTTTTGAATTGCTTTTTTGTGAGCGGGACTCAAACACCTTTGCCACTGATCCACCCGACAGGCCCAATTTTCGGCGGGGCTGAGAGGGGAGGAAGTCAAAACCAGGGCAGTGGTAAAGGTAGGTTTGTGGTTACCATTTAGGCTTCACAAATTTGGCAGATCACATCTGTGGCCAATAGGCCCTATCTAATCAATGAGTCGCCCTATGAAAGATGAATACGCATGAGTGATAAATCAATCCTGTATCACTACACAACTATCTCTGGGCTCAACAGCATTATTAGAACGGGTAAAGTCTGGGCTAGTGACTGTCGCTACCTTAACGACCAACAAGAACTTCAACATGCTATTGAACTTCTACTAGGAAAGTTTGAAGGTTCTTGTCGAGAGACGCTTGAATGGGCATTTCATTGGCACAACCTTTCGAGATGTCACTGCGTCTTCTCACTTTCTCGTTCGCCTAAAGTGCTCAGCCAGTGGAGAGCATACGCAGATGACGGCCGCGGTGCGGCCATTGGCTTCGATGAGAAGCACTTATTTGGCTACCAGAAACTCCCCCATAGGTCTCTTGTAAGCTGCATTTATGAAGATCATGATGATTTCATAAATGGCCTGGTTAGCAAATTTGAGGTGGAAATTGATGCGTTGACAAAGATGCACAAGGATTCTGGTGGCGCAGTAAATGCTTTCTGGAAAGCCATTTCTGACAACCCAAAACCATTGGAAAATATCTACAGCGAGATTTTAAGAATCAAGAACCCCGCGTTCGCGGAAGAGCAGGAGGTTCGACTAATACTTAACATCCCATCTGAGCAAGTACAAACGCGAGTCGCAGGTGGGTTGATCGTTCCGTACGTCGAGCATGTGTTTCTAGAGGAGGGGGACCGAGGGGTTATTTGGTGTGTTGCACCAGAAATTTGGTTAGGACCTAAATGTGACAAGAGAAATAAGGCCGCAATCGGAATTTTCGGGCAGCTTGGTTGGATTCCGGAGATGGGAGTTTTTCAATACGATTGTGGATATATTTAAGATGAGAAACCTCTTCAGGCCAAGCTACCAAAGGACGCTTTGATCGCAGAACAAAGCCTAAAATGTATGAATTTCAAATAGTAACCAAAAATCCCCCTTCACCACTGCCCGGGTTTTGACCTTACTCCCCTCTCAGCCCCGCCGAAAACTGAGACTGTCGGGTGGATCAGCGGCAAAGGTGTTTGAGCCCCGCTCACAAAATTAAATCAACCTAGCAAAAGCGGGGCGAGTTCTTTGCCGCCCACTCGGCAGGCTTGGTTTTCGGGAATTCGGGGCTGTCGGGGTCGCCTTTCTTTGGTTACTTTCTTTGGCGAGACAAAGAAAGTAACTAGCCGCCGGGCTACCCCCGGCCAAGGGTCAGTGGTTCTACGAACACCTCAACTAAAACAACCATACCCTTCGACAGGCTCAGGGCGAACGGGCTTAAGGTAAATACTTTAATCACGCGACAATCTCAGGGCGAACGGCCGTGAGGGCGCTTATGCCTAGACCCCCGCTTCCAACCCCTCAATCTCCCCCGCCAACGCCAACCACTCCCCCTCCTCAATCGCCAACTCATCAATCACATGCTGCAACTGCTTTCCGGTTTCAGTAATCTCCTCAACCGAAAGCGTTCCCCCCAGCCGCGCTTCAAATGCAGCCTTCTCCGCCTGCAATGCAGCCATGCTTTTATCAAGCCGCTCCTGCTTCTGCTTGAGCGACTTGACCTTGCCCGAAGCAACCGGCTTCTTCGCCGCCACCGGTGCAGGTTCCGCTTTAACCACCGGCACATCCGCCACCTTGCCAGCCTGCTTGATCTCTTCACGCAGGCGCTTGCTCTCGTCCAGCAGATAGCGCTGGTAATCGTCCAGATCGCCATCGAACGGCTCGACGCCGCCTTTGCTGACCATCCAGAATTCATCGCACACCGAACGCAACAGGGCGCGGTCGTGGCTGACCAGCATGACGGTGCCTTCGAATTCGTTGAGCGCCATCGCCAGCGCTTCGCGCGTGGCCAAGTCGAGGTGGTTGGTCGGTTCGTCCAGCAACAGCAGGTTGGGGCGCTGCCACACGATCATGCACAGCACGAGGCGAGCTTTTTCGCCGCCGCTCATGGTGCCGACGGCCTGTTTGACCATGTCGCCGTTGAAGTTGAAGGTGCCGAGGAAGGTGCGCAGATCCTGCTCGCGGCTGCTGAACTGGCCGGCGCCGCCATTGGCGATGGTGTCGCGGGCGAGGCGAATCATGTGTTCGAGCGGGGTGTCGGCGGGACGCAGCACGTCGAGTTCCTGCTGCGCGAAGTAGCCGATGTTGAGGCCGCGGCCTTCGAGCACTTCGCCTTCGACCACCGCCAGCGTGCGGGCGACGGTTTTGACCAGCGTGGATTTGCCCTGCCCGTTGGCGCCGAGGATGCCGATGCGCTGGCCGGCGAAGACGGATTTGCTGACGCCGCGCACGATGACGGTCGGCGGTGTGCCGGGCGGTGCGTCAGCAGGCGGCGGGTAGCCAAAACTGGCCGCGTCGATCGACAGCATGGGGTTGGGCAGGTTCTGCGGCTCTTTGAATTCAAAGGTGAAATCGGCATTGGCCAGCAACGGCGCCAGACGCTCCATGCGGTCCAGCGCCTTGACCCGGCTTTGCGCCTGCTTGGCCTTGCTGGCCTTGGCCTTGAAGCGGTTGATAAAGTCCTGCAGGTGGGCGATTTTGTCCTGCTGCTTGGAAAACGCTGCCTGATGCAGCGCCAGCTGCTCGGCGTGCATGTCTTCAAAACTGCTGTAGTTGCCGCCGTAACGGGTGAGCTGACCGTGTTCGATATGCAGGGTGACATTGGTCACGGCATCAAGAAACTCGCGGTCGTGGCTGATCACCAGCATGGTACCGGGATATTTCTTGAGCCAGGCTTCCAGCCACACCAGCGCATCGAGGTCGAGGTGGTTGGTGGGTTCGTCGAGCAGCATCAGTTCGGATGGGCACATCAGTGCGCGGGCCAACTGAAGCCGCATCCGCCAGCCGCCAGAAAAGCTGTTGACCGGCTGATTCAGTTCACGCACCTGAAAGCCCAGTCCCAGAATCAGCGACTGCGCGCGTGACTCCGCATCGTGCGCGCCGGCGTCGTGCAGCGCCATGTAAGCGTGCGCCATTCGCTCGCCATCGTCGCTTTCTTCCGCCGCGGTCACTTCAGCTTGCGCTTCGGCCAGCGCGGTGTCGCCGGCGACGACGAAATCGGTCGCGGACTCGCTGGTTTCCGGCATGTCCTGCGCCACCTGGGCCATGCGCCACTGCGACGGGACGGAAAAGTCGCCCTTGTCTTCGTGCAGGGTGCCGTTTAACAGCGCGAACAGGCTGGACTTGCCGGCGCCGTTGCGCCCGACCAGACCGACCCGTTCACCGGGATTAATGGAGACCGACGCATTGTCGAGCAGGACCTTGGCGCTACGCCGCAGGCTGAGATTTTTAAGGATGATCATGCCAAAGGGGTGATACGCAGAACACGCACCACTTAAATCGTAAAGCCGGATTCTACCTTGTGGCTGTTGGCGAGCGATATTCGCGCTGAAAACGAGCCGAGCATGGATCGTCAATTGTTGCCCATTTCGACACGGGTTGACGGGTTTCCGTCAAAGCGATTTCCCATCGCCACCATCCGCCCCGCGGGAATATTTTCAAGCTGTTGTTTTGTTGATGTTTTTTTGTACCAGGCCATCGCGCGCCCAGGTGGCACAGGCATTGCAAGTATTCAGGCATCACCCCCCACATCAAGGAGCGCATCATGAAACTGCAATTCGGCCAAAAACAACTGGTACTCGAACTGAGCCCCTCTCCTTTTGCCTGGTTTTACGGCCAGACCGAGCGCATGAGCCTCACCAGCCTGTCGCTACTGTTCGTGCAGTTCTCCCTGTTTGCGCGTCAGCCTGCTGCCTGATGCAACTCGGTCGAGCCCGCAGCGTGAGTATTAATCTCTCTCGTTCGCCACTGGGATTTTTTAGCGGCAGCACCGGCCGCATGTCGATGTTCAGCCTGACTGTGTTGTTCGTCGAGTTCCGCATGCTGCGTCGCGTCAGCGGTCAATGCGCCTGACGGCCTAACGAGGGTGTAGAAAAACCCCAGCCTATCCGGAACCCTGGCGCCCATCAATCCTCGAACTGCGGAGTCAACAACAGGCATGGGTAGAAGGGCATGGCACGTTACAAGCATATCGACACCAGTCCGCGTTTCCTTGCCG